>NZ_CAVKWG010000040.1:0-133590 GCF_963660155.1 Paratractidigestivibacter sp. | reverse complement strand
GCCGACGCTCTCGGAGACGAGCCTGTAGTTGCCCTCCTTGGCGGAGCCGGTCCAGTCAATGGTGTAGGTGTTCTGGCTGGAGCCGACCTTGGTCTGCGCGCCGGTGGTGGTGAAGGTCGCGGTCTCGCCGTTGACGAAGCCGTCGATGCTGCCGGCGGCGGTGAGGGCGTCGCCGTCGTAGACCTTGGTCGCGTCCGGGGTGGTCACGGTGAGGGCGGCCTTGTTGATCTGGTAGGTAGTAGTGGTGGTGCCGGAGTAGTTGCCGGTGCCGGTAATGGTCACGGTGACCTGGCCGGCGTTGGTGGTGTCCTCGGTGTAGGTAAGGGTGTAGTCCTCGCCCTCGGTGAGGGTCTTTTCGCCGTCCTTGACGACCGGCTTCTGCTGCTGGCTCTGGCCGTTGTAGGTCACGTCGCCGGGCTTCTCAACGCTCATGCCGCTGTCGGTGACGTTCTTGGCGACGATGCTGAGCGTGCCCTCGGTCTTGTGGAGGTCATAGTTGGCGGCCTTGCCGTCGGCGAAGGCGACCTCGATGGTGTTGGTCTTGGTGCCGTCGGCCACGGTGGTCACGGAGCCGGTGGCGGTGTTGGAGGTGACGTCGCCCTCAACGAAGCCGTACTTGCCGGCGGTCTCGTCAACGGTCACATCGGGCCTGGTGAGCGCAGTGCCGTCGTAGGTCTTGGACGCGGTCTCGCTCGAGACATACACCGGGCGCTTCGTGATCTTGTAGCCAACGTAGACGGTGCCGGTGTAGTTGCCGGCGCCATTGACGACGACGACAACGTCGCCGGCGTTGGTCAGGTCGGCGCTGTACTCAAGGGCGTAGTCGGTGCCCTCGGTAAGCGCGGTGCCGTCGGCCTTTGTGGCGGTCGGGGCCTGGCGGTGCTCGGTGCCGTCATACATGACGTTGCTCAGGGTGCCGACGATCACACCGGAGTAAGCCTTGTCGTCCGGGTTAATGGACTGCTGGTTGATGGTGATGGAGCCGTCGGTCACGACGAACGTCACGTTGGAGAAGTTCTGGTTCTGGTTGACGAAGCTCTCGGCGGCAAGGCCCATGTTGGCGGTGCCGGCGTCGGTGCAGGACACGGAGGCGGTGACGCCCTCGGCCAGCGCGAAGTCGGCGTTCTTGTACAGGTTGCCGCTGATGCTCTTCACGGTGTAGCCGGTCACGGTGTGCTCGGCGCCGTCATATGTGTAGGTACCGGTGTTACCGGCGATGGTCACGGTGACCTCGGCGGTGCTGGCGGTAACGGAGAGCGTGCCCTCAGCCGTAGTGATGTTGTAGTTCTTCGGGCTGAACTTGTCGCTTGGCGTGTAAGTAATGGTGTTGGTCGCGGTACCCACGTTGGTGATGGAGCCAGTGGCGGTGATGTCGGAGACCTCGCCGGCCAAGAAGCCATCGCCGGTGACGGTGACGGTGCTGTTCGTCAGCGCGGTGCCGTCGTAGGCCTTTTCGGCACCCTCGGAAGTCAGGGTCACGCTGCGGGCGGTGATCTGGTACGTCGTCGTGGTGCTGCCGGTGTAGTTGCCCTTACCGGTGATGGTCACGGTGACGGTGCCGGCGTTGGTGGTGTCGGCGGTGTAGGTGAGCGTGTAGTCCTCGCCCTCGACCAGGGTCTTGTCGCCGTCCTTGACGACCGGCTTCTGCTGCTGGCTCGTGCCGTTGTACTTCACGTTGGCGGGAGCCTCAACGCTCATAGTGCTGCCCTCGCCCGGGACGATGCTCTTGGCCTTAACGCTCAGCGTGCCCTCGTTGCGCGTGATGTTGTAGTTGTCGGCGTTGAAGTTGGCGCCGTTGGCCCACACTACCGTGTTGGCCGCGATGTCGCCCACGTTCGTGACGGAACCGGAAGCGTGGACGTCCAAGACCTCGCCGTTGACGAAGCCCTTATCGCCGCTCTGCTCCCAGCCGGTGGCGGCGGGCAGCGTCTGGGCCTCACCGGTGTAGGTGAACTCCTGACTGCCGGAGCTCAGCTCGACGTCGCGCTTCGAGACGATAAGCTGGCCGTCCTCGACGACGAAGGTGACGGACTTGAAGTTCGTGTTGTTGTTCGTGAAGTCGCTGGCCTCGAGCTGCATCTCGTACGCGCCAGCGTTGGTGCCGGAGACGGAGGCGGTGCCGCCGAAGCTGAAGTCGGTGTCCTTGTACAGGTCGTTCGAGATCTTCTTTACGGTGTAGCCGGAAACGCTGTGCTCGGTGCCGTCATAGACCGCGGTACCGGAGTTCTCGGCGATGGTCACGACCACCTCGGCCTCAGACTGCGTGACGGTGAGGGTGCCCTCGTTCTTGGTCACCCAATAGTCGTCGGCGGAGGTGCCGTTGTTGAAGCTGTAGTCGTAGGTGTTCTTCGACTGGCCGGCCTCGGTCTGGCTGCCGGTAACGTTGAAGGAAACGCCCTCGCCGGCAATGAAGCCGACGCCCTCGCCCGTGGCGGTGACCGTAATGGTGTCGTTGGTCAGGGCCTCGGCGTCGTACACCTTATCGGCGGTCGCGGAGGTGAAGGTGACCAGGCGCTTGTTGATAGCGATGGTCTCTGAGCTGGTCGCGAACTCCCCTGTGGCGTAGTTGCCGCCGGTCGCGCGCAGTTGGACATTGGTCGAGCCGTAGTGCGTCAGGGTGATGGCGCTCGGGTCCTTCGTCCAGTTCTGGCCATCGGTGCTGTACTCGACGGTCAGTGCGTTGCCGAACTCGTCGGTCGCGCTCACGGTATAGGCCTGGAGCGGGGTGCCGTCGTAGGCCTTCTGGACGTCCTGCTTGTTCCAGGTGACCTTGTCGACGTTGATCTTGCCGGGCTCGATGACCAGCGAGCCATCGTCGACGGTGAACTCGACCTTGCTGAAGTTATTGGTGTTGATGTTGCTGAACTGGCCGGCGTCGAGGCCCATGTTGTAGGTGCCGACGTTAGTGCCCTTGGCGGTCGCGTCGCCCGAGGACTTGAAGTCGTTCTGTGTATACAGAGCGTTATCGGCGCTGAAGGTGTACCCGGTCACCTTCTGCTCGACACCGTTGTAAGCCTTGGTGTCGGAGTTGCCTGTAATGGTCACCTTGACCGCATCGGCAATGGGCGAAACCGTGAGCTTGCCCACGTTCTGGGTGATGTTGTAGTTCTCGGCCTTGGTGCCGATGTTCAGCGTGTAGGTGAAGGCGTTGTCGACGGTACCGGCGTCCGTGATGGTGCCGGCGACGTTGTAGCTCGCGCCCTCGCCCTTGGCGAAGCCCTCGGCGGTCACGTTGCCGTTGGTCAGAGGCTGGCCGTTATACTCGCGCGAGCCGGTAGCGGACGTCAGCGTAACGGTGGCCTTGTTAATGGTGAGCGTGCCCGCAACCGGAGTGATCTTGAACTGCTTGGTGACGTCGTTGCCGCTTGCATCGGTCACGACGATGTTCGTGACGTTGTTGGCATACTCGCCTGCATCGGTGCCGGAAACGCCCGTAGTTGCAGTAATGATGTACTTGACGCCGTTGACGGTGTACTCGGTTTGGGCGATGCCGCCCACGGACTTCTGCGTGCCGTCATAAGTCTCGGTGCCGGAGTTGCCCGTGACGGTAAGGTCGATGCCCTGAGTACGGTCAGCAACGGTCAGCGTGCCGGTCTTGGCGGTGATGACGTAGTTGCCGTTGTCGCCCTCGGTGGCGCCACCGGTGAGGCTATAGGTGAAGGCGTTGTCGCTGGTACCGACGAGCGTCTGCGTGCCCGTGACGTCTGCGGTAAAGCCGTGACCCTCGACGAATCTGCCCTTGGTGACGCTCACTGTGCTGTCCGTCAGAGCCGTGCCGTCGTACTCCTTGCTGGCGGTAGCGGAGGTCAGCTCGACCTCGCGCTTGGCAATGGCAAGCTCGCCGTCGGTCACGACGAACTCGACGTCGGTGAAGTTGCCGCTGATATTAGCGAATTGGCTGCTGCTCAGGCCCATCGGGTAGGTGCCAGCGTCAGTCTTCTCAACCTTGGCGATACCGTTAAACGCGAAGTTGCCATCGGTATAGAGACCCGAAGCATCGGAGATGGAGACCTCGTAGCCCTCGGCGGTCTTGGCCGTAGCGTCGTAGGTGTCGCTGGTCTTGTTGCCCGTGATGGTCACGGTGACCTTGCTGGCCACGGGGTTCACGGTCAGGGTGCCAGGCACAACGTCGATCTGGTAGTCACCGGCGGAGGTGCCGTCATTCAGCACGTACGTGAAGGCGTTGCTGCTCGAGCCAGCCTCGGTCTGGCTGCCGGTCACGTTGAAGGAAACGCCCTCGCCGGCAATGAAGCCGACGCCCTCGCCCGTGGCGGTGACCGTAACGGTGTCGTTGGTCAGGGCCTTGCCGTCGTAGACCTTATCGGCGGTCGCGGAGGTGAAGGTGACCAGGCGCTTGGTGATAGTGAGTGTCTCAGAACTGGTCGCGTACTCCCCCGTGGCGTAGTTGCTGCCGGTCGCGCGCAGCTTGACCTCGGTAGAACCGGAGTGGGTCAGGGTAATGGCGCTCGGGTCAGTCGTCCAGTTCTCACCGTCGGTGCTGTACTCGACGGTCAGCTTGTTGCCGTGCCCATCGGTTGCGGTGGCTGCATAGGCCTGGAGCGGGGTGCCGTCGTAGGCCTTCTGCTCGGACCGCGTGCCCCAATTAACGCTGTTGACGTCGATGGTTCCGGCCATGATCTCCAGCGTGCCGTTCTGCGTGGTCACGCTGTAGTTGGAGGCCGTCGCGCCCTCGGCGAAACCATTGTAGGTAAAGGTGTTTGCTGCGGTGCCGACGTTTGTGATGGTGCCGGTATAGCTGAGCTGCAGCTTGTTGGCGTCCGAGCCAACGAACTGCTCGCTGCCCTCGGCGTAGCTCCAGCTGTGCTCGGTAAGAGCATCGCCGTTATACGCCTTCGAAGCGCTGCCGGAAACGATGGTCACCGGGCGCGCGCCGATGGTCAGGCTGCCGGCCTGTGGCACGACCTTGAACTCGGAGGAGACGTCGTTGCCGTCGGCGTCCTTGACGACCGCGGTTCCGGTAATGGAGTTCTCGTAGTTGCCGGCGTCGGTCGCGGACGGATTGGAGGTCGTCAGGCCAGAAACCGTGTAGGTCTTGCCGCCGACTTCGAAGGTCAGCGTCTCGAAGCCGGCGGCGGAGTGAGCCTGGCCGTCGTAGGTAGCCGTGCCGCCGTTCGACTTGACCGTGATGGTCTCGGTTGCGCCGCGGCTGGTGACGGTAAGGTCGCCTTCAACCGTCTTCACCGTGTAGTCGTTGGCGTTCGTACCCTGGTTGAAGCTGTAGGTGAAGGCGTTCTTGGAGGTGCCGACCGCCGTCTGGGTGCCGGTTACTTTGAAGCTCGCGCCCTCGCCCTCGACGAAGCCCGCGCCTTGGCCGTTGGCCGAGACGGTCACCTTGTCGTTGGTCAGGGCGTTGCCATCGTAGGTCTTGCTGTCACTCGCGGAGGTGAAGGTCACGGGGCGAGCCGTGATGGCAATCCGCTCGGATCTGGTGGTGTACTGGCCGGAAGCGTAGTTGCTGCCAGTCGCGCGCAGCTGGACCTCGGTAGAACCGTAGTGGGTAATGGTGATGTCGGCGGGGTTGGTGGTCCAAGAACCGTCGGACTTCTGGTACTCAACGGTCAGCGCATTGCCGAACTTGTCGGTAGCGGTTGCCGTATAGGCCGCCAGCGCGGTGCCGTCATAAACCTTCTGGACATCCTGCCTGTTCCAATTCACGGCGTCGGCATCGATGGTGCCAGCGGTGATCTTCAACGTGCCCTGGTCGAAGGTCACGTTGTAGTTGGATTCCTTGTAGTTAGCGCCGTGGTCGTAGGTAATGTAGTTAGTGGCCTCTTCGCCATTGTTGATAACGGAGCCATTAGCCTTGAGGTTGGTGACCTCGCCGGCCACAAACCTGTCGCTGCCGTCGGCGTAGGTCACGTTGGGCTTGGTGAGCGCGGTGCCGTCATAGGCCTTCTCGCCGCCCTCGGACGTGAGCGTCACGTCGAGCTTGTTAATGGTGAGGCTACCGTCGTTCACGACGAACTTCACGTTGCTGAAGTTCGCGCTCGTGTTGACGAACTGAGTCTCGGCCAGGCCCATGGTGTAGGCCGTGTCAGAAGCATCGGCGCCCCTGGCCACGGCTGCGCTCTGCGCCGGAGCGCTGAAGTCGCCCGTGGTGTAGAGCTCGTTGCTGATGCTCACGGTGTAGCCGGAAACGCTCTGCTCGGCGCCGTTGTACTTCTTGCTGTCGGTGTTGCCGGTGATGGTCACCGTGACCTCTTCAGCGTTGACGGTCACCTTGAGCTCGCCGTACAGCTGCGTAATGGTGTAGTTATCCAGGTTGGTGCCGGCCTGCGCAGCGTAGGTATAGCCGTTGGCCGCGGTACCAACGTTGGTGATGGTGCCGGTGTAGGTGACGTCGACGCCCTCACCCTTGGCGAAGCCGGAGATGGTATCCATCTCGTGCTTAGTCAGCTCGGTGCCGTCATAGGCCTTCTCGGCGGAAGCGGACTTCAGCGTGACAGCAGCCTTGTTGATGGTCAGCGTGCCGTTTTCGGTCTTAACCTGGAACTCGTTGGTAACAACGTTGTCGGCGGCATCCGTCACGACTGGCGTGCCGATGACGTTGTTGGTGTAGGTGCCGGCGTCGGTCTTAGAGGGATCCTCGGTGGTCAGGCCGGAGACGGTGTACTTGTTGCCATCGACCGTGAACTCGTAGCTCTCGACGCCCTTGGCCTCGTGCGCCTGGCCGTCATAGGTGGCGGTGGCGGAGTTGGCCTTGACGGTCACCTCGTACTTGGCGTCACGGCTAGTGACGGTCAGGGTGCCCTCAGACTTAGAGATTTCATAGTTCTTGGCCTTGGTGCCCTCGTTCAGCGTGTAGGTGAAGGCGTTGGCGCTGGAGCCCACAACCGTCTGGGTGCCGGAGAAGGTGTAGGTGGCACCCTCGCCCTTGGCGAAGCCGGTCTCGGTGGCAAGCTTGGCCTCACCATTGGTGAGCGCCTTGCCATCGTAGGTCTTGCTCAGGTCGGCGGACTTGAGCGTGACGGTGGCCTTGGCAATCTTGAGCTTGCCGTCGTTGACCTTGAAGGTCACGTTCGGGAAGTTAGTCGCGTCGGCGTTGGAGAACTGGCCGGCGGCAAGACCCATTGCGTAGGTGCCTGCGTCGGTCTTCTCTACCTTGGCGGTGCCGCCGAACTTGACCAGGGCCTCGGTGAACTTGCCGGAGGTGTCGCCACTGATGGAGACGGTATAGCCTTCGGCCGTCTTGGCCGTGCCGTCATAGATGTTGTCCAGGCCGCTGTTGCCGGTAATGGTCACGACGATTGCATCGCCAACCGCCTTAACCTTCAGCGAACCCTCGGCCTTGGAAATGGTGTAGTTGGCGGCAGTGGTGCCCTCGGCAAGCGTGTACTCGAAGGCGTTGGCAACGCTGCCGGCGTTGGTGATAGTGCCGGTCACGTTGTAGGTTGCGCCCTGGCCGGCCACGAAGCCGTCGCCAGTGACGGTCACGTTGCCGTTGGTCAGCGCAGTGCCGTCGTAGGTCTTCTCGGCGGAGCCGGAAGTCAGCGTAACCTCACGCGGGGTGATGGTCATGGAGCCGTCGGTCACGTTGAAGGTCACGTTCTCAGCGCTGAAGCGCGAGCTCGTGCTGCTGAACTGATCGGCAGCCAGGCCCATCGCGGTGGTACCCGCATTGGTGCCAGCAGCAGTCGCGCTGCCCGTGAACTGGATGTCGTTCTCGGTAAACAGCGAGGTGGCCTCGTCGTTGATGGTAATGCCGGTCACCCTGTACCCGGTCACCTTCTGCTCGGAGCCGCTGTACTTCTGCGAATCGGTGTTGCCGACGATGGTCACAACGACCTTGGCGCTGCTCTGGTTAATGGTCAGCGTGCCCTCGGTCTTAGTAATGTTGTAGTT
This sequence comes from Paratractidigestivibacter sp., assembly GCF_963660155.1. GTDB lineage: Bacteria > Actinomycetota > Coriobacteriia > Coriobacteriales > Atopobiaceae > Paratractidigestivibacter. The sequence continues at coordinate 125,727 of NZ_CAVKWG010000040.1, read as the reverse complement.
GTCCAGGTTGGTGCCCTCGTTGGCCGTATAGCTGAACGCATTGGCGGAGCTGCCAACCTCGGTCTGGCTGCCGGTGAACGTGGCGGTAATGCCCTGGCCCTCGACGAAGCCTTCGTTGGTCGCAAGAGCAGTGTCGCCGTTGACGAGCGCGGAGCCGTCGTAATCCTTGCTGAGGTCGGCCGACTTCAGCGTAACGTCCTTCTTGTTGATGGTCAGCTTGCCGTCGGTGGGAACGACCTTGAACTCGGAGGTAACGTCGTTGCCCTTGGCGTCGGTCACCTTGTACGTGCCGTACACGTTGTTGGCGTATTCCTTGGCGTCGGTGCCCGTGGCGCCGTACGTGGAAAGGCCGGTAACAGTGTACTCGGCACCCTCGACGTTCACCTTGATGCTGCCGTCAGCGGCCGCACCCTTCAGGCCGGAAACGGTGTGCGCATTGCCGTCGTAGATAACGGTGTCGGAGTTGGCCTCAACCGCAATTTCCTTCGTAGCGCCACGCGACGTCACGGTCAGCGTACCGAACACGGCATCGACATCGTAGTTATCCAGGTTGGTGCCCTGCTTGGCTGTCCAAATAAAGCTGTTGTCGCTGGAGCCGGGAGCATTCTGCGCACCCGTGAAGGTAACGTCGACGTCCTGGCCGGCAACAAAGCCGGTGTTGGTCTTCAGCGCGGTTTCGCCGTTAACCAGATCTTGGCCGTCGTACTCCTTGGTCAAGCTCTGGGACTCCAGCCTAACCGTAGCCTTATTAATCGTAAGCGTGCCGTCGACGGTGTTCACCTTGAACTGATTGGTGACGTCGTTACCGTTGGCATCCTTCACGACCGCGGTGCCCGTTACCTTGTTGTCGTAAGTGGTGGCATCTTTGCCGGTAACGCTGGCGGAAAGGCCCTCGATGGTGAAGGTGGCACCCTTGTCGTTGGTGTAGGTGGTACCCGTCACGCCGGACACAGACTGATCTTCGCCGTTGTAAGTCTTGGTGTCGGAAACAGCCGTAACGGTAACTTCGTACTTGCTCGTACGATCGGTGACCGTCAGTTGACCTTCGGTCTTGGCGATGTTGTAGTTGCTCAGGTTGGTGCCGCTGTTGGCAACATACGTGAACGCATTGGCGCTGGAGTTCACGAGCGTCTGGCTGCCGGTGAAGGTATAGGTTGCGCCTTCGCCATCAACCCAGCCTTCTTCGGTTTCAAGCGCCGCACCATTATTAGTAAGGGCGGTGCCATCGTATTCCTTGCTCAGGTCCTTCGACTTCAGCGTGAGGTCCTTCTGAGCAATGGCGAGCTCGCCGTCGGTCACGTCGAACTTGACGTTAGTGTAGTTGCCGCCGGTGTAGGCGAACTGCCTGGCATCCAAGCCCATGCGGTACGTGCCGGCGTTGGTGCCCGAAACGCTATCGGTTCCGCTGAACTTAATATCGGTCGCAGCAATGCCGGTGGGCAAATCACCGAAGTCGTAGCCGGAAACAGTCTGAACCTTGCCGGTGTAGGTATTGCCGCCCTTGTGGCCGGTAACCTTGATGGTCACTTCGTCGGTGACGGGGTTAATGACCAGCTGACCATCATCGGCAGCCGTAACGATGTACTTGTCGTCCGAGCTCGGCTTGTCGGTCGTGCCTCCGGCGAAGCTGTGAGTATAAGTACCCGCATTGGTGCCCTTACCGCCAGTCGTCGTCACACCATCAAACTCGACGCCCTCGATGCTAGAGCTGTAACCCGTAACGCTCTGCTCCCCGCCGTTATAGGTCACAGTGCTGGAGTTAGCCGTCAGCGTCACATTCTTGCGATAGTAGAACGTGATGACGTTCTTGCTAGAGTCGTCATCAAGCTCGATGGTCTGCGCGTCAGCAGACACAACGGTGCACCCCGCAATATTAGCCGGGTTCTCAGTAACAACCTGACCATACGAGCCCGTGCCGGTCTTGTCGTTCGCCAGAGGCTCAGTCGTCCCGTTCCAGTAGTAGTGAACGGTGTACTCCTCGACGTTCTGAGTGAACTCCCAGGTGCCGGTAAACACGATTCCGTCTTTGGTCATAGTCTTGGTACTGCTGTCCCAGCCCTTCCAGGTCCAATAGCCACCAGCGACGTTTACCTTTGTCGAAGACACGTTGTTGGCCGTAACATTCACGCCGGGGGTGTATTTCACGGAATCGGAGGGGAGAAGTGTCGTGACTTCCGAAGGAAGGGTCTTATCCGTCGTGCCGGACGTGAAGATATACGTGACGTCCTTCTTTTCGGCAAAGTAGCAGGCGCAATTCGTATCGTTGGCAACGGCGGATGTGGTACTGACGATCGCGCCGCCGGAAAACTCGACGCCTGTATTGTAATTAGCAGAAGCGTTGACCCTCAGCGACACAGCACCAGCGGCGACGTCAGCCTCAGTAACGGTATAGCTCACTTTGCCGGTGTAAACACCGTTCTCGGAGCCGGATAGGTCGCCGACCTCGACGGACTTACCATTGATAGTGGCGGAGTTGACAACAACGCCGGAAACAGTGGCCTTATTCACGGCCTGCGGAGTAATGGTCACGGTGAACTCAAGAGTATCGCCAACGGAAACGCCGGTGGTCTTGTTGCTAACGGCAGAAATGGTCAAGCTGGGCTTCTTGCAGTTAACGGTAAATTCCGCGTTGACGACGTTGCCGCCCTCTGAACGGCGATAGCCGAACATGCCAACGTAGCCGGCGGCCTGTGCGGCGGCGACCACTTTGTTAAGGTCAGGGTAGTCCGCAATGTTGCCGTAGTTGCCGGAGCCGACCACGTAGTAGTCGCCTTGACCATCGGCGTTGAGGCCGGTGAACAGGTGGTTCGCGTGCGGCTTAACAAAGAAGACGATATAACCCCTAGAAGAGGAGTTCGTGTAGTTGGGGACGGAGAGCGAGCCGCCGCTCACGGGGTATAAAGTGACGTCGCTCGCATCGGAAACGTCGTGCCAGTTAAAGTACACGACGTCAGCGTTGCTAATGGTCGGAACGAAGGTGGCAGTGTTTCCGCCGGCCTCTTGGACGTACACGGTCTTGGTGGCCTGGAGGTCCTTGCCGTTGACGGTGCAGTTGGCGGTGATGGTCGCGGCGCCGCGCTTGACGCCGGTCACGGTGCCGTTGGAGACGGTTGCCACAGAGTCGTCAGAGGAGGTCCAGGTAACGGTGGAGCCCGTTGCATTGGTGCCCAGCGTTGTGGTGTTGCCAATGGTCACGGTGCCTTCGCCGGTGATCTGGAGGGTATCAATGTCGCCGGACTCCTCGGTGTCGTCGTCCCAGAGACCGATGGTCGCAATGCCGTCGTTAGAAACAGCGGCCTCGAAGACCGTTACGGTGAAGTCCTCGGAGGTCTTGACCCACTCGTCGCTCTCATACTTATAGTAGGTGTGCGTGACGGTGGTAGTGCCGACCTTGATGCCCGTGACGGTGGCGGACTTGCCGTCGGCGCCCTTGGTCACGGTGGCGACAGCGGCGTCGGCAACGTCCCAAGCGTGGTTGTCGTAGCTGCCGCCCTCGGAGGTGCCGTTCAGCGTGATGGACGCGTCGACCGCGACGTTCTTGCTGGAATCAAAGGCGCTGAAGATCGATGATCTGCGGCCACTGAAGATGTTGGCAATCCAGCCAAAGAGGTTGCTGGAGGACTGGGTCTGCGGGGCGCCCTCGGGAGCGACGATGGAGTCGGCGTCGTTCTTGTCGGCGTCGGTCGCTTCGGTCATGCCGTCGGCGGCGGTGCCGTCGGTGGTGCCGTCGGCCTTCTCGTCGCCGGTGCCGGCGTTCTGGTCGTCGGGCTTGGAGCCTGAATCAGCGTTCTGGTCGTCAGCGTTCTGGTCGGTCTCGGAGACGGTGCCCTCAGGCGCGGTGGTGTCGCCCTCGACGGCGCCGTTGTTCTCGTCGGTATTCTGAGAGCCGGTGCCCTCGCCCCCGATGACGGTGGAGCCGTCGATGGCGTCGGCGGTGTTGCTCTCGGAAGCGGACTCGTCAGCCTGCTCCTCGTCCTTGTGCTCAACGGCCTCGAGCTTGACGGTGGGCGACTTGGCCACGTCGGAGGAACCGATGGTATAGATGCCGTCGGCGTCTGGCCAGATCTCGTTCTCGGCGCCGTCGACGACGACCTTGACGTGCTCGAGGTCGTAGCCGTTGTTTGCGGTGGCGGTGAACTTGAAGTCCTCACGAGCCAGGACGGTCACGTGCGTGCTGGGCTCCGCGACGTTCTGGTTGTTGTAGGTAATGTAGGCGTTGGGGAAGTCGAGCCAGACGTCGACCTGCTTGCTGGCCTCGGCCTCGGCGGCTGCTGCGGCTGCGGCCTCGCGCTCGGCCTGCTCGCGGGCGGCCTGCTCCGCGGCAGCAGCTTCGGCCTCTGCCTGGGCCGCAGCCTCTGCGGCGGCTTGCGCCTCTGCGGCGGCCTTCGCCTCGGCGGCGGCGGCAGCCTCGGCTTCCGCCTCAGCCTGGGCCTGAGCTTCGGCTTCCGCCTGAGCGGCGGCCTCAGCCTCAGCCTGCGCGGCGGCTTCGGCCTCGGCCTGAGCCTGGGCCTCGGCGGCAGCCGCGGCCTCCTCGAGCTCATCGGCCATGGCCGTGGTAGCGCCGGTCGGAACAAGGGAGCAGACGAGCAGCGCGGAAAGGACCGCGGATGCGACCTTGCGGCCGATCGACGCCTCTCCCGCACGCTTCTTCTGGCTGTTCTTCAACTGGTTCGTGCTCATGGTTCCACCTCAATCAGCCCGCTGCGGGCGTCCCCGCAACTACAGATCATTCTTCATGGCCCCATGAGCCAAGCGCTCTACCTGCGAAAACATGCCGTGTAGGCAGAGCGCGGCCCTTTAGACCATAAGTATCTTTTTATTTATACCAACTTGGAGAGGAGGGGTCTACATTCAGAGTCTTGTGAATAAAATCTGCAGGTTAATCCAACTTTTTAGGATGCCATTTCAGGCTTCTTTGGAGACACCGACAGGTTGTGTCGACCCACCCCGCGGCCCGCCACATCTAGGCCCCGCCGTGCGCCCGCTTTCCGCCGTTCGCGGCCCCGCGGCATGGCCGCAACCGCAAACTGCCGGGCGCCACCGCCCGCACGCCAAGGGCGGACGAGTTTCCGCAGGTCAGCGTGCTAAGCACCACACAAATACGGTAAAATTGTTCCAGACGACAGGCGGCGCCCTCCGAGTCCATCAGGCGGATAGGAGGTAACCCGTGGACGATCTCACGTGTTTCATCGTCGCGCTCACCGCGCTCCTCGCGGTCTGCGCGATCATCATCTTGCTTCGCCGTAAGTAAGCTCTGATCGAACGTGGGCTCGCCCGCTAAACGGGAACAGCCGCCCTGCACGGCGGCTGTTCCCCGGGCGATGCCCACAATAGCCTTACCAAACAGGAGGGCCTGAACCCCCTGTCGCCACCGATTATACCCGACGCGCGCCTGAAGCGGCGGGGATCTTCGGGCGAGGGGCGCTGCCACGGGCCCCGAGCCCGGCTGGCTCGCCCGCAAAGCGAGGCGCGCTCGCGACGCTGTGATCCAGCCGTTAGTTACAGGCCTCGCAGGTCGACCGAGAATCACGCAACCGCACGCCTTTTACCTGCGACTTTGCACGGAACAACTGCCCTGAGCAGGCATTATTCTAGCAACCGGCATTATCCCAGCTAAACCGCATAATTTCAGTCCTTTTGCGGTGAGTCGGCACCATTTGTCCTGGGGCCCATTGGAGACGGGCACGGCTGGCACAGTATCGGCAGTTTTAAATCGAAGGCCTCACGACTCGGCATCGTACTCGCGGCGCAGGCTCGCGTGCCAGCCGAGCCAGTCACCACTGGCAGGCCATCCGGGCAGGACCGGCTGCAAAAAATCGGGGATGGCGGCAGTTCCTCGAGGACCTTCAAAGTAGGCCACTCTTTGCGCACAACAAAACCGCAGGTAGATGAGTTGTCCAAAATTCGACTACTTGGGCTGTACGCCGAAAACTGCCGCCATCCCCGTTTTTGTCGCGCAAGGCGTACTCGCGCCGCGGCCCCGCTTGCCGGCCGCGGCGGTCGCGGCTGGCGGGCCGCGCGGGCCGCGCTATACTCGAGTCAGTATGACTCGTCGCGCTAACATACTCGCGAAATGCCTGCTCACGGCCGCAATCACGGTCGCGCTCACCGCTTGCGGCGCCTCGGGCGGCGCCGCAGCCTCCGCAGAATCGACCTCCGGCGCGTCCTTCTCGCCGGCCTCCGAGCTGCCCGCCGACTCGGCCTTCGACGCCTCCGCGGCCACCGGCCAAAACGGCGCCCTCATCGACATCTCCCACGTCGCCGACGGCTACGTGGGCGCCAGCTCCGTGTCTTCCTCGCGTATAAAGCTGCTGGTCGTCATGGGCGATTCCACCCAGACCTACAACGTCCCCGAGACCGGAGAGCCCATAATTGCCCCCCTAACCTTCGGAAACGGCACCTACACCTTCCGCGTAATGCAGAACACCTCGGGCAACAGCTACGTCGAGCTCGCCCGCGCCGAGACCGAGGTCGATCTAACCGACGAGTTCGCGCCCTACCTGCGTCCCAACGTCAACTGCGACTACGACGCTGACTCCGCCTGCGTCGCGCGCGCCCGCGAGCTCGTGGCCGACGCCGCCAACCAAGGCGAGGCCCTTGCCGCAATCTGCACCTACGTCGTCGAGAACATCTCCTACGACGATGCCAAGGCAGCTGAGCTCAGGGACTCCTCCGGCTACGTGCCCGACCCTGACGAGACCCTCGCAGACGGCTCCGGCATCTGCTTCGACTACGCCTCCCTTGGCGCGGCCATGCTGCGCAGCCAGGGCATCCCCACGCAAATCGTCACCGGCACCGTGAGCCCCGACGGCATCTACCATGCCTGGATCAACGTTTACATCGACGGGACCTGGACCTCGGCGTCCTTCGACGTGCAGTCGCGCACCTGGTCACGCATCGACCTCACGTTCGCAGCGGGGGGGACAACCGCCTACGTCGGCGACGGCAAAACCTATACCCAGAGGTATGTATACTAGAGACAACTGCGCAATATCTCGCGCGAATCACCCGCGCGATTACGGATTGGAGCGGCAATGGCGGACAAACTTCTCGAGAGCAGCGCGATCAGCGCGTTTTGTGGCAGCATCGCCACAATGCTCTCGGCCGGCGTTCAGATCGAGGAAGCAGTGCACCTGCTCTCCGACAACCGCGAGCAGTCCTACTTCAAGGACGTCTGCGACAAGACCTACTCCGAACTCGCCGCCGGTTCCGGCCTGGCAGACGCCATGGAGACGACCGGCGCCTTCCCCGCCTACGCCATCAGCATGGTGCGCGTCGGTGAGGCGTCCGGCCGCACCGACCGCGTCCTGCGCAGCCTTTCTCGCTACTACGGCTCCGAGGGCCGCATGTTCGCCAAGCTGCAGTCGGCCGTGGGCTACCCAGCGGCCATGCTCTGCATCATGAGCGCGATCCTCGCCTTTACCGTCATCGTCATCCTGCCGGTCTTCCGGGGCGTCTACGCCGACATCGCGGGAACGCTGACCTCGGGTTCGTTCGTCTCGGTGAGCGCCTCCATCGTCGTCGGATGGATTGCGTTCGCCGTTGTGCTCGTCGCCACCATCGCAGTTCTGGTCCTCGCGTTCCGCGCGCGCTCCGAATCCGGCCGCCAGAAGGTCATCAAATTCTTCGAGAAGTTCCGCGGCACTCGCAGCGCCCTTTATCAACTGGCCCTCTCGCGCTTTACCAGCGCCCTTTCGGCCTACATCGCCTCCGGCGTCCACGACGAGCAGGCCATAGAGCAGGCGGCCAAAACCGTCGAGCACGCCGAGCTCGCCAAGAAGATCGAGGCCGCCCGCGCGTCCATGAGCGACATCGACAACCCGCGCAGCCTCGCGCAGGCCATCTCCGAGAACCATATCTTCGAGCCCGTCTACTCCCGCATGCTCCTTGTGGGCACGCGTTCCGGCTCCACCGACGACGTGCTCGGCAGTCTCTCCGACGTCTTCTTCGACGACGCGACGGCCCAGATCGACGCCATCGTCGACATCATCGAGCCGCTGCTCGCCGTGTTCCTCACCATTGCCGTTTCCGCCACGCTCATTGCCGTCATGATGCCGCTGGTCGGCATCATGAGCTCCATCGGCTAAGTTCGGCACAACCCCGCAGGAAGGCGGCAATCAGCCAATGTTCCACGAGATCACATACCGCGAACAGGCGAAGAGACGCCGCCGCGTGCTCATCGTCGCCGCGTGCGTGGCGGTCGTCGCCGTGGCCGTCGCGGTCGCGATCGGCCTCGCGCGCCGCAGTGCCCGCGTGCAGGGCGCCGCGGCGCTTCGCGAATCCATCCTCAACGCAGCCAAGCAATGCGCGGCCATCGAGGGCAGCTATCCCTCCGACCTCGCGCACCTTGAAGACTCCTACGGTCTTACCATCAACCACGATGACTACGTGATCACCTACGAGTGCTTCGCGGACAACATCGCCCCCTCTGTGGTGGTGTCGCCCAAATGACGGATCCGAAGACAAAACGCACGCCACAGACCAACGAGCGCGTCAAGGCGCTGGTCAATGTAGTCCGCATAGACCTCACCGAAGATAAGCCGAATGTTGCGGGGCGCCTCTTCCCTGCCCTTTTTCTGGCCGTCCTCTTCGGCCTTCTGCTCGTGGCGCTGGTCACCGGCGTGCGCACGTACAGCAGCGTGGCCATGGCACAATCGACCAACAATGCCAGCCGCGAGGGCCTCGAGCTCATCGCCAACAGCATCCGCGCCAACGACACGACCGGCTGCATCGCCGTGGGCCAGGGCCCCGAGGGCCGAAGCCTCGTGGTCGTCGAGAAGCTCGACTCCGGCACCTACGAGGTTCGCACCTATCTGTACCAGGGCAAAGTCGTGCAGGAGTACGCACTTGCCGGCAACCAATACACGCCGCAGTCGGCGACGGACCTCGCGACCAGCAATTCGTTCGATTTCACCTATGCTAACGGGCTTCTTTCCATCTCCACCGACCAGGGCAGCTGTGAGGTAGCTCTGCGCAATCTCCAGGGAGGCGAGTAACATGGCCACCCTGCACACACCGGATTCCAGCACCATGGTCGTCGACGAGGAGAAAAAGCGCGTGTCCTCCGCCTGGACCGGCGCCGCCTTCGTCGTCGAATCTCTCGTCCTTCTCGCGGCCATCGTCGCGTGCATGGCCGTGTTCACTTCGCTGTTCGCCAAATCCGCCGTGGCGGCCAAGAGCTCGACCGCCACGACCCGCGCCGTGCAGCTCGCCCAAAGCGCCGCGGAGGAGTTCTCGAGCGACCCGGCCTCCGTCGCCGACGGCAAGAAAGTTGGCAAGGGCGTCGCCGCCGGCGACGGCAACGCCGAAGGCCTCAGCATCGACTGCGCCGTCGATACGCAGAGCACCGACGGCGGCACCTTCTACACGGCCCACATCAGCGTTGCCTCCGAGGACGGCAGCGTTGTCTACTCCGTTGACGCATCGCGTTACGTGAAGGGGGCGAGGTAAATGAAGCGCGGCTCAGGCGGCAATGTCCGCATCGGTATCGTAAGCTTTATCACGCTCGTCTCCGTGCTCCTGCTCGCGATGCTCGCGGTGCTCTGCACCGTTTCGGCCAACGCGGCCAAGGTCACGGCGACGCGCCAGTCGACCTTCACGACCAAGCTCTACGAGGTCGATGGCGCCGGCCAGGCACTTGTCGCCGCCATCGACGAGAAGCTCGAGGCTTGCGCCAAGTCTGGCGAGTCCGCCTCCATCGCCGCCGGCCGCGTCCAGGTCGGCTCAGCCGATCTTCAGGCCCGCGCGCTCGAGCTCTCCGGCGCCGACGACCTCCAGATCAGCCTTACGGTGAGCGGCCAGAACGTCAGCTTCTCAATCACCGGCACGGGCGGCCGCTTCCTCGACGCCCAGCTAACCATTAACGACGACCTCAGCTACACGCTGCAGTCCTGGAAGACGTCCACCACCCAGACCGCGTCGGAGGAAAGCCTCTGGGGCGGCGCCTCAACCGCTAAATAGCGCCAGCGATAAGGAGCTAATAATGGAACTCAAAGAACTTCTCAATAAGATGATCGACATCAAGGCCTCTGACGTGTTCTTCATTGCCGGCCTGCCCATCTCTTACCAGTCGGGTGGCGTCCAGGTCCGCGGAGAGATGGCTCCCCTCATGCCCGCCGACACCAAGGCCGTCGTCCAAGGCATCTACGAGCTCGCCGGGCGCAACATCGCCATCTTCGAGGGTTCCGAGAACCACGACGAGGACTTCAGCTTCGCGCTGCCAGGCGTCGGCCGCTTCCGCGCCAACGTGTTTCGCCAGCGCGGCAGTTACGGCGCCATCATCCGCGTCATCCCGTTCGGCCTGCCTGACCCCAAGCAGATGAACATCCCCGAGAGCGTCCTGCGTCTCTCGGAAGTCTCCAAGGGCATGGTGCTCGTCACCGGCCCGGCCGGCTCGGGCAAGTCGACCACGCTAACCTGCATCATCGACCGCATGAACCACCAGCGCTCGGGCCACATCATCACCATGGAGGACCCGATTGAGCACGTCCACAGCCACGGAACGTGCATCGTGACGCAGCGCGAGGTCCCCACCGACATCGCCACGTACTCCGAGGCGCTGCGCTCCGCCATGCGCGAGAGCCCCAACGTGATCATGCTCGGCGAGATGCGCGACGCCGAGACCATCGGCGCGGCTGTGACCGCCGCCGAGATGGCCCAGCTCGTCCTCTCGACGCTGCACACCACCAGCGCCGCCGACACCGTCGAGCGCATCGTCGACGCCTTCCCCGCCAACCAGCAGCGTCAGATTCGCACGCAGCTCTCGCTCGTGCTGCAGGCCTGCGTGGCGCAGCAGCTCGTGCCGACCAAGGCCGGCGGCGTCGTTCCCGTATTCGAGATCATGACCATGAACACGGCTATCCGCAACCTGATCCGCGAAGAGAAGACCTACCAGATCGACTCCGTCATCGCGGCCAGCGGCAAGGCCGGCATGCAGACCATGGACCAGGCGCTCTACGCCGTGGTCAAAGACGGCACTGTGGATAAGGACGTCGCGCTGCAGTACGCCAACTACCCCGAAGCCCTCGAGCGCCGCCTCAAGCAAGCCTAACCGGCGCGCCATTTTTTGCCCGCAAGGGGACTGTCACCCACCATTTGGGGACAGTCCCCTTTCTGCAGCGGTTTGGGGACAGCCCCCTTTCTGCAGCGGTTTGGGGACAGACCTTCTTCTGCAGGTAGGCCCAGCCACGCGCAACAAAAAAGCCACCGACGTTTCCGCCGGCGGCTTCTCACTTCAATGGTCGGGTTGACTGGATTCGAACCAGCGACCCCCGCGTCCCGAACGCGGTGCTCTACCAAACTGAGCCACAACCCGTTGCAAGAGAATACTTTAGCAGATTTTCTCCGGCGTTCCAACCGTCAAAGTGGCAAAAGACCACCAACCTCGCTCGGACTTTGCGCGCGCGGCCACAGCGCGAGCATCCTCAAGGCTGTCGCAAATCGCAAATACGCAGCTACCGGACCCAGAAACCATTGCATGCCCCGTCTCGGGCTGCGCCGCGAGCCACGTCTCGGCCTCGGCGCTTCCGGGCTGCAGGGCTTTGGCCGCAGACGCCAGGTTGTTGTACAAAAGCCCGCGAACCGCCGCCGCATCGCCCGCGCGCAGCGCCTCGCAAACGGCGCCCGCGCTCGCCGGCTCGCTGGGATCGCGGTCGAACTCCTTGTACGCCGCGCGCGCCGAGACGCCCGCGCCAGCAGGCTTTACGAGCACGACCGGCATCGGCAGCTCGTCGAACGACTCGGCAAGAAGGTCACCCGCCCCAATAAAGAGCGACGGCTGCGGATTCAGGAAAAACGCAACGTCAGCGCCCACGCGACGGGCCACGTTGACCACGCGCGAATCGTAGCGATCGAGCCCCCAGCGCTCAGCCAACGCGCGCAGGACGGCGCCCGCGTCTGCCGACGAGCCACCCAGACCAGCGGCCTCGGGGATGCTCACCTTGATGTCTATCCGCAGGTTGAGTCCGCAATGGAGCTCCTGTGCGAGCATCGTCGCGGCCTTCCACACGCACGTCTTCTCGGGCGGTACCTCAAGCGACGGCGTGTGCCTCACCGAGAAGAACGGAGCGTCATCAATGACGATCTCGTCGAAGAGGCCCACGGGCGCCATAACCGACTCGGCATAGTGATAGCCGCGCTCATCCACCATCGGGCGAATACCCAAATGCAGGTTTACCTTGCACGGAGCATACACGATCTGGCGACCGACCACGGCTCTCACCTCATCTTTATTTGCTTGTTATTGCTGCTCTTCCGCAGCAGAGTAATCAAAGATTTTCTCACCTGAATCGGTGTCGTAAAGCTCGACGGTGCCGGTGAGAATGTCGATGTACTGGTAAGACTGGCGCGCAGTGCGGCCGCGGCGCTCCTCGACCTCAACAATGAAAAGCGACGGATAAGCGCCCACGAGGGTGCCGGCACGCTCGACGATGCGTGAGCGGCCCATGTTGGCCTTGACCTTGATGCGCTGGCCCTTAAACTCGCCCAGGCGGTCGCGAATGTCGTCAACACGGTTGACGGAAGGGGTCTCGTTTTCCATATCAGCCTCCAACACCCGCAGGTGCAAATTCTAGTCATACAAATTTTCATTATACCCGCCCGGCGCCAACCTGCGTCGTTCAAACATTGCTTGACACATCAACAACACCCGTCGGCGTGGACAAAGGGACAGCCCCTTTGTCCACGTCCTGTCGTACACTGGCAAGAGTTGAAAGGAGCTAACTATGAACGTCGACCGCCTCGCCCGCGTCCGCGCAAACCTGCGCGACCTCGGGCTTTCCCAGATGCTGCTCGTGGACCCGCTCTCGATTTGGTGGCTGTGCGGCTACTACACCGAGCCCTACGAGCGCTTTCTTGGCCTGTACGTGAGCTGCGACGAGAGCCGCCGCCCCGTCATGTTCTGCAACCGCCTCTTCCCCGCGGTGGGCGACGCGTGCGCCGACGTGCGCACCTTCGACGACACCGAGGACCCCATGGCGCTCGTCTCCGCCGTCTGCGACCACGGCACGACGCTCGGCGTCGATAAGGAGCTCGCCGCGCGATGGCTCGTGCCTCTTATGGAGGCGGGCGCGGCCGCGGGCTTTCGCCTGGCCTCCGGCGCCGTCGACGACGCGCGCTCGCTCAAGGACGCGCGCGAGCAGGACCTCATGCGGGCGGCCTCGGCCACGAACGACCGGGCGATGGAGTGGCTCGTGGCGCAGCTGCGCCCCGGCATTACGGAGGCTCAGATAGCCGACGGCCTGCTCACGGAGTATCGACGCCTCGGCGCCTCTGACCACTCGTTCAGCCCCATCGTAAGCTTTGGCGACCACGGCGCAGACCCTCACCACGAGCCGGACAACACCCCCTTTGAGCTGGGCGATGTTGTGCTGTTCGACGTGGGCTGCAAGCAGGATTGGTACTGCTCGGACATGACGCGCACGTTCTTTACCGCCGAGCCGACCGAGCACCAGCGCCGCGTGTACGACACCGTGCGCCGTGCGAACGAGGCCGCCGAGGCCATCGTGGCCCCGGGCGTCGAATTCGCCAAGATCGACCTGACGGCGCGCCGCATCATCGAGGACGCAGGTTGGGGACCGTACTTTACCCACCGCCTCGGGCACCAGATCGGCCTCGTGGACCACGAGCCCGGCGACGTCTCGAGCGCCCACCACGAGGGCGTGCGGCCCGGCCAGTGCTTCTCGATCGAGCCGGGCATCTACCTGCCGGGCGACATCGGCGTGCGCATCGAGGACCTGCTCATCGTGACCGAACACGGCTGCGAGATTCTCAACCACTATCCCAAGGTCCTCACCGTCCTCACCTGCCACGGGTGACAAGGGAGGCCAGCCTGCGGTTTGGGGACAGTCCCCTTTTTGCACACGCATGAGCACTGCGGCCTCGTCGCCGAATCATTGGGCGAATCACTCGAAACGGCGTTTCGTGTGCAAAAAGGGGACTGTCCCTAAACCGCAGGCCGGCCATTCACAAAAAATGCCCGGCGCCGTGGGGGAGCGGCGTCGGGCAGCTGCATAAAGAAGGGCAGCTCAGGCCCTTCTTTGTAGCTCGATTTAGGCCTCCGGGCAAAGCGAGAGCGCAGCCTCGTCGGCCACGACCACGCAGTTGGTGTGGAGCTGCAGGATGGACGCCGGACAGCTCGGGGTCACGGGGCCGAAGCACATATCGCGCACAGCCTGGGCCTTCTTCTCGCCGCTGGCGGCAATAACAATCATTCGCGCATACATGATGGTCTGCACGCCCATGGTGTAGGCCTGGCGCGGCACGTCGTCGATGTTGTCAAAGAGGCGCGAGTTGGCCTCGATGGTGCTTTCGGTAAGGTCGACGCAGTGGGTTCCGGCGCTAAAGTGGTCGTCCGGCTCGTTGAAGCCGATGTGCCCGTTGTTGCCGATGCCCAGAAGCTGAAGGTCAGGATAGCCGGCGGCGGCGACCATGCGGTCGTACTCGGCGCAAGCGGCAGCGGCGTCGGTGTTGGAGCCGTCGGGCACGTGGGTGCGGGACAGGTCGATGTTGATGTGGTTAAAGAAATTATCGCGCATAAAGAAGTGGTAGCTCTGCGGGTCGTCGTGCGAAAGGCCGCGGTACTCGTCCAGGTTATAGGTGCTGACCTGCGCGAAGTCGACGTCGCCCTTCTCATACCACTTGATGAGCTGCTGATAAGCGCCGATGGGCGTGCTGCCCGTAGCGAGGCCGAGGATGCAATCAGGCTTGAGAATGACCTGGGCGGAAATGATGTTTGCGGCCTTGCGGCTCATGTCCGCGTAGTCCTTGGCGTGGATGATCTTCATGGCGACACTCCTTTTCGGTTTGCGCACCGCCAGGGCGCGGGCGCGGCGATGTGAAGAGAAGCACGCCGCGTCGAGGCCCCTGCCCGTCCGTGGCTGGACTCTATTTTGCGCGAAAAATCGCCACCCAACTGGCACTTTATTCTGCTACCACACAAGCGGCGAACCTGCCATTTTGCGCAACACCGGGTGACAGGTTCTACGTGCTGCACAACGAACCTGTCACCCGGCACAGGTCTGTCCCAAAACCGCTGCAGAAAGGGGACTGTCCCCAAATGGCAGGTGCGGCTACGCCAGCTGCGAGGCCAGGTCCTCCAGCGCGTGGAAGCGATGAGAGATGCGGTTCTTCTCGTCGAGGGCCAGCTCGGCCATGGTGCGGCTGGGAGTCTCATCGGGCCAAAAGAGCGGGTCGTAGCCGAAGCCGTTGTTGCCGCGGGGTACGCGACCGATGGTGCCGGGGCAATCACCGTTGCCCACGAGGACCTCGTCGCCGCGCACGAACACGACGCTCGAATGGAAGTGGGCGCCGCGATCCGCATCGGCCACGTCGGTAAGCTCTGCCAGCAGCTTCTCATTGTTAGCCTCGTCGTTGCCGTGCTCGCCGGCCCAACGCGCGGAGTAAATGCCGGGAGCGCCGTCGAGAGCGTCGACGCAGAGACCGGAGTCGTCGGCCACGGCCAGGTAGCAGCCGGCCTGCTCCTGCGCGGCGCGCGCCTTAATGAGCGCGTTGGCGGCAAAATCCTCGCCGTCCTCCACCGGGTCGGGGAAATCTCCGAGCTCTCCCAAGGCAACAAAGCGCACGTCGGGCAGCACGCGAGAGAGAATCGCCTCGATCTCGACGACCTTGTGTGCGTTGCCCGTGGCCACCACGACCGTGTTCTTATCGACCATATTCGTATCCTTTCTAGCGACGAACCTGTCACCCGATGCGGGTGGGGCAACCTGCCATTTGGGGACAGTCCCCTTTCTGCAGCGGTTTGGGGACAGACCTTCTCCCCTGCAGTCGCCCTACAAGCGGAAGCCGGTGACGTTGTTTTGCAGCTCCACTAGGCGCGCGATACCCGCCTGGCCGAGGTCGAGCAGCTGGTCAAGCTCGGCGCGGGTGAGCGTCGAGTGCTCGCCCGTGCCCTGCACCTCCACGATGCCGCCCGCGTCGGTGCCCACCAGGTTCAGGTCCACGTCGGCGTGGCTGTCCTCCGGGTAATCGAGGTCGAGCAACGCACGCCCGTCCACGATACCTGCGGAAATAGCGGCGACCTGCCCCGTCAGCGGCAGGCGATTGATCTTGTTGGCACGCACGAGCCCCATGAGCGCGTCGTGCAGCGCGACCCACGCGCCGGTGATGGACGCCGTGCGCGTGCCGCCGTCGGCTTGCAGCACGTCGCAATCCAGCGTGATGGTGATCTCGCCCATCTTCTCCATGCGCACGACGCTGCGAAGGCTGCGCCCGATGAGGCGCTCAATCTCCATGCTGCGCCCCTTGCGGCCGTTGTACTCACGCTTTGACCTTCGGTTTGTTGACGCGGGGAGCATCGCGTACTCGGCCGTGACCCACCCGCAGCCGTGGCTCGCGCGGCGCCACTTGGGCACGCCCTCCTCAACCGTCGCCGTGCAGAGCACCCGCGTGTCGCCGAACTCGGCGAGGCACGACCCATCGGCGTTCTTCATCACGTTGGGGGTGAGCTGCACCGGGCGCATCTCGTCGAACGCGCGGCCAAAGCTCCGCTCGCGCTCGGCGTCGTTTGCCTTGGAATCTGCCATGAAAACCCTCCTAGCAAGAAGCCCCCAGCCGCGAAACCGCAGGCCAGGGGCCGAATTTACCTGGTGGGCGATGAGAGGTTCGAACTCCCGGCCTTGTGCGTGTAAAGCACCTGCGCTAGCCGCTGCGCCAATCGCCCAGTCCTTTGAAGTTTATCACACGCCCCGCCGCTGCGCCTGCCATGGGCAACAGTCATTGGTGGCAGGCCAAGCTTACCTCCCACCAATGACTGTAACCCGTGGCGGGCGGGCGCGGGGACGGGGCGCGCAGTCGTATACTGGGAGCCATGGATACTTTGACTCTTTCACGGCTGGCCGACGGGCTGAGAAACGCCGGCATCGACGTCGAGCTGCGCGCCGGCGCCTCTGCGGTCGACCCCGCCATCGCCGGCGCGGCCTGCGACTCGCGTGCCGTCCGCGCAAGCGACCTCTTCGTCTGCAAGGGCGCCGCGTTCCGCCCAGCGTTTCTTTCCGGCGCGCACGAGGCCGGCGCCGTGGCCTACCTGTGCACCGAAACGCTGGCAACCGACCTTGCCGCCGCCGAGCCCGACCTCCCCGCCCTCGTCGTTGCCAAAGGCGACCTGCGCCGCGCCATGGCGCTCGCCTCCGCCGCGGCCTTCGCCCACCCCGACCGCGACGTCCCGCTCGTCGGCATCACCGGCACAAAAGGCAAGACTACCTGCGCATATATGCTCCGCTCCATCCTCGACCACGCCCGCGGCGAGGGCCGCTGCGGCATCATCGGCACCGTCGAGACCTACGACGGCGTCGAGGACGGCGCTTCTCGCAACACGACCCCGGAGGCCCCGGACCTCTGGCGCCACCTGGCCAACGCCCGCGACGCCCACCTCGACGCGCTCGTCATGGAGGTCTCCAGCCAGGCCCTCAAGTACGACCGCAGCTACGGCGTCGGGCTCGAGCTCGGCTGCTTCTTGAACATCGGCCTCGACCACATCAGCGCCGTCGAGCATAAGGATTTTGACGATTACTTCAGCTCCAAGCTGCGGATCTTTGGGCAGTGCCGCCAGGCCGTGGTCAACCTCGACTCTGACCACGCCGACCAGATCCTGGCCGCGGCAAAAGCCGGCGCCGCCGAGCGCATCCTCACCTTTGGCCTCGAGCGCATGAACGCCTACGCCTGGGCCTCTGACCTGCAGACTTCCGAACTCGGCATGAGTTTTACCCTGCACCTCGGCGATAAGAGCCGCGCGGCCACGCTCCCCTTCCCCGGCGATTTCTCGGTGAGCAACGCCTTGTGCGCTGCCGTCTGCGCCGAGCAGCTGGGACTCAGCGTAGATCAAATTGTTAACGGCCTCGCCGTCACGCGCGTACCCGGCCGCATGGAGTTCTATCGCAGCGCCGACGGCCGCCTCACCGCCGTTGTCGACTACGCGCACAACCGCATGGCCTTCGATTCCCTGCTCAGCGCCGTAAAGAAGTCCTTTGCGGGCGCGCAGCTCATCGCCGTCTTCGGTGCCGTGGGCGGCAAGGCCGTCGAGCGCCGCCACGATCTACCCGAAGTCGCGGCCCAGTACGTCGACCGTATTGTGCTGACCACCGACGACCCTTGGACCGAGGACCCGGCCGAGATCTGCCGCCAGATGGAAGAGTCGCTGCCCGAAGGCTTCGCGCACGAGACCGTGCTCGACCGCGAAGAGGCCGCCGCGCGCGCCTTCGACCTGGCCGCCGAACACATCGCCGACGGAGGCCGCGCCGTCGTGTTGCTTCT
This sequence comes from Paratractidigestivibacter sp., assembly GCF_963660155.1. GTDB lineage: Bacteria > Actinomycetota > Coriobacteriia > Coriobacteriales > Atopobiaceae > Paratractidigestivibacter. Next base: position 107,460 of record NZ_CAVKWG010000040.1, on the reverse strand, counting down.
TGCCAAGGGCTCGGACGCCACGCAGCACATGGCCGACGGCTACGCCCCCGTCGAGACCGACTCCAGTCTCGCCGAGCGCCACGTGGCCGCCTACGACACCGGTTGCTAACCCCCGGCCCGCAGCCTCTCGTACGACCCTTATCCACACAGATGGGCCAAAAATCGCAGATGTCACCCTGTTTGAAGCGGTTTAACTGCGATTTTCGGCCCAACAACGAAGCATCCGGTCGCAAGGAGCCTGTCTCCACGCCGAGCCGCCGCGTGGCGACGCTTATCAACTTCGCGCACAACAGGCTCACCCACCAACGCACCTTCTCCTCCGCGAGCAGGAGTTCCCGGGCCATCCCGCGCGTCAACGATAAACGCCTCGCAGGTCAGGCGACCTGCGAGGCGTTGTTTCATGCGAAGCCTTGCCGCAACAAGGCGCTGCCTACATGGCGGCGTAGAGCGCCTCCGCGTCGGCCTTGACGATGTCGAGAAGGGCGTGCTTCTCAGCGTCAGGCTCGAAGGACTCAACGGCGATGCCGGCGGAGACCTGCGCGCAAGCCTCCTCGGCCGAGGCGCAGAAGCCCTGGCCAGCGAGCGCCGAGACAAGCGCTCCGCGGGCTGTGGACTCGGGGTCCTCTTGGCGCGTAAGGCCAAAGCCGTACACGTCTGCCTGCAGCTGGTTGATGGCCGGGGCCTGCGTGAGGCCGCCGGAGATGCTGCCGCGCTCGAGGGCCACGTAGCTCTCGAAGCTGTCGAGGTTGATGCGGACCTCGGTGAAGATGCCCACGAGAAGCGAGTAGAGCAGGCTCTCGCGCGTGACCGAGAGGTCAAGGCCCGCAAAGACGCCGCGGGCTCGCGGGTTCCAGTCGGGGGTGCCGCGGCCCTGGAAGTGCGGTAGCACGAGGCTCGGGGCGCACTTCCCGTGCTCCGCGGCCACCACCTCAGCGATGACGTCGAAGCCCATGTCTGGGCAGAACGTGCGGCGGTACCAGTCGAGGGCGGAGCAGCACGCGGGCACACTCACCTCCAGCGTGTACTGTCCGGCCAGCGCCGACGCGTTGCAGACCACGTTGTCCGCGAGGCCCTCGGGCACCGCATCCACCGCGGTCTCCAGGAAGGCGCCGGTGCCAGCAACCGCGGAGACGACCCCGGGGGCAACGACGCCCTGGCCAAGGGCACCGCACTGCTGGTCGCCGCCGGCGCTCACTACGGGCGTGCCCTCGGCGAGCCCCGTGGCGGCCGAGAAGGTCGCGCTCACGCCGCCCGCGGCCTGCCCGGGGGCGATGATGCGGGAAAGCTTCCCGGCGGGCACGCCGAAGAGCTCCAGCAGCTCCGGGTCCCAGCTGCGGGTGCGGATGTTCATGAGGCTCGAGCGGCTGGCGTAGGTCTGGTCGCAGGCCCACTCGCCACACATCTCGTGGATGAGCAGCTCGGGGATGGTGGAGTAGTGGACGGCCGCCGCGGCCACCTCGGGCAGGTTCCGCTCTATCCAGCCCATCTTGGTACCCGAGAAGACCGTGTTGACCTTGGTGCCGGAGAGTTCGAAGATGCGCTTGCCGGACTGCCCGAGCTCGTCCACGAGCTCGGCGTTGCGGGTGTCCTGCCACATCACGAAGGGAATGAGCGGGCGCTCGTCGGCGCCGACGGCGGTGATGGAGGAGCGCTGCGAGGTCAGCGAAACGAGCCCGATCTCAAGGCCCTTCTCGGCTGCGAACGTGGCGGCCTCGGAGCAGCACGTGGCAAGGGCCGAGAGGAACGACTCGGCGGTCTGCTCGACCACGCCGCCGGCCAGGTAGTCCGGGCGATAGGCGGACTGAGCCACGAAGACCTTCCCGCCGCCCTGAAAGACGATGCCACACATGCTGGAGGTGCCCACGTCAATGACGAGCACGTTCATGTCTCGCCTCCTTGTGGGAAAGGCGCCCGGAACAGGAGGTCCCGGGCGCCTGAACAGATCGGCCGGGGCCGAGGGCTAGGCGAGGTCGGCGCCGTTGGTGGCGATGACCTTCTTGTACCAGTGGAAGCTGTCCTTGGGATAGCGGTCCAGGGTGCCCGTCTGCTGGTCGTTCTGGTCGACGTAGATGAAGCCGTAGCGCTTGCGGAAGCCCTGGTGGGAGCTCAGCAGGTCGACGGCAGACCACGGCGAGTAGCCCATCAGGGGCACGCCGTCGCCCAGAGCGAGCTCGCAGGCCTCGATGTGCTGGCGCAGGTAGTCGATGCGGTACGGGTCGTGGACGGAGCCGTCGGCCCCGAGGGTGTCGGGGGCGCCCAGGCCGTTCTCGGTGATGATCATCGGGACGCGGCAGCGCATGTAGTAGTCGTTCAGGACGATGCGCAGGCCCATGGGGTCGATCTGGGCGCCGTACTCGGAGGCCTCGAGGTTCTCGTTGCGCTCGTCGCGGCACCAGCCGTACTGGTCGAAGTCGACCTCGTTGCCTCGGTAGACGCGGCTGCCGGCCGGGTGCTCCTCGTCGGCGGGCAGGGCGCTCGCGCAGAGGGTGCGGTAGTAGTTGACGGCCAGGTAGTCCAAGACGCCGGCCTTCAGGATCTCCTCGTCGCCAAGGAACGCCTTGGGGACGATGTCGCGCTCCTCGAGGTAGCGCATGTAGAGGTCCGAGTAGCTGCCATAGCGGTACATCTCGAGGGCGTAGCCGGTCTTGAGGTAGTCGTTCATGCGCGCGGCCCACACGTCCTCGGGACGGTTGGTCAGTGGGTAGGTGCAGGTGGAGCTCACGGCCGGTCCGATCTTGCCGCCGGGCACGAGCTCGTGGCAGGCCACGGAGGCAAGGGCGTTGCCCAGGAACATGTGGTAGTCCATCTGGGCGCGCAGGCGGTCGGCCTCGAGGGGGTCGTCCACGTAGATGTTCATGCGCTCGTCGACGCGAATCATCAGGTTCTGCTCGTTGATGGTCTGCCAGTACTTGACGCGGTCGCCGAAGTGCTCGAAGCAGATGCGCGCGTAGCGCTCGAAGGCCAGGGCGCAGCGGCGGTCTGCCCATCCGTTGTACTTGTCGACAAGGGCGTAGGGCAGGTCGAAGTGGTAGAGCGTCACGAAGGGCTGGATGCCCTTGGCGATGAGCTCGTCGATGACCTGGTCGTAGAAGGCGATGCCCTCCGGGTTGACCTCGCCGTCACCGTCGGGGACGATGCGCGCCCAGCTGATGGAGAAGCGATAGACTTTGAGGCCGAGCTCGGCCATCAGGGCGATGTCCTCCTTCCAGTGGTGATAGAAGTCGCTGGCCACCTTGGAGTCCGCCTGCTTGTCGGAGCGCTTGAACGAGTTGAAGTCGGCGACGGTCTTGCCCTTGCCTCCCTCGTCCCAGCCGCCCTCTATCTGGAAGGCGGAGGAGGAGGCGCCCCAGAGGAAGTCCTTCGGGAATCCCTGCTGCATACGCTGCTCTTTTCTCTAGAAGAATGGCGGCCCAGAGGAGATGACCCGGGCCGCCGGGGTACACGCGTAGGTCGGAGAAGGACTACTTGAGGTCCTCGAAGCCCACGAAGTAAGTGGCGGCAGCGGCACCGAAGAAGGCAACGGCGCAGCCGACCAGGTAGAACGCGAACTGAGTCATGCCGAAGGCGGCGTAGGTGAAGATGGTGAGCACGCCGTTGTTGGCGAAGGCATCGCCATAGACGCCGCCGAGGCCCATGATGGCGCCGCCGATGGCACCGCAGACGATAGCGCAGACCATCGGCTTCTTGAGGCGCAGGTTGCAGCCGTAGATGGCGGGCTCGGTGATGCCGACGAGGACGGCAGAGATGACGGCGGAAGCCGCGACGCCCTTGAGCTCCTCGCTCTTGGTCTTCAGCATGACGCCCAGGGCAGCGCCGCCCTGGGCGAAGTTAGCGGCACCAGCGAAGGCGAGCAGGTTCTGCTTGCCGGAAACGGCCACGTCGTTGAGGCCGACGGGCAGAAGGGCGCGGTGGGCGCCGAAGATGACCAGAACGCCCCAGAGGCCGCCGACGACGGCGCCGCCGAGCATGGCGTTGAAGTTCATAAGGGCGTAGTAGACAGCCTGGATGCCGTTGCCGATGTAGATGCCCACGGGGCCGAGGACCACGAGGGTAACGGGCAGCATGATGATGATGGAGAGGCCGGGGACCAAGATGATCTGGAGGATCTCCGGGATGATCTTCTTCAGGCTGCGCTCGAGGAACATGAGGGCGAGAACGGCGAGAAGGATCGGGATGACCGACTCGGTATAGGAGAAGACCTTGGTGGACTCACCGATAGTCCAGGCAGCCTTGACGACCGGCAGGCCATAGATGGTCGTGGCAGTGGCGACGTCCTGGATGATGGTGTCGACCTGCGGGTAGCAGAGGAACCCGCCGAGCACCATAGCGATGATCTCGTTGCACTTCAGGGCCTTGGCGGCGGTGTAGCCGAGGAAAATCGGCATGAAGTAGAAGATGATCTGGGACGCGGCGTAGAGCAGCACGTAGGTATCATTGGTGGAGATGTCGATGCCCTGCTGCGAGCAGATGAGCTTGGCAGCGGTGAGCAAGCCCTTGATGAGACCCGCGGCGGCGATGGCCGGGATCAGCGGGGTGAACATCTTGGAGACGGTCTGCAGGATGCGGTTGCCGATGGAGCCGTTGGAGACGTCGCCGTCAGGAGAGACCTCCCCGGAACCCTCAATACCGATCATGGGGCAGATCTCGTCGTAGACCTTGGTGACCTTGGCGCCGAGGACGACCTGGAACTGGCCGCCGGCCTCGACGACCTGGATGACGCCCTCGATGTGCTCGACGACGTCCTTGTTGGCCTTGGACTCGTCCTTGAGGACAAGACGCAGGCGCGTGAAGCAGTGGCTTACGTCGCTGACGTTCTCCTTGCCGCCAACGTTGGCGAGGATCTCAGCAGCAGTGTTCTTCGGATCCATACTTCCCCTTCTTCCTTTCCTTGCTTACGGTGCGGACTTGCTGATGGTGCAGGTGGCGCTTGTCGTGCTAATGGTGCTGTCTCACTGGCCAGTGATGAACTGATTGGAGTGGAGGATCAGGTAGAGCAGCTCGTCGTCGGAGCAGTTCCAGCCATAGGCCTCCCTGAGGTACTTGCTGATGTATTCGGCGCAGGCGACGGCCTGCGGGAACTCGGCGCGGACATGCGGCAAAAGGACGGAGACGCGGCTCCCGGCGGTGGGGTCGCTCTTCTCGCCCATCAGACGGGCGATGAGGAAGCGCAAGTGCATGACGAAGCGCATATAGGAGTACGAGTCGCGGTCGATGGTCTTCTCGAGGCAGGACTCAACGATGGCGATGATGCGGTCGATAATCTCCGTGCTCTTGACGACAAGGTCGATGTTACCGGAGCCTCCGGAGCTGCCCTCGGCGTTGACCAGATGCAGCGCGATGGCCGTGGCCTCGGTTGCCGGCAGCTCCACGCCGCAGTGGCGCTTGACGACCTGCAGGCCGAAGCGGCCGACGGCGAGCTCGCGCGGGTAGACGTAGTTGACCTCGCTCTCCAGCGGAATCTCCAGGCTAATGCCGTTGCGGATGCGGGAGAGCGCATAGCTCAGGTGGTCAGAGAGCGTGAAGGCGAGGTTGGGATTGAGCGTGAAGTTGAGCTGCGAGTGGGCCTCCTGGACGATCTCGGAGGCGGCGGTCAGCACGTCCTCGGAGAGGTTGGCGACCATGGGGACCAGGGACTCGTCGAACTCGTAGAAGCGGCGGACGATGACCGACTCGTCGCTCAGGTCGTAGGGGGCCCTAGGAAAGCCGATGCCGCGGCCAAACACGACACAGGTGCGATCCCGGTCGTCACTGCCGATGGCTACGTTGTTGTTGAGAGTCTGAAGGATGCGCATGTGTTTCCCCGTGACACAAAAATATGGCTGCCGATTCCCCAGCGGCAGCGACACGAGGACAAATAATGCCTCCGAGACGGAGTAACACTTCATCCGGTACGCACTATAGCAGCCGGAAATTGGTTGTTGTGAAAAAATTCTCACGCAACCGCTCATCGGGTAACAAATACCGTTCACCGGACTGTTCGTTTTGAACGTTTAGTCACGAAGAGACCCCACCGGCGCGAACCGACGGGGCCCAAAACTACCTATGACCAGGCTGCTTTAGAAATCGACGTCCACGTCGTTGTAGACGCACTCGAGCAGCTTCTCCATCTCCTCCTGGGAGGGCTGGCGCGGGTTGGAGCCGGTGCAAGCGTCGGCGATGGCGTTGGTGGCCACCTCGGACTTCTTGGACTCGAACTCGTCGTAATCGATGATGGAGGCGTCGGCCTTCGCGCCGCCCTCGCCGTAGTTCTTGATGCCCTGCGGGATGTCCAGGACGTCGTTGAGGTCGCGGATCTTCTGGACCAGAGCAGCCACGAGCTCGTCCTCGGTCTCGCCGGCCAGGTGCAGGACCTCCTTGGCGATAAAGGCGTAGCGGGTCTTGGCGGTGGCGTCCTTGGCGTTGAACTGGATGACCTTGCCCAGGTACATGGCGTTGGCACAGCCGTGGATGATGTGGCCGCCGGAGAACGCGGCGCCGGTCTTGTGGGCCATGGAGTGGACGATGCCGAGCAGGCCGGACGAGAAGGCGATGCCGGCGATGCACTGGGCGTCGTGCATGTGCTGACGGGCCTCCTGGTCGCCCTTGTAGGACTTGGGCAGCCACTCGACGATCTCGCGGATGGCGTGCAGGGCGTTGGCGTCGGTGTACATGGAGCCGGCGGTGGAGACGTAGGCCTCGATGGCGTGGGTCAGGGCGTCCATGCCGGTGTGCGCGCAGAGCTTGGCGGGCATGGTGTAGGTGAGCTCGGGGTCGACGATGGCCACGTCAGGGGTGATGTTGAAGTCGGCCAGCGGGTACTTGATGCCCTTGGCGTAGTCGGTGATGACGGAGAACGCGGTGACCTCGGTCGCGGTGCCGGAGGTCGAGGAGATGGCGCAGAAGTGGGCCTTGGTGCGCAGCGTGGGGAACGAGAAGGGCACGACGGCCTGCTCGAAGGTCTCCTCGGGGTACTCGTAGAACAGCCACATGGCCTTGGCGGCGTCGATCGGGGAGCCGCCGCCGATGGCGACGATCCAGTCGGGCTCGAAGGCCTTCATGGCCTCGGCGCCCTTCATCACGGTCTCGACGGAAGGATCGGACTCGACGCCCTCAAAGAGCTGGACCTCAAAGCCAGCGGACTCGAGGTCGGCCTGCACGTCCTGCAAAAAGCCGCCGCGACGCATGGAGCCGCCGCCGGTGACGATGATGGCCTTCTTGCCGGCGAGGTTCTTGACCTCGTGGCGGGCGCCCTCACCAAAATACAGATCGCGCGGGTTGGTAAAACGTCCCATAACTCTCCTCCAATTCCTATGCCGCCACCCCCGTGGCGGATTCGTGCCGCCACCCCCGTGGCGGATTTCCAATCGAGCCGGACGCGGGACGCTTCTCGACTCTGTTTGGCAAATTAGGACCTCTAGCTGGGCTTTATTGAGATTTCTCAGCCCATACGCACAAAGGATACCACCGGCGGTTGTGCGCGCGGCGCAAGGCCGCTCACCTATACGTGTGCGGTTTTTGGTCCGCAAAACGTATAGGGACGTGCCCGTTGGGGGTATGCTTAATTACTTGTAGACACGCATACCCGCTCGCCGCGCGGGCGGGCGTCGAGCACGAGGAGGGCGGCCATGGCGCACAACGCGCGAAGAGAAGATTATCAACGCCTTGGCCTGCGGTTTATTCGCGAGCTTGACCAAGCCGAGCCGCTCGCTGCCATGCGGACGTTCGCCGATTTTGGCCGGCGCTTCTCGCAGGAACGCGACAAACTGCCGCAAGACGACGCCGACCGCGCGTTCTACCTCGTCACCCTTGCGTGCGATGTCATCGACCACGAGCTGCCCTTCTCCATGGGCGACAAGGCCGGTGAGCTCGTCGTTCGCGGTCAGAACCTGCTCGACGAGGCCATCGCGCTCGACCCTAACTGCTTCGACGCCATCCGCATGCGCTCGTCCAACAACCTGCCCACCCCGAGCGAGCGCGCCGCCTTCCTCAAGTCCGAGGAGCCGCGTGTGCGCGAGGTTTGCGAGAAGGCCCGCGACGGGGCACGCGACCTCGGCGACATGGAGCGTGGCAACCTGGCCGCCGAGCTTGCCATGCGCCCCTACCAGCGCTGGCTCGCCTCCATTGCCGAATACGAGCTGATCGGCGGGCGAAATCGCGCGGCCATCGCGACCTGCGAGAAGCTGTTCGAGGTCGACCCGAGCGACCTGTCCGACGCCCGTTTTACCCTGGCGCTCGCGCTGGCAAAGCTCGAGGACGAGGCCGGCCTCGACGAGCTGGCCCGCCGCTACCGCACGCTCTGCCCCTCCCGCGGCGCCAACGACGCGTGGCTGCTCATCGCACGGCTCGCTCTGGCGCACCGGCAGCAGAAGCCGGCGCTCGCGCGTACGCACCTGGCCGAGATCCTGCGCTGCTACCCCAACGGCGCCGTGGCGCTGCTGAGGCAAAACGAACTGCCCGACGGCGAGTTCGCGCGCCTGAACGTGCAGCCGTACAGCGAAGATGAGCTCGTCATCGCCTTGTCCGAGGCCGTGGTGCTGCTGCAAGAGGGCAGCGACAGCAGCGGGCGCGGCGTGCTGGGGGCGTGGGTCGCCGAGAACACGGCGAAGCTGCGGCCGAAGGCGGTCGAGGAATGCCGACTGCTCGAGGAGCAGCTCGAGGCCCAGTACGGGACACAAGGGCAGCCGGGGCAGTTCGGCGGTGCCGGCGGCTTCGGCGGCTTCGGTGGCCCCGCCGGCTTCGACAACTAGGAGGTCGGCCGCGATGAACTTCAAAGAGGAACTTATTGCCCGCTGCGCCGCTCGGCGGCGAGCGCAAATCGGTGAGATGTCCGACGCGGCATTCGAGGAGCTGCTGCTCAGCGTGCGAGCCAACCCGCAGGCAAGCATAAGCACGCCGACCGAGCAGGCCTACGCGGTGCTCGGGCGAGCCATGGCCAGGTTCGATGAGTCGACGCACGACGACGACCTGCTCGACGACGACCAGTACATAGCGGCCCGCAAGAAGCGCTTCGAGCAGCTCAGGAAGGCGTGTGCCGAGGCGATCGAGCTCGGCGGGGATTGCCTCGACGCGCTGCTTCTCTCCAAGTTGGCGTCGTACGAGAACTTCGACGGCCTGCTCGAGGACCTGCGGGCGCTCGAGAGGCTCTACATGGACGGCGATTCGAAGCCGTTTGATACGCTGAGCTGGGCAAACGTTGAGGATAGGCCCCGGCTGCGGCTGCGCGCCGCCTTTGCCCGGACCTGCGGCGACAGCGCCCGATGGAAGATGGCGCGCGACGCCGCGGAATCGCTGCTCGCGGTTACCGAGAAGGACGGCGACCCGCTGGGCGCGCGCTACACGGCGGCGCTGGCGTACGCGCGGCTCGAGGACGAGGAGGGGCTGAACCGCCTGGACGCGCGTTTCTCGCAAGGCAACGTGTGGTCGAATTTGGCGCGGTGCCTCTTGCTGTACAAGTTGGACAGGATGCCGGCGGCAAGAAGGGCACTGAGGGGATACGCGCAGTTGTCGCAGGGTGCGGCATACGCGCTGCTAAGGCCCATCTTTGTGGAGGTCTACCTGCCCGATCGGCCGGTGTATGCGGTCGGTAGCTTCGAGGAGGCGCTGTGCGCCGTGCACGAGGCGGAGGTCATCATCGCCGACACGCCCGATTTTGTGGCGTGGTGCGGCGAGCAGGACTTTCTTGATGCTGACGCGCGCGCCTACGCCTACGCGCACGACCTCGACTGGTAGACCCCGCGGCTCGCGGGCAGGGTCGCGCCGGCCGCCCTCCTGGTTTTGAGGGTTTTGCGTCCCCCGTTTTGGTGCCATCACGCAAAACCCAAAAAACAAGGAGGATCTATTCCTCGAATCAAGGGTTTTGCGTTGTGGCCGCAATTCCGAGGACGCAAAACCCTCGTTCTTAGGAGTGGCAATCCGCAGACCCCCGCTTCAGGCGATTCCTGTATACTTATTTTAAGTCCCCATCGTCTAGTGGCCCAGGACGCCACCCTTTCAAGGTGGATATCGCGGGTTCGAATCCCGCTGGGGGCACCATCGCATCGCAAGAAGAGCCTCAGTAACGGGGCTCTTCTCATATGCACGCGTCCAACGCCGGAAACAGAGTCTTTAAAACGGGGATAGAACTGTTTCCTCGCCGGCTCAAACCGCATCCAGGACAAAATCGCCCCTTGGCTTCGGCGGCATTGGCGATTCGCCGTCTCGGCACTGACGGCCCTCAACTTGCCGTCCGAGGCCTTTGCCGAGGGCAGGGCGGACTGGATGTCGACGATCGGCCCCGCCGTGAAGGTCTCTCAGCTGACAATCCCGGGCACCCGCGACGCGGCCCGCTTCAACACACGGGCTAAAACGGCAAATTTGGCTGAGCGCCAGGGTTGGGACATCAAAGAGCAGCTCAACAACGCAATCCGCGCCTTCAACCTGCGCTACGACCACGAAAAGGGCGACTTTGGCCTTTATCGCGGAGACACGTGGCCGTTCATTTGCACCTGTTACGACCGCGCCGAGATCGCGTCGAAAATGTTGGTGTAAGGGGCGAAACGCTCCGATAGGCCGCCCGTGAGAAAGGCGCGGCCCCGTCCTAGAATCTGAAATCACGACAAGTCAGGTTCGGAAGAAAGGGCGAGGACCGCATGGAAAGCATAGCAGAGGGGGCCGCCGCCCAGGCGGCCGCGGCGATGCCGAGGTTCGACGACGGGCTCATCAACATGCAGGAGCTGCTGAGGCTGCTCGCCGAGCAGGTCGCCAACGGCATCATGGACTCCGAGGCCGACCAGCCGTGCGGAGAGACGGGCAACTCCCGCAACGGTTACCGGGAGCGCATGCCCAAGACCTGCGTGGGCGAGCTCGCGCCGAGGGTGCCCAAGCCCAGGGGCGGCAGCTTCTTCCCCGAGGACGTCATCGAGCGCTGCCAGAGGGTCGACCGGGCGCTGGCCGCCGCGGTGGCCGAGATGTACGCCGGCGGCACGAGCACCCGCAAGGTCCGGCGCGTCGCCGAGAGGATGGGCGTGCCCCGCCTCAGCAAGGACCAGGTCAGCGCCATATGCGCCTGCCTGGACGCCGACGTCGACGAGCTGGTGGGCCGCCCGCTCTCGGGCGCCGCGATGCCCTACGTGTGGCTGGACGCCGCCTACGTGAAGTGCCGCCGGGAGGGCCGCGTCGCCCCCGCGGCGGTCGTCACCGCCATCGGCTGCGACGGGGGCGGCTGGAGGCGGGTGCTCGGCATGGCGGTCGTGGACACCGGGTCCCACGGCTCCTGGCTGGGGTTCCTGCGATCGCTGCGCGACCGCGGCGTCGCCGGCGTGCGCCTCGTGGTCTCCGACGCCCACAAGGGGCTGACCGGGGCGATCGGCGAGGTCTTCCAGGGCGCGGCCTGGCAGCGCTGCGTCGCGCGCCTCGTGCGCGACTGCGCGCGCGAGGCCGGCTCCTGGCAGCTGAGGAAGAGGGTCGCGCGCGTCGTGGCGCCCGTCTTCCGCGCCAAGGACGCCGCCGCCGTCGCGATGTACCACGCGGCCTGCGACATGCTGCGCGGCATCTGCCCCAAGGCGGCCGACGTCCTCGAGGGCGCCGAGCCGGACGCGCTGGCCTACCTCGACCTGCCGGCCTCGCACTGGAAGCGCCTGCGCACCAACAACGTGCAGGAGAGGGCCAACCGCGAGATAAAGCGCAGGTCGCGCGTGGTGCAGGTGTTCCCGTCCGAGGCGTCGCTGATGCGGCTGGCGGGCGCCGTGATGTGCGACATGGACGAGGCGTGGTCGTCCTCGCGCTACTTCTCGGAGGCCAGGATGCGCGAGCTGCCGCCCGAGGGGGAGCCGGCGCCGCCGCGACCGGCGCCGAGCGCGGCGGACACGGCGGCAGCGAGGCGCGCCCTCGAGGCCGCCGTCGAGCTTGCCGACAGGGTCGAGGGCAACTAACATGTGCGAATAGGTTTCAGGCCCTGGACGGGGCCGCGCCGGCCTTCGGCCGGGCGCTTACACCAACTTTTCCGACACTACCCGCGCCGATAGCTCGGAGGACGGCGCGACGCCGGCTACGTTGGCGTTTGAGAGCGCGTTCGCAAAGTTCCAGGCGTACCTGAGCGAGCGCTCGGGCGAGTTTGTCATCGTCAACGTTCAGAAAAAGAAGGGCGATTTCGGGTCCGAGGTTACCGACGCCCTCTCCAACCTCTATCAGAAATTTAATGTTTCTGCGACGAGGAATGACGACACGACCGTCGAAGACGTCAGGGGGGGCAGAATCGTTCTGGGCAACGACTTCATGCAGAACGTGAACATGAACGGCCCCTACAACAGGCGCCAAGGGACCGTTGCGCAAAAGGCGGTCTACGTTAACCTGAGCTGCAGATTTGACCTTAAAACCCGACCAAAGGCTCGCAGGATTACGTCAAAGAGGTGTATGCGCAATTCTTCGACGAAGACCCGATCGCGGCTTACAACGGCGAGGGGAACAAGGCGGATGGCGTCGTTTTGTACGACTTCCCGTCCACGCAGATTGTTGACTGGGCGATAGGAGCCAACAGTTGGGCGCAAGTCTAGCGTTAACCGTCCGGCCTGCCATTGGTGACAGACCTCTGCTTCCCCCAAAAGCGCAGGTTGCTGGGCTGTTTCTAAAGCTAAGATGGTAGGGGCGGTGGGACTCGAACCCACAATCCTTTCGGCCGCGGCTTTTAAGGCCGCTGCGTATGCCAATTCCGCCACACCCCCAGGTGCGCACCACGGCTAAACAGTTTAACCGACTTTGGCAACCGGACGCATCGTCGGCTTCCAACCGACCGGCGACTTCTCGCCTTCGGTGCCGGGCAGCGCCGTCGCTGCCGCCAGCGAGAGCCCGAACAGCAAATCCGATTCGCTCACCGTGAGCTCCTCGAAGCCGGTCTGGGCCAAAAGCTCGTCGATGGCCACCGCGCCGCCCAAGATCACGGGCGCGCGCTTGGGCTGGATTCCCGCCATCGCCGCTCGCTCCTCAACCGTCTTGCTGGCAAGAAGCGCCTCGAGCTCAGCCACCTTTTCCCTGCTCAGAGTAGCCAAATGCACGCGGCTTGAGTCGTAGGGCTCAAGCGCGAGGTCGAGCGCGACGAGGGTCGTCACGGTGCCGCCGCACACGACGAGGCGCTCCGGAGCATTATCGTCGGCGCCCGCGTTGCCCGCCGCTCCGCTGGCCCGCAGCCCCCCTCGCTCAATCGCCGTCTCGAACAAGCTTGCCGCGAACTCGTGCGCCGCTGCCAGGTCCGCTTTGCTCGGCGGCTCGTCGCCGCTCAGGAACTTGTCAGTAATCCGCCGGCAACCGACGTTCGTCGACTCAACAAAGCCCAGGTCAAGCACACCGTCTCGCAGCACGCCGCACGCGAGCTCGGTCGAGCCGCCGCCGTTGTCGGCCACGAGGATTCTCTTACCCCCGAAGTTCTGGGCCACGCCCAAAAACGTGAGCGCCCCTTCGACCTTGCCCGGAATGACCTCGGGTTCGAGCCCCAGTGACCGCAGCGCAGCCACAAGCTCGGCGGAGTTCTCGGCATCGCGCGCGGCGCTTGTCATGGTGCAGCAAATGCCCTCGGCCCCAGCGGCACCGGCGCTCGCCACGTACTCGCGGCAACAGGCAAAAACGCGCTGCATGGCGTCGGTCGCCAGGCGTCGCGTCCGGTCCACATCCTGGCCCAGGTTGCAGATCGTCGACGTCTTGGCCAGCCGAGAAACGCGCTCGCCCTCCTCGTCGGCCACGGCCAGGCGCGCCGTCACGGTCCCGATATCAATGCAGGCAACTCGCCTCATGTTCGCACCTTTTTTGAAAAGCGCCCTCAAACGCGCATATGCTCCGAGCGCCTAGTTGGACGGAACGTAATTGAAGAACTTATCGCCAAACTGAATGTACCAAGGCTCATCGGACCCGGACGTGCCCGAACCATCGGAATCGTAGCCTTCGTCCAGGCCCTCGACGACCACCTTGGTCTCGCCCTCCTCAACGTAGCCACGTTTACGGGCGACGTCCTTGATGCCCTCCTCGGTCTGCAGCGCCTCGATGTCGTTGCGCGCCTGCTCATTGCTTTGGTTGTACGACTCGAGCTGCTCACGGAGTCCGTCGCCGATGCGCCACGCGTGGTAATACGACTTCAGCGGCCCATACAGACTCGCGAGCAAGACAATAACAAGGACCGCCATCAGCAACGGAAAGCGAAAACGAATCACGAAGTCGCCGATTGTCGAGAAAAAACCATTGGTGTTGATGGTCCGCTCGGTGCTCGCCTCGCGTCGCTCCTTGACGGGGTAGTTCTCGCCCGCATGATCGGGCGCCACGCGAGCTTTGCGCACGCCGGCCGCGCGGCGGGTCCGAGGCGTCGCGGTACGACGCGCCTCGCGAGCGGCGCCCGCGGCCGCGCGCACATCGGTCTCGCTCAGAGGCTTAGGCTTGCTCAGGCTCGTGTTGTCATTGGTGTTCGTCATGCTGCCGCTTCGTTTTGGGTATGTTTGGCAGGCTGCCCGCAGGCAACGCATCGACTCATTTATACCAGAGGGCACGCCGCACACCGCTATCGGGCGCGCTTCTCCTCAGCCTTCGCACGGTCCCAAAGGTCGTTCTGCTCGGCCGTCGAGAGAGACTCCACGTCGGCCCCGGCCGCGCGCGCAAGCTCCTCCATGCGGGCCCAGCGCGCACGGAACTTGCGGTTTGACGCGGCGAGCGCCTCCTCGGCGTCGATCCCCTCTTTGCGCGCGACGTTTACCAGCGCAAAGAGAAGGTCGCCGAACTCGACAGCCGCCGCCTGTGTGCCGGGCTCCTCGGCCTCGAACTCCGCTCGCTCCTCGGCCGCCTTGGCCCACACATCGGCCGTGGTCTCCCACTCGAAGCCGGCCTTGGCCGCGCGCTTGGAGATCTTCTGCGCCTGCATAAGCGCAGGTAAACTGCTCGGCACGGAGTCGAGAAGCCCGGCCACGCGACCGTTGGCGAGCTCCCCTCGCGCCTCGCGCTCGAGGCGCTTCACGTCATCCCAGATGTCGAGGACCGCGGGCGCGTCGGGCGCCGTGCCTTCAGGGCGGGCCTCGTCGTAGCCGGCAGGCGCCCGCCCCTCGACCTCGGCCGCCAGGTCGCCGAACACGTGCGGATGGCGGCGCACGAGCTTCTCATTGAGGCCGCGCGCCACGTCGTCGATATCGAACTCACCCGCGTCGGAGGCGATCTGCGCGTGGAGAAGCACCTGCTCGAGCACGTCGCCGAGCTCCTCGCAGAGGTGCGCCGCATCGTCGGCCTCGATGGCGTCGACCGCCTCGTAAGCCTCTTCGACCATGTTTTTGGTGATGCTCGCGTGTGTCTGCTCGCGGTCCCACGGGCAACCGTCGGGCTGGCGCAGGCGCCAAATGGTGCGAATAAGGCGATCTACCTGAGGATGATTTGTGGGAGCATCGACGCGCGACGCGTTCTGCTCATCCACCAGGTCCGACAGTCGCCGCTCGCCAGAGCCGCCGCCCACCCGTCCGACCACGCACTCCGGCTGGCCGAACTTGCCTGCCTCGAACCTCATCCGTGCTCCTCTCAACAACTTGCTTGCACCATTATCGCCAAAGCGCGGCCGGCAGTTCCCGGGCCAAAAATCGCAGATGTTAACCAGATTGAAGCGGTACAACTGCGATTTTTGGCCCAACAACGGGCCGGCCGGGACGCGCTGCCAGCAGCGCCGCCGGCAGCAGCGCCGCCAGCGGCGGCGCCGGCAGCCTCGCCGCCCCTACATGATCCCGTATGCCGAGAGAGGGACCTCGTCATAGAACGGCGCGGCGTCCGCCACGTTAATCAGCGGGCGGTGATCTCTGGGAACGCCGAACGTGTCCAGCAGGCGCGCGAACTCGGCCGAATCGGCGACCATGGCCGGTGAGAAGCGCACAACGGCATCTACCAGCGCCGTCAGGCGAGACTCGCGCAACCGCTCGGCCCGCATAACGCCCGCGACCGATCGGCCGCCGCTCATCTGCGGGTCAACGTACTTCTCGCCTCCGTCGAATTCGCCGACGATGACGCGACCTTCCTCGGTTCGCCAGCAAAAGTCCGCGAAGTATCGCCGTCCGCTCATGGGGTCGGCAAACTCCGCCTGCAGCTCGGGCGCAACAAAGCCGAGCTCCCACATAGCCGCGCGAGCCATGGACTCGCCTCCGGAGCCCGACCTACCGTCAGCAAAACCCGCGATATGGTGTGCAGCCGCCACGCCCCTGCAGCGCCTCTTGTCATTCGCGTAGGCCACGAGCTGATCTTTATTCACCAGCCCTAGCCTTAGTGCCGAGTCGGTGATGGCAACGGCGTCACGAAACGGCAGCTCCCGGCAGCAATCGAACACCGTGCGCAGGACCGGCGTCACAGGAAGCCCCCGGGCAAATGCACACGGCTCCTCATCCACGTCCGCATGGCGCGTGCGCACGCCGCCGGCGCGTCGGCTCTTTGTGCCGTGGGGACTCGCGACCTCAATCACATCCAGCAGCCGATGCGAGACCGAAAGGCCGAGAAGCACAGCCGCCGACGTGCCGCGGAATATCCAATCGGGGTGACGAGTAGCCAAGCCGCGCATCTTTGCGATGGCTTGTTGCTCCGGAGTAAGCCCGCGCCAGAAATCGCCGCGGGCATACAGACCCGGTAAGGGAGAAACGATGTCGTAACCTGCGGCAATGCGCGCTTGGACGTCTTTGTGGACCGCCTCGCTGTACGTGGCAAGGCAGGCGCCGCGAGCCTCATCCTCCTCAAACGAAATCCTTACCTGCTCGTCGACCTTCTTTTTGAGCTTGTGCACGCCCGCCTCCCTCGCCGCTTCGGTGGAGACATTCTCCCCCAAAATCCGCAGGTCAAAGCAGTAATTTTGGATTTAGCTGGCTGAAATTATTCCCGGGCCAAAAATCGCAGATGTTACCCCGATTGAAGCGATACAACTGCGATTTTTGGCCCAACGACGGGCCGGGCGGCACGGTTAGAGAAGGATGACGGTCAGGAGAAGAACGGCAGCCGCGAGGACCACGTGGTCTCGGGCCCCAAGCGAATAGGCGCGGATGCAGGTCCGCGGCCGGCCGCACTCACCGTACTCGCGGTTGCGGATGGCAAGCGCGAGGGTCTGCGAGCGACGAAGCGCCCCGGCAAAGAGGGGCACCATCACCGGCACGTAGGCGCGCGCCCGGGCAAGCGGCGAGGCCTGGTCGAACCGGGCCAATCGTGCCTCCTGAGCTGCCTTTACGCGCTTAAACTCCTCGAGCACGACGGGCACGAAGCGCAGCGTCATGCTCACCGAGAGCGCGGTGTCGTCCACGCGCACGCCCAGGCGCCGCAGCGGCAAGAGAAGCATCGACGTCGCGTCGGTGAGCTCGGTGGGCGACGTCGTGGCCATGAGGGTCGAACTGCCGAGCAGGACGAGCGCGAATCTTGCCACCGATTGCGCCGCGTAAATGACGCCGCCCGCGGAGAAGACCGAGTTGAAGACCATAACGAACGCCATGATCCACACGAAGGGCCGCAACGTGCGGAGCGCACGACGCGCGCCGATGCCCGCCGCCGCAAGCATGCCGGCGGCCACCACGGCAACAAATCCCAGCTCAAGCCACCCATTGGCAAGAAACGCCGCGATAAGGAACGCTACCACGAAGCAGATCTTTGCCCGCGGGTCCAGGGAGTGCGCGAAGGTATCGCGCTGCAGGTAAACGCCGTAGCTCATCGCACCGCCTCCCCCGCTGCGGGCGCCGCGGGCCCAGCTGCGCGCGCCGCCGCGAGGGCCGCCGCGAGCCCCTCGGCCGTGCAAACTCCAACAGGCAGGTCGACGCCGCGCGCCCGCAGCCTCGCCGCCAGCTCGCACACGTAACTCGGCTCCAGGCCGCACGCCCGCAGAAGCTCGACGTCACCTAGGACCGCCCCCGCCTCGCCCAGCGCGGCAACCACGCCATTGGCAATAATCACCAGGTTATCAGCACATTCGGCCAGCATATCCATGTCGTGGGAGACCACCGCGACGCCCATGCCGCCCGCCGCCAGCCGGCGCACGACGCCCACGAGGCCGCGCGCCTGCGACGGGTCGAGGCCCGCCGTCGGCTCGTCAAGCAGCAGGTAATCGGGCCGCATGGCCACCATGTCCGCCAGAGCGATCCGGCGCTTCTCGCCACCGGAGCAACGAAGAGGGCTGCGCGCAAGAAACGCCTCGTCAGACACATCGAACCCAAACAGCTCGAGTGCCCACGTCGCCCGCTCGCGAGCCCCGTCCTCCCCCAGGCCCTGGTTGCGCGGCCCGAACATCACCTCATCGAGCACGGTCGGCGCAAAGAGCTGCTGCTCGGGCATCTGCTGAACCACGGCGATAAAGCCGTCGGCCTCCACACGGCCCTCCGCGGGCGCGAGCGTGCCGCCCAGGCAGCGCAGGAGCGTCGTCTTGCCGCAGCCGGAGGGCCCGGCCACGCCGAGCACACGTCCGCGCGCGACCTCGAGCGACACGTCGCGCAGCACGTTCGCTCCCCCACCGGGGTAACCGGCGCTTATGCCTCGGCAAGCCAGCGACATATCGCCTCCTCAACCTCGTCGAGGTCAGAGGCCTCGTCCACGTTCACGCCCAACTCCCGCACGGCAAAAATGGCCTGTGCCGACCTCGGCGCCTCGACGCCGCACGACGCAAGCAGGCCTGGTTCGCGCAAGGCCTCGGCCGGCGCTCCCACAAACACGATGGCGCCCTCGCAAAACACCGCAACGCGGTCGGCAAGAAACGCCTCGTCCATGATCTGCGTAATCTGCACCACGGCCACGCCTGCCGCGCACAGTCGCCCCACGAGGCGCTCGAACGACGCGCGCGCCGCGGGATCGAGCATCGCCGTGGCCTCGTCGAACACCACGAGGCCCGGCGCCAGGGCAAGAAGCCCCGCCACGGCCACGCGCTGTTTCTGCCCGCCGGAAAGCGAGTCAACCTCGCGCGTCAAGAAATCCTCAGCACCAGCATCTACCAGCGCCTTAATGACGATTTGAATCATCTGCTCGCGGTCTGTGCCGCGGTTCTCGGGACCAAACGCCACGTCGTCGCGGACCTTCGGCGCCACGATCTGGCTATCCGGGTCCTGGAAAGAAACGCCCGCGCGGCGGCCGGCCACCACGCTCACAGCCCCGCCGTCGGCCTGCGCCAGGCCCGCCAGCTGCAACGCGCACGACGTCTTGCCGCTCCCGTTCGCGCCGATAAACGCCACGCGCTCGCCTGCGACGATGGTGCCGAGAGGCGTGCAATCGACGACCGGGCGCGGCTCGCAACCGGTCCCGTCGCCCTCGCCCGCCAGGCTTTCCAGCGCCGCCTGGCCCACAGCGCCCGTAACGCCGCCGGTCGCGCACGCCGCCACGGCGAGCACTGGCAGGTTGATCCACACCGAGGACGTCCCCAGCATCGCGGCAGCCACCGCGAGCTGGCCCGCATTGTGCAAAATTGCCGCCACCATGCTCACCGGCACGAGCCCCACGCCCGGCACCGCCGTCAGCGCGGCCATGCCCACAAACGCCAGCGCGGTGCCACCGAAGCTGTACGCGAGCATCATCGGCGAGCCGAAGAGCAGCCCCGACGCCAGCACCTTAACCGCCGCAACGGCCCCGGCCGCCCGCACGTCCAGCGAAAACATCGCTATCGCCACGGCCACGTTCGCGAGCCCAAGCTTGACGCCGGGCAACGCCACGGGCAGCGGGATCATCGTCTCCAAATACGACAAAACGAGCGCCACCGCCGCCAAGAGCGAGATGCTCGCAAGACGTTCGATGTCCACGCGTTTGCGCACGTCAGCGTCCAATTACATCGTAGGTTGACGTCGCGTTCGGGCCCTCGATGCTCACCGTGAGCTTATGCGGCAGGCACACGATCTGCTGGCTCGAGTCAGAAATCCAGCCCTGCTCGACGCAGTCCTGGTTGGGGCAGTCGGCCTCCCGAACGCACACCTTACCGTCCTTGACCTGCACCACGTTGGTTCCGGCGGAGGTCGCCACGGTCGTCTCGCAGTCTTGCGACAGGGGCAGGCGCCGCTCGTTGCCGTCCGCGTCGCGGATCACGACCTCGGCGCCCGTCTCGGCGTTGCCCCCGTCCGCGAGCAGCCGCGTGCCCACAAAGGCGCCCACAGCCACCAAAACGATGGCCACTACCAGCGCAATGTTCAGTTTGCGGTTCGGCGCCGCTGCGTTTCTTGCCACGTGCGCCCCCTAAAGGATGGTGAACAGGTTGCCGGAGGACTGTGTCACCGCGCCGGCATCGTTCACAAAGACGGCCTCGAAGCGGTCGTCTGCGTCCACCAGGCTCACCGCGGCATCGTGCCCGAGCAGGAAGAGGATCGTGGAGTAGGCGTCGGCCGTGGTCGAGCTCTCGCAGCGAATCGAGGCGCTCTCGAGGTCGGTCTTTACCGGGTAGCCGGTCCGCGGGTCGAGGATGTGGTAATACTTGATGCCGTCCTGCTCGAAGCAGCGCTCATACAAACCGCTGGTCACAAGGCTCACGTCGGTCGCGGGGATGGTGGCTATGACGGTGTCGGCCTCGCCATTGGGGTCCTGCACGCCCACGTTCCACTCGTCGCCGTCGAAGCTCATGCCCATGACGTAAACGTTGCCGCCAAGGCTGAGCGACGCATTGGCGCATCCTCCATCGCGAAGGATGCGCACGAGGTCGTCGCAGATGTAGCCTTTGGCAATGCCGCCCAGGTCAAGCATGGCGTCGGGGTCGGAAAGCGTGACCTTATCGCCGTCGACCTCCACGCAACCGTAGCCAACGTGGGGAAGCGCCGCGGCGACGGCCTCTTCCGTCGGCTTAACGCCCTCGACGAAGTCCCAGAGGCTCGAGACCGCACCGATGGTGATGTCGAACAGGCCGCCCGAGGCCTCGGCGTACTCGAGCGCGCGCGTGATGCACTCGGCCGTCTCGGCGGCCACCTTCACGGTCGCGCCCTTTGCGTTATTGATGTTCCAGATGTCGGAACCCTCAACGGTACGGCTGAACTTGCTCTCAAAGTAATTGCAGCGTTCGGCCACCGTGTCGAGCAGCTCCTCGCTACACTGCGCCGAGATGGAGACCACGGTGTCGAACACAAAAAGCGTGCGGGAGGCGACTTGGTCGTCGGATACGGCAGAGGCATGGACCGTGCCCTCATCGCCGCCGGCAGCGTTGGTGGAGCCGGCGGCCGCAGACGACGAGCCGCAGCCCGCGAGCGAAAGCCCGCCGGCTGCGACCCCAAAACCTGCCAGTAAGTTTAAAAATCCACGGCGAGAAACACCGTTTGAGCAGCTAAAACCATGCGTGAGCAAAACAAATCCTTTCGTCACGCAAAAGCGTAGCAGAGCGCGGCGAGGATTCCGGCCTTAAGTAGCGTAAGGGTAACTTCTGTACCGATAATCCTAAAACCCGTTCCCGGGCCAAATTTCGCAGATGTTGGCCTGTTTGAAGCGGTACAACTGCGATTTTTGGCCCCGCTGTGGGCGACGGCACCGGCGGCGGCATCGACGCCCGTCTGTATCCTCAGCAAAGAAACGTTGGCCATGGGGCAACCGTCGGCGCAGCGGCCGCACGCGATGCACTCGCCGGAGCGCAGGTCGCCGCGGTCGGGGTGGACGCCCACCGGGCAGCGGTCCTGGCAGCGATTGCAGCGCGGCGCGCAGCTCGGGCGGTTGCGACGGAACAGCGAGACGGGCAGCACCGGCAGCAGCGAGAACACGGCTCCGAACGGGCAGAGGAACTGACAAAAGAACCTCTCCACAAAGGCCATGCCCACGGCTATTGCCCCGAGCACGGCCAGCGCGCGCGCCGAGATGCCCGAGAGCGAACCGGCGCGGATGCCGGCGAACGCGGTCCACGGCGAGAAGGACGAGACATCGCCCCAGCGTCCATCGAAGCACAACCAGGCGATTAACACCAACACAACGTACTTGAGCAGCTGCAACACGCGTCGCGCGCCGCCCGGGAGCTTCTTGCCGTCGAGACGCAAAAGGCGGCGAAGCGGCGTGGCCAGCGCGTATACCATGTCGCCGAACGTACCGAACGCGCACGCAAAGCCGCAGAAGAATCTCCCGAACACGCAGGTAAACACCAGCAAAACGATAAGCAGCGCAACAAAGCTCGTGAGCTGGATGGGTTGGGCCTGGCCAAGCGACTGGCAAATGCCGCGCACACCGGTAAAGGCCGCGCTCCACACGCCGGGAAACGCCGCGAGAAACGCAATCTGAATGGCCCAACGGAGCCCGCGGTGCAAAAGCTCGCGCCGACGCCGCTCCTGAGCCGCGCCCCTGGGCGCCCGCAGAATGCCAAGGTCCTTCTTTATGGCGCTGGCCAGCGATTTATTCTGCGCCATGCTACTCACCGGCCCCAGCGACGCCACTTGCCTTGAGGGCCTCGTTCGTGCCGTTGATAATGGCCGCCGACGAGAACGTGGCGCCCGAAACGGTGTCCACGTTCGTGCCCTGCGTCTCCAGAATGTCCTGAATTAGCGACTCGGCCTGCTCAAAGTAAGCCTCGGTCTCGCCGGAGTGCTCGATCACGTCGACACCGATTATGTAGCCGTTCTCGATGGTGACCGACGTTGTCACGGTGCCGCCGTAGCCCTGCGCCGAGCCGGAGAAGTCGCCGTCGGTGGCGTACGGGCCACGCACGTCAGACGCCGCGCGGGCCGCCTCAGCCTCCTCCTCCATGCGGGCGGTAACGGCCATGTCGTTCGCAAGGACGCCATAGGCCCACGTGTTATAGGCCACAACCACACCTACTACCGCGGCGGCATTAACGCACTTGATTAAGAAGTTTCGATTACGGGAGAGAATCCCCGAATGCTCGCTACTCATTGGCCGCCTCGCTTTCGGCGGCAAGAGACGATGCGGCGGCATCCGAGGCGGCCACGGCGGCGTCTTCCGCGAGCGCACCGGACGCAACGTCGGGCGCGTCCGCATCGGAGCCGTCGGCCGCGCCGGAGCCGTCGCCGGAGGCCGGGCCTGCCGCACCGGCCGCGCCGTCGGCCGCTTCTGAATCGGCCGCTGAGCTGCCCGAACCGCTCGCCGAACCGGTGCCCGCACCGTCGTCCAAGCCGCCGCCCGCGCCCGCGCCCGCGCCAGAACCAGCACCGTCACCGTCGCCGGACGCAGCCGACCCGTCGCCTGCGGCGCCGGATCCGCCAGCCGCGTCGCCCGACCCGCCGGCATCGCCCGTGCTCGAGGAACCGCCGGTCGTCTCCGACTCGTCCTTCTTCTCGTCCTCCGGGTGCGCCTTCTTGTACGCCTCCTCTGAGAGCGAGAGCGCCGCCTGGTACGCCTTGGCGATGGCGCGCGAGGAGTACGTGGAGCGGCTCACCACATCGATCTTCGACGGCGTCTTGCCGGCCAGGAGCTGGGCCTCCACGCCCTCGTACCAGACCTTCTTTACCGTACGGCCCTTGACGGCGTAGTCCAAGTAGGTCTGGTTATCGGCGTTGAACGGGTCCAGGACCTCGGGCAGCGAGGCGTCCGTGGTGACGTTCGTGCCCAGGATGCTCTTTATGCCGGCGACCTTGCCCTCCTTGACCTCGATGGTCACGGCGACGTAGTAAGGCTCGAAGTTCCCCTCGTCGCCGTCGGAGCACAGGGCGAACCCGGTGTAGGCGCCGTCCTCGTAGTGCGCGGCCTCGGTATCCGATCCGGATCCGCCGTCGCTCGCGCCGTTGTCACCCGCGCCGCCGTCGGCCGTCTCGCCGCCGCCGGAGCCACCGCCGGAGTCGGCGTCGAAGCCGTCCTGCGAGCCCGCCGCGTCGTCCTTCTTGCCGTCGGCGCCGGCCGTGTCTGCATCGGCGTCGGTCTTGTTGCCCGCTGCGGCCGCGGCCTTCTTCAGCGCCTGCTGAACCGCGGCGATAATGCCCTTCGACGAGTAGGTCGCGCCCGAGACCGTGTCCACATTGGTCGACTGCGCGCTCACGATATCGCCCGGGATCTGCGCCCAGGCCCAAAGGAACTGGGCATCGTCCTCGTGGCTCACCAGGTCGATGGAAGCGATCTTTCCGCTCGCCACCGTCACGCGCACAGTCACGGGGCCGTTGTAGCCCTCGGCCGAGCCCTCGTAGCTGCCGTCGGCAAAGCCGTTCGGCGCGTCGACCGCGCTCTCCACAGCGGCCATGGTCTTTGCACTGGTCAGGCTCGCGCCAAGCGCCTCGTTTAGGGCCTCCGGCTCCTGCCCGGTGGCTTGAAGCAGCGCGTTCTTTATGGCGGCAAGAAGCCCGCGCGAGCTATACGTCGCGCCCGAGACAGTGTCCACGTCCAGCGACTGCTGCGCGATCACCGTGTCCACAAGGCCTCTGACCTGCCCGAAATACGACTCGTCGTCTCCGCTCGAGAGAATCTCGATGGCCGTGATCTTGCCGCCCTGGATGGTGACCTGCACCGTGATCGTGCCCGAGAAACCCGTGCCCGAGCCGGTGTAGGTGCCGTCCTTGACGTTCGAGAGGTCGATGCCGAAGTCGGTCTCGGTGGCCAGCCCCTCCGCGGACTCCTTCTCGACCTCGGAGGTGTCGACCTCCTTGAGCTCGGCCGCCGCCACAGACGCCTGCACCTGCTCGGCAACCGCGGGCGCCACGTATGCCACGGGCACGTAGTTGCCCACGGCGGCCGCTATGGCCACGCCGGCGACGGCTGTGGGGGCAAGAAACGCCACTGACGCCAGCTTGGCACCAACGCCCTCTTTTACCTGCTCGTTATTTGAATCTTTTGAGCTCATAGACCTCTCCTGCGATGCTCATCCGCACATGCAAGGCAAGCCCGCAGCGGCAATCGAGCCTGCTGCGGGCCTGCATGTGCCCCTCGCCATGCAAGGGGCACAAGTTCACGCTTTGATTAGCGCTTGAAGCGACGACGCAGGGTCGCCGAAACGCCGGCGATAACCGCGCCGAGACCAGCCACGCCGCCCATGGCAAGAGAGGCGTCGGAGGTCTTCGGGAGACTCTTGCTACCGGAGGCGCCGGTGCCGCTCGCGGACGCGGCGTTCGTGGTGGTGTTGGTGTTGTTGACCACGTCGTTGTTCACTACGTCGTTGACCACGTTGTCGGTCTCCTGCTCGGCCGCGTTCTTCACGAGCGCCTTGCGGGCGTCGGCCAGGGCCTTGGTGGCCGCCTGGACCTCGTCCTGCGACGCGCCCTCGGTGGCCTCGACCTTCTTGGCGGCGGCGAGGGCGGCTTGGTAGGCCTTCCAGGAGTCGGCGGTGTAGTCGGACTCGGCGAGCACGTCGACACGGCCGATCTCGACCTTGAGGTCGGTCACGTCGCTCGCAGTGGCGGCGTGGACCAGGGCCTTGCGCGCGTTGGCCAGGGCCTCGGCGGCGGCCGTCACCTGCGCGTCGGTGGAGGCGGCGTCGGCGGCCACCTTCTTGGCATCGTCGAGAGCGGAGGCGAAGTTCTTCCAGGTCGCGATCGTGTAGTCGGACTCGGAGAGCTTCTCGGCGGACTCGATGGAGGCCTTGAGGTCGATCAGCGGGTTGGCCACGAGCGCGGCGCGGGCGTCGGCGATGGCCTGCGCGGCGGCAGCGACCTCTTCGTCGGTGGCGGCCACGTTGTCCACGACCTTCTGGCCGGCCTCGACGGCGGACTTCAGGGCGGCCCAGCTCGTCTTGCTGTAGTCGGCCTCGGCGAGGTCGTTCTCAACGTTGGCGATGGCGGACTTCAGCGCAGCCTTGTCGGCCTCGTAGGTAAAGGTGAACTCGACGTCCTTGTTGTAGCCGGTGGCCTTAACGGTCATGGTGTAGGTGCCGTAGCCGTTAAAGACATTCTTGGCCGCGTTGCCCATGCCGGAGGTCGCCCCGGTGTTCACGGCGCCCGTCTTGGCATCGATGATCTGCGCCGCGCCGCGGCCGGTGGCGCTGTAGTCGGTGCCGTTGACGCTCACCGTGGCGATGTTGCCCAGGTAGTTGGCCAGCTGCGCGTCGGTCGCACCCTCGGCCTTGACCAGGCCGGCGCTCGCAACGTCATAGGCGGCCACGGTCTTGTCGGTGGAGAGGACAAAGGTGTCGCTCACCGCGGCGTACTTGCCGGACTTATCGGTGGCCTTCAGCGTGTGCTGGCCCACGGAGAGGTTTCTCACGTCGAAGGAGAGCGCGGAGCGGCCGGTGGCCGGCGAGACCTCGGCGCCGTCGATGGTGTAGACGGCCTGGAAGCCCTCGGGCAGGTTGGCCTCAACGCTCACGGTCGGGTTCGCGTCGGTCGCGTCGGCGGCGGAAACGCTCACGTCGGCGCTCTTCAGGGGCACGTAGATGCCGTCGCCCAGGTTAATCTGATAGGAGCCGGCGGAGGTGTACACCGTCACGCTGCCGATGGTCTTGCCCATGATGGACTTGTAGTGCTCCGAGCTCGTCGGGCAGCCGTGGACCTGCGAGGTAAAGCCGGTGCACCAAGCGAACTCGAGGCCGTGCTTGTCGGTCTTCCAGATGTTCTCGAGGCTGCGCAGGCCGTAGCCGTAGCCGTCGGTGGTGTTGACCACGGCGCCGTAAACGGTCGCGCCCTTGAGCGTCTCGTACACGGAAGTGTCCGCGTGGAAGTCGAGCTCGTAGTCGCCGTAGCTCGTCTCGGTCGAGAACTCGGCGTCGGCGGAGCCGTCGAGCACGGTGGCCTCGGCGCCGGTCGTCTTGCCGAAGGAGACCTTGCCGCTCGCGTCGGCGCTCATCTCCTTGTACGTGGCGGGAGCCTCGTCGTCAGACACGTAGCTGTAGGAGTAAGAAGCGGCGGTGGCCAGGGCGTCGGTGCCCTCGACCTGCGTAAACTTGCTCCAGTCGATGCCCTCGGCGGAATCGGTCACCTTAACGGCAAAGGTCACGCCGGAGATCTCGGAGCCGTCCTCGGTGTGGTAGGTGCCGGCCGAGAGGTTGCCCGTGGTCTTGGACTTGGTCGCGGAGGTAAAGACGTCGACGGAGGTCGTGTTGCTCGCGGTCTCAGCGGCGTAGAAGTCGCTGTACGGGATGTTCATCACCAGGTAGTCGCCGGCGACGGGGTGCGCCTTGACCAGCGCGTCGACGGCGGCCTGCAGGTGCGTGAGCTGCTCGGACGCGGCGGTCTCGGTCAGCTCGGTGTTGTCAAGAAGCTCCTTGGTCTCGGCGAGCTCGGTCGCGATGGCCGAAGCGCTCCAGGACTCGGCGGTGTAGTTGGACTCCTTGAGGGCGGAGGCCTCGTCGTAGAGGTCCTGGAGCGCCTTCTTGGTCTCCTCGGTCACGGGCGTGGGCGCCGTGTAGATGTTGTCCGAGGTGGCCTCGAAGCTGTAGGTGTAGTCGTTGTAGCCCAGGGCGTGGACGGTCACGGTCCAGTAGCCGGTGCCGTCGGTGCCCTCGGGGAGCTGGCAGCGCGCGGACTCGGTGAGGCCCAGCTGAACGCCGAAGTTCTTGTGCATCCAGTTGTCGGCCGCGAACTTGGTGCCGTAGGTGGCCAGGGCCGTGGAACGGCTGGCGTCCTTACCGTAATACGTCCAGGTCACGGACTGCATGTTGGCGCCCAGGTCGCCGTAGTCGCCCGAGAGGTCGACGCGCAGGAACTCGCCGAAGGATCCGGTGTGGAAGGTGTCGGCGTTCTCGGTGTCGGCCTCGGTCGTGCGGCACACGGTAGCGGTGATGCCGGTCGCGGTTTTGAGGTCCTGGTCCTTAATGCCGGAGGTGCTGCCGGACTTGGCGGCCGAGAAGATAAAGGCGTCGCCGGACTTGGTGACCTCCTTCAGGCCGTTCGTGTTCTCGTCGACGGAGGCGACGACGCCCGTGTAGGCCGAGAGGTTGTTCTCGGAGAAGCCGCCGGCGAGCTCGGTGCCGTTGGCGTAGAACGCGTGGGTCGCCTTAAAGGCCTCGAGGTCGGCGGTCTTCACCTTAACGGGCACGTACTTGGTGCCGGTCACCTTGTGGCCGGCAATGGTGTAGGTGTTCGTGCCGTCGGACACCTTGCCGCCGCTGATGGTCCAGGTCTTGCCGTCAACGTCGACGAAGGACGTCTTGTTCGGATAGTAGGACGGGCTGATCTCGACCCCCTCGGCGGTCTCAATCACGTCGGTGCACTGGAAGCTGCCGCGGTGCAGGCCGTGGTTGGAGGTCGCGCGGGTAACCACGTCGAAGGCGCCGCGGTCGCGCTCCTGGACGGAGCCCGTGTCGCGGTCGACTTCGTCGGAGGTCGCGGTGGAGCCGGCGTTGTACACGGCCTCGTTGGCCCAGTACTCGGCCCAGGTCAGCGACGCGTAGCCGTAGGTGTACTCGTCGGCGACGGGGGTCTCCTCGGTCTTGGCGTTGGCCAGGGCGTTAGCCGTGGCCTCCTTGATGGCCTCGGAGGTAAAGGTGGCGCCGGAAACGGCGTCCACGCTGGTGGACTGGTCGGCCACAATGCGATCGGACATGCCGGTCGGGCTCTTCTTGGTGCCGGTGAGGGCCTTGTTCACGTAGGACGTGGAGTCGCTCGGGGCGGTGGTGGCCACCGTGACGCCGGCGATCTTGTGATCGGCCACGGTCACGCTTACGTTCACGGTGTAGCCGTCGAACTCGTCGTCGTTGTCCTCGGAGCCGTTCTCGGCCACCTGAGCGGTGCCCTCGTACGTGCCGTCGGCGATCTTGCTCAAATCATAGGTTGAGCTGCCGTTATCCGTCGCGGAGGCGAGGACGGCGGCGGTATAATCCTCTTCAGAGGACGTTTGTTCCTCGACTTGGGCGGAGGCCGGCACAGTGTTGGTAGCAGTGGAGCCGGTCTCCGTCGTCATTTCCGCGAGGGCTGCGGTCGGCACCATCGAGAGCGCCAGCGCCGCGACGACCGCCCCTCGGGCGGCGTTGCCTCCGAGCGACGTGAGGTGTCGCCGGAGCTTCTCTTGATCTTGCATATATCCCCTTCTCTGTACATTCGCGCAGCTAGATAGCACCGCCGAGCGAGATTTACCTTACGGATGCCGATAGGTATCCCACGATGAGTAAGTATCGGTTAACAAAGCTACCATAAGTTAGCTCCAGATGACTTAAAATCATCGGCTCCATTTGGACGCCCCGGCTCGCGCCCCGCGTCGGGCGCAGGCGCCGTTCCCGGGCCAAAAATCGCAGATGTTGCCCCGATTGAAGCGCTACAACTGCGATTTTTGGCCCAACAACTGCCGGCCGGCGAGCGTCACTCCGCGGCGCGGCGGCCAGCAAAGCCGTGAGAGGTACTTGCGACGTTACTCGTCCACCTCGTCGTCGCCGCCAAGCTGGGCGAGGACGCCGAGGGCGACGGGCATGAGCTCGGAATCCTTGCGGCGGAAGGGGTAGGCGAGCTTCTTGGTCTTGGGGTAGTTGAGCGCGCCCTCGCCGCGCAGGCGCAGGGCCGTCGCGCGCGGGACCTCGACGCCCTGGTAGACGATACGCCCGTTCGTCAGGCTCACCGCGGTGAGGCCCAGGCGCTGGCCGCGGATCCTCACGCGCGCCCGGTCAAACAAGTTGCGCCCGGCCACCGGCAGCGCGCCGAAGCGATCCTCGGTCTCTTTTTGCAGCTCATCGACCTCGGCGAGGTCCACAGCGGCCGCCAGCTTGCGGTACGCGAGCACGCGGCGGTCGACCTCCGGCAGATACTCCTCGGCTAGGAAGAAGTCCGCCGGCAGGTTGATGTTCACCTCGGCGAGCTCCACGTCGCGTGTCTCGCCGCGGGCCTCGGCCACGGCCTCGCCGAGCATCTGCGTAAAGAGGTCGAAGCCGACGCTCGAGAGGTTACCGTGCTGCTCGGCGCCCATAAGCGAGCCGGCGCCGCGGATCTCGAGGTCGCGCATGGCAATTTTCATGCCGCTGCCAAGGTCCTGGTACTCGTTAATCGCCGTAAGGCGATCAGTGGCCTCCGGCGTGAGCGGCGTCTCTCCCGGGAACATAAAATACGCGTACGCCTGCACCTTACTGCGACCAACACGACCCTTGAGCTGGTACAACTGCGCCAGACCCAAGCGGTGAGAATCCTCGATGATTAGAGTATTTGTGTGCGAGTTATCGATGCCCGATTCGATGATGGTTGTCGCCACGAGCACGTCGATCTCGTGCTCGTCGAATTGCAGCATCATATCTTCAACTTCTCGCGCGCTCATCTTGCCGTGCGCCACACCCACGCGGGCCTCGGGCGCAGCCTCCATCACACGCGCCACGGCGTCGTCGATGGTATGCACGCGGTTGCTCACGTAGTAGACCTGGCCCTTGCGCGCGAGCTCGGCGCGGATGGCGGCGCTGACCACGTCGGGGTCGTACTCCCCCACCGTCACCTTGACCGGGAGGCGCCCGGGCGGCGGCGTCATGATAAGGCTCATGTCGCGCACGCCGCTCATCGCCATCTGCATGGTGCGCGGGATCGGCGTGGCCGAGAGGGTAAGGACGTCGACCTGCTCGCGCATGTTCTTGAGCTGCTCTTTATGCTGCACGCCGAAGCGCTGCTCCTCGTCGATGATAACGAGCCCCAGGTCATAGGGGTTAACGTCGGCCGAGAGCAGACGGTGCGTGCCCACGAGCACATCGACCGAGCCGTCCGCGAAGCCCTCGAGCGCGCGGCGCTGCTGGGCCGGCGTCACAAAGCGCGAGAGCACGCTCACCTTGATGTCGAACGGCGCGAACCGCTCAAAGAACGTCTCGAAGTGCTGCTGCGCGAGGATCGTCGTGGGGCACAAGATCATGACTTGCTTGGAGTCCTGGCAGCACTTAAACGCTGCGCGCAGAGCCACCTCAGTCTTGCCAAAGCCCACGTCGCCGCAAAGAAGCCGGTCCATCGGCTTCGTGGATTCCATATCGGTTTTGATGTCGGCCACAGCGCTTGCCTGGTCGGTCGTGAGGTCGTAGCTAAAGCCCGACTCCATGTCCTCCTGCGCCGGCGTATCCTGCGAGAAGGCGAAGCCCAACACTGCCGAGCGGCGCGTATAGAGGTCTACCAGGTCAAACGCGAGCTTCTTTGCAGATTTGCGGGCCTTGCCGGTGGCGCGGGACCAGTCGGCGGTGTTCAGGCGGGTGAGGCGCGGCGAGTCGCCGTCGGGGCCGACGTAGCGCGTGATGCGGTCGACCTGCTCGAGCGGCACAAAGAGCTTGTCGTCGCCGGAGTACTTGAGCAGGAAATAGTCGCGCTCGCGGCCGCCGACCTCCTGGCGCACGATGTCGGCAAACAGCGCGATGCCGTGCGTGGCGTGGACCACGTAGTCGCCCGGCTTGAAGGGGAAGGTGACGGTCGTGGGGTCCACGCGCTTGGCGCGGCGGCGGGCCTTGGCCGTGCGCGAGGCCAGGTCGTCGACGGAAAGAATGCCCAGGCGGCAGGCGGGAAGCACGACGCCGGCCGGCACGGGCGCGTCGATAAAGGTCACGCGGTCGCGCGGCAGGGGCGGCGCATCGAAGCGCGCGTCGTCGTCGCAGACGTCGTGGGCGTTCTCGGCCGCGGAGCCGAGCGACTCGGCAAAGGGAATGGATTCGTCATTAAAGCGCAGCTCAAGGGCCTCGCGGGCGGCTCGGTCGGGCACTGCGAAGAGGACCGCGGAGCGATCGTTGACGAGCTGGCGGACGCGGCCGAGGAGCTTCGTGTCCGACCCGTTGACGCCCGGCCGCTTGACCTCGAGCGAGGCCGTGGCGGCACCGGCGCCCGCGCGAAGCATGGACGCGAACGAGAGGCGCTGCTGGCGGCCGAAGTCGAGCTGGCGGGGGTTCGTGTAGAGGCCGGCCGTCGAAGTGTGGGCGGCCGTTGCCGCCTGGCTGATGTCGTCGTAGGCGTGCATGCAGTCGTCAAAGAGCGCGCGGGGCTCGGCAAGGACCACAAGGGTCGAATCGCTTGCATGTTCTATGGGAGTGCCCGTGCCGCCATAGAGCTCGGACAAGTAGCGCTCGAGCGACGGCTGGTCAGCTCGCGCACAAATAAGCTCCAAATCAGCGGCCAATGCGGTGTCGTTTTGCGCGCGCTTGTACAGGGCCTCCTCCGCGCGGCCGATGGTCTCGTCGGTAAGCGCCATCTCGCGGCACGGCGACACGGTAACGCTTTGCAGCTCGCCGATGGTCTGGCCCGTGGCGGCCACCATGCGGCGCACGCGGTCGATTTCGTCGCCAAAGAACTCGATGCGCACGGGAACCGAGGCCTGCGCGGGAAAGACGTCGACGGCGTCGCCGTGCACATGGAAGCTGCCGGGGGCGGCCACGTCGCCGTTGTCGGTGTAGCCCATGCCCACGAGCAGGGCCGGGACCTCGTCGAAGGGGACCTCGTCGCCCACGGAGAAGGTGCTCGAGGCGTAGTAGCCGGAGCCCACGGGCGGCACGCGGCGCAGCAGCGAGCGGGCCGAGGCCACCACGATGCAGCGCTCGCCCTCGGCCAGGCGCGCGACGGCCCGACAACGGGCGCCTATGACGGCGTCGTCAGGGGCCTTCTCGCTCCACGGGTAGTCGCGGCGGTCGGGGTAGCGACAGACGACGTCTTGGCCGAGCCACGCCGCGAGGGCGCGGGCCGCGCGGTCGGCGGCCTCCTCACCGGACACCACAAAAAGGCACGGCCGCGGTGCGTTTGCCCAGATAGCGGCCAGCATGAGCGGCCGCGCCGACTGCGCGACGGCCAGCGTTGCGTCATCGCCCGCGCCGAGCGCACGCACCAGCGGCTCGAGCTCCGGCGTGTTCATAATCTGGCGAGAAACCCGGTTGATCAGCATAAAGCGGCACCCTCCCACGATTTTCCCGCCTCATTTTACCCGCCGGCCGCAACATCCCCCGTGGACAAAAGGACTGTCCCTTTGCCTCATCGCCCCGCTCCACAACAAACCCTGCAGTTGGGGTCAAAATCGCCCCCACTTTTGACCCCAACTGCAGGGTTTGATCCGCAAGACCGCTGACACCCCGCTCATCGGCCACCCAAAGGGGTGCATCCGCCCGTTTTTGCGCCTGGGTTACACTCACAATGAAAGCAACGGGCGAGAAGTGATGATCGTGCCCGACATGCTCTCCAACGTCTTCGTGCCCGTCAACACCATGTTCGTGATGGTCCCCGTGGCCCCCTGCGTCCTGGCCCACATCGGAGGCCTCATCGCCGCGCTGACCAACGTGACCACCTACGTGCTCGGCGCAACGAACATCCTCGGCATCACCGGCTACGATGCCGGCGGCACCGCGAACCTCGTCTGGGGCTGCATCGCCTCCGCCGCGGCGTTTATCTCTGCCGCTGCCATCGCGTTCCTCTTCGGCTTCACCAAGGAAGAGCTCGACGCCGACGCCGAGGAGGCCGCCGCAAGCAAGTAGAATCCGACTAACGACCCCCCGAGCGCGACGGGCCACGCGACCCGTCGCGCTCCTTTCCAAGGAGCGTTCCACATGAAACAGCTGCTCATCCGCGCGGACGACATCGGGTACTCGTACGCCGTCGACCTCGGCATCGCGCGCGCCGTGCACGACGGTCTCGTGCGCTCGGTGGGCGTCATGCCCAACATGCCCGAGACCGCCCGCGGCGTCAGCTGGATCGCCGACGCGGACATCGCCATCGGCCAGCACACCAACGTCTGCCTGGGGCGCCCCTGCGCCGACCCGGCGCGCATTCCCAGCCTGCTGGGAGCGGACGGGTGCTTCCACAGCAGCCGCGAGTTCCGCGAGCACTTCAAGGCCGGCGAGGAGCTCGTCGATTACGACGAGGCCTGCATCGAGATCCGCGCGCAGCACAACCGCTTCGTCGAGGTCGTGGGGCGCGAGCCCGACTACTTCGAGGCCCACGCCGTCCTCAGCAAGAACCTCAACCAGGCAATCCACGACGTCGCGGCCGACCTCGGCCTGCGCGAACAGGTGGCGAGCTTTGACCCGATGGCTGTGGTGACCTGCGCAAACACGCCCGTCCGCATGGTCATGGGCTCGATGGCCCCAGACTACGACCCCGCGGCGTTTATCCGCAGCACGGTCGAGGCGATGACCGACGGCGAGACCGTCGTGGTCGTCTGCCACCCCGGCTACCTGGACAATTTCATCCTGCAGAACTCGTCTCTTACCACGCCGCGCGTGCAGGAGGTCGACGCCCTCATCGACCCCGAGCTCCGCGCGTGGCTCGAGGCCCAACCCGACCTGCGCCTCATCGATTACCGCGACCTGTAGGCGCCCGCGGCGTCCCACCGCGTCTCCCAGAGACCCCGCCAGCGGCCCGCCGCGCCCCTCATCGCCCCGCTCCACAACAAACCCTGCAATTAGGGTCAGAATCGCCCCCGATTTTGACCCCAACTGCAGGGTTTGTTGCGTGTGCCTGCCCTCACCGGGCCGTAGGCACCCCGTACGACTGCAAAAACAGCGAGAAGCCCCACTCGTCGAGCGCCTGGGCGAGCGTGAACCGCGCCAAGGGAACCCCGGTCAGCGAAATCCGCGACTCCCTCCTCCGCTCGTCGAGAAGAACCCGCTCCGCGCTGCGCCCGCCCATGTACCTTGGGTTCTCCGTCTTGCGATATCCGTCCAGCTCGCCGAAAACCAAGGGCCGCCCGTCCTCCGAGAGCCACGCATAGTCGACGAAGTACGATGTCCACGGCTCGAGGGCGTCCGGCACCTCGAACTGCAGCACGGGCGGAGCGAAGCCGCACTCGATCATCGTCCCGCGCGCGAGCGACTCGCCGGCGTTCGCGCTCTTTGCATCGGCATGCCGCGCCACCTCGAGCGCCTCTTCCTTGCCGCGCAGCCCGAAGCCCTCTTCCTCCACGATCTCGACCAGCCGCTCCGCTGAGCAGCCCATCTGCTTTAAAGCGGAATCCGCGACGGCCAGCGCATCGGCGAACGGAAGCCAGCGCAGACAATCGACCACCGTGCGCCAAAACGGCGTGACCTCCACCCCGTCGGCCAAGAGCGTCTTGCCAGCGTATTCATGCCGCACGACCTCGTCCGACGAGCGGGAATGCCTTCCCGGCGCCTGCGCGGCATGGATCTGCGACAGCGCCCTCCACGGCACGTCAAGCTCGTGGACAAGCGCCGCCGACGGGCCGCAGAAAACGATGCCCGGCGCCTGCCCCGCCATGCCGCGGATCACGCGGAGCGCCTGCTCGTCCGGCTCCAAAGACTCCCAGATCTCCCGGCCGGCAAACAGCCCCCTCGCCGGCCGCACGACATCACGCCCAACCCGGCGGTTCAGGCACCGCGCCTCTGGCTTGCTCTGCGGCACGTAGCACGTCTTGTCGCGCTCGGACGCCGCCATCCACCGCGCCACCCTCTCGTCAACCTCTCTGCCCATCGCATCGCCCCCGCTCAGCTGCTGTAGTGGGATCTGATTTTTCCCGGCGGGCGCAAAAGCGCCACCAATATTCGGGGAACGGCCAGCGATTTCCCTCCCAAAGATAAAACCCTGCAATTGGGGTCAAAATCAGCCTCGATTCTGACCCTAACTGCAGGGTTTGTTGCACGCGGCCGCGGATGACCGCGCAAACGCATCGGACGACGCCCCTATCGCCCGCTTCTTCGCACGAGCTCGGCGAGATAATCGGCCGCGGCCGTCACGTCTGCCTCGTCGGCGCGCCAGCTCCAGTTGCCCTCGGCCACGCCGGGGACGTTCATACGGGCATCGTCGTCGAGGCCCAGCACGTCCTGGAGCTGCAGCACGGCAACGTCGGCGTCGGTGGCCAGCACGTCGCGGCTAAGGCGACAGACCAGCTCCTTGGCCTCGCTGCCCTCCACGCCGAAGCGCGACTTGGCCCATCCGAGCAGGGTCTGGTTGTCGTGCGTGCCGCCGTAGACGATGGTCTCGGGCTTGGGCTCGTAGCCCTCACGCACGTCGCCGTCGCTGAACTGCACGACGTCCATGCCGGGAATGCCCGTCTCGGCCACGAGAGCGCGGACGGCCGGCGTAATGGCGCCCAAATCCTCGGCGATAAACCGCAGCGGCCCGAACTGCTTGTGTGCCGCACGGAAGAGGTCAGCCCCCGGCCCGAAGTTGAAGTCGCCCTCGGAGGCCTTCTTGCCCTTGGGGATAGAGTAGTACGAAGAGAAACCGATGAAGTGATCCAGGCGCACGTAGTCGTACACGTCGAACGCGCGGCTAAAGCGGCACAGCCACCAGCCGTATCCTTGCTCGCGCAACGCGTCCCAGTTGTACGTGGGGTTGCCCCACATCTGTCCCTCGGGCGCGAAGGCGTCGCCGGGCGCGCCGGCCTGGGCGCCCGCGTAGCCGTCGGCGTCGAGGTCGAAGATGTCCGGCTCGGCCCAGGTGTCGGCGGAGTCGCCGCAGACGTACATGGGCATGTCGCCAATGATGCTGATGCCACGCTCGTTGGCGTAGGCGCGCAGCTCGCTCCACTGCGCGTCGAACGCGAACTGCAGCTTCATGTGCTTTGCCACACCGGCCTTGAGCTGCGGGTCATTGACCAGCTTCGGCGTATAGCTGCGGTACTTGGCAGGCCACTTCTGCCACTCGCCGGGGCCGAGCAGGTCCTTGATGGCCATAAAGCACGCGTAGCTCGTGAGCCAGTACTCGTTCTTGTCGCAGAAGCGCTGGTACTCGCGCGTTTTCTCGCAGCCCTTGAGCGCGGCGAGCGTCGCGGCCTCGTCCTGCTCAAGAAGCGCCGTCGAGCCCGCGAAGGCGCCGAGGCCCGCGTACGGCGAGCCGAAGCTGTCGGGCGGGGTGACGGGCAGGACCTGCCAGTAGCGCACGCCGGCGGCGGCCAGCCAGTCCACGAAGGCTTTGGCCGGCGCTCCCATGGTGCCGGGCTTGCCGCCGTTGGGCACCGAGGTCACGTGGCACAGCACGCCCATACCGCGCTCGAGCGGGGCCTGGAGGCGCTGCTCCTTGTGGAAATGCAGGATCGCCGTGCCGAGCGGCCAGAGGAACACCTCGGCCTGCCCGTGCTCGACCTTGGGGCCCATGCCGGAGACGACGTCGCTCACGCCCTCGTCGACCATCGGCACGCGCACCGTGTGCGAGTCGGAGAGGCTCGCGTTGACGAGCACGCACACCTGGCTGCCGTCCTCGCCGCGGCGCCAGAAACCAAAGACGTCGTCGCCCGAGGAAAACGGCTCGAAGTCGCCGTCGGTCAGCACCGGCAGGGTCTTGCGGATGGCGATGCAGTTGCGCACGATGTTGAAGCAGTCGCGACGGCCGCCGCCCCACGGGAAGGTCCCGCGGTTAAACGGGTCACGCAGGCCCTCGAGGCCCAGCTCATCGCCGTAATACACGCACGGCACGCCGGGCAGCGTCATCTGCAGCAGCACGGTGAGCCAAAGGCGGCTCATGGCAAGCCCCGCCTGGCCGTCGTCCAGCTTGTACGCCGCGCGCTCCGCCTCGCTCATGGAGTCGGGGTCCGGCGCGTTGCCCAGCATGGTAAAGAGGCGCTCGCGGTCGTGGCTGCCCAAAAGGTTCAGGCAGCTGTAGAAGGCCTCGCGCGGGTAGTTCTCGCGCAGCTGCTCCAGGCGGGAGGCCAGCTCAGAGGCGCCGATGTGCCCGCATACGTAGTCGAGAAGCCCCGCGCGCAGCGGGTAGTTCATGACGCCGTCGAGCTCCTTGCCCTCGAAGTACTGTCGAAGCTTGCCGTAGGCGGTCTTGTTCGACGCGTCCTCCCACACCTCGCCGATCAAGACGCCGTCCTCCTTCTCGGCAAGAATGGCGTCTTTAATCTGCGCGATGAACTCGTCGGTGAGCTCGTCGGCCACGTCCATGCGCCAACCGGCGGCGCCGGCGCGCAGCCACTTGCGCACCACGCCGTCGCGGCCGCAAATAAGCTCGTGATAGTCCTCGCTATCGGCGCGGAAGGCCGGCATGTCCTGGTTGCCCCACCAGCCGGCATACGTGTCGTCGTCGTTGAAGGTGAACCAGTTGGCGTACGGCGAGTCCGCCCCGTCCTTGTGCGCCTGCCAGGCGCCCGGCTCGGGGTAGTTCTCATCGCGGTTAAAGTACTTGGAATCGCGCCCGCAGTGGTTCCACACGCCGTCCAAAACAACGGAGATGCCCATCTCGGCGGCCTCGTCGCACAGGCGCCCGAAGGCGGCCTCGTCGCCCAGCATCGGATCGATGCGCAGGTAATCGGCCGTGTCGTAGCGGTGGTTGCTTGCCGCATCAAAGATCGGGTTGAGGTAGATCACCGTGATGCCCAGGCCCTTTAAGTAGCCGAGCTTGCTGCGGATACCGTCCAGCGTGCCGCCGTAGAAGTCCCAGCGCGCAATGGCGAGGTTGGTCTCGGACTTGCGCTTGTACGTCACCGGGGTGTCCCAGTCCTCCACGAGCACGCGCTCGGGGCCGCTCTGGTGGTTCTCCAGCGCCTTCTCGGCAAGCTCGCGCCAACCCTCGCCGCGCGCGAAGCGGTCGGGGAAGATCTGGTAGACGATGCCGTTCTTGTACCAGTCGGGCTGCGTCGCGCGCGGCTCGAACACGGTGAGCTGGAAAGAAGGCGGGTCGCCGTATGCAAAGGCGCCCTCGCCCGTGGTCCAGCCGGGGCGGGCGCCGTAGCGCCACACCGAGCCGTCGGAGGCCTCGATGTCGAAGCTGTACCACACGATGCCGGTCTCGGCGGGCTTATAGTCCACCGAGAAGTGCAGGTGGTCGCTGTGCTCCTCGCCGCGCATCTCGATGAGCTGCTCTCCGTGGGCATCGGTCCACACCCTCAGCGTGCAGAACGTGACGTCGTCGTCCCAAATATCGATGCCAAGCGTAACGACGCCGCCCAACTGGGCGGCGCCGAATGGAGTCCTATACTCCTTCTCTGAGGTAACATGACGAGCTCTCAAAGGTTACCTATCTCTCCTCTTGTTGTACCGAATGATCTCCGGGTGGAGCCAGTGGTAGATGTCCATGTAGTCGTTCGCCGCGCGGCGCCAACTGAAGTCGGCGCTCATGGCGTTATCAACCAACTTATCCCAAGCGGGCTTATCAGTCCAGAAGAGTTCGCACGCACCTAACAAAGTGTCGGCCATCTCGTCGGCGTTCATGTTGGCGAACGAGAAACCGGTGCCTTCGCCGGTGAACTTGTTGTACGGAGCCACAGAGTCGCGCAGACCGCCGGTCTCGCGCACTACAGGCAGGGTGCCGTAGCGCATGGCGATCATCTGCGAAAGGCCACAGGGCTCGAACTCGGACGGCATGAGGAGGATGTCGCCGCCGGCGTACATGCGGTGAGAAAGCGCGTTGTCGAAGGCAATCTTGGCGCACATCTTGCCGGGGTACTTGGACTGGAAGTACTTGAAGGCTTCCTCGTGGTCGTGGTCGCCGGTGCCCAGGATAATGACCTGCACGCCGCGGGACATAAGCCGATCCATGGAGTAGCGCACGAGGCCCAAGCCCTTTTGGTCGGTAAGACGACCGATGGACACGATGAGCGGGCGCGTCGGGTCCTGATCCAGGCCGCACTCCTCCTGCAGCGCGCGCTTGCACTCGGCCTTGTTGGCCAGTTCGCCCTGCGAGTAGTTGGCGGGAATCATGGCGTCGGACGCCGGGTTCCAGATGGTCTGGTCGATGCCGTTGAGGATGCCGGACAGGATGCTGGAGCGGCGACGGAAGATGCCATCCATGCCCTCGCCGTAGAACGGCATCTGCAGCTCGTTGGCGTAGCTCGGGCTCACGGTGGTGATCCAGTCCGTATAGCACAGGGCGCCCTTCATAAAGTTGATGGAGTCCTTGTCACTACGGAGCTGATCAGCAGCCGCGGGGATGTGCGAGAGGCCCAAAATCTCGCCGAGGACCTTATCGCCGTACTGACCCTGGAACTTGACGTTGTGCACGGTGAAGACGGTCTTCACGTTGTTACACTGCGGGACGTCGCGGTAGAACTCGCGAAGGAAGACGGGGCAAAGCGCCGTCTGCCAGTCGTTGCAGTGCAGAACATCGCACTCGAGCTCGGGGATGCGGGCGATGGCCTCGCAGATGGCCTTGGCAAAGTAGGCGAAGCGCTCGCCGTCGTCGAAGTAGCCGTAGAGGCCGTCGCGACCGAAGTAGTCCTTGTTGTCGACGAAGTAGAAGTCCAGCCCCTGAAGGCTGAGTTTCTCGATGCCGCAGTAGATAGAGCGCCAGGCCAGAGGCACGTAGAAATCGCCCACGTGCTTCATGCGGTCCTTGTATTCCTGCGGGATGGAATCGTAGAGCGGGGTGATCACGGCGGCGCGGGCACCCGCGTGCTTCAGAGCACGGGGGAGCGAGCCCGCGACATCCCCGAGGCCGCCCGTCTTGGAGAACGGGACGGCCTCGGAGCCCGCGAACAGCACCCTGATCTTCCTGCGCTTGGCGGAGTTAGTCATGTTCTGTTCGCTTTCTGCGTAGTGCTAGTCGCGTGCCTTCTCTTTGACAAGGACGTCGTCGGGGGTGCCGCGCAGCTCGGTGCCGGCGGGGACCACGTTGCCGCGGTCGACGATGGCGTTCTCGACGCGGGCGCCGCTCTTGACGACGCAACCCTGCATGATGATGGCGTTGCGCACGGTGGCGCCGGCCTCGACCACGACGCTGCGGCCCAAGATGGAGTCGCTCACGGAGCCATAGATGCGGCTACCGGAAGAAATGCGGGAGTTGGTGACGCGCGAGCCGATCTCAAACTTGGCGGGGGCGTTGTCGTGCGCCTTGGTGTGGATGATGCGGTCGGCCGGGAAGACCTCGTTGGAGACCTTGGGGTCCAGGAAGTCCATATTAGACTCGAAGTACTCCTTCTTGTTGAAGACCGGAGCCACAAAGCCGTCGAAGTTGTAGGACTGGACGTTCACGCGGCCGAAGTCGCCGGCCATGGCCTCGAAGAGATCGAGGTAGTCGGTGGGCGCGTACCAGTCGAACATGTCGAGCAGCAGCGAGCGGCTGATGATGAAGCAGTCGAGGAAGGCGGTGTCGCCGAACTTGACGCCGTTGTGCGAGGACTGGACGCGGCCGTTCTCGACGTTGAAGCCGACGACGTCTTCGTTGACGCGCGGGGCGGTGGCGGTGAGGACGGTGATGTCCGCGCCGGAAGCCTTGTGCGCCTCGAGCATATCGTTGAGGTCCAAGTTGTAGACGAAGTTGGCCGACGACAAGATGACGTAGTCGGCGTTCGAGCGGTTGAAGTAGACCTTGTTGTGCACGAGGTCGCGCAGCAGGAAGCGCGCACCGGTGCGGGAGGTGCCGAAGGCGCTGCCGGGCAGGATGAACAGGCCGCCGTTCTTGCGGTCCAGGCCCCAGTCCTTGCCGGACTCGACGTGGTCGA
This sequence comes from Paratractidigestivibacter sp., assembly GCF_963660155.1. Taxonomy (GTDB): domain Bacteria; phylum Actinomycetota; class Coriobacteriia; order Coriobacteriales; family Atopobiaceae; genus Paratractidigestivibacter. The sequence continues at coordinate 66,480 of NZ_CAVKWG010000040.1, read as the reverse complement.
TGATGGAGCGGTAGTTGTACGGCATAACCATGCCCACGGTGCGGATGCCGGCGTTGACCATGTTGGACAGCGGGAAGTCAACCAAGCGATAACGGCCGAGGTACGGCATGGAGGCGATCGGGCGGTACTCGGTCAGGGGCCCGGTGGCCTTGGCGGAGTAGTTACAAGTGATGAGGCCAATGACCTTCTGCATGATTAGTTCTCCCCCTTCCCGACAACGACGTCGTTGCCGATGACGGCAGTGTCCTTCGTCGCGTCGACGGAGCCGAGGCTCACGTTCTCCTCTACCACGGCGTTCTCGCCAAGAATGGCGCGGACGACGTGCGCGCCGTCCTTGACCACGGCGCCGGGCAGCAGCACGGAATCCTCAACGGTGGCGCGCTCGCCGATGTAGGCGTCGGTCGAGAGGATGGAGTGCTTGGCCTTACCCAGGATGGTGCAGCCGTTGGAGACGAGGCAGTCGTCGACCTCGCCGTTGCGGCCCACGAACGAGGGCGGACGGGTGGAGGTGTTGGACATGACGGGGAAGTCGTCGTCGAAGATGTCGAACGCGGGGTTCGGCCCCAGCAGGTCCATGCTCGTCTCGTGGTAAGAGGAGATGGTGCCAACGTCGCGCCAGAAGCCGTTGAACTCGTAGGTGAAGAGGCGCTTGTCGTCGGCAAGCAGCTTCGGGATGATGTTGTTGCCGAAATCGTGCTCGGACTGCTGGTCGACGGCATCCTCGCGCAGAGCCTTGAGCAGCAGGTCGGCGGTAAAGATGTAGATGCCCATGGAGGCGAGGTTTGAATCGGGCTTCTTGGGCTTCTCGGTGAACTTGGTAATGCGACCCTCGTCGTCGGCGGTGATGATGCCGAAGCGGGACGCTTCCTCCCAAGGCACGGGCATGACGGCGATGGTCAGGTCCGCGTTGTTCTTCTTGTGGGTGGCGAGCATGTCCGCGTAGTCCATGCGGTAGAGCTGGTCACCCGAGAGGATGAGCACGTACTCGGGATCGTTCTGCTCGATATAACCGAGGTTCTGCGTCACGGCGTCAGCGGTGCCCTCGTACCAGGCGCCGCCGGTCTGGGTGGCGTACGGCGGCAGAATCGAAACGCCGCCGTCGCGCTCGTCGAGGTTCCACGCCTCGCCAGTGCCGATATAGCTGTGCAGTAGATACGGACGATACTGGGTGAGCACGCCAACCGTGTCGACGTTTGAGTTGGCGCAGTTAGAAAGCGCGAAGTCGATGATGCGGAACTTGCCACCAAACGACACCGCGGGCTTTGCTACGTTGCTCGTCAGCGCACCAAGCCTGCTGCCTTGCCCGCCGGCAAGGAGCATGGCAATGCACTCCTTCTTGCTCATTCCCCCACTCCTTTCAGACCTAATTTCAACGGGGGGATGAGGGCTCATCCCCCCGTTTGCGAACTAAGTTTAAATGTGCCAGATATCTGCGGTGTATTCCGCGATAGTTCTGTCACTGGAGAAGAATCCAGCGTTAGCGGTGTTGTGGAGGGCGGATTTGTTCCAAGCGGCGCGGTCGGAGTAGCCGGCAGTGAGTTCCTCCCAAGCCCTGACGTAGGAGTGGAAGTCGGCCATAACGAGGTACGGGTCGTTCTCGACCATGAGGTGGTCGTGGACGGACTCGAAGTTGCCGGAGAGGTTGGCGAGGGTGCCGTCGGTGAGCTGGTCGACGATGCGGCCGGTGCGGCCACGATCGTTGTTGTACATATCCCAGGCATAGTAGCGGCCGGAGCGCTGGAGCTCCTCGACCTCCTCGGTCTTCATGCCAAAGATCTTGATGTTCTCGGGACCAACGAGCTCGGAGATCTCGACGTTGGAGCCGTCGAGGGTGCCCAGGGTCAGGGCGCCGTTCATCATAAGCTTCATGTTGGAGGTGCCGGAGGCCTCGGTGCCGGCGAGCGAGATCTGCTCGGAGATGTCGGCGGCGGAGTAGATATACTGCGCGTTGGACACGGCGAAGTTGGGCACAAAGGCGACGCGGATCTTCTCGTTGACGCGGGAGTCGTTGTTCACGACGTCAGCGAGCGAGTTGATGAGGCGGATGACTTCCTTAGCGAAGGTGTAGCTCTGGGCGGCCTTGCCGGAGAATATGAAGGCCGTGGGCTGAATCTCGAAGTTCGGATCGTCGAGGATGCGATTGCGCAGGTCGAGGACCTTAAAGACCGAGAGGAGCTGACGCTTGTAAGCGTGGAAGCGCTTGACCTGCACGTCGAAGACCATGTTGGTGTCCAGGACGATGCCGGAGGTCTCCTTGACGTAAGCGGCGAGGCGCTCCTTGTTGACCTTCTTGGCCTCGTCCATGGAGGACAGGAAGCTGGCGTCGGACTCGAAAGCCTCGAGCTTCTTGAGCTCGTCGGCGTCGTTCAACCACCCCTCGCCGATGGCTTCGGTGATGATCTTGGAATAGGAGGGGTTGGCCTCGCGGAGGAATCGGCGGTGGGTCACGCCGTTGGTCTTGTTGTTAAAGAGCCCGGGCTCCATCTGGGCGAAGTCGTGGAAGGTCTCGCGCTTGAGGATGTCGGAGTGCAACGCGGAGACGCCGTTGACGGAGTGGCTGAAGATGATGGAGAGGTTGGCCATACGGACCTGGCCGTCCCAGAGGATGGCGGTGTTGCGCAGGACGTCGTTCCAGTTGGCGCCCTCAGCGAGCTTCTCGGAGAGGCCGTCGCGCCAGCGGCGGTCGATCTCCTCGATAAACATGTAGAGGCGCGGCAGCAGGTTGCGGAACGTGTTGATGGGCCACTTCTCCAGGGCCTCGGGCATAACGGTGTGGTTGGTGAACGAGACGGTCTCGTGCGCGATCTTGAAGGCGAGGTCGAAGTCGACGCCCTTCTCATCGACGAGGATGCGCATAAGCTCGGGACCGCACATGGCGGGGTGGGTATCGTTGGTGTGGACGCAGACGTGCTTGCCGAGGTCCTCCCACTTGGGGCCATACTCCTTCTCATAGGTGCGCAGGATGGTCTGCAGGCCGGCGGAGACGAACAGGTACTCCTGCTTGAGGCGCAGCAGGCGGCCGTGCTCGCCGGCGTCGTTGGGGTACAGGATGGTCGAGATGGCCTCGACGTCGGAGCGGAACTTGTTGGCCTTGGCGTAGTCGCCGTCGTTGAAGGCGTCGAGGTCGAAGTCCTCGGAGGCGGGCTCGGCCGACCACAGGCGAAGTTTGTTCACGACCTTGCCAGCGTAGCCGATGATGGGCACGTCGTAGGGCACGGCGCGAACGAGGTCGCCGCCCTCCTCGGTGAACCAGTACTTGCCGTCGGCGCCCTCGTGGCGCACGACGTGGCCGTTGAAGCGCACGAGAACGGCGGAGGCGTCCTTGCGGGTCTCCCAGGGGAAGCCGTTGGCGAGCCAATTGTCGGTGGTCTCGACCTGGCGGCCGCCCTCGATGTCCTGGTGGAACAGGCCGTAGCGGTAGCGCATGCCGTTACCGTAGCCGGCGATGCCGTTGTGGGCCATGGAAGCGAGGAAGCACGCGGCAAGACGGCCGAGGCCACCGTTGCCGAGGCCGGGGTCGACCTCCTGGCGGCAGACGGCATCGAGGTCGGAGCCCATGTCCTTCATGGCGTCGGCCACGAGGTCGCGCGCGCCGTAGTTGATGAGGTAGTTGTCCAGAAGCGGGCCGATGAGGAACTCGAGGGAGAAGTAATAGACCTTCTTCTCGTCGGTGGTGTGGGACACGGGAAGCTGGGCGTTGCCCTTAGAGGCGACGAGCTTGGCGAGCACCTGGAACTGCTCGAGCAGCGAGCACTGCTCGAAGGTCTTGCCGAGCTCGGCCTGGCACGCGGCGCGGTACTGCTCCTCAAAGTCCTTCTTGTCCTTGAAAATCTGCTGGTAAGTGGCCATTTCTCTCCCTTTGCATGGTCGTTGGCGGTACTGGTGGCCGCGGGTTGGGGTGCGCGGCGCGGTATCGTGGCTGCGGCGGCAGAGTGCCGATACACACGAAACGGGGCCGCCCTTGTGCAGGACAGCCCCGTGATTTTACATCGATTATTTGGTTTTTGCGGAAGCCTTGACCGTCTTCTTAACGGTTGCGGATTTTTTGGCCGGCTTGGCGGCCGCGGCTGCTTTGTCCTTCGCAGGCTCCTTAGCTGCGGCGGGTTTGGTTTCGGGGGCCGCGGGCTTTGCAGGAGCCTTCTTCGCTGATGCGGGCGTCTTGGCCTTCTGAGCTGCGGCGGGTTCGGATTTTGCCGCGGCGGACGTTTTTTCTGCGACGGGCGTTGCCTTAGCAGCGGTTTTTGCGGCCTTTGTGGTGGTCGTGGCAGGTTTTTCGGCTTTGGCCGCAGCCTTCTTGGCGGTCACCTTGTGCTTGACGGCCGCGGCGCCCTTTGCCTTGGGCCTCGCCTGCGTGGCCACCTTCTGCAGCACGATGCCGCCCAAAGGCGGGATGCGCACGACGACGGACTGCGCGCGGCCGTTCCAGCCAACCTCCTCGCAGCGCAAACGGCCCTCGTTGACCACGCCGGAGCCGCCGTACTCGGCGGCGTCGGAGTTGAACTTCTCGGCGTAGACGCCCCACTCCGGCACGCCCAAGCGGAAGTCCTCGCGCGGGTTGATGTCGAAGTTGATGAGGATGACCAGGTCGTCCTTGGGATCGTCGCCGCGGCGGATGAAGCTGATGATGGACTGGTCGGAGTTGTCGGCGTCGAGCCACTCGAAGCCGGAGGACTCGTAGCCGCGCTGCCACAGGGCGGGGTTCTTCTTGTAGAACTTGTTCAGCGCCTCAATAAAAACCTGCTCATTGCGGTGGGTGTCGTACTCGGTGAGGAAGTACTCGATGCCCTCGTAGTAGCGCCACTCAATGTACTGGCCGATCTCGTTACCCATGAAGTTGAGCTTGCCGCCGGGGTGCGTCATCTGGTAGAAGGCGAGCGCGCGCAGGCCGGCGAACTGGCGCCACTGGTCGCCCGGCATGCGGGTGATGAGCGAGCACTTGCCGTTGACGACCTCGTCGTGGGAGAGCGGCAGTATGAAGTTCTCGTTGAACTGGTACATGGAAGAGAACGTGAGCATGCGGTGGTTGCCCGGACGCCACGGGAAGTCGGTCTGCATGTAATGAAGCGTGTCGTTCATCCAGCCCATGTCCCACTTAAAGTGGAAGCCGAGGCCGCCGTCCGAAGGCGGATAGGTGACGAGCGGCCAGGCGGTGGACTCCTCGGCGATCATCATGACGTCGGGGTGGAGCTGGCCCATCGCGGAGTTCGTCTGGCGGATAAAGGCGGACGCGTCGAGCGCCTCCTCGGTGCCGTACTTGTTGAACCTCTTCTGGCCGGGGTCGTCGATGCCGAAGTTCATGTAGAGCATCGAGGAGACGCCGTCCATGCGGATACCGTCGATGTGGTAAGTCTCGACCCAGTACAGCGCATTGGACACGAGGAAGCTGCGGACCTGGCCACGGCTGAAGTCGAACTTGTGGGTGCCCCAGTTGGGGTGGATCTCGTGCTCATAGAGCATCTCGCCATTGAACTTGGCGAGGCCGTGGGAGTCGGCGCAGAAACCACCGGGGACCCAGTCCATAATGACGCCGATGCCGGCCTTGTGGCAGGCGTCGATGAAGTGCATGAGCTGCTTGGGGTTGCCGTAGCGCGAGGTCGGCGCGAAGTAGCCGGTGGACTGGTAGCCCCAGGAGCCGTCGAAGGGGTGCTCGGAGAGGGGCATGACCTCGATGTGGGAGTAACCCATCTTCTTTGCGTAGGCGACGAGCTCCTTTGAGAGGTCGTCATAGGTGTAGTGGGTGCCGCGCTGCGCGGGGAAGGGATCGCCGGGACCGGGCCATGTGCCGTCCTCGCGAGGCTCGCCCTGCGGCTCGTCGCCATGGCGTTTCCAACTGCCCAGGTGCACCTCAAAGATGTTGAGCGGGCTCTTGAGCATGGGGCGCTCGGCACGCTCGGCCATGTAGGAGGCGTCCTTCCAAGCGTAGCCCGCAAGGTCGCAGGTGATGGAGGCGGTTCCCGGGGGCAGCTCTGAGAAGAAGGCATATGGATCGGCCTTGTAAATCTTCTCGCCGCTGTGGGAGACGAGCAGGTACTTGTAGAGCTGGCCGGCCTTGACGCCAGGGACGAAGCCTTCCCAGACGTCGCCCGAGGAGGCGGGGTTGAGGTAGAAGGCGGTCTCGTTCCAGTCGTTGAAGTCGCCAACGACCGCGACGGACTGCACGTGCGGGGCCCAAACGGCGAAGTGGTAGCCCTTGGTGCCGTCCTCGGCCACGGCGGGGTGAGCGCCGAGCTTCTCGTGGCTGCGATACCAGTTGCCGTTGCCGAGCAGGTGCAGGTCGTCGTTGCTGAGGTAGAGGCTGCTGTCGAGGGTGTCCATCGATGCGCTCCTATCGCTTATTCCTGGCCGCGGGCCGGCGCCTGCGGCTTCCAACGCGTTTTGACATATAGTCAGTTTTACCAGTTCGGCGCGGGCCGCGTCCGCGACATTCCGCGAGCGCTGCATTGCAGCTGGTAGGCGCAACACCCCACCGCCGCGAACCCGTCATTTTGTGCCAGCGGTTTGGGGACAGTCCCCTTTCTGCAGCGGTTTGGGGACAGACCTTTGGCGAGCGCGAAACCCCCGAAAGCCGAGGCTTCCGGGGGCTGACGCGCGGTTTATTCTTGCTGGCGGAGTCGCTTACGCATTAGCGAGGGCCTGGTCAAGGTCGGCGATGATGTCGTCGGCGTTCTCGATGCCGATGGACAGGCGGATGAGGTCCTCGGAGAGGTGCGCGGCCTCGAGCTGCTCGGCCGTGAGCTGGGAGTGCGTGGTGGTGGCCGGGTGGATGATCAGCGACTTGGCGTCGCCAACGTTGGCCAGGTGCGTGAAGAGCTTGACGTTGTCCACGACCTTGAGGCCCGCGTCGCGGCCGCCCTTGACGCCGAAGACTACCACGCCGCCGAAGCCGTTCTTGAGCACGCGGGACGCGACCTCGTGGCTGGGATCGTTCTCCAGGCCGGAGTAGCGCACCCAGCTGACCTTGGGGTGGCCCTCCAGGAACTTGGCCACAGCCAGGGCGTTGTCGCAGTGGCGCTGGACGCGCAGGCTGAGCGTCTCGATGCCGAGGCCGATGAGCTGGGCCGCGTACGGCGAAAGCGTCGGTCCGAAGTCGCGCAGCTTGTTGGCCAGGACGCGCGTGGAGAAGGGCGCGGCGGGGGCGGCGTCGGCGAAGACGACGCCGTGGTAGGAGGGGTCGGGCTCGGTGAGGGTGGCGAACTTGCCCGGGGTCTTCTTCCAGTCGAACTTGCCCGCATCGATGACGGCACCGCCCAGCGTCACACCGTGGCCGGCGATCCACTTGGTGAGAGACTCGATGACCACGGCCGCGCCGTCGTCGGCCGGACGGTAGAGGTACGGCGTGGCGAAGGTGTTGTCCACGAACACGGGCACGGGCTCGGGCAGGGAGTTGGCGGCCTCGACGATGGCGGGCACGTCGGCCACGTCCACCAGCGGGTTGCCGATGGTCTCAACGTACCAGAGCTTGGTGTTCTCCTTGGTGGCGGCCACGAAGGCGTCGATGTTGTTGTTCTCGACGAAGGTGGTCTCGACGCCCAGGTCGCCCAGGGTGTGAAGGAAGATGTTCCAGGTGCCGCCGTAGAGGGAGTCGGAGGCGACGATGTGGTCGCCAGCGCCCACCAGGTTGGTGAGGGCGAGGATCTCCGCGGCGTGGCCGGAGGCGACGGCGACGGCGCCGGCAGCGCCCTCGAGGGCGGCCACGCGGGCGGCGATGGAGTCGGTGGTGGTATTGGTCAGGCGGCCGTAGACGTTGCCCGGCTTGGAGAGGGCGAACTTTGCGGCGCCGTCCTCGGCGGAGTCGAACTGAAAGGCCGCGGAGGCGTAGATCGGAAGCGCGGCGGAGCCGGTGACGGGGTCGGGCTCGAGGCCGGCGTGGATCTGCAGGGTGTCGAAGTGCTTGGCGGGGTCCTGGGCAAAGGTGGGGTTGAGCTTGAACGTCATTTTGAGATTCCTTTCGTTGAGCCGCCGCTGATTTTGGTTTGGTTTCGGGCTCGGCGGCGCGTATTTTCGATGTTTTGAATAGTACGGCGCGGCGCGACGCGAGCGTAGCCCCGCGATTGTGGCAATTCATTATCGCTTAAGGCGATAACCCGGATGCCGCGACAGGAGAATCCGCCGTTGGCACACCGAACCTGTCATTTTGTGCAGCATGTAGTGACGGGTTCTACGTGCGGACAGAAGGGACAGTCCCTTTGTCCACCAGGAACGTGGGCAAAGGGGCTGCCCCTTTGTCCGCACCAGAAACCTGTCACCCGGTGCAGCGGCTAGGGACGCCAGAGATTGTCTGTCTCGTGGCAAAAACCCTCGGCGGAAAGCTCGACGAGGAGGTCTGCGGCAAGAGCGGCGTCGAGCTCGATGCCCTCCGCAACCACGGCATCTACCAGCGCGTCTATGCTCGCGCCCTCTCGCCTGGCAAGAAGCGCCCGCACAAGCGCGGCGCGCTTCTGTCTGCGCGATCCCTCGAAGCGCGACTGTCGCGCGTGGCCGCTCGACCGACGCGACGGGTTCGGCACCGTCCGCTTGAGGTAGGCGCCGTAGTCGAGCAGCGCGTAATACCAGCTGCGCGGGTCGTCTGCGTCGTCCACACCGTCCACGTCACCGACGCCGCCTCCTGCGCGCGCAAAACCGCCGTCAGGCGGACACGTCGCCTCGACCAAGGGCACGATCTCCCGGTCCGAAACGTCCTCGCGCCCAGCGAAGAGCTCGTGCAGCATGACGGTCCGCACGTTCGTCTCCAGATAAACCCCGTGCAGGTCAAAGGCAAAAGCGCGGATGCCCGCCGCCGTCGCGGGGCCGATTCCCGGCAGCGAAGTGAGCGCCGACGCCTCCTGCGGGAACTCCCCGCCCGCGGCCACAATCGCCTGCGCCGCGCGATGCACGGCGAGCGCACGCCGGTTGTACCCCAGTCCCTGCCACTCGTCGAGCACGTCTGCCACGTCGGCCGCGGCCAGCGCACCTACGCTGTCGAACCGCGCGAGCCAGCGCTGCCAGCGGCCATCCACGCGACTCACCTGCGTCTGCTGCAGCATGACCTCGCTGATCCAGATCTTGTACGGATCGGTCGTGCGGCGCCATGGCAGGTCGCGGTACAGCTCGCGCCCCTGCTCGCGCACACGGGTCCGAAAAGCCTCGAGCTCAGTATCGCCAAAAGTCGCCGAAACCTCGTTTACCGGCGATTTATCGCCTTCGTACGGCTGCGTTTTTTTGCCTTGCGGCACTAGTCGTCCCAATCCAGGATCTGCCAGCCGCGCTTCTTGGCAATGGACTTGAGGGACTGGCCGGGGCAGACGGCGAACGCGGTGCCAGCGCGGGCAAGAAGGTCCTCGTCGGTGTGGTGGTCGCCGTAGGCGTAAGCGAGCTTCCACGCGCCCGCGCCGAACTTCTCATCGCACCAATCGGCGACGGCGCGGAATTTCTGATCGCCCGCCACAACGGTACCCTCGACGCGGCCGGTGTAGCGGCCCTGCTCGTCGCGCTCCATGTGGGTGGCCAGCACGGCGTCGACGCCCAGCACCTCGGCCGCGGCGTCGGCGATGATATCAAACGTGGCCGAGACGAGCAGCGTGACGCAACCCTCCTCGCGGCGGCACGTCACCTCGGCGATAGCCGCCTTACGGTACTTCTTGCCTAGGACCTCGTCGTGGAAATCGCGCATAACCTGCGCGATTCGCTCGGGCGTCATCTCGCCCAGGGCGCCGAAGACAAGCTCACGAGCCTCGTCTTGTCTGAACGGCAGGTGCAGCTTGTAGCGGATGCCCCACCAACCGAGGCGCAGCGCGCGCGGCAGCGACATCATGCCGTGCGTGAGCAGGTACGTGGTAAAAAGCGAGCCCGACTGCCCGTCAACGGAGGTGCCGTCGTAGTCGAACACGGCGATCTTGGTTGTAGTGAAACCTGCCTGCATGCGAGGGCCTTGTCTCGTGAGCTGCGACTTGCACGTAATCATACCGCGCCAGATAAGACAGAGGGACATTCCTCTCGTCTTTTCAGCACGAAAAAGGGCCCTCCGAAGAGGGCCCCATTCAGTGCAATGGCGGGATGTAAGGGACTCGAACCCTCGACCTCCGACGTGACAGGCCGGCGCTCTAACCAGCTGAGCTAACACCCCGTGCGCCTTGCGCGAGGATTATTATTACACACCTCGCGACACGATGTCTAGTAGGAATTTCAAAATACTTTGCGAGATTCCGAAATAGTTGCCGCGCCTCAAAGTCTGTCCCCAAACCGCTGCGGAAAGGGGACTGTCCCCAAATGGTAGGCGGGTTAGAGGGAGACGTTGGTGGTAGCTCCGGTCGAGTCATTCACAACGAGGGTCGAGCCGTCGAGGGCGGCCGAGGTCACGGCGCCCGAGCCGCCGACCGCGTTGCCGTCGGAGTCGGTCACCTGCGTGGGCAGCGAGCCGGCGGCGGGCATGTAGGCCATAAGGTCCCAGCCGCTGGCGAGGTTCTCGGGCACGACGAGCACGCCGTTGCACAGGATTATTGCGGTCGGGGTGCCACTCAAGCTGAACGCGGCCTCGCCGTCGGCCGTGACCCACCATGCGCCGCCCTCGCCTTGGGCAAGCGCGTACTTGACGCCGTGGAGCACAACTGAGCCGTCCGCGGAAGCCTCTTGCTGCTGGGCCTCGGTGGGCTGCTCGGACTGCTGATTTTGCTCGGGCGCGGCATTCTGCGACGTCAGCGCGCCGGTTACGCACCTGACCAGCAAGAACAGCACGACGAGGGCAAGAATCGCCGCGCCCACGATCATGAAGATGTTCTTGCTCGTGCGCTCAGGCCCGTCGGCCGCCGACGCATCATCGCTGGTCAGTCGCTTGCTCGCGCGGGCAGCGGCACTCGACAGCTTATCGGAGGAGTGGCGCTTGCGAAAGCGGCTCTCGGCGTTTTTGCGCGCGATGCCCGCCGCGTGAGAGGCGTTCTCGCGCGTGGTGACCTCGGCGCCTTGACCGGCGCGCAACGTGGTGATGGAATTAGGATCGACGGGCACCGGGGCCTGATTACCTTCGTCGTCGACCTGGACGCCGACCGGTGCGGGCGCTTGATCGAACTCGGTATCGCGGAGGGATGCCATATCGGTCCTCTCTGTATGCGCACGGCAAGCCGGCGCGTGGTGTGTTTAAGCTGCGTATATGCTCAGATTATAGTTCGCGGCGCGCCTCGATGGCGCGGCCGAGCGTGACCTCATCGGCATACTCAAGGTCTCCACCGACGGGCAGGCCGCTCGCGAGGCGCGTGACGCACACGCCGAGCGGGCGGATTTGACGGGCCAGGTATGTGGCGGTCGTCTCGCCCTCAACGTCGGGGTTTGTGGCCAAGATGACCTCCCCCACCTCATCGGACGCCAGACGGGCAAGAAGCTCGCGGACATGGAGCTGGTCGGGGCCGACCTTGTCCATAGGGCTGATGACGCCGCCGAGCACGTGATAAAGGCCTCGGTAGGTGCCGGTGCGCTCGATGGCCTGCACATCGCGGGGCTCGGAGACGACGCAGATGCTCGAGCGGTCGCGCGACGAGTTGGCGCAGATGTCGCAACGCTCGCGCGTGGCATAGCTAAAGCAGACGGGACAGAAGTGAACCTGCTGCTTTACCTCGAGAATCGCGTGCGCGAGGCGGCGGGCCTCCTCGGCGTCGGCCTCCAACAGGTGGTACGCAATGCGCTGGGCCGACTTCGGGCCGATGCCCGGGAGCCTGCCCAGCTCATCAAGAAGCCGCTGAAGGGCGTGTCCATCGTTTGCGGTGTAGTCCATAAGGTGATTGACCTGCGGTTTATTGGCGTGTCAGCGAGTAGCCGGGGCGCTCGATTAGAAGAGGCCCGGGATGTTGAGGCCGCCGGTCAGGGCGCTCATCTGCTGGCTGGCCATCTGCTCGGCGGACGAGAGCGCGTCGTTGACGGCGGCCAGGACCATGTCCTGCAGCATCTCGACGTCCTCGGGGTCCACGGCCTCGGGGTCGATGGTGAGCGACGTGATGCGCATGTCACCCGTGGCAGTCACCTTGACGGAGCCGCCGCCGGCGCTGGCGGTCACCTCGGTCTCAGACGCCTTCTGCTGCGCGGCGAGCAGCTGCTCCTGCATCTTGCGGGCCTGAGCCATCATCTGGTTGCGGTTCATGCCGCCCATGTTGAATCCCTTTGCCATGGTGGTTCCTCTCGATTCGGCTTCCTTGGCAAGAAGCGCCTGGTAGTTGCGGCGGGCGCGGGCCCGCGCTGGCAGCGGGCCTCGCGGCCCGCGGGGTTACTCTTCGTCGTCGGCGTCGTCGGTCGGCTCGTCGGTGAACTCGTCGGAGCCGTCGGCCGGGTCGGCGCCCTCGTCATCATACGGGACGTCGCCGGTCGCATCGTCCGCATCGGCCTTCTCTACAGAAACGGCGGTCGGCGCGCCGAAAACGGCGGTGAGGCCGTCCAGGATGTCGCTGAACTCGGGGGCGAGGTCCTCGGGGACGGGTTGAGCGGCCGCGGCGTCGGCGCCGTTGTTGGCAAGAGCCGCAACCTGGGCAGCGACGGGCCGTTGAGCGGCCGTCGGAGCAGGGGGTGCGGGCTGAGCGGGTGCCGCGGGCCGCTGCGGTGCCGCGGGCCGCTGCGGTGCCGGGGCGGCCGCGAGGGCGTCCCAGGGCATCGGGTAGTCATCGGCGGGCTGGGGCGCGGCGCCATATGAGGCGTAGGCGTCGACGAGGGCGTATTCGGGCTCGGGAGTCGTGGCGGGCGATGGGGCGGGCGCGCTGTAGCGCGGAGCTTTCTGGCGCGGGGCCGGAGCCGATGGACGAGTGGCCTGAGCTGCGGCGGGTTGAGGCTTCGGGGCCGGCGCGGGCGCTTGAGCCGCAGGCGCCGCGCCGCCGCCTTGCTCGGTAACGGTATACTTACGCGGGCCGATAACGGCGCCGATGGCGGGCTCCACCACGGCGCGGACGTCGGCGCGGTCGAGCATCTTGAGGGCAAACTTCGAGCCGGCGGGAAGGCCGATGCTCAGCGTTTGGCCGTCGTCGGAGATGGGGAACGCGCTCAGCAGGAGAGAACCCTTCGCGGGCGCCGACTGGCGCAGGCCGTCGACGATCTGCTTCCAGGCTCGCTGCAGGGCCGCAGGGGCAACGGGGGCCGAAGGCGCCGCGGGTGCGGCGCCGCTCGCTGCGCGACTCGCATCAACTGCGGGCGGGGCGGGTTGGGCGGCCGACGCGGCCGCGGGGACCTGCCGCACCGGAGCCTGCGGAGCTGCGACGGGCTTCGGCTGCGGGGCAGGCGCAGGTGCGGGGGCCTGCGCGGGCGAAGCAGGTTGGGCAGCGACTTGCTGGATCTGCTGGGTTGCGGCGGGCGCGAGCTGGGCGGTTGCCGGCGCCGAGGGCGCGAACTGACCCGATGAGAGCTTCTGCTCGAGGGTCGCCAAGCGATCGGCTAGGGACTCAATGGTCAGATCGGTCTCGGGGCGGGCGAGGCGGGTAAAGGCGATCTCGAGAACGAGCCGCTGGTTGGTGGCGGTGCGCATCTCGTTGGAAGCATCGCCGAGGACGGTGAGCACGCGAGCCGCGCGGTCGGGCGAGCCAAACGCGGCGGCCTCCGCGCGCAGGGCCTCGAGGGCCTCGCCGCTCGCGGAGACGGCGCCCACGGCGCCGGGAGCCGCGGCCACGACGTACACGTCGCGCACATGGCTCGCCAACTCGCGCGTAAACTGCAGCAGATCGCGGCCGGAACCGACGAGCTTCTCTACCTCGGCAAAGAGAGTCGGCACATCTCGCTGGGCCAGTGCCATGGCGGTCGTGCCCAAAACGGAGCCGGCGACCTCGCCGAGGAAATCCTGCGCGGCTTTGAGGCCGATGTGGCCGTTGCCAAAGACCGAGAGCTGCTCGAGCGACGTCAGGGCGTCGCGCATGCCGCCGCGCGCGTGGCGGACAACCAGCTCAAGGGCATCGCCGTCGAAGGTAAAGCTCTCGCGTCCGCAGACGTAGGCCAGGTGGGCCTGCATCTCGTCGGGCGCGATTGCATGGAAATCGAAGCGCTGGACGCGCGAGAGGATGGTGGGCAGAACCTTTTGCGGGTCGGTCGTGCACATGATGAAGACGACGTGGTCGGGCGGCTCCTCAAGGGTCTTGAGCAGCGCATTGAACGCCGCCGTCGTGAGCATATGGACCTCGTCGATGATATAAACCTTGTAACGACCCATCGTCGGGGCGTAGTTCACGCGGCTAATGATCTCGTCGCGGACGTTGTCGACGCCGGTGCGCGACGCGGCGTCGAGCTCGGCCACGTCGGGGTGCTCGCCCGCGGCGATGAGGCGACACTGCTCGCAGGTGCCGTCGGGCATCTCGCCCTCGCCGCGCTCGCACATGAGGGCCTTGGCAAGAAGGCGCGCCATGGTCGTCTTGCCCGTGCCGCGGGGGCCGCAGAAGAGGTACGCGTGGCTCGTCTTGTGCTCGGCGACGGCGCGCATGAGCGTCTCGACCACGTGTTTTTGGCCTACGACCTGCTCAAACGTCTGCGGGCGATACTTTGTGTACAGCGATTCCATGCGGCCTCCGGGCGTGTTGTTTGCTGACGTTCCAGTATAGCCGCGGACGCGCAGGCGGGGGCGATGCCCGGAATTTGAGGTCCGCCGCGAGCTACTCGTGTACAAACTTCGTCGAGTGCGCACCTTAATTGCGCAGGGGCAGGTATACACCCGATTTTCAATCGCGTTTTCCCAGATATCCCGGTCAAATTCGGCCGCTCTTACTCGGCGGTCCGAATTAAGGTGCACACTCGACGAAGTTTGTTTAGAGCAAGGTCCGCAAACCTGGAGCGCAGCGGCATCGAGCAGGCCAGCATTACGGATCTCGGCTATGAAAGTCTTACGGGGCTCTCAGCGTGCCGAGCTAGCGTGAGGCCGATGTCGCAGGAGCGTGGGGCAGGTAAAACAGCGCTACTGGCTTACCTTTCTCAAGCCGCCCTCGCACACGACTGGATTTCGGCAAATGTTTCCGCCGCCCCCGGGATGCTCGAGGATATCCTGGAACGCGCAAACAAAGCTGCTTCGGAGTTTATCCCCAAGCGTGAGGGCGCCCGTCTAAAGGGGGTTTCCATAGGCGGCATCGATTTGGATTGGGAGTTCAAGGAAGCCGAGAAGGACAATTGGCGCGCCCGCATGAACGCACTGTTCAAGCAACTCGATAGGTTTGATATGGGCCTCCTCATAACGATTGACGAGGTGAACGTCAGCAACGAAGAGATGCTTCAGCTCACCTCCGTTTACCAGCACTTTGTTCGAGAAGGACGCAAAACGGCCCTTCTTATGGCGGAACTTCCGCACAAGGTTTCGGCGCTACTGCGCGATGACTCGGCCTCGTTTCTTCGTCGCTCCCAGCAACATCAATTGGGAAGAATTCCCGACTTCGAGATCGCAGACGCACTGATCAAGACCATCGAGGCGCGGGGAAGACCATAGAGGGCGACGCGTTGGAGAAAGCGGTGGCTTCAATCGGCGGACCCCCTTTCATGATGCAGCTCGTCGGCTATCGTATTTGGGATATGGCTGGAGAAGCTAACGTTATTACTGCCGCAAACGTCAGTGTCGGCTCGAAGCTCGCACGCCTTGAGATGCGCGACCGCATATTGGAAACAACGTATAGGGAGCTGTCCGAAGTCGACCTGCGGTTTCCTGCCGCGATGCTCGAAGGCCCCAACGAAAGCCGCGTCTCCGACATCGCCAAACGAATGAACGTATCAAGCGGTTACGCCAGCCAATATAAACGCAGGCTGCCCGACCAGGGCGTGATAGGCGAGCGAGGCCGAGGCATTGTGGCCTTCGATATCCCCACATTCCGCGATTACCTAAAAGAGAAGGTCTAGCCCAGCCTTCTTGAGGACAGGCAATAACTAGCACATAAAAGGCGGCGGGTGCAAAACCCGCCGCCTGTTTCTTCAGAATGGGACGCGTTATTCCTCGGGCACATCAACCCAGATGTACATAGTGTCATAGCCCAAATACTCGGCGAGAATATCGTAACCTTCGGCATTTTTGGCCTTGAACCACTTCTCGCTACGGCTGTAGTCAACGTTGAATCCTGCGGACATCAACTTGTCGACATAGGCCGAGTAGCTCTTGATTGGAGTATTGCCGATCCAAACACAGTACCGGTCGCTCGTGTTGACATCGGTCTTCCCCATAGTTGACTCGGGGGCAGGAACAACCGAAGCAGGGCCGACGGTCGGCCAGGTGAGCTCAGTAAGCTCCCGAGGAGACTCGATGCTCACCTTAAACAGGCTGTCGCTCTCCCACAAATTTATATTCAGGGCGTTAAAGAACCTCAGAGAGCTTCTGGAGCACGCGGCCCTGCACCTCGAGGTAATAGGCGCGATCGGCCGAAGAAAGGCTATCGCTGTCGATCGCGTCGAATTTGGAGACCCATTCCGAATAGCTCGTCATCATCTTTCCGTAGTCGGCGAGCATCGAGGCGACGTTGTCCGAGCTCTGGTACTTCTTCATGAACTCGACGTACTCGCTCATGAACTTCTCGTAGCCGTCCAATGTCTCCTTAAGATCAGGGTCCACTTCAGATGAGGACTTGCTGCCGGAGGCTGCAGGAGCCTCCTCCGTCTCGGCCGCGGGCTCCTCGGCCTTGGTTTCGGTCTTGGTCTTTTCCTTCTTCTCGGTCGTCGTGGTCTGCTCCTGCGCAGTCGTCGACGAGCTATCGGAGCTGGACTTCTTCGACGAAGAAGACCCGCACGCCCCCAAGGTGAGCGCAAGTGCCGCAGAAAGGATAATCGCCGCCGTCTTCTTCATGGTTTACTCCAATCAACTGGGCGTTATTTGCCGGTGAGACCATTCTGAAAAGGCGCGGAAAGCAATTCCTCAGTTGGCAACTGAATTACGCGTGCGGTTCCGCGAACGGCGAGAACCTAATGCCTGACCGACAAATCCCGCCCGTCGTCTAAGCTGCCGCGGCCTTCTTTTCGGCACGCTTGGCCACGAAGAGCCACACGCCGGCGGCGGTGAGAACCGCGGCGGACCCGAGCATGACCAGGCGACCGAACGCCCAATTGCTGGCAGCGCCGCTCGACACAGGGCCGTACTTCTCGAAATACCAGCCCACAAAAGAGATCAACCCGAGGTTTGCAAGGGCGAGAAGCGACGTCGGTGTCGCCTTGCGCAAAAGGGCGAAGAGCAGCGCTAGGACGGCGGCAACCCCAGAGACAACGATGACCCAGAGCATGATCGAATAATCGTTCAGCGAGCTCGTGACCGGGCGCTCGAGCCTGTCGCAATACGCCTTGTAAAAACGCGCCCAGGTGACAATCGAAGGGTTCGCCAAGTCGCTTACGGTAAGATCAGAGCCTTCGTTGATCTCATAGGCTTGCGCAAAAATGCTCGTTGCGGCCGATTCATCCTTTACCGAGGTGAACGGCAGGAAATAACTCGCGCACAGCAGCACCGCGGCTGCAATGGTGACGATTGACGGAATGAGCGCCGACCCTTTCTTGGCGACGACGGCAGGCTGGTCTTCCATGAGTTGCTCCTTACTTCAAGCCTATAAAACACCTGAAAGTAAAGAGCCACCGCGAGAGTAATTCCTCAGCTACCAACTGAATCGCGCCGACGGCTGGCGTCGCACAGCGGGGCGCAAAACGGACGTTTCGGCTACTTTTAAAGCGCTGAAATGACCGTTTTGCGCCCAAATGGGGATGCCGTCGCGCCGCCCCAGTCCGCCCCGCCGTCCCTACCGCGGATGGGCGTAGGCCTCGACGGTCGCGTAGGCAGGCAGGTCGCTCGCGTTGATCTGGAATGTCTTGTCCTCGCCGAGGGACAGGTCGTAGTCGTAGGTGTTGGTGCCGTAGACGATGTTTCCGGCCTCGTCGCGCAGCACAAGGGTGATGCCGGTCGTCGACAGGTACGACGGGATGCTCGCGAGGCCGGCCTCGTCGCCCGTCACGGAATACGTGCCGACGAAGGTCGTGAAGTAGGAGCCCTTGTTGACCGAAAGGCTGTCCACCTTCATCTGGAGGTCGCCGTCCATATGCCTCGCCGAAGTGGTCGAGATCCTCTGCAGCTTGAATTCGACGCGCGCAGGCGCGGGGCCGCCACCCGCTTGGCCCGCGAAGTACGAGACCTGGTTGGGCAAGGCGATCATAAAGCCAGCATCCTGGCTAAACAGCAGATTACCGTCCGCATCGTATCCCGTGATCTCAACATTTGCCAGCGTAATGGCCGTGTTTTCGCTCGTGTTCCGAACACCGAAGGCGAAATGGACGTAGCCGCCGTCGCCTGCCGACCAGCCGGATTCTGCGAGCTCGAGCGTGAAGTCCTCGTCGCTCATGCCCGCGCCGCCGGACTCGGCCACGGTCTTGAAGCCCTGGGAGATGCCGTACGCCGCGGAGTCTTGGACGATTTTCTGCGCGGTCGCGTCGGCAAGGCCGCTCGCGTCGCCGGTGGAGCCGGAGGTCGTCGCGTCCGCCGCGCCCGTCGCAATCGAACCGCCGCCCGCATCGCTCGACACCGCGTCGCCGGACCCGCCGCCAAGCGCCAGCCGCACCGCAAGCACAATAGCGGCGATAAGAGCCGCGGCACCTATCGCGAACAGCACTTTTGCCATCAGCGGGAAGATGTGCTTCTTGCCGTCGGGCGATGCATCGGAGGCGCCCTGCGCGGGCGCGGCGGCCGGTACGGCCCCGCCATCGCGCTTGCCCAGGATCTCGTCCTCGAACACGTGAATGGCCTCGGCAAGCGCGACCGCCGACTGGTACCGCGCGCTCGGTTCGAACGCGCACGCGCGGCGAACGACCGCCGCGAGGCGCGGGTCAACCGCCGCCGGGTCAGATAGCTCGGCCTCGTACGCCTCTCCGTCCGGCTGCATGCCGGTGAGCATGTATCCGAACAGCTTGCCGATGGCGTACACGTCGGAGCGCGCGTCGGTCTGCGCAAAGCCATACTGCTCGGGAGACGCGAACCCGCGCGTGCCCAGCGACGTCGTATCACGGTTCGCGCCCTCGACGCGAACGCGGGCGATGCCGAGGTCGATGAGGTGCGCGCCGTCCGCCGCCACGATGACGTTTCGAGGGCTTAGGTCGCGGTGGATGATGCCGCAGGAATGCAGCGCCGCCGCGGCCTCACAGATGTCGCCGACAAGAGACGCCGCCTCGGCAGCATTCAGGCGCCCGCAGCCCGAGATCAAATCCTCGAGCGTCTGCCCGGGAACGTAATCATACACAACAACGTACTGGTCAGGCAGCAAATACGACGCCTCCACCTTGGGCAGTCGCTTGCAATCGATGGCGCCGATGGTCGACCAGACGCTTTGGTTTGCGATTTCGAGCGGAAGCTTCTTGCGAACGAAAGGGCCGGCGCCGTCGATGGACACGAGCTCGGTCAGGCCGCCCGCGCCATGCGCAAGCATTCGATCGACGTGATACACGTCGTCGAGGCTCATGGCATGCATGATCTGCTCGTCGTTCAAAGCGCTCCCGTCTTCTTGGCGCGTCCGGGATACCCCCCAGCGCGGGAGCTCGCAGCACCAATTAACCAGTTTATGCACCACAGGTGGGCGGTTCTTCAGTTGCCAGCTGAATCGGCGAGCGGTGCTGCGGCTGCAAGGTTTTGCCGCTCGTGCGACGTTTTCGCGAACCGGCTGCAAGGTTTTGCCGCTCGTGCGACGTTTTCGCGAACCGGCTGCAAGGTTTTGCCGCTCGTGCGACGTAAATTTGCCCTTAAAGCAAACGGGCGTCCATAAAACCCCAGTTGGCTAGTCCGCACAGAACCCAAAACGGAGGAATTCATATAAAAGAACGTCGCACAAGCGGCAAAACCATGCACGGGATTCCGGTTTACGTCGCACGAGCGGCCAAACCCTGCGCAGCAGCCAAGGCGGGGACCGTCTAGCGCAGCGGTCCCGTGCCCAGAAGGGTCTTCTCGCCCAAACGGTACAGCTCGTCGTCGGCCTGCTCGCGCGTGCGCCCGTTCTCGATGCACCAGATGAGCACCGCGTCGCGACGGACCTTGCACCACAGCTCAGACACGCCGGCGAGCCTCAGCAGACGCTGGCATTCGCGCAGGTCGCAGCCCAGGCCGAACGCCAACATGATGGCGTGGTCGCGCCCGGGGCGGCTCTTGCCCTGGAAGACGTCGTAGACAACCGTGGCGTTGATGCCGCTCGCCCGCACCACATCGGCGCGTTTCAGACCATGCGCGTCGAGAAGTTCGTACAGGTAATCGGGCAAAGTTCGGTCCACCGTCGCGCACTCAGACAACAAATACGCCTCGGGCGTGGCCGACGTGAGCAGCTGTTCCAGCAGCTCCTCCGTAATGAGCTCAGTCTTCTCCGCCATGATTCGCCACCTGCCTAGAACTTGTCCATCATGATGTCGCCACCGCCGCGCAGCTGCTCGATGACCTGTGGAATCTCGGCCAAGTCGTACGGCGTCATCTGGTAGATCCAGTTCAGCCAGTTGCGATACAGCAGGTTGGCGTGCGCGCGCCAGGTAAAGAGCGGCTGCTGCTCGGGGTCGTCGTCAGGGAAGTAGTTCTCGGGCACGCGGATGGGCAGGCCCTTGTGGAAATCGCGCCAGAACTCGCCCGAAAGGGTGTCGCGGCCGTACTCGAAGTGGCCGGTCACGTAGACCTCGTGGAAGTCGCGCGTGGCGATAAGCGCGGGGCCCGACGTAAAGCCCTCGGAAAGAACCTGCAGCTCAGGGTGGTTGGCCAACTCGCCGGTGTCGATGGCGGCGTGACGCGAGTGCGGCATATAGTGCACCTCATCAAAGCCGTTGGTGAGAAAGTTGTACTCGTCGCAGAGCCGCTGTTTGAACACGCCGAAGAGCTTCGCGCCGAGCATCTTCTTGGGGATGCCGTAAAGGTGGTAGAGCCCCGCGAGCGCGCCCCAGCACAAATACATCGTCGAGAGGCAGTGCGTCTGCGACCAGTCGACGATGCGGCAGAACTCGTCCCAGTAGTCCACGTTCTCGAACTCGAGGTGCTCCACGGGCGCACCGGTGACGATGAATCCGTCGTAGTAGTTGTCCTTCAGCGCCTCGAGCGTGTCGTAGAACTTGACAAGGTGGTCGGCCGAGACATGCGTGGCCTCATGGCTGTCGACGCGCATGAAGTCGCAGCTCACCTGGAGCGGCGACTTGGAGATAAGGCGCAAGATTTGCGTCTCGGTCTCCACCTTGGTCGGCATGAGGTTGAGGATGAGGACGTGCAGCGGGCGGATCTGCTGGTTGTTGGCAACCTCCTCCTCAAGCGCAAAAATGCGCTCCTGGTGAAGCGTCGCTTTGGCGGGAAGGCCGTCGGGAATGTTGATGGGCATATTGCGAGAAACCCTTTCGCGGTCGACGGGGAGGCTGATGGAACCGCCCGCCTTCCTATGAGCCGGACGGTCTGCCGCCGGCAATGACGTGTGCCCTTTGATGGTAGCGCAACGTCCGCGTTCTTCTCGCGTGCACGACCTGCGGATTTGCGCAATACTTGATGTCATGACTACTTCATTTGCCGAGCTCGGGCTAAACGAGCAGATCCTGGCCGGGGTCGAGGCCCTTGGCTTTTCCACCCCCACGCCGGTCCAGGCCGGCGCCATCCCCGAGGTTCTCGCCGGGCACGACGTCATCGCCTCCGCGCAGACCGGCACGGGCAAGACGGCCGCGTTCGGCCTGCCCACGCTGCAGGTCATTGCCGACGCCGAGGGAAAGGGCCCGCACGCACTGGTCGTCACGCCGACCCGCGAGCTAGCCGCGCAGATCGACAAGGTCGTGAGCGTCGTGTGCGAGCACACGGACCAGCGCGCCATCATCGTCATGGGCGGCACCAAGTTCGACAAGCAGATCAAGCAGCTCGAGGCCGGCTGCGACCTTCTCGTCGCCACGCCCGGCCGCCTGCTGGACCTCATGGAGCACAACCACGTGAGTCTCGCGGGCGTGCAGACGCTGGTCCTCGACGAGGCCGACCGCATGTTGGACATGGGCTTTTGGCCGAGCGTTCGCCGCATCATGCACGCGCTGCCCGCCAAGCACCAGACGCTGCTCTTCTCGGCGACCATCCCGCCGTCGATCAAGTCCACCATCGACGCCCTGCTCACCGACCCCGTTACGGTCGAGATCGCCCGTGTGGGCGAGACGGCCGACACCGTCGAAGAGCACCTGTGCCCCGTAGCGCAGGCCCAGAAGCCCGAGCTTCTGCGCGCGCTTCTTCAGACCGGCGGCGCCGCGGGCGGGAAGCCTGAGCGCGTGCTCGTCTTCTGCCGCACCAAGCACCGCGTGGACGACGTATGCAAGATGCTCAAGAATGCGCAGGTCAAGGTGGATGTTATGCACGCCGACCGCCCGCAGCAGGCCCGCGAGAAGGCCCTCGAGAAGTTCCGCGCCGGCAAGATCCAGGTGCTCGTGGCCACCGACGTGATGAGCCGCGGCATCGACGTCTCCGGCATCGACGCCGTCGTCAATTTCGATGTGCCCATGGACCCCGAGGACTACGTGCACCGCATCGGCCGCACAGGCCGCGCTGGCGCCACCGGCCACGCCTACACCTTCGTGGCGCCCGACGAGATCAGCCCCCTGCGCGAGATCGAGTACTTTACCAAGAAGCTCGTCCCCATCTGGGACCTCAAGGGCTTTACGTACGATGCCGGCCGCATCATCCCGCAGGAGGGCCGCAGCACAAAGAAGCCCACGCGCACGATGTTCGCCGGCTCACGCTCCCGCGGCCGCAGCATCGGCGGCGGCCGCTACGGTCGCCACTACTAACCCCAACCTGCACCGGGTGACAGGTTCGCGCCTGCCAAAAGGGGACAGTCCCCTTTTGGCAGCGCTTTTGGGACAGACCTGCACGTGGTAACAGGTTCGTTGTGCAGCACGTAGAACCTGTCACCAGCAGCTGCACGAAATGACAGGTTCGTCGGCGCGGTTACGCAACCCCAAGAAAGGCATCGCGATGAAACAGGCACGTCCGTACCCGAAGGTCGTCGTTACGCGCAAGGCGGCCCGCGCGCTCAAGGGCGGTCACCCGTGGGTCTTCGAGGGCGAGGTCCTCAGCTGCGAGCCCGCGGCCGGCGGCACCCCCGTGGCCAACGGCGCCGTCGTCGACGTCTTTGAGGAAAACGGCACCTGGCAGGGTGCGGGCCTCATCTCCCAGGAGTCGAAGATCCGCGTGCGAATCGTGACCCGTAACGCCAACGACCGCATCGACGAGGCGTTTTGGGCGCGCCGCGTGGCTTACGCCTGGAACCACCGCCGCGTGGCCATGGGCAGCCGCGCCCTGCCCGGTTGCGAGCCGGACACCAACACTTGCCGCGTCGTCTTCTCCGAGGCCGACCAGATGCCGGGCCTCATCGTCGACCGCTACGAGAACGTGCTCGTTACCCAGGTGGGCACCGTCGGCATGGAGCTGTTGCGACCGATCATCTATCCCCTTCTGCTCAATACGTTGCAGGCAGATGGTCAGAACGTTACCGCTATTTATGAGCGCAATGACTCGCCATCGCGTGCCAAGGAAGGCCTTGCCCAGTACAAGGGCTGGTGGGACGGCGAGGGCGCCGAGGTTCCCGCCACGTCGCGCATCGTGGTCGCCGAGAACGGCCTCAAGTTCGACCTCGATATCGAGAACAGCCAGAAAACCGGCTTTTTCCTGGACCAGAAGTACAACCGCCGCGCCGTGCGGCAGATCGCCGCGGGCCGCCGCGTGCTCGACTGCTTCTGCCACGTGGGCCCCTTCGGCCTCAACGCCGCGGCGGGCGGCGCCGAGTTCGTGCGCTGCGTCGACGTAAGCCAAACCGCAATCGACCTCGCCGCCGAGAACGCCCGCTTCAATGGCCTCGACGGAGGCATGGGCTTTACCTGCGCAAATGTTCTTGAGTACCTGCCGGAGCTCTCGCGCGACCGTTCGCGTCTGCGCGAGGAGGGCGGCCCGTTCGACCTCATCGTCCTCGACCCGCCCGCATTCACAAAGAGCCGCAACACCGTGAACCACGCGACCAAGGGCTACCGTGAGATCAACTACGCCGCCATGCGCCTGCTGCCCCGCGGCGGCTACCTGGCCACCTGCAGCTGCAGCCACTTTATGACGCGCGACCTTCTCGCCGGGGCAATCGCCGACGCCGCTCACCAGGCAAACGTGCAGCTCAAGCAGGTAGAGGAGCGCCAACAGGCGCCCGACCATCCCATCCTTTGGGGCGTACCCGAGAGCCATTATCTCGACTTCTTTATCTTCCAGGTGATCTAAGCGCGCCGTGCCCGCCTGCAATTTGGGGACAGTCCCCTTTCTGCAGCGGTTTGGGGACAGACCTGTACCGGGTGGCAGGTTCCCAGTGCCGCACGAAATGACAGGTTTGCGGCGCGGCGTTTTAGATGTGTTAGCGAGCCTCGCCTCCCGTGAGCGGCGTGATAATACCGGTGAGCGCGTGCTCGTGCTGCTCATCGGCTGGTGCTTCGACGCGTTCCTCAAGAGCGTGGCCGGCCTCGGCACCGCCGTGGCCATCCCCGCGAGCATGCTCGTCGCCGTCGGCGTGGCGCCCATGGAACCCATCCTCGCGTGTCCCATCGCCAACTCCATGCCCACCATGTTCGGCTCCATCGGCATCTCGACGACCACCCTGGTCTCCATCACCGGCCTCGACCCGATCCAGAAAGCCACCACCCAGACCATCCAGGCGATTCCCTTCATCGTCGCCTGCCCGATTCTTATGGTCATGCTGGTAGGCTGCGGCCCCAAGGGCCTCAAGGGCGTGCTGCCCATCACCTTGGTCGCCGACATCTCGCTAGCAGCTGCGGAGCTCGTCGGCTCCATGTTCATCTGCCTGAACCTCGCCGTCGTCATCGGCTCGGTCGTCTCACTGGTCGCCGTTCATCCTGATCTTCCTTTTGCTGCTGTTTATCTGCAAGCTCTTTCCACCCATCTACGTGCCGCTCTCGTCCATTTCGACCACGTTGAACATCTACCAGGGCGACCCGTCGGCCACCCTGGCCTTCTCGTGGATCGACACGCCCGGCGTCCTCATCATGATCTGCGGCATCATCGGCGTCGTGATCCAAGGTTGCAGCGTCCGCGAGATGCTCGGCGTACTCAAGGACGCCTGCGTCCAGACGACCAAGACGGTCCTCACCGTG
The DNA here is from genome assembly GCF_963660155.1 of Paratractidigestivibacter sp. Lineage (GTDB taxonomy): Bacteria > Actinomycetota > Coriobacteriia > Coriobacteriales > Atopobiaceae > Paratractidigestivibacter. The sequence continues at coordinate 41,439 of NZ_CAVKWG010000040.1, read as the reverse complement.
CTCGGCGTGCTGGCCGTCGCGAAGATCATGGGTTACTCCGACATGATCAGCAGCATCGCTGCGTTCTTCGTCGCCGTCGGCGGCGGCTTCTATCCGCTGGTCGCGCCGCTGGTCGACGCCCTCGGCACCTTCGTGGTCGAGTCCGGAACCTCCAGCGAGGTGCTCTTCGGCAACGTCTAGCTCGACGCCGCCCAAACGCTCGGTAAGGATTCGATGTGACTCGTGGCCGCCAACTCGCTCGACACCTCCGCCGACAAGATGATCAGCCCGCAGAACATCGCCATCGGCTGCGCAGCGTGCAGCCCCGTGGCAAAGATGGCGAGACCCTGGGCAAAATCGCCAAATACTCGTTCGGTTTTGCCGCCGTGATGGCCGTTTTGGTCTTCGTCGGGTCCGTGATGCTGGGTTAAACGCAGCGCCTCACATGCTCGGCCGACTTTTCCGGGACTAAAATGGAACCCCTTTGCAGAAAGGGGTTCCATTTCATGCGTTTGCCGAGTTGGCAAACCTCGGCTACTCAGCGGAATTCAATTTAGTCCCGGAAAAGTCAGACTTCCGCATTCTCAGCCGCCGCAGCGGCCTGTTTTGCCGCCTTCGCGGCCCGGCGACGCTCGCGAAAGAAGTCGCGGAGCTGATCGGCGGCCTCGTCGGCAAGAACCCCCGCCTCGACCTCGAACTCGTGGTTGAGCCGCTCGTCGTGGCTCACGTCAAAGAGGGTCCCGAGCGCGCCGCCCTTGGGGTCGGCCGCGCCGAACACACATCGGTCGATGCGCGCGTTCACCATCAGACCCGCGCACATGAGACACGGCTCGAGCGTCACATACACCGTGCAACCGGTGAGCCGCCAGCGCCCGAGCGCCCGCGATGCGGCGACCATCGCCGAGAACTCAGCGTGCGCCGATGGGTCCAGGTCGGTCTCGCGCCGGTTATGAGCGCGGGCCACGACCTCGCCGTTACACACCACAACGGCGCCGATGGGCACCTCACCCTCCTCGGCGGCCGCGGCCGCTTCCTCAAGGGCAAGCCGCATGAACTTCTCGTCAGTCTTGCTGCTCATCGACGACCTCCAGCCGCGGGTCGATTCAAGTCGTTGATTCCTTTCTGCGCAGATGCGAGCACGTGGCCCATTTTACCCGTCGCGTCCGTTAAGATAGAGGGGCTCGCACCCTCGGAGGAGTGGCAGAGTGGTTGAATGCAGCGGTCTTGAAAACCGTCGTGCGGTACCCCCGTACCGAGGGTTCGAATCCCTCCTCCTCCGCCATTTCTTCTTGCGGGCGCCGCGCGCGACCCGCCCGATTCATCGGAGGCATCATGGTTGTCGCGCTCGTCATCATCGCTGTTATCGTCGTCGTTACCGTGGTCGCCATGATCTCGGTGAGCAACGGTATCGTCCGCGCCTCCAACAAGTGCGACACCGCGTGGGCCACCATCGACGCCCAGCTCCAGCGCCGAAACGACCTTATTCCCAACCTAGTCGAGACCGTTAAGGGCTACGCCGCCCACGAATCGGCAACCCTCCAGAGCGTGACCGACGCGCGCGCCGCCGTGGCCAAGGCCGCCTCCCCCGAGGAGAAGATGCAGGCGTCCGCCCGCCTCACCGGCGCCGTCAACAGCCTGCTCGCCGTTGCCGAAAATTACCCCGACCTCAAGGCAAGCGCAAACTTCCAGCAGCTTCAGGCCGAGCTCACCGATACCGAGAACCGCATCAGCTACGCGCGCATGAGCTACAACGACTGCGTGATGATGTACAACAACGCGATCCAGACCTTCCCGGGCAGCCTTGTTGCCGGCGGTCGCGCGCCGCGCCAGGGCTTCTCGGCCGACGCCGACGCCCGCCAGACCCCGAACGTCCAGTTCTAAGCCCCCGCAGCATTGTCCCGTTGCGGACAAGGGGGACGGTCCCTTTGTCCGCAACGGAGCACTTCCCCATGTCCTCAAAGCCGCCTTAAATCAGCGGCCCCTCGTCATCTTCGGCCGCGCGGCCAGTGCGGCGGGCACGCCACTTGCGAGCCAGCCCGACCCCGACAACGCTCAAAGTCACGATGTCGGCCGCTGCCACCCCGAGACGGATCCAGTTGACGCCATTCTTCTTGACATAGAACTCGACGCCCTCGCCGCCCTCGGCAAGAGCAGCCTCGTTGGCCAAGAGGTTCGTCGCACGGGCGTTCAGCCAGGTATACAGGATGTCCTTCGTGGCTCGGCGCAGGTTCGTGTAGTAGCTGATGGCGCGGGTCTCGCTCGACGAGCCGCTCGCGGCCGTCAGCTCATCGCTGGTAAAGCCGTACTTGAAGCTGCCGTTGCCAAAGACGCCGTCCATATACAGGTCGCCGCCGGCGCGCAGTATCTGGTCCGCGTTCATGTACTGCTGGTGGTCGCAGTAGTCGGTGATAACCGTGCCGCAGTAGCTCCACTCGCCGCGCAACACGTCTGTGAGCAGGGCTTTATTGCCGCCTGACCACGTGGCGCCGATGCGGTTGTACGACGACATGAAACCGGTGGCGCCGTTGCGCACCGTAATCTGGAACGGCTTGAGGTAGATCTCGCGCAGGGCCTGCTCCGTCACCCACTCGTAGAGCGAGTCGCGGTAGGTGTCCTGGTTGTTCATCGCCAGGTGCTTGATGAAGCAATAAACGCCCGCGGACTTCGCGCCGCCGACCACCTGCGACACCATGGTTCCCGAAAGCGTCGCGTCCTCGGAAAGGTACTCGTAGTTGCGCCCGCCGAGCGGCGAGCGGTGAATGTTCGTGCTGGGCGCATAGATGCCGTCGACGCCGATGGCCGACGCCTCGCGCCCGAGCTGCCGGCCATACTCGTAGGCAAGGCCCGCGTTCCAGGTCTGCGCGAGCACGGTGCCGTCGGGGTACCCGACACCCATCTTGAGCTGGTTAAACGAGCCGACCTGCGAAGGTCCGTCGACCTCCTTGGTCGCCGGCTTGCCAACGGAATCGATTGCCTTGGTCTGAATGTAGCCGTGCAGTACGATGTCTTCCATGTCGGCAAGCGAGATGGCGTCGAGCACCGTTTCCCAGCGCTCATCATAGAAATCGAGGCCGAGCTCGCGGCCGAGCGAGGTCAGCGAGCCGTCTCGGGAAAGCTCAACGCCACCGCCGAGCCCCAGGCCCTTGCCCTCAACGTACACCCCGGTGCCGACCAGCTCCGCATACTCCGCGGCATCGGCCTCTACCTGCGCTTCATTGAATAGGTTGATGCTCGAGATGCTGTCGGACATCTCGCGATCGGGGTCGCATTTCTTGGGGAAGGTACCGGCAAAATCCGCGCGCGTAAGCCACGTGATGTCGGCGCCAGAGTCCGACCCGTCGATGGACACGCCGTCGCGCGCCGCGTCGCCCGTGAATCGGTTCTCGACCGTGTTGCCGGAAACAAGGTCCTGCTCGCACTCAACCGTGCGAGGTAGCATATACGTTGTCGAAGCACCCTCGCAGTCCGCGACCTCGTGCGCGTTGCGCTTGAGCTCGACGGTATACCTGCCGCGCTCCAACTCATAACCGCTAAACCCGTTGCCGTTCGCGTCGTTGTAGTCGTAGCTCGCCACGTCGTCCAGCGTAAAACTCACCGTGACGTCCTGGCTCTCGCCAGGCTCGAGCTGGCCCGTCTTTGCGTACGCGACGAGCACCGTCGAGGACTTCTCGATGCCGCCCGACGTGTACGGCGGCGTGCAATAGAGCTCGACGACGTCGCGGCCGGCCGCGCTGCCGGTGTTTGTCACGCGCACGGTCAGGGAGATCTCGGAGTCGCGCGAGACGGTGCGGGCCTTGGTCTTGTCGACGACCTCCCAGCTAAACGTCGTGTACGAGAGACCGTACCCGAACGGGTACTGCACCACGGCGTCGTACCCCGTGCCGTGCGCGTTGCTCGCGGTGTCCCAGAAGCCCTCGATGTCGGCCGTCTCGTACCAGCGATACCCGACGTAGATGCCCTCGACGTAATCGACGAAACGCGCCGAGTCGTAGTTCTCGTCGGCGCCGACGTTGGGGTTCTTCGTGCCGTCGGCCGGGTAGAGGCCCCTGCTGTTCGTGTAGGCCCCTTCACCCATAGCGCCGGAGTTTGCCCAGCTCGCGGCCGTTGAAAAGTCGTAGGCGTAGGTGTCGGTCGTGCGGCCGGAAGGGTTGACGTCGCCCCAAATCGCCTTGACCACGGCGGTCGCGCCGGCCTCGCCGGTAGCGCCCGCGAGCATGACGGAATCGATGCCGGGGATAGTCTCTACCTCGCCGAGCTCCATCGTGTTCGTCGAGTTGACCACCACGCACACACGCTCGTAGTGAGAACCGACATAGCGCAAAAGCGCCTCTTCCTCGGCAGAAAGCTCCAGATAGGTACGGGTAACGTCGACTGTGACCTCGCCGCCGCGAGCGTTTACCTTGTACTGCGTGGTGGGGCAGTCGATGCTCTCGCCGGCCACGCGCCCGATGACGACGATGGCCGTGTCGGAGTACTTCCGCGCCTTGTCGAGAAGCTCCTGGCTGTAGCAGTCCTTATCGTAGATGCTCGGCTCGTAAAGGCGGCAATACTCAGCGGAGTGGCTGTTCAGCGTGCCAGATCCTTTGTACGCACGCTCGCCATAAAAGCCCTGGTACATGCCGGTAAGGTCGCTGTTGTACTCGATGCCGGCGTCTTGGAGCGCGCCCAAGAGGTCCTTGGTCTGGCCGCTCACCTGGCCCGAGCCCGAGCCGCCCGCGACCCACTGCGTCGACGCCCAGCCAAAGACGTTGACCTTGTTCGTCGTCTTTGGGAGCGGCAACGTCTGGTTCTCGTTGCGCACGAGGACGAGCCCCTCCGCCTCGATGCGCTCGGAAAGCGAGCGACCGTCGTCCATAACGGCGCTCTTTTCCTCGTCGGAAATTTCGACCTCGTCGAGGCCTAGGTAAGAATCGATGGTATCGCCGAAGAGCGCCAAGCCGACGTTCGCCGCGGCCACGATTGCAAGCGCCAAGGCAGCGCCCGTGTAACCAGCGGCTTTAAGGATGCGGTGCTTCGTCGTAGCTTTCATGGGAGGCTACTTGCTCGCCTTTTCGAACTCGTCCTTAAAGGAAGAGAACATTTTACCCATGCGGCCGATCTGCTTGCCGGCCGCCTTGACGGCCGAGGCGCTGGCGGATTTGGCGGCGGGCTTCTTGGCAGGGGTCGCCTTGGCGGACGCCTTCTTGGCAGGGGCCGCCACCTTGGCGGGCTCGGTAGGCTTGGGCGCGAAGACCTTGGGCTCCTCGTTCGCAGCCTCGTCCTTAGCCGCGCGGAGCTTCTCGACCGGCTCGCTCACCCGGACGTCGGCCGCGGCGATGGCCGGGGTCGTTGAGGGCGCAGCGTCCTCTTCGTCGCTCGTCGCGTCCTCGATGGCTCGCTTGGCCTTGCCGAGCATACGCCCGAAGGCATAGGACCCCTTGTCGATGGCCTCGCCCGCTGCCTTGCCCGCCTTCTGCGCGGCCTCGGCGCCCTTGACCTTCGCTGCGGCATAACTCTCGCCCGCCTTAGCGGCCACGCCGCCATCGAGCTCCAGGTCAGCGGCCGCGTTATCGACCACCATGTAGCCCTTGGAATAGCCGCGCACCATGGTCGCGGGAATCTCGAAGCTGCCGACGATGGCGCGCGCGACGCCGCCGTCGCCCACATAAAACTTGCTCACGGCCCCGGTCTTAAGGTCAAACTCGGCATCCGAGACGTAGCCGAGATTCTTGCCGCCGGCGGTCTTGGCGTCCATGCCGGCCCACATCACGCAGGTGTCCCAATCGTGGGCCATGCGCTCCCGGGCGGCGTCGTCCAGGCCATCCTCGCGGGTCACCAGCAGCGTGCCGTCCTCGTGCAGCTTGAACGAGTCGGTGGCAAGAAACGCATCAGCGCGCTTGACCATGCCCGCGATGTCGGGACGGCGCACGATAAAGCCAACGACCTCCCGGCCGTCCGGCGAGAAGACCGCCATGCTTACCTTGCCCAGGCGCGAGAGCTTTACTTCGCCCGAGACATCCTTCTTGCGGCTCTTCTTGGGAACGTAGACCTTGCGGCCGTAGAGGTCGTTGACTTTGAGCAAAACTAGGCCTCGGTCTCAGACTCGGGCTCTGCCTCGGGCTCTACGACCTCGACGTGAACGGCCTCGGCGGGAGCGGAGCCCTGCTCGGCGGCGGCGTCGGCCATGGAGACGACCTTGTCGGTAACCTCGCTCACGGCATCACTGACCTGCGCGGAGGTCTGGGCAACGACGTCGGAGAGGGAGTCGCGGAGCTGGTCCATGCGCTCGCGGGCGGCATCGACCTTGGCGCGGAGCTCGTCAGTCTTGGCGTCAACGCTCGGGCGAACACCGGCGACCTGCTCCTCAACGGCCTGGCCGGCGCGCTCGTAGGTGTCGACGGCGGAATCCCAGGCGTCGTTCATGGCATCGGCGGCCATGGCGCGGGACTCGGCGCCGGAGCGCGGAGCGACCAGGATGCCGGCGACAACGCCAGCAGCGGCGCCAACGATGCTGCCAAGGATAAAGCCGGTGGTCTTCTTGCTCATGGGGTCCTCCAAAATGGTTCGCTATTTGGTTAGTACACTAGGTACCTCTTACCCAATGACGCGCTGGTCAAGGCAATAGATACCGAATTTGAATTTACCGGAGGAGACGCGGGAAGGGCACGGACGCCACGCCCTAGTCGTCGGTGGCAGGCTCGAACACAGACTCGGGCTCCACGACAACGGCAACCGCAGCCTCAACAGACTCCGGACGGACCGCCGATAATCTCGTCCTCGTCTCGCTCCTCCACCTCAGGCAGACTCTGCAGCAGGCTCGCAAGGCCGAACGCGATGGCGTCCACGTCGGGCTGAGGGTCTCCGCCGCCCGAGAACGCCCACTGCATGATCCACACGGCAGACGAGAGCGAGCCAACAACGAGCACGTCGTCGACACACTTAAACGTTAGTTGATACGTGCGCTCGCCCACCTCGGTGGTCTGCCCGCATGAGATGTCGCCCGCCACGTCGGTCCTGGCAAGAAGCTCGACGGTCACGTGCTCGAGCAGGTGCGCAAGCTCGGTGGCACCCATGACCTCGCCGAAATTGCCGGACTCGTCGCCCAAACACACGTGGTCGCGAAGCTCGGGCATGACCTGCCACACGCGCGTGGTGCCCTCGAGGTCCTCGTTCGTCATGACGGGCGCGGAGGACGCAAGCTCGACGACCGCGTCGAGGTTCTTCGGGCCGACAGTGACCTTTTTAATCTCAAACAACTGAGCCATAGCGGCCCCTCTCATTCCTGCCCGCGGCTGCGGGCGTCACGCAAGTTCTATTATTGTAGTCAACGCACGTGTGCGCGGCCTATTCCTTCTCGGCAGCCGTTCCTTTATTGCCATCAGTCGAGTCCTCCGCGGTGTTGACCTCGGGCTCGGGCGCCGTGACGCGCAGCAGGCTCACGCGGCGGCCGCGCATGGACTGCACGCGGAAACGATAGCCGTCCTTCTCGTACAGGTCGCCGGGGTGCGGGACCTTGTCGGCAAGCTCGAGCACGTAGCCGGCGATGGTCTCATACTCCTCGCTGTCCTCCACGGGCCAGCCGAGCTCGATGGCGTCGTCCAGCGAATAACGGCCATCTACCAGCCATTCGTTGTCGGAGAGCTTGGTCAGGTACTTGTTGTCGGGGTCGAACTCGTCCTCAATCTCGCCCACAATCTCCTCGACGATATCCTCCAAGGTAAGGACGCCGGCGGTGCCGCCGTACTCGTCGACCACAATGACCATCTGATCGTGGCTGGTCTGCATCTCAGAGAGCAGCGGAATGATGTCCTTGGTGTCGGGGATAAAGTTGGCCTCGCGGACGTAGTCGGCGATAGCCGCGCCACCCTTGCCGCCGTCGATGATGGGGCTAATGATGTCCTTGATGTGGGCGATGCCGATGACGCGGTCAACGGAGCCGTGGTAGACGGGCACGCGCGAGAAGCCGGTGCGGCGCATGAGGCCCAGCACCTCGTTGAGGTTCTTGGTGTCCTCGACGCAGGTCATGTCGACGCGCGGAATCATGACCTCGCGGGCGATAGTGTCGCCTAGGTCGATGACCTCGTGGATCATCGACTTCTCCTCCTCGGAAAGTTCGTCAGAGTCGGTGACCATATATTTGAGCTCTTCTTCCGAGACCTCCTGGCGGTCGTCGGCGGACTTGATGCCGAGGAGCGCAGCCAGGGCACTGGCGGACTTGGAGGTCAGCCAGACGAGTGGAGTCGCGATGTGCATGAAGCCGCGGATCGGGCCGGCGACGGTCTTGGCCACGGACTCGGCGTTGGCGAGGGCCAGGCGCTTGGGCACGAGCTCGCCGATGACGGTGGAGAAATAGGCGACGATCAGCGTGATGGCGACGACGGCGACGGTTCCGGCGAGGCCCGCGGGCATGCCGAGCCCGGTGAGCCAGCTGGCCAGCGGGTCGGAAAGGCTCGTGGCGGCAAACGCGGAGGACGCGAAGCCCACGAGCGTGATGGCAACCTGGATGGTGGCGAGGAACTGATCGGAATCGGACGAGAGGTCGAGGGCCGCCTGGGCGCGCTTGTCGCCCTCCTCGGCCTCAGGCTCCAAAATAGCCCGCTTTGCGGTGGTCACCGCCATCTCAGAAGCGGAAAAGAAGCCGTTTACCAGCGTAAGTACAAAGGTGACAATGATGCTAATGGCTACGTCCATGCGCTTTTGCGCGACCTCCTCGGGTCGTTGGTCAGAATCGGCGCGCGAGGTAGACGTTGGACCCCGCGGCATAAACTGTTATTCTAGCAGGTCACGTCCCGCGGCTTGTTTCATACCAGTTGCACTAGCGTCAGCTCTCCCGCAGGGCTACGCGTCTGAAAAACTGCAAGGTTTTGCCGCTCGTGCGACGTTTGCGCATACCTGCTGCAAGGTTTTGCCGCTCGTGCGACGTATATTCGACCCCAAGACGGCTTTGCAGCCACAAAATCCCAGTTGATTCTTGGCTAAAACGCCGTAGGGAACGGAAAGCGCGTCGCACGAGCGGCAAAACCTTGCAACGACTTATCTAAAACGTCGCACGAGAGCCCAAACCATGCACGACTCGGTACCGCAGATCCTCCTGGGCCTTAAGAACCGCGCTGCTTGGCTGGCTACGCCGAACCTTAAGCGACCGTTGAAGGTCGTCCATGAACAACGCGAGCTTCGTGCAGCTGCGAAGCACCTCATTGGTCATAACGAACACCCGGTAGCCCATGCTCTCGAGGACGCGGCGGCGAGCCTCGTCGTGCTCCTTCTCGAGCGGGGTCAGGTGATGCTCGTTGCTGTCGTACTCCAGGGTCACTTTCTTGTCCGACCAGAGGAAGTCGGGGCGAATCACCTTCTGTCCAAGGGCGCCTTGCTGCGACTTAGGCACCTTTACCTCGGCGTTCATCAGAAAACCTCGCAGGTCGTACCCTCCCTTTCGCCTGCCGAGGCTCAACATGACCGCGATTTCCGTCTCCCTCGGGGAGTTCGACCCCTCGGCCACGAGCTTGAGCGCCTCGGCAGCGCGCGCGGCCCCGCGGACCCCGAGGGCCCTCGCCGAGGTCGCATAAGCGGCGAGCTCCCCAACCGAAGTGAACGGCGCCAAATTCTGCACCACCTCGTAACCTGCGGTCGACGGGAGCCCATAGCTCCCGCAAAGCTCGTAGGCGATCGCGGCCAGCTCAACCTCATCCAGCTTCGAGGCGAGCTGAACGAACATCGGCGCCGGCAAGCACACCGACGCGTCGTAGCCAATCCTGCTGAGCTGCCCGGCGAGCGGCCCCGCCCATACGCAATCGTGCAGGTATTTGCAGTTATGGCGCTTCTCTCGCCTATCGACAACGACGTCGAGCGGCGTGCCCGAGCCGCACTCCTCCACAACTCGCAGGACCCGCTCCGAAAGCGTGAGGTACCCAACCCCATAGGCCTTTCCGTGAGGTCCCAAGTCTGGCACCACCTGCGCGGCGCGGGCGTTTCGCCAGTAGTCGAGCGCCGAGGCGTAACCAACGATGAGTTCCGTATCATTCATTTTCATCCCCTTCCTCAAGGTGAGAAGAAGCGCCGGCACCCTGCGCGGGCGTCGGCGCTTCCAGTTTGCGTTGCGGGCCGTGCCCGCGGAGTTACTTCTCGCCGGCGGCGCGGCGGGCGGCGTACTCGGCTGCGAGCTTCTGCTGGATGTCGTGCGGGACCTGCTCATAGCCGCTCATCTCGAGCGTGAACTCGCCGGTGCCGCGCGACAGCGAGCGCAGGCGCGTTGCGTAGTCGGTGACCTCGGCATACGGAATAGTCGCCGTAACGGTCGTCTGACCAGCGGTAACGCCGTCGCCGGCCTCCATGCCCTCGACGCGGCCGCGACTCGCGGAGACGTCGCCCATCACAGAGCCGGCGTAGCTGTCAGGCACGGTGATGCGCAGGTGCGCCATTGGCTCGAGCAGGACGGGCTCGGCCTGGTCGACAGCCTTCTGGAAGCCGATGCGGGCAGCCGTCTTGAAGGCCATCTCGTTGGAATCGACCGGGTGATAGGAGCCCTCGTACACGGCGACCTTCACGTCGATCATCGGGAAGCCGGCGAGCACACCGTCCTTCATGGTCTCCTGGACGCCCTTGTCGATGGCGGGGATGAAGCCGCGCGGGATGTGGCCGCCGACGACCTCGTCAACGAACTCGTAGCCGGCGCCCGGGTTCGGCTCGATGCGCAGCCAGCAGTCGCCGTACTGGCCGGCGCCGCCGGTCTGCTTCTTGTGGCGGCCCTGGGCGGAGGCGACGCGGCGGATGGTCTCGCGATACGGAATCTTGAGCGCCACGGTGTGCGCCGTCACGCCCGCGCGGTCCTCGAGACGGTCGAGCAGCACGCTGACCTGCGCCTCGCCGATAGCGGAGATGACGGTCTGGCCGGTATCCTCGTCGCGCTCGACCTTAAGGGTCGGGTCGGCATCGGCGGACTTCTCGAGGAAGGCGTAGAGCTTGCCCTCGGTGCCGCGCGAGTCCGGCTCGATAGCGATGCGGTAGAGCGAGTTGGGGAAGCGGAACGCGGCGGCCTCGACCTTGCCGGTCACCGAGAGAGTGTCGCCGGTCTGCACCTCGAGCTTGGGCGCGACCACGATATCGCCAGCGGCAGCGGACTTGACCTCGGTCGTCTCCTTGCCGCACATGAGGTAAAGGTGGCCCAGGCGCTCGGACTTGCGCGTGCGGGCGTTGGTGAGCTCGGTGCCGGGGGCAACGGTGCCGGCGAGCACCTTGAGGAAGCTGAGGCGGCCGTTCTGCGGGTCATTCAGCGACTTAAAGGCAAAGGCGACGGGGCGGTCGTCGTCGGGCGAGATGTCGAGCTGCTCGCCGTTGACCAGCGGGATGCGGCCGAAGTCGGCCATGGTCGGAAACCAGCCCACGACAGCGTCCATGAACGAGATGACACCCTCCTCGCGCACGCAACTGCCGGTGAACACGGGCACAAATACACGCTCTACCAGCGCCTTGGCAAGAAGCCCCTCGAGCTCGTCCTGGGTGATCTCCTCGCCCTCGAGGTACTTCATCATGATCTCGTCGTCGGCCTCGGCCACGAGGTCGGTAAGGGTGGCGCGGGCGTCCTCGGCGGCCGCGGCGTAGGCCTCGGGCACGTCGGTGACCACGGGCTTGCCGTCCTCGAGGTGGCGCGCCTTCATGTGGACGACGTCGATGATGCCCTCGAAGGCGTCGCCGGAGCCCATGGGGATGGTGACGGCGGCGAGCTTATTGCCGAAGCGCTCCTGCAGCGTGGCGAAGGCCAGGTCGTAGTCGGCGTCGGCGCGGTCGATGCGGTTAATAAAGACGGAACGGGCGAGCGAGAGGTCCTCGGCCGCGTACCACAGGCGGGTGGTCACGGTGCCGGGGCCGCTCGCGGCGTCGACCACGAAGACCGCGGTCTCGCACGCGGACATCGCGGCGTACGCGTCGCCGACGAAGTCCGGGTAGCACGGGGCGTCAAGGACATTGATGCGGGTGCCCTCCCACTCGACGGGCGCGATCGCCGTGGAGATGGAGAATCCGCGCTCGCCTTCCTCGCCGTCGTAATCCAGCGTGGGCTTGGTGCCCGCGTGGCCTCCCAGACGGGTGGTGCGGCCCGTCAGGTGGAGCATGGCCTCGGCGAGCATAGTCTTGCCCACGCCGCCTTGGCCCACCAGGACCACATTCTTCACGCTCTCAGGTGCTTTTGCTGCCATGATGCCTCCTTCGTCGGAGTGTTTCGCGTGATGCAACGCACATTGCAGCAAACGATACCCACGTCGAGGGGGTCGCTGCGCGGGCTTTCGGGCAGCGCGGCAACGAGTGCGGTAAACGTAATGCGGGCCCGCCGCGCACTGCAGCGAGCCCGCACCTGACCTGCGGTTTATTGCGAGTGGACAAAGGGACAGTCCCTTTGTCCACGATCGCTACTCGGCGTCCTCGGCGGCAGCGGTGTCGGCCGCGGCGATGAGCTTGGCCTTCTCGGCGACGGTGTAGTTGGACACTTCGTCCTCGTAGACCTTCTTGCCGGTGGGGTGTTGCTCGAGCCAAAGCTCCTCGGCGCGCTGCTCCCAGCTCTTGGCGTAGACGGAGGTGCGGGCGCACAGGTCGTCGACGGACTCCGGGGTCACGTACTCGGTGCACTTGGCGTCGGCCTCGTGAACGATCTCGGGCAGGACCTCAGGATTCTCGAGCATCGGGCAGGGCTTGAGCATGTTGTCGTTCCACGGGTAGTGGCGACGGTAGGCCTGGAAGATCGGCTGCTTGAGGCACTCGAGCAGCGACTGCTCCTTGATGTTGGCGTTGGAGTAGTGGATAAAGACGCAGGGCTCCACGTCGCCGCGGGCGTTGACGTGGCAATAAACGCGGCCGCCGGCGATGCAGCCGCCGACGTACTCGCCGTCGTTCTGGAAGTCCATGGCAAAGATCGGCTTGCCGCCGGTCACGCCGCGGATCTCGCGAATGCGGTGCAGCATGTACTCGCGCTGCTCGACGGTGGGGCACAGGTCGACCGAGGCGCCCTCGCCCACAGGCATGTAGTGGAAGTACCAGGCCCAGCGGCAGCCCTTCTCGATGATCTTGTCGAAGTACTCGTCGGAGCTGACCATCTCGGTGTTGGCGCGGGTGTAGGCCGTGGAGGTGCCGTAGAGCAGGCCGTACTTGTGCATGAGGTCGAAGGCGGCCATGACCTCCTGGTAGGAGCCGGCGCCGCGGCGGCCGTCGTTGGAGTCTTCGGTGCCCTCGAGGCTAACGGAGAAGACGATGTTGCCGAGGCGCTGGACCTCCTGACAGAAGGCGTCGTCAACCAGCGAGGCATTGGTGAAGATATTGAACAGGCAGTCGTTGTGGACCTCGGCCAGGCGCAGGACGTCGCGCTTGCGGACGAGGGGCTCGCCTCCGGTCAACATGAAGAAGTGGCAGCCCAGGTCGGAGGCCTCGGTGACCAGTCGGTCCATGTCCTCGTAGGTGAGGTTCAGGCTGTTGCCGTAGTCGGCCGCCCAGCAGCCGACGCACTTCTTGTTGCAGGCACTTGTGGGATCAAACAGGATGATCCATGGGATGTTGCACTGCTCCTTCTCGGCGTTGGCGGTGGTGTTGCGCAGGCCGCGGAAGGCGGACTCGTAGCCGCCGTTGAGCACAGCGGTCTTGAGCACGTTGTGGTCGGTGTTGTCGATGACGTCGAAGAGCCACTGCTCCCACTTGGAGCCGGGGTACAGGCCGTTTCGGATACCGCGGATGGCGCCGGGGGCGGTGTCCTTCAGCAGCTTGCCGGCCATATCGACGAGCTTATCGAGTTTCTGCTCGCGGTCCGGGCCGCTCGCGGTCTTGATGATCTGGTCCAAAGCGACGCTGAACGCCTTGCGCTCCGCCGCGTGCGCGATCTTGGATTGCATCCTGTGTTTCCTCTCCTAATGGTTCCTTCGAGCTCCCAACGCTCAAAAGATTACTCACAGCCCATCGAAATCAAAACAACACGGACAGGCCTCTGTGTCGGCTTCGGTAAGCTGCAGGCTTTCAAGCCGCAAAGGTGCAACTCCTAGCGACATTCTTGAGCACATTTCAAATTTCGGACATAATGGTACCCACTATTTCAAATGCTAGTCGCAAATTTTTTGACTTGGGTTCAGTAAAAATGCAAAAGGATGGGCCTGAGCCGCGAACGGCAGACTCAGGGAGACGCCGCTCGCGCTTCCGCGCAGCCGTTCCACGGCCGGCGGGCTGCGCTCAGCGCACCGTCTCAGGTTAACCATCACGGTTGCCGCGACAGACCCTCACGTATCCCCTCGTGTATCCTGAATAGGACACGTTCTACGGAGGGCGCACGGATGGGATACCGCACATACACATGCCAGATCGCACGCGATTGCGGAGGCTGCGAGTGGCTCTCGGTCCCCTACCCTATCCAGCTGCGACGCAAGCAGGAAGAGATCGCCGAGCTTCTCACCCAGATGGTTGAAGCCGACGGCGGCGAGCTGCGCGGCATCGTCGGCATGGAGGGCGAGCCACTCGCGTATCGCCACAAGGCGGCGACACCCTACGCGCACGCGGGCCACGGGCGGATCGTGTGCGGCTTCTACGCGCGCGGCACGCATCAAATCGTCCGTTGCAAAGAATGCCTGGTAGAGGACCCGCGGGCCCGTAAGATCCTCAACGCCGTGGGCCGCGTGGCCGAGCTCCAGCACATCCCCGCCTACAACGAGGACAAGGGGATCGGCGTGCTGCGCCACGCCATCGTGCGCTGCGGGTACGCCACCGACGATGTGCTTCTCACCGTGGTGACCAACGTGCCGCAGATCCGCAAGCAGCAGGACTTCGTGGACGCCGTCGTCGCGGCGGCGCCCGAGGTCACGAGCATCGTGCAGAACGTGAACACGCGCCGGACCAACGCCATCCTCGGCTTTAGGAGCAACACCCTCTACGGCGAGGGCGTCATGCACGACAAGCTGCTCGGTTGCACCTTCGAGATCGGCCCCACGAGCTTTTACCAGACGAATCCCGCGCAGACCGAGGTGCTCTACCGCATCGCCATCGAGGGCGGCAACCTGGAGCCCGGGATGCGCGTGCTCGATGCCTACTGCGGCTGCGGCACCATCGGCATCTGTGCGGCCTCGGCAATAAACGAGCTGCAGGTCGTAGGCGTCGAGCGCGTAGAGGGTGCCGTTAAGTCGGCGGCAAGAAACGCCGCGGCGAACGGACTTGCGGACCGCTGCCGCTTCGTCGCGGCCGACGCCACGGAGTGGATGGCGCGCGAGGACCGCGAGCTCGGCTTCGATGTCGTGCTCATGGACCCGCCGCGCGCGGGCTCCACCGAGGAGTTTCTTGCCGGCGTGGCTGCGCTTGCGCCCAAGCGCGTGGTCTACGTGAGCTGCAATATCCAGACGCAAGCCCGCGACCTGGAATTTATTCGCAAGAAGGGCTACCGCGTGGAGTCGCTCACGCCGGTTGACATGTTCCCGCACACCAAACACGTCGAATCCGTGGCGGTGCTCGCGCGTCGTTAACAGCCCCCCCGCAAGGTTTTGCCGCTCGTGCGACGTAAACGCGATACCCGTGCACAGTTTTGCCGCTCGTGCGACGTAGTTTTTAGCCACGGCGAGTCTACGGACAGCAAAACCGCAGGTAAGCTTTCTGAAAACCATGGATTTGCCGCGTTTTAGGCCTAAACTACGTCGCACGAGCGGCAAAACCTTGCATCCCCATGGCGCTTGCGTTGCACAGGCGGCAAAACCTTGCAACCCGCGGCTGCAGCCTGGCAGCGCGGACACGAAAACGGGCGCCCCGCGGGGCGCCCATCTTTTTTTGCTGGTTTACCAGCTAAAAGTTACGAAGTCCTCCAGCGACTCGTCGGCGGCAGCTTGGGCAGCGGCGGCCCCGCGGTAGCAGACAGTCCAAACACCCGCAGCCACTGCGCTCGCCACGCCGGCCCCCGAGTCGTCGAAGGCCACCGCACCCCGGGCCGCACCAGCGTCCCCCAGCGCCAGGTATTCCAGCGCCCGCAGGTACGGCTCGGGGTCGGGCTTGCGTTTACTCACCATCTCTGCGCCGACGATGGCATCGACGCAGCTGAGCAGCCCGAAGCGGTTAAGCGCGCGCACGAGGCCCGACGTCGGCGAGGAGGACACAACGGCGATTTTTGCGCCGGCCGACCGCAGCGCGAGCCACAGGTCGGCCAGGCCCGGGTTCGGCTTGAGTCCAGGATCGCCATAGATCTGCGCGTCCGAATCCCAAACCGCCCGGTACTCGTCGTGGCTCACCTCAATGCCGTTTGCCGCCAGGAGCTTTCGGCTCTCTACCTCGGAAGAAAGGCCGATAAAGCTCTCGAGCTCGGTATCGGTCGGCTCGTACCCGAAGTGGCGAAGCACCCGCCGATCGAGCTCCACGTAGAGCGGCTCGGTGTCGGCGATGACCCCGTCGAAGTCGAAGAGCGCGTATCGGATCCGCGCCGGCTTCGTGCGCGCCATGGTCGCTACTTCCCGCAGCGGGCGAAGGCGGCCTCAATCTTGCCGCGCACGTACTCGCTCGCAAAGGCGGTCTCCTCGCGCCAGTTCTCGGCGCCGACGTACCAGAACTCGGCCACGAAGCGACGAACGCCCTGCTTAATGCACTCGTCGAGCGCCTCCCAGTCGGTGGTGCCGGTGCCGAAGGGGATCTCGCGGTAGGCGCCCGCGACGGTCTCCTTGCAGTGGGCGGCGACGATGTGGCCGCGGCCGGTTGCCAGGTCGTCGGTCACGGACTTGCCGTAGAGGAAGCTCGCGTTGGTGAGGTTGCCCAGGTCGGGATAAACGCCCAGGTAAGGGCTATCGATCTGGCTCACGTACGCCATGGACTTCTCGACGGTGTCCATAAACGGCGTCTCCATGGTCTCGAAGCCCAGAAGCACGCCCTCGCGGGCGGCCATCTCGGTGGCGCGGGCCAGGTTCTCGGCGAACCACTTGCGGGTCTCGTCGGTGCCGTCCTCGTAGTAGACATCGTAGCCGGCGAGCTGGATGGTGCGGACGCCCAGGTCACAGGCGAGCTGGATGGCCTTCTCCATGATCTGGAGGCTGCGCTCGCGCACGTCCGGGTCGGTGGCGCCGAACGGATACTTGCGGTGGCCCGAGAGGCACATCGAGCGAATGGGCAGGCCGCACTCCTGCTGGAGGCGCACGAGCTCGCGGCGCTCGTCGGCCGTCCAGTCGAGGCGGGCGAGCTTGGCGTCGGTCTCGTCGACGGAGATCTCAACGTAGTCGAAGCCGGACTCGCGGGCGACGTTCAGGCGCTCCTCCCAAGTGATGTCGTTCGGAACGGCCTTCTCGTACATGCCGAGCAGATACTGCTGAGCCATGTCATTTCCTCCCAAGGGATGGTGTCCAAGACAAGAAGGGCCGACCGCCCAGGTGAACGGTCGGCCCTGTCACATCAAACTCTGTATAAGACGAAGGGACTGTCCCCTTGTCTTACTTAGAGGACGGAGCGGAACGGGACGTTAGGCTCCTCGTCGAAGCAGTCCTCGAAGCCGCGCTGGTACACGAAGTACTTCTTGCCGTTCTCGAAGTCGGTCGGGTAGGTGTAGTGGCCGCCGACCTTCCAGTAGTAGGGCTTGAACTCGTAGCCGAGGCGCTCGCGGCGCATGTTGTAGAGAACCTCGATCTCGCGCAGGTCAGCCTCGAAGTTGGTCCAGACATCCCAGTGGATGGGGATGACGACCTTGCACTGCAGGGCCTCGGCCATGCGCAGGACATCGGAAGCCTCCATCTTGTCCTGCATGCCCATGGGGTTGCAGCCGTAGGAGCCGAAGGCCACGTCGACGCCGCCGTACTGCTTGGCGATGTCCTTGCCGTGCTTGGCGAAGTAGATGGAGTAGTGGGAGTCACCGGAGTGGTAGATGTTGCCGCCCGGGGTGCGGAGAAGGTAGTTGACGGCCTTCTCGTCCATGTCCATCGGGCAGACGCCCCAGAGGTCCTCGCGGTCGGGACCGGTGGAGTCGGTGGTGGTAATGCAGGTGCGGTCGAAGGAGTCCATGCAGACGATCTCGATGTCGCCGACCTTGATCACGTCGCCGGGCTTGACGGTGATGCAGCGCTCCTCGGGCACGCCCCACTTGAGCCAGAACTCAACGGACTTCTTGGGGCCGATGAACGGCACGGGGATCTCGTTACCGTCGGCGTCGGTGGTGGTCATGCCGGACTGGATGACGTGGGCCGCGAACTCCTTGGACATGTGGTCCTGGTGGTAGTGGGTGGCGAGAACCGCGTCGACGTGCTTGATCGCGAAGGGATCAAAAACGTAGGGGATGTTGCGCAGGTTGGGCTGCATGGCGCGGCAGCCGGCCATGTTGGCCATCTGGTGGCCGACCTTCATCTTGCCGTCGCCGTGGGTGCGCTTGCCGTTGCCGGTCCACAGGTCGATGGTGATGGCGGTGTTGCCCGGGGTCTTCATGTAGATGCCGGTGCAGCCGAGCCACCACATCTCAACGGTGCCGGGGGCGGGCTGGGCCGCCTCCATGTCCTCGTTCAGCCACGTGCCCCACTCGGGGAACGTGTTCATGATCCAGCTCTCGCGGGTAACCTCGTCGATAGCAGACATGTCTTACCTCCTGGTATTACTCATGTGGACGATGGTCCACGGTTTTCCTTGGGAGTGAACAAAGGGACTGTCCCTTTGTCCGCGCTTAGGACTCGACGGTGTAGAGGGCGACCTGGTTGGTCTCGCGGTTCGCGGCGATGATGCGCTGCGTGCCCTCGTCGTCGATGACCCAGCAGTTGGCGGGGCCGAAGTCGTGGTCGATCTGCTCGATGGCGTAGTCGCCGTCCACGTAAGAAACGCGCAGCAGGTCGCGGCCGTCCTTGCGGTTGCCGACGACGGCACAGGGCTCGCCGCCCAGCTCGCCGGACCAGATGGCGTGCAGGAAGTTGCGCTTCTCGGGGTCGGTCCAGACGCACTTGTACTCGTCCGCGTTCTCGGTGGCGTGCCAAACCTGCAGCGTGTCGCCGTGGAACTTGGACATGGTCAAGATCTCCTCGACGCCGTCGCCGTCGAAGTCGCCCACGCAGATGTCGCTCGTGGGGTTGACGATGAGGCAGGCCACGTCCCACTCGCCGTCAGCGGTCGCGGGCGGCACGTAGCGGAACACGCCGCCGGCCGTGGACACGAGCGCGTAGCTGCGGTCGGGGGCGAACCAGAAGCCGTGGTTCTGGACCTGGGCGGCGGCCAGACAGCTGAGCTGCAGCTGGTTGTCGTCGCCGTAGGTCTCGGCGGCCTCGTCGAGGCGCGCCACCCACACGGCGCCGGGGGTCTGCCAGTCGTTCTTGATCTCGCGGCAGGCGCCCTTGATGGTGCAGGCGATGACCCACAGGCCACCGTCGGCACCCTTGAGCAGGCCGAAGCGGTGCACGTAAGGCAGGTCGCAGAGCTTGGTGGAGCTCCAGGAGCCGTCAGCCGCGCGGGTGTAGGTGCGGATGTGGGCCGTGTCGCCGCCGTAGTTGGGCGAGAAGAACTCGCAGGTGGCCATGAACTGGTCGTCGCGGCCGGGGACCTGCGTGATGGTCATGACGCCGCCGGGGCCCTCGGCCACGGTCTCCATCGGCTCGCCGTCGAGGGCGAAGCGACGGATCGGGCCCTGCTTCTCGACGCCGATGAGGAAGCTCTTGGCGTCGGGGCCGTCGAAGGTGCCGATGGCGTAGGCCAGGTTCATCTCGGCGACTACCTTCTTGGAATAGTTCATTTTGCTGCCAATCCTCTAAATAGCTTCGAACTTTGGAACTTGCCGCGCCCAGGCACTAGGCATTGGGGGGCGCACCCGCGCGCGGCAAGAATCGCGTTTGCGTAAGGGTTCGGGCCTTAGGCCTTGAACTTCTCGACAGCGCCGGTCTCGACGAGGTGCTGCTCCATCTCGGCGTCGGAGAGGACGTTGCGCAGGCCGATGACGTTGACGCCGGCGGCCTTGGCGGAGTCGTACATGTTCACGAAGTTGAGGGGCGAGAAGACGATGTCGTACTGACGGGCCACGGAAACGCCCTCGGAAAGAGCGCAGTGGTGGATCTCCTGGACGCCCATGCCGAGCTTCTTGGTGACGCGCTCGCAGGTCATCTTCATCATGAGGGAGGTACCGGCACCGTTGGCGCAAGCGACGAGGATCTTAGCGTTCATTTGTCTCTCCTTTTTCTCCCGGTTGCCCGGGTCATTTTGCCAGGCCCCATGCCTGGTTATTTGTTTGCAAGAAGGGCGGCCGGCGGACCGACCGCCCTTGTAGAGCTGGTAAATCTTGGTGCTTTGGCCCAAGCGCTGGGGCCTTGGCTAGGCGACGAGGTGTGCTAGGCGGCGAGTCTTACTTGATGCCGTTGGCGCGCATCTCCTTGCACTTCTGCCAATCCTCGACCTCGAGGAAGTAGGTCTCCTTGTGCTTGCGGTACTGGATCTGCGGGATGGCGATGAGAGCCACGACGCAGATGCCAAGGCCGATGTAGCCGAGGTACTTCATGAGGACGGTCATAATCGGCCAGACGGCAGCCCAGTCCCACATGCCCATGTAGCCACCGTAGGCGGCGAGGCCGGTCATGCCAGCGATGAAGGCGGAGCCGAAGACCTGGATGACGCCGGAGATGAACGGCAGGATGCAGCAAGCGCGCAGGCCGCCCTTGTCGTTGGCGTAGACGCCGATGACGGCGTTGTCGAAGAACAGGGGCACGAAGCCGGCCATGATGACGACCGGGGAGCCCATGAGCAGCAGGATGCCGATGGACAGGAACTGGCCGAGGGCGCCGAAGAGGAAGCCGATGGTCACGGCGTTAGGAGCACCGAAGCCGAAGGTGACGGCGCAGTCGACGCCGGGCACGGAGCCCTTGAGGAGCTTGGAGGAAATGCCGGTGAAGGAGTTGGTGAGCTCGGTAACGAAGGTGCGGACGCCGAGCTGCAGGATGCTCAGGTACACGGCGAACTCGAAGGAGGTCGTCAGGATGTACATAAAGAAGTCCTGGCTCTCCTTCATGAACTCGTTCTCGACGAGGAAGTCGCGGCCGAGGATGGCAAGGATGGTGCCGAAGAAGGCGGTCATCAGGATGGCGGTGGCGACGAGGTTCTCGTTGAAGATCTTCAGGAAGCCGGGGAGCTGGATGTCGTCAACGTTCTTGGACTCCTTCTTGGAGTGCTTGTTGATCCACTCAGCGGCCTTGGAAGCCAGGTAGACGCCGTACATCTGCTGGTGAGCGATGGTGAGGCCGGCGCCGTCGGTGAGCTCCTGGGTCGGACGGATGCAGAGGTTGGAGCCGACGGCCCAGTAAAGGCCGAGCAGGACGGTCATGATGATCAGAACGACCCAGTCCTGGTTCTTGAGGGCGGGGAACGCGAAGAGGATCAGGAAGAACGCGAGGGCGGACTGCTGAACCTGGACGTGACCGGTGGTGAAGATGGCGCGGCACTTCGTGAACTTCTGGAACGCGACGAGGGCGATGTTCAGGATGAAGGCGAAGAGCAGCAGGAACATGACGAGCGAGAAGGACTTGCCGGAGATGAACTCAAGCGCGGCGGAGCTGGTGTCCTCCATGGCGGCCTGGACGGCGTTCTGACCGAAGTAGGGGTCGATGACGCAGGCGTTCATGTTGAAGCGGGTCTGCAGGCCGACGAGAACCGGGCGGAACGCGGAGGTCAGGCCCGAGGAGCCGACGAGCAGAATCTGGTAGCCGATGACGGCCTTGATGAAGCCGGCAAGGATGTCGTACCAGGGCTTCTTCATCAGGGCATAACCGAGAACAACGATCAGGCCGATGAAGTACGCAGGCTGGGTCAGGATGTTGTTAACGATCCATTGCCAGACGCCCAACAGGATGTCCATGTTGGTCCTTTCTTTCCTTGGCGGGGAACCTCTCCGTCCCCGCCCTTACCTTTGGTGCTCGCGGCGGTGTGTGCCAGACGCCGGTCGCACCGAGTGTGCTTAGCCGCTGGTTCGCGCGTCTACCTGCGGCGGATTGCTGTGGTGCTGGTGGTGCGGTGCTGGTCTGGCGCTTACTCGTCGCCGACCATGGCGTCGATCTCGAGCAGCTCCTCGGCCGTGGTGGCGCTCTTGAGCTTCTCGACGGCCTCCTCGTTGGTGAGGACGGCCATCAGGCGCTGCATGTTCTTGAAGTGCTCGTCCTGGTTGGTGGAGCAGAGGGTGAAGAAGATCTGGGCGTCGGTGTCCGGCGTCGGGTTCTCCTCATCGAAGTGGACGGACTCGGAGCTGCGCATGAAGCCGATGCCGGTGCCGTTGCAGCCCTGGGCGTTCTCGGTGGTGTGGGGCATGGCCACGCCGGGGACGAGGACGATGTAGGGGCCGTTCTTCTCGACGTTCTCGATGATGACCTCGGCGTAGACGGGCTCGACGAGACCCTCGGCCTCCAGCGGCTTGCAGCACTGGCGAAGGGCCTCGCGCCAATCCATCTCGCCCTCGCAGAAGGCGTAGCGCTTCTTCTCGACGATTTCCTTAAGAAGCATCCGGAACCTCTCCTTTCCTTTGACGCTTGTCGTTGTGTGCGTCGCATTGATGTTTGCCTTGTGAAACAAAAGGAACGATGCGAACGCTTTGATGCCTTAGTTATAGCGCAAACGTTCAGAGTGAGCATTCTATTTACGCTAAATGACGGCGAGCGGTAGATTAACAGACGTGAACGGCATTTACAATTGTTCGAATCGTTCGTTAATGCTATGTTTGAAGCGTAAACAATTAGAAGAACGTTCAATTCGTTCGTTTTTGGCGCGCTAGTCGTGCTAAATTAACTCCACGCAATTTGTCTGGGGGAAAGAAATGGCTGATAAAAAGGGTCGCGGCTTCGTCGAGCAGCGCAGGCAAACCATCCTGACCATCCTTCGTGAGAAGGGTCGCGTGAGCGTGGCCGAGCTCTCTGAGCGACTCGGCATCTCGACCCTGACCGTCCGCCGCGACCTGGACGAGCTGGAGGCGCGCGGGTTGGCGACGCGCCGCTACGGCGAGGCGCTTCTCGCCGAGAACGCGATGTCGCTCGAGCAGATGACGGTTATGTCGCCGTTCGAGAGGACCAAGGACGCTATTGCGCGGGCAGCGGCCGAGATGGTGAGCGACCATGAACTGCTGTTTATCAACACGTCGTCCACGGCGCTGATGGTGGCAAAGCACGTGGCCGCCTACGGCGTGACCATCGTGACGAACAGCCTGCACGGGCAGGAGCTCGAGGCGCCCGAGGGCGGCATGGTGCTCGTGACCGGCGGCGAGGTGCGACCACCGCGCGGTGTGCTCTCCGGCGAGTTCGCGCTGGCAAATATCCGCAGCGTGGCGGCGTCGACCTGCTTCGTCGGCTGCGCCGGCATCAGCCTAACCGCGGGCATTACGTCGACGACGCAGCAGGAGGCCATCGTCAACTCGCTCATGGTCGGGCGCAGCGACCGCATGGTGCTGCTCGCCGACTCGCGCAAGCTCGGCATCAGCGCGGGCTTCTCGTACGCCGACCTCTCGCAGGTCAACCTGCTGATTACCGACCAGGGCGCCACCGACGAGGACGTCCAGGTCCTCCTAGAAGCCGGCATCCACGAGATCCGCCGCGTCTAACCCCGCCCCCCACCATTTGGGGACAGTCCCCTTTCTGCAGCGGTTTGGGGACAGTCCCCTTTCTGCAGCGGTTTCGGGACACACTACCCCTCGCCGAGCGCCTTCATGATGGTCCAACGCCCGAGACCGGTACATCTAGTTATCTGCGTTTTATTCAAACCAACGTCAGCCAACGCGCGTATATCCCTCACGCGCTCGGAGGCTTCGCCCTCCCCAATTGATCTGGGGTTGCGTCCACCTAGTGCGGCAGTTGCCAATCCAACAGCCTCATCATCGGGAATTCGATGCCCCTTGTAAGGCGAATACGTATCGGCGAATCTCAGCGAACAAAACTCCATGAATTGTCGAGAACCGCCCAGCATCTCAAGAATCATGGTCGTGTCCGCTGCCTTTATGGCGTTACGCATCCCGGCATACTCGCCGTAACTACTCCAGTAGTAATCCTTCGCATCGCAGATTCCCGCTTTCTCTGGATTGTTGTGCACATAACGAACTGCCTCGAGGAGCTGGCCGTCATCCTCTATAGGGACCCTCCAATACCTGTCCTCAAACACATGACCGGACCTACCTTGCCGCTCGTTGAGGTGATGTGCATACGCCGTCATCAACGATTGCATTGCCTGCGCAAGGAGGCCCTCTCGCTCGCAAATAATGAGATGCACGTGATTGCTCATCAAACACCATGCAATCAACTGCGTCTCATATCGATCGAACGACTTCTTGAGCTGTTGAACAAACCGCTTCATGTCAACACTGTCCTCAAAGAGGACCCATGAGCCGTTGCCTTTCAAGATCAAGTGATAAAAGCCCGATTCTGCAATAACTCGTGCTTGTCTTGGCATCTTACCTCCCTCATTTCGGAGTGCAGGAAGCCTATCACCAAAGCAATTTGCGGTGTCTTCCGGAATTCTTACAGATATCTGCACCGCAGGTAATCGCCGTTGAGCAATCCCTGGTTGCAAAATCTGTCGGTAAGCGGTCTGTTTGAGATGACGAGCGGGGTAAATAACGCGCGCCTATGTGGCGAATTGATGCACAACGGGAGATTGAGTACACGGTTCGTCGGAAAGTGTGTCCCAAAAGTGCAGCGGTTTGGGGACTGTCCCCAAACCGCTGCAGAAAGGGGACTGTCCCCTTTTGTTAGGCGATGGTGACGGTGTTGGTGGGGGTGATGTGGACGCGGCGGGCGGCGAGAAGGGACACGACCTCGGGGTAGAGCTCGTGCTCAACGGCGTGGATGTGCTCCTCGAGCTCCTCGACCGTCCAGCCCTCCTCCACCGTCAGCGCGCGCTGGGCGATGATGGGGCCGCAGTCGTACTTGTCGTCGGCGAAGTGCACCGTCACGCCCGTGACCTTCACGCCGTAGTCGTAGGCGTCCTGGATGGCGTGCGCACCCTTGAAGCTGGGAAGAAGCGCCGGGTGCAGGTTGACGATTCGATTCTCGAACGCCTCGAGCAGCGGGCGGCGAACCATGCGCATGTAGCCCGCCATGATCACGTACTCGCAGCCGGCCTCCTTCAGCGCCGCAGCGATCTTTTCGTCTGCGGCCTCGGCATCGTCGGCGTACTCGGACTTCTCCATGACCAGCGTTTGCAAGCCCGCGGCCTCAGCACGCTCGATGCCCTTGACGCCGGGGCGGCTGGAGACCACCAGCGTGATCTGGGCGTTCAGCGACCCGTCCGCGATGCGGTCGATAAGCGCCTGCAGGTTCGTGCCGGAGCCGGAAATCAACACGCCGATCTTCAGCGGCTCGGAAGCAGCCGCGTCGTCCGCGCTGCCCTCGCCCTCGCCAACCAGCTCCTCGTCGTCCTCGACCATGCGGCAGACGCCGCCCTCGCAGCTCCAGTGGCTCATCGGTAGATCACCTCGCCGGAACCGGCCACGCACTCGCCCATGACGAACGGCTCGAAGCCCTGCTCGCGCAGCGCCTCCTCAACCGCGGCCTGGTCAGCGGGGTCGCAGATGATGCTCATTCCCACGCCCATGTTGAAGGTGCGGTAGGCCTCGTCCGGCGTGAGCCCCGCGGCCTTGACCATGTAAGAAATCACGGGCGGCATCGGCCACGCGGGGCCGTCCTCGCCGCCGCGATACACCACGGCGTCAACGTCGGCCGGCAGCGCGCGGTTGAGGTTCTCGGTGATGCCGCCGCCGGTGATGTGCGCCATCGCGTGGATCGGCGCCCCGGCCTTGAGCGCGGCCACGAGTCCGCCGGCGTAAATGGTCGTCGGGCGCAGCACGGCGTCGGCCAGCGACTCGCCACCAAGCTCTGCCAGCGGCTCGTTCAGCTCCTCGACGCTCTTGCCCTCGATGGCCACCTTGCGCACCAGCGAGTAGCCGTTGGAGTGGATGCCGGAGCTGGGCAGGCCGAGAATGACGTCGCCCACCTTGACCTTCTCGGGGCCGATCATCTTGGGACGGTCGACGACGCCCACCACAAAGCCGGCCAGGTCGTAGTCGTCCGGGTTCATGACGCCGGGGTGCTCGGCCATCTCGCCGCCGACAAGGGCGCACCCGGATTTCTTGCAGCCCTCGGCGATGCCCTTGACGATCTGGGCCACGTGCTCGGCGCGCAACTTGCCGATGGCCACGTAATCCAGGAAGAAGAGCGGCTCGGCGCCGATAGGCACCACGTCGTCCACGCACATGGCCACGAGGTCCTCGCCCACGGTGTCGTGGCGGTCGAGCAGCTGCGCGATGGCGAGCTTGGTGCCCACGCCGTCGGTACCGGAGACCAGCACCGGGTCCTCCATCTCCTTGAATCCGCCCATGGAAAAGCAGCTGCCAAAGCCGCCGAGCCCGCCGATGACCTCGGGTCGGTTCGTCTCCTTGACGGCGGCCTTGATGGCGTCGACGGCGCGGGCGCCCTCGGCAGTGTCCACGCCGGCGTCGGCATACGTAACGTGTTTGTTCTGGGAGTCGGACATGCTAATTCTCCTTATCAACCATGTTCAGGACCTCTTCGGGGTGCATCTTGGAGAGGTCACTCGCAGAGTTCATGTTGTTGGGCTCGTAACCGGGGAGGAATTTCTCCTCGTAGAACGACTTGGGGATCTCGACCGGGTAGTTGCCGTCGAAGCAGGCCTTGCAGTAGCCCACGCGCGGCACGCACTCCATCAGGCCCTCGATGGAGAGGAATCCGACCGAGTCGGCGCCGATGTGCTCGCGAATCTGCTCGAGCGTCATGTTCGCGGCGATGAGCTGGTCCTGGTCGGCGGTATCGATGCCGTAGAAACACGGCCACTTGACCATGGGGCTTGCGCTGCGCACATGTACCTCAGTGGCGCCGGCGTCGCGCAGCAGCTGCACGATCTGGCTCGAGGTGGTGCCGCGCACGATGGAGTCGTCCACCATGACCAGGCGTTTTCCGCGCACGACGTCGGAAAGCGCGTTGAGCTTGAGGCGCACGCCGCGCTCGCGCAGCTCCTGCGTGGGGGCGATGAACGTGCGGGCGATGTAGCGGTTCTTGATAAGCCCCGTGCCGTACGGAATGCCGGACTCCTTGGCAAAGCCCTCGGCCGCCGGGCACCCCGAGTCGGGCACGCCGATGACGAGGTCTGCCTCGACGCCCGTCTCGCGGGCAAGCGCGCATCCCATGTCGTGGCGCACCTGGTAGATGGACTTGCCGTCCTTAACGGAATCGGGGCGCGAGAAGTACACGTGCTCGAAGATGCAGTTGTTCAGGCTGCACGGCGCACAACCCGACTGGGAAGAAATGCCGTCGTCAGAGACGCGGATGATCTCGCCGGGGTTAACCTCGCGGACATACTCCGCGCCCACGGTGTCGAGCGCGCAGGTCTCCGACGCCACGACCCAGCCGGCATCGGCGGGCAGCTTGCCCAGCACGAGCGGGCGGATGCCGTGCGGGTCGCGAAACGCGTACATGGCGTTGTCACGCACGAGGACCATCGCGTAGCCGCCCTCGAGCATGCGCATGGTGTGCGCGATGCCCGTGCGCAGGCTGTGACCACGCTGCGTAAAGAAGCCTATGAGCTTGGCCGCCACCTCGGAGTCGGTGTTGGAACGGAAGGGGATGCCCATCTCGATGAGCTCGTGGCGCAGCGAGTCGAAGTTGACCAGCGTGCCGTTGTGGGCAAGTGCGATGATCACGTCGTTGATCATCGAGAGGTGCGGCTGCGCGGACTCCCAGCCCTTGGCGCCGGCCGTGCCGTAGCGGCAGTGGCCGCAGGCGACCTTGCCGGGCATGGCGGCCAAATCGGCGTCGGAAAAGACCTGCGTAACCAGGCCGAGATCCTTGCGCACGAGGACCGTCTTGCCGTCGCCGACGGCGATGCCGGAAGAATCCTGGCCGCGATGCTGCAGCGAATGCAGCGCGAAGTACGTCATGCGCGCGACATCGTGACTGGGTGCCCAGATGCCGAAGACGCCGCACTCCTCATGGAGCTTGTCGTCGTCCTCGTTTCGCTCGTCAGGGCTTACGAGCCGTGCTGCATTCAGGTAATCGAGCTTCTCTGACACGAAGTCTCTTCCTCTCTATGGAAAGGGCCCGCCAATTGAATCGGGCGCCGCAGCAGCGACGCCCGAATAAAACCTCTGTATGCGCTACTTGGGCACGCAGACCAAGATCACGCGGCCGTACTCGTTGTCCGTGTAGCTGCAAGTGCACAGGCTGAGCACTTTGGTGTTGTTGGCCAAGAGTTCCGAGGCGTTGGAAGCCTTGGCGCAGGCCTTGGCCTCCAGGCCGCTCAGGTAGCTCTGGTACTCCTCGGTGGAGTTGAAGGAGAAGATGCGGATGTTCTCGTCGTTCTCGTCGGTCTTGTACGTAAGGACCGGCTGCAGCTCGTAGGTGGCGTCCTCGGTCACGTACCAGATGGTGTTCACCGAGTCGAACATGCCCTGGTTCTCCATGTCGGCCACGGTCTTGAACATCGAGCCGTTATAGAGGTGGTGGCCATAGATGATGGTCTGCTGGTCGAGCATGCCGGGCTTGGTGTTCTCGGCGTCGAGGAATATCTGGCCGCCGACGGAATAGTTGCCCTCGGCATTGGTACGCAGGTATTCGTCATTATCGGAGCCCTGGTAGACGGGGTAGTTGACCACCGTGCCGGGGATTTGGATCCACCCGACGACGTCGGGGTTCACAGCCTTGAGGGCATCCCAATCAACGACGGGCGCAGAGCTGCCGGCATCGTCGACCTTGGCGTAGGTGGCGAGCTTCTCGTTGATGGTGTCCTGCTGCTTGTACTGATACTGGTTGTACAGCCACATGCCGCCCGCGGCCAACAGAAGGCCGATGCCGACGACGAGCAGGATGGTCGAGATGATGCGGACGCGTCGGCGGTTCTCCTTGCCTCCGCGGTCGTCGCCGGATTTGGAGATGACGGAGCGATATCCGACGGCCTGGGTGTTGGTGGAAGCGTGGCGGTTGCCGGCGGGCGCGTTGTAAGACTCGTCGCTGTCACTCGTCGAGCGGACGGGGGACGAAGCGGCGATATGCGCGGTCGCGGCGCTCTGGTCGGCATCGGTTTCTTTAAAATGCTTGGCCATGGATTACGCCTCGGCCATCTGACGCTTGAAATCCACGATGACGTCGCGGTACTCGGGCATCGTTGCGCCGAGGATTTGCGCGGCGTAGATAGCCGCGTTCTTAGCGCCGTTGATGGCAACACAGGCCACGGGCACGCCGGATGGCATCTGAACCATGGAAAGAAGAGAGTCCATGCCGCCGAGGTCGGAGGTCTTCATCGGCACGCCGATGATGGGCAGCGGCGTATAGGCGGCAACAACGCCGCCCAGGTGAGCGGCCTTACCGGCGGCGGCGATAATCACCTTGATGCCGCGGTCGGCCGCAGACTCGGCCCACTCGTGGACCTTCGCCGGGTTGCGGTGCGCGCTGGCGATGACCAGCTCATAGGGGACGCCCAGCTCGTCGAGCTGGGCGGTGCAGGCCTCCATGACCGGCATATCGGACTTGGAACCCATGATGATGCCGACAAGCGGCTTATCTGCGGTATTGGACACGCGTCTCTCCCTTCCATACAAGCCTTTAGTATACGCGAGCTGCACGTTTTCATACGCGCTGCACATCCGCCCGCAATTGGAGACGGTCACCAGCGGTTTGGGGACAGTCCCCTTTCTGCAGCGGTTTGGGGACAGTCCCCTTTCTGCAGCGGTTTGGGGACAGACTTGCAGGGTGCTGCTACTTGCGAGAGGCGCGCCACATCTTGATGAAGCGACCGATGCCGGCGCGATTCATCTGCTGCACGCTCTTGCTGGGAAGAGAGGCTATGAACTGCCGCCCGTAGCGCTTGGTCACCAGGCGCGAGTCGGCGAGCACGAGCACGCCCGTGTCGGTCGACGTGCGAATGAGTCGCCCGGCCGCCTGCTTCACGCTGATGACGGCCTCGGGCAGCGAGTACTTCCACCACGCGCGCTGATCGCGGGCCTCGCGCTCCTTGACCAGCGGGTCATTGGGACTCGCGAAGGGTAGCTTGGGGATCACGACGCAGCGCAGCGTGTCGCCCGCGGCGTCAAAACCCTCCCAGAACGACTTGAGCGCGAGGAGCGACAGGCTCTTGTCGGCGACGAACTGGTCGCGCAGGCGGCGGGCAGACGCACCTCTCCCCTGCTGCGCGAGCTCGAGGCCTGCCTCCGCCAGACGCGGCGCCAGCGCTTCGTGCACGCGCTCCATGTCGCGGCGGTTGGTAAAGAGCGTGAGCACCGAGCCGCCCATCGACACGTGGACGTCGTAGAGCAGATCCACCAGCGCGTCGATGTAGCCGCGCTCGTTGGGCGCGGGCATGTCCTTGGCCACGACGATGCTCATGTTACGGTCGAAGTCGAAGCTGGAATCGAGCCGTAGGTCACGGTGCATATTGCCGCCCACGCGGTCAAGGCCGATGGCGGCGTCGAAGTGCTCGAAGCTCTCCCCCACCGCGATGGTCGCCGAGGTAAAGACGACGCTCTCCATCTCGGGCAGCCAACGCTCGGCCAGGTCGGCGCCTATGTCGAGCTTCTCGGCGCAGAGTTTCTCCATGTTCATACGCTTGCGCGAGCGGCTGAGCTGAGCGGAGTACACGTAGGCAGGGTCGGGCTCCACGCAGATGAGGCGCACGCCGGCAAGGAGCTCCGTCAAGAAGCGCGTGGACTCGCCCAGGTCGGACGCCGCGCGGGCATCCGTCTCGCGCAGGGCGTCGGCGGCCTCCTTGAGCTCCTTGGCCGCAGCGGCCAGCACGTCGGCGGCATGCTCGCCCGCCTCCACAACGGCCGCCCACTCGTCGGTGGCGCGCACGGCGTCGTCGATCCACAGCGTGACGAGGTCGTAGCCGCCCTCGCCGCCGCGGGCCATGCCGACAAGGCCATGGGTCACGTCGAAGAGGTCGGCCGTGGCCATGGTCGCCCGCGCGATGGTCGCCGACGCCTTGGCAAGAAGCCCCGTGACCAGCGTGGAGTTGTCCAGCTTGGCCGCCTGCGCCACGAGGTTGCGGATCACACCCGTCTTCATGCCTCCGAGCAGCTCGAACGCGACGCGCGCCTCCTCACCGGAGACCTCAACCGCCCACTGGCGGCGCGCCTCGGACTCGAAGGCATGGGCCTCGTCGACGACCCAGTGGCGGATCGGCGGCAGGATGTTGCCGTCGGCGTCCACGTTGCGCAGCAGAAGCGAGTGGTTCGTCACGACCACATCGCCGCAGGCAGCGCGCTTGCGGGCGCCGTGCAACAGGCAGAGGTGCGGATAATACGGGCAGCGCGACTTCAGGCACTCCCCCGACGTGGTGGTGAGCATCGAGCGTGGCACGTAGCGCCAGCGGATGCCCAGCGCGTCCAGGTCGCCGTCGGGCGACTGGCACGCGAAGGAGTAGCACACGGCGAGCGCGGTGAGCATGTCGGCCCCCACGGCGTTGTCGGAGCGGCCGTCCTTCTTACCTGCGGCGATAGGCAAATCCTCGCGAACGGCGCGGTCCATACGGTGCAGACAGGGATAATGGTCGTAACCCTTGAGGCTATGGAACTCGAGGCCCTCGGGCAACGCGGCGGAGAGCGCCGGCAGCTCGTGCGAGACAAGCTGGTCGGTCAGCGCGTTCGTCTTTGTGGCCACGCCGACGGTCACGTTGTTGCGCTGCGCATAGAGCGCCATCGGCAAGAGATACGCGAGCGACTTGCCCACGCCCGTGCCCGCCTCGATGGCACGGTGCGTCGACTCCTTAAGGGCGCGCGTGACCTCGCGGGCCATCTCCTCTTGCTCCGGGCGGCGCTCCAGGCGCTCGTACATCCGCGACGCGACGCCGCCTTCCCGCAGTTCAGCCGTCACTTCCTCGGGCGTGGGACACATGGGCGATCCGTCGAGCTCCTGTGCATCCATGCGGACGTGGCCGCACTCCGCCTCAACGAGGCGCGCGCGGACCGCCGGCAGCGAGAAGCGCACCCCCTCGTCGGCGAGCGCAAGCTGCGAGAGCACGGGCCTGAACGCCCAATCGATCTCGGGGTGCATGTCGGCCAAGAAACCCATGAGGCCACAGGGCAGGTCGGAGAGCGCGCAGAGGATGATACGCCACATGCCGCAGAGGGCGTCGACGTCGTCGGACGCGTTGTGGGTCACCGCGGCGCAACCGAAGGCCGAGGCCATGTCGGCCAGGCGGTGGCTCGTCAGGCGCGGCAGCGCGATGCGGGAAAGGGCAAGGGTGTCCACCCAGGTATCCGACACGTTCGCGCCGCCGGGCACCGCCTCCACGAAAGTGCGGTCGAAGGTCGCGTTGTGCGCGAGCACGGGGACGCCACCCACGAAGTCTGCAAGCATCGCCACGGCCTCGCGAGGGCTCGGGGCGCCCGCGACGTCAATTTGCGAGATGCCCGTGAGCTTCTGGATCTCGGGCGGGATGGGGCGGCCGGGGTCCACGTAGGTCTCGAAGCGCTCCACGATCTTTCGGCCCTGGATGCGGGCGGCGCTTACCTCGATGAGCTCGCAATCCCTGAACGAGAGGCCCGTGGTCTCGGTGTCGAGAACCACGAGGTCGTCCTCGAGCAGGCCGAACCGCGCGGTCTTGGCGCGCTCAGCCAAGCTGCGGTAGGCCGCCTTAACGGACGCGGGGGTTCCCGGCATGATAAGTTCCTCGAGGCTCGCGGCCGCGGCCTCGTGCTGCATGTCTTGGGACATCTCTACCCCTCCCGTTGACCTGCAATAAGGGGACAGTCCCCAAACCGCTGCACTTTGGGGACTGTCCCCAAACCGCTGCAGAAAGGGGACTGTCCCCTATTTGCAGGTTATTTTTCCATGGCGAGCTCGACGAAGCGGGCGCAGAGCTCCGGGAACTCGATGCCGCCGTGGCGCGCGGAATCCGGCAAGAGGCTCGCAGCCGTCATGCCGGGGATGGTGTTCGTCTCGAGGATGACCGGCTCGCCGTCGGACGTGACGATGAAGTCGCTGCGCGAGCAACCGGCGCACCCGAGCACCTTGTGCGCAACCTGCGCGGCGGCCTGTGCCTTCTGGTACACCGTGGCCGGAAGGCGCGCGGGGATGACGTGGTGCAGCTCAGAGGGCTCATACTTGACCTGCGAGTCATAAAAGTCCGCGCCGGTCACAATCTCGACGATGGGCAGCGCCTGGGTCTCGTCGTTGCCGAGAACGGGCACGGTGATCTCGGTGCCCTCGATGCACTCCTCTACGAGGACACGCTCCCCTCCCTCGCCGGCGAGGTCCACGGCGGCACGGAGCTGGGCGCGCTCGGTCACGCGCGTGATACCGAAGCTGCTTCCATTACCGGACGGCTTAACGAAGATGGGCAGGCCGAGGTCGTCGATAATAGTGTCTACCTGCTGCTCCGTGAGCTGAGTGCCCGCCGGGAAGTCATAACCCTTGGGCGTGCGCAGACCGGCCTTGGCATAAAGGACCTTCGCTACCTCTTTCTCCATGGCAGCGGCGTGGGCCAAGACGCCGGAGAAGGTGTAGGGCAGGTGCATGACCTCGAGCAGGCCCTGGATGCAGCCGTCCTCGCCGAAGCGGCCATGAAGGGCCGGAAACGCCACGTCGTAGCCGCCGCGAGAGAGCTTCTCGATGAACTGCGGCTCGGCGATGTCGATAAGATTCACCTTTTCAAAGCCGTAATCGAGAAGCGCCTGCCGGCATGCGGTGCCCGAGTTGAGCGAAACCTCGCGCTCCTCCGACCAACCACCGGCCAAAACCACGACCTTAAGGCCCTTGAGTTCTTCTGTGTTCATGCTGCTCCTTAGCCAGACCTCCCCTGCACTGCATCTATACTTCGTCTGGCACAGAGGTTCATTTCCTGTTGAGAGGATACTCCACTGCAGGGACAACTCGGAGACGGGAGAGGCATGGATACCGAGAACAACACCAATACCGGCGCAATGCGCGACCTCAAGTCGCTTTCAAAGGGCGAGCTCATTAAGCTTATGGAGGAACTCGGCCAGCCGGCGTTTCGTGTCAAACAAGTCGAGGACTGGATTTGGAACAAGAACGCCAGTTCGTTCGACGACATGACCAACCTGCCCAAATCTTTGCGAACCGAGCTTGCCGGCAAGCTGACGCTCGGCGGCGTCGAGGAGGTCGCTCGCCAGGTTTCCGAGGACGGCAGTCGCAAGTACCTGCTGCGCCTCCCCGACGGCGCGACGGTCGAGTGCGTCGGCATGCCCTCGGGCAAGAAGCTTGCGGTGTGCGTGAGCTCGCAGGCGGGCTGCGCCATGGGCTGCGCCTTCTGCGCCACTGGCGGCGCCGGTTTTACCCGCTCGCTCACTGCATCCGAGATCTACGACCAGGTCATGCACGTGCGCGACGACTTCAACACCCGCGTGACCAGCGTGGTCTTCATGGGCCAGGGCGAGCCGTTCATGAACTACGACAACACGTTGGCGGCGCTGCGCAAGCTGAACGACCCTGAGCAGGGCGGCATCGGCGCGCGTCACCTCACCGTGTCCACCTGCGGCGTCATCCCGATGATCCGCAGGTTCTCGCACGAGCCCGAGCAGTTCACGCTGGCCGTGTCGCTTCACTCCGCTGTCCAGAAGACCCGCAACATCCTGATGCCCGGTGTAAAGAAGTACTCTCTGCTCAACCTGTACACCGTTATGGGCGAGTACGTCGACCGCACCGGCCGTCGACCGACCTACGAGTACGCCCTTATCGGCGGCGTCAACGACACCCGCGACGAGATGGATGCCCTCTGCGACTTCTGTCGCGACACACTGGCCCACGTGAACCTGATCCAACTGAACGAGGTCCCGGGCTCCAAGCTCAAGCCTTCCACGCAGCGAAAGGCCGAGGATTTCCTGAACGCGTTGGCTCGTGTAGGCGTCGAGGCCACAATCCGCAACTCCCGAGGTGCCGACATCGACGCGGCCTGCGGCCAGCTCAAGCAGCGTCTGTCATAGCTTTTTCCTGCGGCCTGCGATTTGGGGACAGTCCTCTTTTTGCACACGCATTAAAGCGAGAGCACAACGCCGAACCATCCAGGCGAATCACTCGAAATAAAGACTCGTGTGCAAAAAGGGGACTGTCCCCAAATTGCAGGCCTCTCCACTGGTTCATAAATACTTTAAGAATCCGGGCGACTCTATCGAAGAGCCTCCCGGATTTTGTTAGTAACCGAGGTTTTGCCACTGCTGTTGGGTCGCTTGGACGTTCGGAAGCGAACTAGTGTCCTCAATCAGTTGCCCATTGATGGACTCGATCACTTCAGAAATCCTTGAATATCCTTCAGTTACCGAGTGCGCTAGCTTTTCTATTTGCGATTTAGCCTCATCCGAAAGGAAGTGCTCATAGAACACATAACCCACAGCCGCTACCAAAACGGAGCCAACAAGGGCGGTTTTGAACTTCATCCTAAAAGTCACTCTCCTTGCCGGAGAGCAGGGAAACCAAACGCGCGAGCTCCTCGTCGTCAGCAAACTCAATCTCGAGCTTGTTCTTACCCCGGATGTTCTTTACCTTAACTTGCGTGTCGAGAGCAAGGCGGAGCTGCCGGGCGGCGCGCTTAAAGGACTGCGGCGTGGGCTGCTTACGCCTCACAGAAAGGTCCTCACTGACAGAAAATAGTGGGGCGAGGGTTTCTGTCTGACGCACCGACAAACGCTCGTCAGCGACCTTCTGACCAAGCTTGATGCGCCCTTCCTCAGAAGGCACGGCCAAGATCGCACGCGCATGGCCAGCGGTAAGCTTGCCATCCTCAACCAATGACTGAACTTCTTCAGGAAGGTCAAGAAGCCTCATGGTATTGGTAATCGCAGAGCGTGACTTTGATAGAAGCTTCGCTACCTCCTCCTGAGTACATCCCTTCTCTTTGATTAGCTGCTTGTAGCCGCGAGCTTCTTCCAAAGGACTCAGATCCGAACGCTGGAGGTTCTCAATGAGGGCAAGTTTAAAGACTTCCTCGTCACTGATATCCTTGATAATAACTGGGACTTCTTTGAGACCAGCGAGTTTAGCTGCCTGAAAACGGCGCTCACCAGCAACAATCTCATACTTGCCGTTTTTCTTACGAACAAGAAGCGGCTGAAGAATGCCGTTTTGCTTAATCGAGTCGGAAAGCTCTGCAAGCTCATCGTCTTTGAAGATCTTTCTTGGTTGGTCCTTGTTTGGGACAATCTGAGAAATAGGAAGCGTGGAATCTGGCTCCATCGCAGCAGTCTCAGCCTCCGCAGTCCCCATCAAAGAGCCGAGGCCTTTACCGAGTGCTTTCTTAGCCACGCCTCGTCACCTCTTTTGCCAGTCTACCGTAAGCAAGAGCGCCCTTACTAACTCGTGCATAGACGCTGATAGGCTGGCCATAACTTGGAGCTTCGGCAATCTTAACGTTACGGGGGATGGTCGTTTTAAAGCATTTAGTACCAAAGAAAGCACGTACCTCATCCTCAACCTGCTTTGAAAGGGAAGTACGTGTGTCAAACATCGTTAAAACGACGCCAAACACCTCAAGTTCAGGGTTAATGCTCTTCTGGACCATTTTCATGGACTCAAGAATCTTGGTAACGCCCTCAAGCGCGTAGTACTCGCACTGAATTGGGATCAGCAGTGAATCAGCCGCACACAATGCGTTAATCGTCAAAAGCCCAAGAGAAGGCGGGCAATCAATGATTATGTAGTCGAATTCATCCTTAATCGGCGTCAATGCTTTTTTTAGGCACTGCTCGCGTGACATTTTGGACACCAGCTCAATTTCAGCACCAGCAAGTTGAATTGTCGCTGGAGCAACAAATACTGATTTGCATACAGTGTCTTGAATAATGTCCTCAATTGGGTATTCGTGAAGCACGGAATCATAAATATCGTGCTCTAATTCTTCTTTTTCAATGCCAAAACCAGAAGAAGCGTTCCCTTGGGGGTCGAAATCAACGATCAAAACCTTCTTTTTTAGCTCAGAAAGGCTTGCAGATAGATTGATTACGGTAGTCGACTTACCGACTCCACCTTTTTGATTAATACAGGCAAGTACACGAGTTTCTCTGTCGGAAAACCCTCGTTTTACGTCTCTAAAACCCAAAATTCCTCCTTTGAGCTGTAAAACTGCCTTGGATTGACATTACTATAGAGCATAGTTTCACGTGAAACATTGGAATTTAGACTGTTTTACTTGCAATTTGAAAACACTCGCAATTTAAAGATATTTAAACGCCCTTTGTTTCACGTGAAACAAAGGGCGTTTTAGGTTTACTTATAAATTTATGGAATTAGCGGATGATGTTTTGCCATTCCATTGTTTCTCGGCAACTTAATCTTTGGCTTCGCAGTTTTTTGGTAAATCAATACCTCACGATGACCCATCTCACGTGGCAACTCACATGTTTCACGTGAAACACGC
Source organism: Paratractidigestivibacter sp. (assembly GCF_963660155.1). GTDB lineage: Bacteria > Actinomycetota > Coriobacteriia > Coriobacteriales > Atopobiaceae > Paratractidigestivibacter. Next base: position 4,206 of record NZ_CAVKWG010000040.1, on the reverse strand, counting down.
GTCAGACCACAGATCCGAGATGCGTAATTCAAATTCTGAAGCTCAAGAGTCTCTATATTCGCTTTCTCAAGAATCAAGTAGCCACTCTTCTTGAGTAACGGAGACGCATACTCAACGAGCACATTTGACTGAGCAACTGCACGCGCAACCACAAGATCAAAAGATTCAGATTGCTCTATAGCCAATTCCTCAGCACGAATATGCATTGCCTTGCAATTACTCAATCCAAGATCATTGATAAACTCATTAACAGCATTGACCTTCTTGCCAACTGAATCGATGAACAGACCTTCCATTCCAGTCATAATAGCAAGCGGAATTCCAGGGAATCCGGCACCTGTTCCAATATCAACGAATCTAAGCCCTTCTGAGGGCCCGAACCCCTTCGTCCGCAGTGGGACTAGGGAGTCGACGAGATGAAGCGTCACAGCGTCTCTCAGAGCCACGATTCTGGTAAGGTTAATCATCTTATTTTTCTCGGTCACCAATTCCAGATGACGAACCATAGCCTTAGCTTGGTCTTCCGAGCACTCAATACCAATTGACTGGAGCTCCTCAATTAACTGAGAGACATGCTCTAGACGGTCAGCATCTTCCATCAACGACTCCTGACATAAATAAGTGACGGATAGTTTTTTGCAAAAAAGAAAGGGAGGAAGCCAAGCTTCCTCCCTTAAATAGTACCTTCTAAAAGACTCTACCGGACCGCGGTAATAACAACTCGGCGGTTCGGATCCTCACCCTCAGAGTAAGTGGAGACCTCAAGGTCATCCATCAGGGCCAGGTGCACAAGACGACGCTCATAGGCATTCATCGGGGACAGAGCCACACGACCCTGCTTCTTGGCACGTTGGGCAGCGGAGCGGGCAAGCCTCTGAACCTTGGACTTACGACGGCTCTTATAGCTCTCGATGTCCACGGTAATGGGGTAGTAGAACTTGAGCTTACTACTCATCAGGGACGTGAGAACCATCTGCAGGGCATCGAGCGTACGACCGTGACGGCCAATAAGAACAGCAAGGTCGCCGCCGTTGACGTCCAAAATCAGGTCGCCATTATCACCGTCGTACTCATCAATCGAGCAAGAAGTCTCTCCAAAGAAGGAGAGAAGCTCGCGAAGATACGCGACGGCAAGGTCGGCAACCTTATCGGTCTCCTCATCGGAGAGCGCAAGACCACCCTCGAAGTGCTCGCGGATAGAAGCATACTCATCGGTGGCGTCAGCGCCGAGGGCGGAGTCCACTGCGGGCTCAGCGGAACCCGTGAGAACCTCCTCTTCCATGCCAACCTCCATAAAGATAATTAGTTAAACCAATACGTAAAATTTACCAGCAAACAACTAGCTCTTCTTGTGCTGACGAGGCTTCTTCTCGCGGCGAGTGACGTTCACCTCGAGAGGAGCGTTCTTGGCGCGCTCCTCGGCGTCGGCCTTGGCCTTCGCGATGACCTTCTTGGTCACGAGCTGCTGCTGCACGACCTGCCACAGAGACGAGGTCACGTAGTAGAGAAGGACGGCGGCGGGGCAGGTCCAGCCGAACCAGAGCATCATGATGGACATGACGGCGCCCATGATCATCTGCTGCTGGCGCTGGCTCGGGTCCATGGTCTGCGAGTTCATCATCATCGGAACGAAGGTCAGGACACCGAAGAGCACGTCCATGATGATGTAAGGCAGCGCGGGCACGAAGCCGGAGGCGGCAAGGACGCCGGAGACGGAGTCCGAGATGGAGGGCAGGATGCTAAAGAAGCAGGAGCCCTCGGGCACCATCTTGATGACGGTAAAGAGCGCGAAGAAGATCGGCATCTGGAGCAGCATGGGCAGGCAGCCCATGAGCGGGTTGACGTTCATCTCCGAGTAAATCTTCATCGTCTCTTCCTGGAGACGCTGAGGATCATCGGCGTACTTCTCCTGGATCTCCTGGATGCGCGGCTGCATGACCTGCATACCGGCGGTCGACTTGACCGACTTGGTCTGCAGCGGCATGAGGATGAGTCGCACGACGATCGTCAGGCAGATGACCGAGAGGCCCCAGTCGCCGACGAAGCCCTGGATGCCCTGAAGCACCGCATAAAGGAAGTTAATAAACCAATCCCACATGATTCCTCCGTGGTCAAACTAGGGAACGGGGTCGTACCCACCGTTGTGAAGAGGGTGGCAGCGGCAGATCCTGCGCACAGCGAGCCAAGTGCCCTTGAGGGCGCCGTGCTTGCTTATGGCCTGACGCGCGTACTCGGAACAGGTGGGGTAGTAGATACACCTGGCCCCGAACAGCGGCGAGATTCTTTTTTGATAAAAGCCGACGCCGGCGAGCAGAGCGCGAGAAGCCAAGGAGGGCTTTCTTGCGCCGCGCACGCTAGACGCCGGCTTTCTTAATGAGCCTTCTGAGGGAACGGGCGACGTCCGCGGGGGAGCTGTCGTGAGTGTCCCTGGTAGCGAAGAGAATCACGTCGTAGCCGTCGAGCGGGAATCCGCACTCGCGGGCCGCTTCGCGCATGACGCGCTTGCAGCGGTTGCGAAAGACGGCGTTGCCAAGCCGCTTAGGCGCGACGAAGGCGACCCTTGCGGAGTCGCCCTCGTCGAGCTTAGCCATTCGTATGCGCAGGAGGGGGTCGTTGAGCCTCTTCCCGCAAGAGAAGACCTTCTCAAAATCGCGCTTGGATTTGATGGTCTCCATCTTTTGTATTTAGACGGTGAGCTTCTTGCGGCCCTTGGCGCGGCGACGGGCGAGGACCTTACGGCCGCCCTTGGTGGCCATGCGTGCGCGGAAACCGTGGGTCTTGGCGCGCTTGCGCTTGTTGGGCTGATACGTACGCTTCATAGCTATTCCTCCCGGTTGGGTGTAAACGTCTTTTTGAGCCGATAAGCTCAAAGATTGTAAAGGTCAGAGGCTCAAAGTGTCAAACATCTACGCAAAAGAAGTACGACGAGGGACTCAAGAGGCGGCGGATACTTTTCTTCCAAGGGTGGATGAAACCTTCCAGATGGCCTGAAACGTGCGGTAGCGTGCTATGATTTTCCAGCTTTGGATTCATGCTCATAACGAGTTATCGACTGATTTTCACCAATTGTTGAAAACTTTCGTTCACATCGAATCCGCACAGAAATGTTTTCTACAAATGATGAAAACCTGTTGATGAATCGAGGTGGCGGTCTGATGGCGAGGGATTTTTACCCCATGGTCGAGGAGGGAGAGGGCGGCGAGGCCGATCCCGAGGCACTGGTCACGGCGCCCGCGCGCATCGCCGTCTACGATGACGCCGCAGCAGCGCCGCGGGTCGTCGTGGTCGAGCCCAAAGACGTCCGCAGCTACCTCGAAGAGATCACAGCGACGGTGAGCAAACTGGCCCGCGAACAGGGCGGAAGCATCCCGTTCATGGTCATCCGCGAAATCGTGGAGAACTTCATCCACGCGTACTTTCAGTCGCCCACCATCACCATCCTGGACAGCGGCAACACGATCCGCTTCAGCGACCGGGGGCCGGGCATCCGGGAGAAGGGCCTCGCGCTCGAGTTCGGAACGTCGTCGGCGACCGAGGAGATGCGGCGCTACATCCGCGGCGTCGGCAGCGGGCTGCCATACGCGCAACAGTACATGGAGGACAAGGGCGGGAGCCTCACCATCGAGGACAACATCGCCGGCGGGACCGTGGTGACCATCTCGGTGCGGCCGAGCGATCAGGCGCGAGGGGTTTCGCGGTCGGCGCCGGCGGCACAAGCGGCGACGACGGCGCCTCAGGCGACGTGGCCGCAACAGCCGGCGTACCAGCAGCAGGGCGGCTACCAGCAGATTTATCAACAACCGGCGTACCAGCAGCCGTATTGCCAGCAGCCATACCAGCAGCCTTACCAGCCGCAGCCGGCGTGGCAACAGCCGGCGTACCAGCCTCAAACGCCGCAGCCGCAGGCCCCGCAGCCCGCGGGCCCGCAGGTGGGGGAGCGCGGGCAGATGGTCGTCTCTTACCTCGCGCAGCACGAGAGCGTGGGACCGACCGACCTTATCCGCGAGTACGGCCTCTCGGGCCCCACGTGGTCGCGCGAGCTCGCGAGCCTCGCCGCCGCGGGCTACATCATGAAGACGGGTCAGAAATACCAGCTCACCGCCGTGGGCCGCTCCCTCATCTAAATCCTGCGAAGAGGTCCGTCCCAAAACCGCAGCGGTTTGGGGACTGTCCCCTTTCTGCAGCGGTTTGGGGACTGTCCCCTTT
>NZ_CAVKWG010000039.1:0-73425 GCF_963660155.1 Paratractidigestivibacter sp. | reverse complement strand
CGGTGCTCAAAAAACTGCCGCCATCCCTGTTTTTGTGCACGCGGGCCCGCGCTCGCGCTCCGCACGGAGTTCGATTCTCCGCTACGGCACAAAAAGGGGCCGCGGGCTGATGCGCCCGCGGCCCCCGTGCTTCACATATGGTGGAGGTGCGGAGAATCGAACTCCGGTCCAAAGCAAGCCCCTGAAAGGTGTCTCCAGGCTCAGTTGCCGGTTAAATCTTAGCCGCCGCGCACCCGTCAACCCGCGCTTGGCGACCCAGTTGGTTCAATCTTTTTGCCTGGCATACCAGCTACGTCCAAGCAAGCATCTCCCTAAAATGACGTCGCCGCGGAAACGGGAGCGATCCCCGCTTTGACGCGCCGCTAGTTAATTAAGCGGCGAGAGCCAGGGGCTCGTAAGAATAAGTGTCGTCAATTCAATTTGACGGTTCCCCTGTTTAACGTGGCGAGGAGACCACGGCCTGCTGCCCATCTCAGGCCCACCCTGTCGAAACCAGTCACCCCCACGAGATGGAATGGGGACGCTGCCACCATGATGCGAATGTCAAGCTGCGGCCGCTCGCGCGGCGTGGATGTGATTGTACCCAAACCGGCCTGCGCGGGGCAACCGGCGCCACCTTAGCGCGTGAAGCCCTTGAAGAATTCCCAGAGGTAGGCGGCCTCGGGCTTCCAGTTCCAGTGCGCAAGGTCCTTAACGGCGACGAACTTCATGATGGGCGTGCCGGACGCGCCGTTGAGCACGTTCTCCTGCGCCGACTTGCATCCAAGCATAATGTCACTGGTCTTGTCAAACTTGACTCCGTACCAGGGGTTAAGGCTCAGGTCGTAGTTATCGGAAACCGGCAGGCCGTTAATCTTCTGATACGACTGGATGATGGAGAACATCGGCACGCGCGGGTCGGTCTTGGCGATGGTCGTGCCCTCGCCCGTCGGGAACGCGTACGGGCTCGAGAGGTCCACAGGGATCATGCCAAAGAAGTCGTGGTCGCCGCAGATGTAGGTAAAGGGCACGTTCGCGCCGCCCCAGTCCGCGGCGAGCGTGGCGATCTCCTCCTTGTCGATGCCGGGGCCGGACACGCCGCCCACGGCCGCGAACGTGTCAGCGTACTTGACGCCGTAGAGCTCGGAGGCGCTCGAGCCGGCGGAGAGGCCGGTCACATACACGCGGTGCGTGTCGATCTGCGGGTACTTCTCGAACATCGTGTCGAGCCACGTGATAAGACGGTCGTTCTGCAGACCATCGCAGCCGTAGAAGTTGGGTTGGGGCTCGTCGGAGCCGGACTCGTATACCGCGTCCTGCCACTCGGGGGCGAAGACGATGATGTCCTCCTCGCACGCGAGCTCGAGCCAGCCACTGGACTCGGCCTGCACGCGGGCGTCGTTCTGGTTGCCGTGCAGGGTCACGATCAACGGCACGGTGCCGGCGGAGGCGTCCTTGAGCCTGGTGGGCACATACTCGAACCAGGTGAAGGCGCCGTCGAGGCCCTTGACGGACGCGCTGTAATTCTCGACGTAATCGAACTGCGAGAAGTCAGGGATGGTGTACAGCAAGTAAGGGTCGGTCACCTCGGCGATGTTGGCCATGTAGAACTCGGTCGTCTCGTTGTGCTGGCGATAGTTCTTGGAGAAGACCTTCTCCCAGCAGTTAGCGAAAGCGGTTGTCACGTCGGCGTCGCTGGCCACGACGACGCGGCGCAGGGTGTCGTCGGGGTTCTCGTAGACGCCGTCGCCGACCTCCTTGGCGCCATTGGCAGCGATAACCGCGTCGACGGCCGCTTGGGGCGCGCCGCAAAGGTAGGCGGGCACGAAGGGGATGCCGGCGGCGTCGGCCTTGCTGCCGCCGAAGGTCATGATGCCGGCGACGAAGTACAACTTGGGGGCAAGGGCGCCGAGGACGAAGTCGGCGCCGTCGTCGATGCCGATAACCTTGACGTTGTTCGCAGGGCCGGCAGCCGCGGCGAGCTCGACGAACTTGTCGGCATCGGTGGAGGTGTAGGCGTCGCCCTCAGAGGGGTTGACCACGGTGACCTGGCCCACGTAGTCCTCGATGCTCTGGGCGAGGCCAAGTTTGCCCACGACCTCGGCCGCGCCGTCGAGGTCCTTCTTGCCGGCAAAGACGTAGTAGTTAGGCGAGAGCATGTCGGAGTGGTGGTACTGAACGCCGTCGTTGGCGGCGTTGTAGGCGAAGTTGCCGTCAGAGGCGGCGAGCTTATCGAACTTGACAACGCTCGCCGCGGCGCCGGAGCCGTTGGAGCTCGACTCGGCGGTGGACCCGCAGGCCGCGAGGGCAGTCGCGGAGACGGCGCCGAGGCCGGCAAGGAACCTGCGGCGGGACAGAGCGAAGCGATCGTTCATGACGTTCTCCTTTTCTACGTGCTGCGCGTTGCAGCAATTTCAGGCGTCTTTTAGCTTTTATGGCAGCAATGGTCCCGGAGCATCGGACGGCGATTGGCTTATGGGTGCTTTCGGACAGGGGGTGGCAAGAGGGGCGAGGGGCGCCCCTCTTGCCCGAGGAAGGAAGGAAACACAGCGAAGATAGCTCATAGTAGAGACTATTTTTGCTGGACTAACGATATTACAGGGCTATTTGGTGCGACAATGTCAGCTCTACTGGAGTTGAGTGCCATTTTTTGTGATAGTCACATCGGGGAGGGCGGCCACACGGCCCGAGATTTCGGCGCGCACGTTGCCCTCGGTGCGCACGTCGAGCGCGATGCTCGCGTCCGCGCGGCGGCGCCAGGAGACCTCGACGCGCCCGCTCGCGCCGTCGTAGGCGCAAGCGCACCCGTCGAGCTGCGGCGAGAAGTACGGGTCGACGATCACGTGGTCGGCGGCCACGGCGTCCGCAGCCACGGCGATGCCGCCGAGGGCCTGGTACATCCACTGCAGGTAGCTCGTGAACATGGCGTGGTTGAGCGACGAGAGCTTGGTGTAGAACTCCTCCGCGATGGCGCCGGAGCCGTTGGCCAGCATGTGCGAGAAGCTCGGCTCGCCGCGGCGCAGCAGCCAGGCCTCCACCTCGCGGTCGTGGCCGTGGGCGTGGAGCAGCTCGTAGGCGTGCATGGTGCCGAAGATGCCCGTGAGCATGAGGCCGTCCTGCTCGGCGATCCGGGCCGCCAGGGCGTCGGCCATCTGCTGGGCGTCGGCAAGGCCGAGGGCGCCCGCGAAGGCGTAGGAGGTCTGCGTGCCGTCGCCGAAGGAGCCGTCCTCGCGTGCGAAGCGCTCAACGATCTGGGGCTTGAGCTGGGCGACCTTCTCGGCATAGCCCTGGTCGTCGCCCATGAGGCGCTCGAGCTCGGCGCCGAGCTGCGCCATCCACAGGATGGAGCACCAGCCCACGAACTCCTTGTCGGGCGTGCCCGAGCCGAAGGCGCCGACCGTCTGGACGCTGCCGTGGTCGCCCAAGCAGTGGCTCGCGAGCTCCTCGGGGTCCCAACCGAGCAGGTAATCCATCAACTTCTTGATGTATGGCCACTCAACGGAGACCTCGTCGCGAAGGCCATAGTAGCGAATGGCCCGCACAGCCAAATAGGGATAAGCGAGCTGCCAGAGGATGGGGCCCTCGCCCTGGCCCGTGCCGTTGGACTGGATGCCCATGTAAGGCGCCGTCTCGGGCACGCCGCCCGCCGCCGTCTGGTCGTCGCGGAAGGCGCGCAGCGTGCGGACGATCAAATCGCCGCAGTTGAAAGCCATGAAGTTCGAGTGGCTCAGGGCCACCATGTCGCCGCCGTAGCCCAGGCGCTCGCGGGCGCAGTCCTCCCACAGGCCGTGCACGTTGTTGAGCTTGGTAAGTAACGCGGCATCATAAAGCTGCTGGTAGAAGGGGTGGTCGAAGCGCATCTGCCCTGCGGCGGCAAGGTCGGTGTGAACCGAGTGCGCGCGGAACGAGACGACGGCCTCGGCAGGCGCGCCCTCCAGGTACGCGTAGCGGAACGAGTGCGTGGAGAAGAGGCCCGTGAAGCTGCTCGTGCCCTCGCCGCACACAATAACGTCCTGCTCAAGGCCGGTGGAGGGGCCGCCCTCGCCGCCGGGGACGATGTCTCCCGTGGGTACGCGCAGGCCGACGAGGCCGGCGTAGTTGGTGTCGTAGCAGGGGTCGCCCTTCTCGTCGAGGGCCTCGGCGTAGCTCACGCGCACGGCCGTGCCGGCAGCCGCCGCGAGCTCGAGCTCCACGGTGCCGGTGACCATGATGCCGAAGTCGTAGAGCGTGCCCTCCCCCAGCGGCGTGGCCGAGACGGGCTCGTAGGCCTCGAAGCGGCGACAAGGCGGCACGGGGCAGGCCAGGGGCTCGCCTGCGGGAGCGGGGACGGCGCGGGCCTCTGAGGCCTCGGGCGCGAGGGTGAAGTCGACGCGTTCGCCGAGGTAGATGTTGTTGAACACGCGGTTGCCGAGCTCGCAGGACCAGTCCTCGCCGGTGGCCAGGACCTGCTCGCCGTCGGCCACGAGCTCCGCCTGGAAGGCCGGGGTGCCGACCTCGACCAGGCGCTGGCGCAGATTGTACTTGCCGAAGAGCGTGAGCGGCGAGGGGTTGTACCAGCCGTTGCCGAGCTCGACCTCGATGCGGTTCTCGCCGGCGACGAGCAGGGACGTCACGTCGAGGACGTCGTGGTAGATGGTCTTCGTGGGATTCGTCCAGGCGCCGAGGAGCTCGACGCCCAGGCGCTGGCCGTTGATGCGCACGTCGGCGAAGCCGAGCACGGCGATGCTCAGCTCGGCCGCGGCCGGCGCCGACGCGAGCTCAAAGCGCGCCGAGAGCACGTGGTCGCGGTGGTCGGCGTAGTAGCCGACAGCGTTCTCGCCGTAGTCGAACTCAGGACCACAGATCCAAGCAGCTTCCATTCGAACTCCTCTGTGCTATATTGTTTTTATCATCCCTACCAACGTTAGTTTTTGCTGTTTACGTGCAGCAATAGCAATTGTTTCGTTTTTTGCTAACAGATTTTTGGATGGCTTATGAACATCGCAGAACTCGAACAGATCATTCGCGACTCCTCGGACGTGCCCAATGCGACCGAGGAGGAGGTCGTCGCGCACTTCCGCGCCAAGTACCCCGTCGTCAACTTCGGCGATCGCCCGGTCTACGTCTTTACCGCCGAGCGCGAGTTCGGCGGGAGCTGCCACGCCGTCTCGGTCCACGGCATCAACGCGCCGGCCACGCCCGAGCACATCTACCAGTACGCGCTGATCACGTACTGCTACGCGGGCGAGTTCAAGATGACGGTCGACGGCGCGCCCGTTACGCTGAGCGCCGGCGATTGTCTGGTTGCCGACCGCCACGTGCCGCACGGCGTCGCCGCGACCGGGCCCAACGACTTCGCGGTGAACATCGTGCTAAACGACCGCTTCTTCGACGACCACTTCCTCAAGACGGCGACACGCCTGGGCTCCAAGTTCGCGCTCGCGCTGAGCACCCGCACATCGGCCCACATGGAGAGCCGCGTGTATCAATCTCGCAATGATGAGCTCGCCCGCTGCCTCGTGGACCGCATCCTCTGCGAGAAGTTCGACCCTGCGGTCGCGACCGACGACATCATCGATTCGCTTGCAGAAGCCCTGCTCACGCACCTTTTGCGCACCTACGAGGGCGACGTTCGCTCGCAGGCCGAGATTGACCAGTGCGAGCGGCTCATCGGTCGCATCCGCGAGCATGTGGCGCTAAATTACCGCGAGGGAAACCTGGGCAAGATGGCCGCGGCCCTCGGCTACGACGCCACCTACCTCAGCGCCACCGTGCGGCAAGAGACTGGCCAGACCTTCAAGCAGCTCGTCAACGAGGAGCGGATGAAGCGCGCGGCGATGCTCCTGCAGGGCACCCACATGACGGTGGCCGAGATTGCGGCAGAGGTCGGCGTGAGCAACCTCACCCAGTTCTACAAGCGGTTCCGCGAGTACGCGGGCTGCACGCCCAACGACTACCGCAACCAATAGCTAAGGAGCAGCCATGCGGCAGGTTCGCATCACGTTGAACGAAGAGACGGGCGCGCGCCTCGAGGGGTGGGCCATCGACCCGCACATCTCGGCGAGCGAGGTCCGGGCGCGGCCGGCGATGATCGTAGCGCCGGGCGGCGGGTACCTCAACCTTGCCCACCGCGAAGCGGAGCCGGTGGCCGCGCGGTGGCTCGGCATGGGCTACCAGGTGTTTATTCTGCGCTATTCGGTGCTTCTGGGGGCGCCCGAGGAGGGCGTCGAGCCGCAGCCGAGCCTCGATGCGCGCTATCCCGTGCAGGTCGGTGAGGCGTCGCGCGCCGTGGCCTACGTCCGCGAGCATGCCGAGGAGCTGGGCGTCGATGCCGAGCGCGTCTTTATCCTGGGGTTCTCGGCGGGAGCTCACGTGGCGATCTCGCTGGCGGAGCGCTGGCAGGACTTCGGCGAGGCGGCGCGGCCGCGCGGCGTCGTCGGCTGCTACCCGATGCTTCGCGCGCTAGATCGAGGCGACGACGTGCTCCAGGAGTTCTCGGCGCTCGCCGTATGCGGGACGAAGCACCCCAGTGACGAGCAGCGCGCCGAGGTCGACCTCGTGGAGCATGCCAATACGTCGATGCCGCCGCTCTTCTTGTGGCACACGAGCGAGGACGGCCTTGTGCCCCCTGCGGACACGGCGCGCTTCGCCGCCCGCGCGATGGAACTCGGCGTCCCCTGTGAGCTGCACATTTATCGCGAAGGACACCATGGGAGCGGCCTTTGCGACCAGACCACCTCGGCCCACGGCGAGCACATGAACCCGCACAACGCCACCTGGGCGGTTCTGGCCGACGAATGGGCGCGCGGGCTTTAGACTCAAAGCCGCCGCGGCCCCAGCGCGGCCTCGACGCGGTCCTGCGTGCACAAAAACAGGGATGGCGGCAGTTTTTTCGCACACAGCCCAAGTAGCTAAATTTCTGACAGCCCATCTACCTGCGGTTTTGTTGAACGTAAAACACGGTCTACTCGGCTGGCCCTCAAAAAACTGCCGCCATCCCCGGTTTTTGCAAACGGCCGGCCTCAAAAAGCACCCCAAACCACCCAGAAAGGACGATATGGACGAGAAAAACCTGCCCGGATACGTGTCCGGGTTCGACCCCGAGAGGAACATTCGCGAGCTCGGCGGCATCGAGGCGCGCGACGGTCGCCGCGTGCGCCACGGCCTGCTGTATCGCGGCTCCACGCTGGGCAACCTGAGCGACGAGGAACGTGCCGGCGTCGACGGCCTCGGCCTCGCCTGCATCTTCGACTTGCGGGCCGCCGCCGAAGCCGACGCCTTCCCCGAGTACATCCCCGAAGGCACCGCCCACCAGCGCGTCGCCGGCATGTACGGCCCCGACGGCGCCGAGATGGACTTCTCGCCCGCTGCCATCGCCCGCATGGAGAGCTCGGGAGGCGAGCCGGTCGATATCATGCGCGCCCTGTATCTCTCGATGGTGCGAGACAACCCGGCGCTCCACGCCCTCGTCGACCACCTCAAGACCCACGACGCCCCGCTCTATTTTCATTGCAGCGCAGGTAAGGACCGCACCGGCATCGCCGCGGCGCTCATCCTCACCATCCTCGGCGTCGACGATGGGACCATCATCCGGAACTTCCTCGACACCAACATCTACCGCGCCGAGATGATAAGCAACCCGCCCGACCCGCTGCCGCCCATGTTTCCTACCAAGGAGCTCTGGATCCAAGCCAACGAGGTCTACCCCGCCAACCTCCAAGCCGTCCTAGACGCCTGGGGCACCCAAGGCCCCTCCCGCGAGCACTTCCTCCAGGAGGAGTTCGCCCTCGACCAAGACACCCTCTCGTCCCTCCGCTCTTTCTACCTCCACTAACAACAAGGCCGGGATGGAGCCCCTAAATCGGAATCCCTCCCGGCCAATCATTCGTGCAAACGAGCCTACAGCCCGCTGAGAGACGCCCTCGGGCTTGTCTCAGGCGACTTCTGAGCTGCGTAGCAGCGAAGCTGAGCCAGAGACAAGCCCGAGGGCGCCGGACTCGCAGTGGGCTATTCGTTATCTCCCGCGGTCATCTGGGTAGCGGAAAGCTGGCCGTTGGAAGTGGCGGCGGCGTCAGGCCACACCCAGCTGGTGAAGTCGGGGTGATCGTAGCCCTCGTCGCAAGCGAACTTGAAGGCCTCGAGGCGGAAGTCCTCCCACTTCTGGATCTGGTCGGCGAACTTCTCGGCGTCCACGATGCGCAGCGCGTCGGCAGCCAGGGCCCAGCGGTCCATGTTGTTGAGGCGCAGCATGTCGAACGGCGTGGTCGTGGAGCCCTTCTCCTCGTAGCCGTGCACGTGGAAGTTGTCGTGGTTCGGACGGTCCCAAACGAGGCGACGGATGGTGCCGGAGTAGGCGTGGAAGCAGAACAGGACCGGCTTGTCGTGGCCGAAGAGCTCGTTGAAGCGCTCGTCGGAGATGGCGAGGTCGTTCTCGGAGGCGTTCTGGATCTTGAGCAGGTCGACGACGTTCACGAAGGTGGCCTTGACGCCCAGCTTCTTGAGCATGTCGAGGGCAGCGAGGGCCTCGAGGGTCGGCACGTCGCCGCAGGTGGCGATAACGAGGTCGGCGTCGTCGATGGACTCAGCGGAGCTGGCCCACTTCCACTCGGCCACGCCCTCCTCGAGCTCGGCCTTGGCGTCGTCGACGGTGATGAAGGTCGGCGCCGGCTGCTTGCCGCAGAAGATGGCGTTCACGCAGTTGGTGGACTGGTAAACCTTCTCAGCCACAGCGAGGGCCATGTTGGCGTCGCAGGGGTAGTAGGCGTTGACGACGTGGGTCTCGTTGGACTTGTTGAGCAGCAGGTCGATGAAGCCCGGGTCCTGGTGAGAGAAGCCGTTGTGGTCCTGGCGCCAGACGTGGCTGGAGAGCAGGATGTTCAGGCCGGCGATAGGCGCGCGCCAAGGGATCTCGCGGACGGTGGCCTCGAGCCACTTGCAGTGCTGGTTGACCATGGAGTCGACGACGTGCACGAAGGACTCGTAGGAGCTCCAGACGCCGGTGCGGCCGGTGAGGACGTAACCCTCGAGGAAGCCCTCGCACTGGTGCTCGGAGAGCTGCTCGACGACCTTGCCGGACGGGAAGAGGAGCTCGTCGTTATCGCCATCGGCGTAGTAGCCGGCGTCCCACTGCTTGCCGGTCACCTTATAGGCGTCCTGCAGGCGGTTGGAAGCGGTCTCGTCGGGGCCGAAGATGCGGAAGTTGTCGTTCTTGGCGAGGACGTCGGCCGTGTAAGCGCCGAAGACGCGGGCAGCCTCGGCAGCGCCCCAGCCGTGGCCCTTCTCGGCGACGGGGATCTCGTGCTCGTGGATGTCGGGGAGCTCGAGCTTCTGGAAAATCTTGCCGCCGTTGGCGTTGGGGTTGGCGCCGATGCGCAGGTCGCCCTGAGGCATGAAGGCCACGACGTCGTCCTTGACCTGGCCGCCCTCGGTGAAGAGCTCCTCGGGCTTATAGGACTTCAACCAGTTGCGCAGCACGCGGAAGTGCTCGTGGGTGTCCTTGGCGGAAGCCAGCGGCACCTGGTGGGCACGCCAAGAGTCCTCGGTCTTCTTGCCGTCGATGTGCTTGGGGCAGGTCCAACCCTTGGGGGTGCGGAAGATGATCATCGGGTAGACGGGACGGGTCTCGTCGCCCTCCTCAGCAGCCGCCTTGATGTCGCAGATCTGGTCGAAGACCTCCTCGAGCAGGTTCGCGAAGCGACGATGGATGGAGGCGTGGGACTCGTTGTCGAAGCCGGCCACGAAGAAGTGCGGGTCATAGCCCATGCCCTCGAAGAACTCGGCGAGCTCGGTGTCGGAGACGCGGGCGAGGATGGTCGGGTTGGCGATCTTGTAGCCGTTGAGGTGCAGGATCGGCAGCACGATGCCGTCGGTCTTGGGGTTCACGAGCTTGTTGGACTGCCAAGAAGTGGCGAGCGGGCCGGTCTCGGACTCGCCGTCGCCGACGACGGCCACGGCCAGCAGGCTCGGGTTGTCCATGATGGCGCCGTAGGCGTGGGACAGGGTGTAACCGAGCTCGCCGCCCTCGTGGATGGAGCCGGGGGTCTCGGGCGCGAAGTGGCTGGGGATGCCGCCGGGGTAAGAGAACTGGCGGAAGAACTTCTGCAGGCCGGCCTCGTCGTCGGTGATGTCCGGGCGGACCTCACGGTAGGTGCCGTCGAGCAGGGACTGAGAGGTGCCGGCGGGGCCGCCGTGACCCGGGCCCATGAGGAAGACTGTGCTCTGGCCGTGGTCGGCGATGAGGCGGTTGACGTGACCGAAGAGGAAGTTCACGCCCGGGGTGGTGCCCCAGTGGCCAACGAGGCGGTGCTTGACGTCGGCGCGGGAGAAGTCGCGGGTCTGGCCGGTCTTCTCGTCGACGAAGTCAGACTTCATCAGGGGGTTGGAGCGAAGGTAGATCTGGCCGACGGAGAGGTAGTTGGAAGCGCGCCAGTACTTCTCGACGCCCTCGAGCTCCTCCTCGGGAACGGCGTGGGTGAGCTTCTGCCACGGGGTGCCAATAACGGGGTGGGCCATGCTTGATCCTCCTTGATCGTAACCTCGCTTGGGGGATGCGAGGTGCTTGCTTGAGCCAAGACCGATATTAGAAAGGTAAAACGCTTTACTTCTTGAGAAATCGGAAGTAATTCGTTTTAGTTGAGAATTTAGTAATCGCAAAAGCGTTCACTTTGTTCAGACCGTTCAATACGAATGACGGTAAGTTGCGGAAAGCCGCCAATGGACAAAGGGACAGTCCCTTTGTCCGGCGCTACAGCCACCTGACCGAGTCCTTGACGATGATCTTAGGCCGCAGGATGCGGGTGACGGAGGACGAGCGGTCGGCGCCGGAGTCCTCGGCGAGACGCGCGAACATGAGCTCCAGCGCCGCCGCCGCGAGCTCGGCGGAGTTCTGCTCGATGGAGGTGAGCGCCGGCTCAAAGAGCGTGTCGGCAGCGGAGTTGTCGTAGCTCACCACCGAGTAATCGCGAGGAACGCGCAGGTCATTGGCATAGAACAGCTTGAGCAGGCCGAGCGCGATGTTGTCGGAGCTCGCGAAGACGGCCGTGGCGTCCGTCTTGAGGATGCCCTTGGCGGACTGGAAGGCGTCGTCGATGTAGTAGGCGCTGTGGAGCTCGAGCTCGGGGTCGGGCTCGATGCCGTGCTCGCGCAGGGCGCGCTCGTAGCCGGCCATGCGCTCGAGGCCCGTGTTGGATTCTTTGTTTATGATGGCCGCGACGCGCTCATGCCCGCGCCCGAGCAGGTAAGAAGTGGCCAGGTAGCCGCCCTGTTCGTTATTGAATCCGACGCGGTCGCAGTCGAGTCCCTCTATAAATCGGTCAACCATCACGAAGGACACGGGCAGCTGCTCGAGGATGGACTTGAGCCCGCGCGCGTAGCGCAGCTCGTCGGCAACGACGATAAAGATGCCGTCGACGCCGCGGTTCACAAAGAGACGGATGAGGTCCGCGTCGTTGTGCGTGCTGTCGTCGGAATTGGCAATAAGCAGCAGGTAGCCGCGCTTGCGGCACGCGACCTCGAGGTGGTGCGCAAGCGACGAGAAGAAGCGCGACTCGATGTTCGGCACGATGAGGCCGAGCGTCTGCGAATGCTGCGTGACGAGGCTTCGCGCGATCTGGTTGGGGATGTAGCGCTTCTTGCGGGCGACTTCCTTGATGCGCGCGCGGCTCTCGGCCGAGATCTTGCACGACCGGTCGTTGAGCACAAGCGACACGGCGGTGGGCGACAAACCCACCTCCCGCGCGATGTCCTTCAGCGTCACCTTTGCCATGCTTCTCCCCCGCCGTTTAACAACATCATGATATTGAAGTTGGGGAGCATGCAAAACTTCGCCAAGAATTTGCTAATTGCGCAGTCGTAGTCATTAATTAGCGCAGATTTGCAATATCTAGTAATTTCTAAGCGTGTCTGAACTCCATAACTAGTAAGTTGGCAGAGTGCCTCTCGTTTGTTCGCCGCAACCTTTCCCAGTCAACCAAAATAGACCCCAGCAGCGGCGAGAGGATCGATGAGCTCGACCTGCCGATGGTGGCGGTTCGCGAGGTAATTCTCAACGCGCTCGTGCACCGCGACTACAGCATCCATACCGAGGCCATGCCGGTGCAGGTAGAGCTATATTCCGACCGCCTTGAGGTAAGAAATCCCGGCGGCCTTTACGGCAGGCTCACGGTCGACCAGCTCGGCAAGGTCCAACCGGACACGAGAAACCCGGCACTCGCGACCGCAATGGAAGTGCTTGGACAGACCGAGAACCGTTATTCGGGGATTCCGACCATCCGCCTTGCGATGCGACAGGCAGGAAAACCGGAGCCGGAATTTACCGACACCGGATCCGAGTTCCACGTTACCCTGCGCATCCACGCCTCAGAAAACGCCTCGCCGGACGGCACGAAGCAGAGAGAGGCAGGTAAACAGAGCCGAACCACCAAGCGGGCGGCGGCTTTGCTCGCTTTTTGCAACGAACCTAGGTCGCGGGCAGAAATCGCCGAGATGCTCGGCATCGGCGAATTCTATGCGTCGCGCGCATACATAAACCCGCTGCTGGACAAAGGGCTTCTTGCCAGAACCGAGCCAGAAAAGCCGAGGAGCAAGAGTCAGAGATACGTACGGGCAAGATAGCGCGGCAGGCCGGCGCATCGCCGCAAAGAAGACGCGACGAGTTGGTCCGCGCGGGGCCGCGGCGCAAAGAAAACGCGACGAGTTGGTCCGCGCGGGGCCGCGGCGCAAAGAAAACGGCACCACTTGGTCGGATTGGGACCAAGCGAGGCCGTTTCCTTTGCAAATAAACCAAGCGGGCGCGATTTCTTTGCGGAACGGACCAAGCGGGGCCGTTTTCTTTGCGGCTACAGAGGCCAGCCAACAATGGCGGGCCGGTCCGCCGACCCGACCGCAGCCTAGCGCGCGGAGAAGGCGTAAACGGTGCGGGTGCGGTACGGGCGATCGGGGCCGAAGACCGGCTGCGGGAAGTTGGGGTGGTGGATGGCATCGGCGTAGAAGTTCGTCTCGAGCGCCACGGCGCAGTGATCGTGGTACGCGACGCCGCCCTTGCCGCTCGAGCCCTCCACGTAGTTGCCGGTGTAGACCTGCATGCCGGGCAGGTCGGTGGAGATATCCAGCACGATGCCCGTCTGGTCCGCCTCGAGGCGCGCCACATGGCGCTGGGCGCCGACGAAGCCGTCCTTGCCCTCCTCGGCCGGGGCCAGCACAAAGTTGTGGTCGATGCCGCGGGCGTTCACGATGGAGGGCGCCTTGCTCCCCACCACGTCCTCGAGCTCCTTGCCATCGTGGACGTCGAGCGGGGTGCCGTCGATGGGCAGCACGCGGCCGGTCGGGATCAGCGCGTCGGTGGTCTCGGTGTAGGAGTCGGCGTCCACGGTGAGGCGGTGGTGCAGGACCGTCTGGCCATCGCAGCCGTTCAGGTTGAAGTAGCTGTGGTTCGTCATGTTGATAAGCGTGGGCGCCGAAGCCGTACCGTCGTAGGTCACGCAAAGGGCGTCGTGGCCGTCGAGCTCATAGGTCATGTGCATGTCGACCTCGCCAGGGAAGCCCTGGTCGCCGTCGGGAGAGAGCAGGCGGAACTCCACCGTACCGCCGTCCTCGCCCTGCTCGATGCGGACGACCTCCCACTCGCGCTGGAACCACGGGTCGCGCCCGCTGTGGTTTGCGTTTGGGCCCTCGTTGGCGGTGAGCTCGTAGGTGGTGCCGCCCAGCTCGAACGAGGCGCCGGCGATGCGGTTGACCACACGGCCCACCGGCGCGCCGAACATGGGGCCGTTGTTCACGTAGCCCGCGGCGTCGTCGTAGCCGAGCACGCAGTCCACGAGCTCGCCCGCGGCCGTGGGAACCTTAACGGAGACGATGCAGCCGCCCACGTTGGTAAGTGCGACCTGCATGCCCGCCTTGTTCGAAATGGTGAAGAGAAGGGCATCTCCCCCATCGGGAAGCTGACCGAATGCGGTACCGTTGACCTGCATGTTGTTCTCCTTATCCACGAATCGAGAAGCGCCCGTCGCCGGGCCGTTCGCTGCTTGTAAGTCTAGCGCCGCCGCCCGCAAAATCTGCCGCCGTAAGGGCTAAATACCCTCGAGTACCTTAGTAAGCCTCGCCTGGATGTCGCGCGTCGGCAAGCGAGGTCAAATTACCGGAAACGGAGTCCGTGATACGCGAGGAGATCAGCGACCGAAGCTCGTCATCGCTCATACGATCGGCGTCAACCGCACGCGGAGCGCTCGGGATTCGCGGGGTAAAGGGGATTCCTCCCGTTAGCGCGATCTGCTTAAGGTACATGGTTATGGCCGTGGACATCGGAATGCCCAACTGGTCGAGCACGTACTCTGCACTGCTCTTTACCTCCGGCGAAACGCGCAGGTTCAGCGTCGCGGTTTTCTCCATAGCAGCCTCCTCGCCAAATTAGTGACGTAAATGTACCGCTGTTTGCGTTACAACCTCATCGAGAACCCCGCCCGCAAAGTAGACAAAGGGACTGTCCCTTTGTCCACAAAAAGGGCGGAGGCCCGAGAGCCCCGCCCTTTGACGTGCGGTTATGCGGGCCGAAACCCGTGTGATCTTAGTGCTCGCCGCCCTGGCCGTAGTAGGCGTTGGGGCCGTGCTTGCGCATGTAGTGCTTGTTGAGCAGGTACTGGGGAGCGGGACCGCAATGAGCCGAGAGGATCTCGGTGTCGCGGGCCATCTTGGCGCACTCCTCCAGAACGACGGCGTGATAGACGGCCTGCGCGGCATCCTTGCCCCAGCTGAACGGGCCGTGGTTGCGCACGAGGACGCCCGGCACGGCGACGGGGTCGATCTCACGCTCAGCGAAGCCGTCGACGATGACATTGCCGGTCTCGAGCTCATAAGCGCGCTCGATCTCGTCCTCGGTCAGGCCGCGCATGCAGGGCACGGGGCCATAGAAGTAGTCGGCGTGGGTGGTGCCGTACGCCGGGATGTCGCGGCCGGCCTGGGCCCAGGCGACGGCGGCGGCGGAGTGGGTGTGCACGACGCCGAGAACGCCCTTATCGGCCCAGTGCTTGTACATAACGGCGTGGGTGGCGGTGTCAGAGGACGGGTTCATCTCGCCCTCGACGCGGTTGCCCTCAAGGTCGCAGACAACCATGTTCTCGGGACTCAGGTCCTTGTAGTCGACGCCGGACGGCTTGATGACGAAGAGGCCCGACTCGGGGTCGTACTCGGAGGCGTTGCCCCAGGTAAAGACGACCAGCCCGTGCTTCGGGAGGTCCATGTTGGCCTCGTAGACCTTCTCGCGCAGTTCCTTAAGCATCATTTTGAAGCTCTCCCCTCTTTTGGAGCCGTATACTTGAGCGTTTTGAATGTTTCTGCACGTAAAAACGCTCCGTTGCGAACGATTCTAAACCAATTGTGCCTCGGCTGTCTTCTCGGCTTCGTTAACTTTCTTAAATGCATCCAGGAACGCGCGGTAGCCCTCGACGTCGGCGTCGTCGGGCTCCACGGTCACGCCCTCCATGCCGGCGAAGACCTTGTTGTTCAGGAAGTCCGCGAGGTTCTCGCCCTCAGCCTTGTTGGCCATGTAGGACGCGGCGACGGCCTGGCCCCAGGCGCCGCCCTCGCCCGCCGTGGACATGACGGTGACGGGAGCCTCGAGCGCGGCGGCAAGCAGGGACTGCGCCACCTTCGGGGTCTTGAAGATGCCGCCGTGGCCGTAGAGCTTGTCGATCTTGACATCCTCGGCGCGCAGGGCCTCGTTGCCCGCGGCAAGAGCGCCAAAGGCGGCCATGATGTGCATGCGCATGAAGTTGGCCACGTTGAAGTTGGCGTTCTGCTTGCGCACGACCATCGGGAAGCCGGTCTGGACGCCCATGACCGTCTCGCCTGAGATGAACGGGATGGAGACGAGGCCGCCGGCGTCCTTGTCGCCGGTAAGCGCCGCGTTGAAGAGCTTGGTATAGATGTCGCCCTTGTCGACGGGGGTGCCCATGGTCTGTGCGAAGTCCGCGAGAAGGTCAACCCAGTCGTTGATGTCGGAGGTGCAGTTGTTGCAGTGCACCATGGCGACCGGGTCGCCGACGGGGGTCGTCACGAGGTCGATCTCCTCGGCGGTGGCGTCCTTCAAGGCGTGCTCGAGCACGATCATCGAGAAGACCGAGGTGCCGGCCGAGACGTTGCCCGTGCGCTGGGCGATGGAGTTGGTGGCGATCATGCCGGTGCCGGCGTCACCCTCGGGCGGGCACAGCGGGCAGCCGGCCTGAAGGTCGCCCTCGGGGTCGAGCAGGCGCGTGCCCTCCTCGGTGAGATGGCCCGCCACTTCGCCGGCAACAAGCACCTTGGGCAGCAGGTCCTCGACCTTCCAGGCCACGCCCTTGCTGGCCACGAGCTCGTCGAACTGGGCGATCTTGGCGGCGTCGTAGTCGTAGGTGGTGGAGTCGATAGGGAACATGCCGGAGGCGTCGCCGATGGACAGGACCTTCTCGCCGGTCAGGCGCCAGTGCACGAAGCCCGCGAGCGTGGTGAAGAAGTCGATGCTGGGCACGTGCTCCTCGCCGTTCAGGACGGCCTGGTAGATATGCGAGACGCTCCAGCGCTCGGGGGTGTGGAAGGCGAAGAGGCCGGAGAGCTCGTGGGCCGCCTCGGTGGTGGTGGTGTTGCGCCAGGTGCGGAACGGCACGAGCAGCTTGCCGGCCGCGTCGAACGGCAGGTAGCCGTGCATCATGGCCGAGATGCCGAGGGCGCCCACCTGGGTGAGCTTGACGCCGTACTTCTCGGCAACATCTGCCTTAAGCGATGCGTAGGCGGCCTTGAGGCCGGCAAAGATCTCGTCCTCGGAGTAGGTCCAGTAGCCATCGACCAGAGAGTTCTCCCAGTCAAAGGTGCCGATGGCCACGGGCTCGTTGTTGGAGTCGTCCAGAACCGCCTTGATGCGGGTGGAGCCGTACTCGATGCCAAGGCTCGTGCGCCCCGACTCGATATCAGCAATAACCTGCTGCTTATCCATGTTGTTTCTCCTTACGAAACGATTTGATGTCCCGGAACCCTCATAGGTCCCCCAATAACCCCACGGGGCCAAGCGCCGCGCCCGCAAGTCCGTCCCTAAACTGCAGCGGTTTGGGGACTGTCCCCTTTCTGCAGCGGTTTGGGGACTGTCCCCAAACTGCAGGTAAAGAGACGGCCGCGCCTCCCGAACGAGAGACGCGGCCGGGTCATTCATACCTGCCGAACAGACCGCGCCTGATTAGCGGTAGTAAACCTCACCAAGCTTGAGGTCGCGCTTGAAGTCGCGGATGTTGGTGTTGGCGTCGATAACCACGGGCTCGATCCCCATCGCCTCGGCCCAGTCGACCATCTGGTCGGCGGTCAGGTCGTAGGAAACCGCAGTGTGGTGGGCGCCGCCGGCGTAGATCCAGGCCTCGGTGCCGACCTTCAGGTTCGGCTTCGGGGTCCAGAAGACGGTGCCGGTGGGCAGCATCGGCATGGGCTTCTCGACCTCCTTGCACTCGACCTCCTGGATGATCAGGCGGAAGCGGTTGCCCAGGTCGACGAGCGAGCAGGCGATGGCGGGGCCGGTCTTGCCGGTAAAGATGAGGCGCGCCGGGTCCTCACGGTCACCCATGGAAAGCGGCGTGGCGCGAATGGCAATCTTGCCCTCGGCCATGGAGGGATCGACCTCGGACATGTGGGACTCGAGGATGCCTTCCTTGCCCGGGACCAGGTTGTAGGTGTAGTCCTCGAGAAGGGCGGAGCCCTTGGCATTGGGGTTCTTGGAGGTCATGGCCTTCATGATGCGGACCAGGCACGGGGTCTTCCAGTCGCCCTCGGGGCCGAAGCCGTAGCCCTTCTGCATGAGGCGCTGGGCCGAGAGGGACGGCAGCTGCTTCAGGCCGCCGAGATCGCCGAAGTGATCGGAGAAGGCATTGTAGCCGTGCTCCTCGAGGAAGCGCTGAATGCCGATCTCCTGGGCTGCCTGGACCTCAACGTGGCGACGGAACTCGTCGGCATCGCGGCCGTCGTCCACGATGCCGTAGGTGGCGTAGTACTCGTCAGTCAGGGCCTTGACCTCCTCATCGGTCACGGCATCGACGTAGGGAACGAGCTCGTTGATCGGCCACGCATCGACGGTCCAGCCGAACTTGACGTGGGCCTCGATCTTGTCACCGTCGGTAACGGCAACGTTGCGCATGGTGTCGGCGAAGCGGCACAGGCGGATGTTGCGGGACTCGAGGACACCGACCGCGGTGGTCTGCCACTGGCCGAGCTCGGCGAGGGCCACGGGGTCCTTCCAGAAGCCGAAGACGACCTTGTGCTCCCAGCGCATACGGGCAAAGATGTGACCCAGCTCGCGCTCACCATGGGCGGCCTGGTTCTCGTTCATGAAGTCCATGTCGATGGTGTCGTACGGAATCTCCTCGTTGTACTGCGTCGCGAACTGGCACAGGGGCTTCTGGAGGTCCTGAAGGCCGAGGATGTAGTTCTTGGACGGCGAGAAGGTGTGGGCCCAGGTAATGATGCCGGCGCAGTCGGGGTCGTTGTTGGCCTCGTTGAAGACCTGCTGGATCATCGACGCGGTGAGCAGGTTGGGCTTGAGCTCAACCTTGAAGGGGACCGCATCAGAGGCATTGAGGTAGTCGACGACCTCAGCGGCGTGCTCGTGCACGTGCTGGAGGCACTCATCGCCATAGAGGTCCTGGGTGCAGGGGCAGAAGTAGAACTTGTAATCGCGAATCTCAAGCATGTTCGCTCCTTTCGGACGGTTATGCACTGCATTAAAGCTAAGCCTCCCAAACGGCCCCGCCCTCAAGGGAAGAGGTGGGTAAGGGCGGGGCCAGGAGGTGATGCCGAGTCGGTGGCGCGGGCACAGGCCCGGCGCCAAAAGCTTACGAGGTGCTTTTCTTACTTGATGACCTGGTTGGAGCTGCGGTCAGAGAACAGGGCAACGAGGCCGACGAAGACGATGCCGAGGAAGAGCTGCTGCATCTCGGTGGTGAGGCCTAGCATGACGAGGCCCTTCTCAAGCACGAGGTAAGAAAGCACGCCGACGACGATGTTGGAGAAACGGGCGCGGGCGCCGCCGTTGATTGGCATGCCGCCGAGGACCATGGCGATGAGGAGCTTGGTCTCGAACATGTTGCCGGAGGAGGCGGTGACGGAGCCGACCTTGATGGCGTTGACGAAGGCGGCCAGGCCGATGATGCAGCCGGCGACCACGTAGACGAGAATCTTGGTCTTCTGGACCTTGATGCCGGCGAAGCGGGCGGCCTTCTCGTTGGCGCCGATGGCCTTGAGGTTGTGGCCGATGCTGGTGAAGCGGGTCAGGACGAAGGTGACGATGAGGACCGCGATGGTGATACCCATCAAGATGCCCATGTCGTTGAAGTCGGCCTGCACGTAGGTGGCGGCGTAGACCGGGTTGGCGGTGGTGATGAGCTGGACGACGCCGCGCAGCAGGAACATGGTGCAGTTCGTGACGACGAAGGACGCGACCTGGCCCTTGACGTGCAGCAACGCATTGACGAGCGAGATGGCCGCGCCGGTAGCGATGGAGCCGACCAGGGCGAGCGCCAGGTTGGTCTGCGACAGGTAGCAGAACACGGCGCAGCAGATGCCGAGCTCGGAGCCCATCGAGAAGTCCAGGCAGCCCATGGTCATGATGAGCCAGATGCCGCACGCGCCGATCATCAGCATGTAGCCGCCGGAGAGGATCAGGGTGAGGTTCTTGGGCGTCAGGATGTTGCCGCCGGTAGCCACAGCGAAGAAGATGACGATGATCGCGAAGGCCGCGAACGGCAGGTAGGTCTGAATCTGAGCGAAGTCAAAGGACTTCTTGGTCTCTACGGCCTTGGGATCAGCGACCGCGGTGTTGTTGGATGCCATTTGTCTTCCCTCCTAGACCATCTTGGCGATGAGGTCCTGGTCGGTAAGCTCGGGGCTGCGCTGGAGCTCAGCGTTGATCTTGCCGTCCTTCATGATGTAGATGCGGTCGCACATGCCGATGAGCTCCATGATCTCCTCGGAGATGATAAGAATGGCCTTACCCTCGACGCGCATGTCCTCGAGCAGCTGGTAGATGGCAGCCTTGACCTTGATGTCGATGCCGCGGGTGGGCGAGTCAAGCACGAGGATGTCGGACTTCTTGCCGAGCCAACGGGCCAGGACGACCTTCTGCTTGTTGCCGCCGGAAAGCGCGGACACGTGCTGTTTGACGTTGACCATCTTGGTCTGCATCTGGGCGGCGTAGGTGTCGGCGAACTCGCGGAGCTTCTTGTCCGAGAGGAACTTGCCCATGTCGCGCATCGAGGGGATGGTGATGTTGTCCTCGATGGTGTCGTTGATGAGCAGCGATTCGTTGTCGCGGTCCTTGGACGCGTAGGCGATGGAGTGGTTGATGGCGGTGTTGATGTCGTTGACGTGGGTGCCGTCGGCCAGGATGACCTCGCCCTCACGGTCGTAGGACGCGCCGAAGATGGCCTTGCCGACCTCGTGCATGCCGCACTCGGACAGGCCGCCGAAGCCGAGGATCTCGCCGTAGTGGAGCTCGAAGTTCAAGCCCTCGATCTCGCCGGGAACGGTGACGTTCTGGACGGAGACGGCCACGTCGCCGGGCTTCTCGACGTTGTAGTCGGGGTAGTCGGTGCGGTAGTAGTGGTCGTCCATCTCGCGGCCGACCATGAGGGTCTTGAGCTTGTCCTCGTCGACGTCGGACTTGTTCACCGTGGTGATGTAGTCGCCGTCGCGCAGGATGGAGATGCGGTCGGACATCTCGATGACCTCGCCCATGTCGTGCGAGATGAAGATGACGCAGTGGCCCTTGGCGCGGACGTCGCGCATGACCTCGAAGAGCTTCTTGCGGCCGCCCTCGCCGAGCGCCGTGGTGGTCTCGTCGACGACGAGGATGTCGGGATCGAAGTAGGTGGAGCGGACGATCTCGACGAGCTTGCGGGTCTCGAAGTCGTAATTGTCGACGACGAGGTCGGCGCGAATCTCGCCGAGGCCGTAGGCGTCGAGCAGCTCCTGGGCCTTCTTGTTCATGGCGCGGGTGTCCTTGATGCCGCCGTGAACGAACTCGTCCTCGTTGCCGAGGAACATGTTCTCGGCGACGGTGAGGCCGGACAGGGTGCCCGTCTCCTGGACGACGATGGCGATGCCGTGGTGGTTGGCGTCGACCTGGTTCTTGGGCGCGACCTCCTCGCCGCGAAGGGTGAAGGTGCCGCTGCCAATGGGCAGGATGCCCGTCAGCATGTTGGTGAAGGTGGACTTACCGGAGCCGTTCTCGCCGATAAGCGCGTGGATCTCGCCCTCGTAGAAGTCGAGGGAGACCTCCTTGACGGCGTGCGTGGGACCGAACTTCTTGTCGATCTTCTCGCCGTGGAGCAGAAGCTTCTGTTCAGACATGGTGGTATCCCTCCTTTACTTGACGACAGCGCCCTTGACGCGCTTGGTGGTCATGAGAACGATGAGCAGCAGCGTGGCACCCGAGACGATGTTGTTGATCGTGATGGGCATGCCGAGCGCGGTGAAGCCGGCGAACATCATGGCGATGAGGAACTCGCCGAGGACGATGGCGGCGACGGGGTGGCCGTACTTCTTGAAGGCCAGGCCGAAGAAGGCGCCCATGAGCGGCTTGAAGTTGAGCGACTGCGACTGCATGCCGGTCATCGGGGTCTGCGAGGTGCCGTAGCCGATGTAGAGGACGGCCATGACACCGACGAAGGTAGAGCAGAGCACAAACGCGATGAACTTGTACTTATCGATCTGGACGCCCATGTTCTTTGCCGTGAGCTCGTTGGCGCCGATGGCGTTAGCATAGGTGCCGAGCTTGGTGTACCTGAGCAGGAAGGTGCACAGAGCAAAGGCGAGAAGCGCCAGGATGAGGTTCCAGGGATACGAGCCGAAGAGCTTGTACTCATCGGCAAGACGAGTGCCCGCCCAGTTGGAAGCAAAGACGGAGAAGGACTCGTACAGAAGAGAGAGGCCGACCGTGACGATCAGCGAGGGAATGCGCAGCTTGGTATAGGCCAGGCCGTTGCAGGCGCCGAGAACCGCGCCGCAAAGGATGGGGCCGACGACGACGCCCACGATACCGAACTGCTGGGAGCAGCCAATGGCGATGAGCTCGGAGAGCACGAGCACGGCGCCCACGGAGAAGTCCCACAGACCCATGGTGACGATGAAGTAGAGGCCGCAGCCTCCGACGGCGTAGATGAGGCCCGTCTGGAGGTAGGTCAGCATCTGGTCAGGAGAGCCGAACGCGTCCTGGCACAGAACCTTAAACACCACCCAGCACAGAGCGATGACGATGAGCAGCAGAGCGACGCCGTACCATTGGCTCTGCCTCGCCTTCTTCAGAAGTTCCATTCACCGATCCTTCCCTTGCGAATACCCACGAATCCGTTCATAGAAAAACTGGGGGCGGGCCTAGGGACCCCAGGCCCGCCCCCAGCTAACGGAGCAAAACTAGCCTGCTACTACTTGGCGTGACGCGTCTTGACGTCCTCGATGGAGAGGCTGGTAGCGGCGGTGTTCAGAGCGTCGAAGTCCTTGGAAGCGAGATCCTTCATCTCGTCGTCGGTGTAAGGAGCGTCGTCGACGAAGTACTTCTCGTAGTCCTCGTACTCGGCAACAGAGGAGACGAAGACGTAGGGGAACTTGATCTCCTTGCCGAAGTCGCCGGACTTGGGCATGAAGGTCTCGGAGCCGCTGCAGGCAGCGTAGACCATGAGGAAGGCGTACAGCGGGTCGCAGAAGTGGCCGCCGGACTCGCAGTACATGCCACCGGTCGTGAGCTGCTCCTTGAGGTCGTCCAGGAAGTCGGTGGAGGCGACGCGGATCTTGCCGGTGAGGCCCATGTTCTTGAGCTGGCCCACGGAGCCGACCAGCGGGTCGCCGCCGCCGCCGGCGACGATCAGGGCGTCCATAGTGGCGTCAGCGTTGTAGAACTGCTGGGTGACGTTGGCACCCTCGGTGGAGGAGGTGTTGGCGTACTGCGGATCGGAGAGGGTGGCCTGGTCGCTCGGGTTGGCGGCGTTCCACTTCTCGATGCCGGACTTGTAGCCCTTCCAGCGCTCCTGGAAGGTGGCGTCGCCGACGGTCCAGGCCTCGAGCTTGATGTTGCGGGCGCCCTTCTGGATGTCGGTGTAGG
This sequence comes from Paratractidigestivibacter sp., assembly GCF_963660155.1. Classification (GTDB taxonomy): domain Bacteria; phylum Actinomycetota; class Coriobacteriia; order Coriobacteriales; family Atopobiaceae; genus Paratractidigestivibacter. The sequence continues at coordinate 50,369 of NZ_CAVKWG010000039.1, read as the reverse complement.
CGTTGGCGTTCTCGGCGGTGAGCAGCTCGATGAGCTTCTCGCCGTTGCCGACCTCGTCCTCGTGGACAGCGCCGACGTAGTACTGGGACTTCTCGGCGACGGCGTAGACGTCGGCGGAGTTCTCCTTGGAGATCATGCGGTAGAACTGAGCCAGGTAGACCTGGTTGGAGTCGCAGGTGTTGATGGCGGAGGTCATCTCGGAGTCGGCGGAGTTGCAGACGACGATGCCGTTGCAGCCGGCGGCGCAAAGCTCCTCGATGGAAGCGGTGACCTGCTCGGAGACGTGGCCCTGGTCCTTGGTGATGACCTCGACGCCCAAGATGCTGGCGGCCTTCTTGATGATCTCGACGGAGAGCTTGCCAAGAGCGTCGGTGGAGGACCAGATGGAAACGCCGATCTTGATGGAGCCGGAAGCAGAGCTGGAGCCCGAGCCGGAGCAGCCGGCCAGACCAGCGAGTCCGGCGACGCCGCCCGCAAGGCCGGCGTACTTGAGGAAGTTCCTCCTCGAAACGTTACCCATAATGTTTCCTTCCCTTCGATTCTTTCTGCTCGCGCGGGTGCGCAGGCAAATTAAACATTAAGTAAACATTGTTTAATGCTGTCTGCTTGAAGCCGAAAATCTAAACGACCATGGCCGGCCGTTGTTTGTGTGGGTTGACGACATCGATTCTTATACTGGTCCATGCGGCCTTCCCGTTTGCCGAGTAAATGTGCCGCTCGGCGAAACCCGTCTTTTCCTGCAGAAACGCTTGTGCTTTAGGCGGGCGTAACGCTTTGTTAATCGCTTGCTGAATCTATTTCTAATCCCTTACAAACCGTTTGGTGAGAGGGTGTGCCGCCAGCGGTAGGGAATGTGCCGCAAGCGGCCTGTTTATATAATTGTTTAGATAAAAACGCCTGTTAGGCTTTCTATTTGTTTAGAGATGTTTAGACTTTCGGGCCGAATTTGGACGATTCGAGACAGCTGAGCGGCTGTTCGAGCGAAACGAGGCATCGATGTGAACGATTTGTCTAAACACGCAGGTCGTCGGTTGCGTCGGCGTCGGCTCCCGCGAACGCCTGCAGGCGACAGGCCCGACGGGCGTTGCGCATGCGTTACCTCGCGGGGCAGGCCAGGCGGCCACGCGCACGCGTACCTTATAATGGCCGCACACAGCAACCGCAATACCCGCGCCGATACCGCAAAGGGGCACGCAGTGGACATCACTCCGCAGGAAGTGGCCGAGACCCTCTCGATGGTCTCCGAGCAAAACCTCGACCTCCGCACCATCACCATGGGCATCAGCTTGACCGGCTGCGCCGATGAGTCGATGGAGCGCATGTGCGACAAGGTCTACGACAAGATCACCCGCACGGCCGAGCACCTGGTCGAGACCGCGTCCGACCTCGAGAACGAGTACGGCATCCCCATCGCCAACAAGCGCGTGAGCGTGACGCCGGTGGCTCAGATCGCCGCAGCCTGCCCCGACGAGGACCTCTCCCCCATCGCGCACGCCATGGACCGCGCGGCCGAGACCCTGGGCATCGACTTCATGGGCGGCTTCTCGGCGCTGGTGCAGAAGGGCATGGGCGCCACGGACCGCAAGCTCATCGCGTCGGTGCCGGGGGCCCTCGCCACCACCGAGCGCGTGTGCTCGTCTTTGAACATCGCGTCCACGCGCGCGGGCATCAACATGGACGCCGTCCTTCTCTCCGCGCAGACCATCCAGGAGTGCGCGCGCCAGACCGTTGACATCGACTGCTACGGCGCGGCCAAGTTCGTGGTGTTCGCCAACATGGTGGAGGACTCGCCGTTCATGGCGGGCGCCGTGCACGGCAGCGGCGAGGCCGACGCCGTCATCAACGTGGGCGTTTCCGGGCCGGGTGTCATGGCCGCGGCGCTCAGCGAGCTGCCCGAGACCGCGAGCCTCATGGAGGTCGCCGAGAAAATCAAGCAGACCGCATTTAAGATCACGCGTGCAGGCGAGCTCATGAGCCGCGAGGCGTCGCGCCGCCTGGGCGTGGAGAAGGGCATCGTGGACCTGTCGCTCGCGCCGACGCCGGCGGCCGGCGACTCGGTGGCCAAGATCTTGGAGATCATCGGCGTCGGCGAGTGCGGCGGCCCCGGCACCACGGCAGCACTCGCGCTTCTCAACGACTGCGTGAAGAAGGGCGGCGTCATGGCGTCGTCTTCCGTGGGCGGCCTTTCCGGCGCGTTTATTCCCGTGTCCGAGGATGCCGGCATGATCCAAGCAGCCATCGATGGGGCTCTCTCGCTGGAGAAGCTTGAGGCCATGACCTGCGTGTGCTCGGTGGGCCTGGACATGATCGCCGTTCCGGGCGACACCTCAACCGAGGCCATCTCCGGCATCATCGCCGACGAGATGGCCATCGGCGTCATTAACACCAAGACCACGGCGGTGCGTCTGATCCCGGCCATCGGCAAGTCCGAGGGCGACATGCTGGAGTTCGGCGGTCTGTTCGGCTCCGCGCCGGTCATGCCCGTGAACAGGTTCGCCGGCAGCGTCTTCGCGCACCGCGGCGGCCGCTTCCCGGCGCCGCTCAACTCGCTGAAGAACTAGGGGCCGCGGGCCTGCGCGGGCCTTTTACGCCATTAGACTAAGCAACCGAAGCTGCCGCCAACCAAAAATGAGGGATGGCGGCAGTTTTTTCGGCGCAGGCGGAGTATCCGATTTTTGGGCACCTCATCTACCTGCGGTTTTATCGTGCGAAGGCACGGGTGTACTCGGCCGGTCCTCAAAAAACTGCCGCCATCCCGGTTTTTTGTTGCGAGGGGACCTCGGATACACGAAAACCACCGCTCGCGGCGCCTCGGAGTCCCTTCACCGAATCGGCCCGACCGGCAGGGCAAGCCAATCGTCCAAATTCGGCCATCTACCTGCAGTGCAGAATTCGGTTAGATTGCTGTAAGAATTCGGGAAGACACCCAGAATCGCGTTCGTGCTACCGTCGAGCACCCGTAAATGAGGAGGTGCCCGACGACGATCGTCCTTAGTCACGAATCCGCACTGCGATATTGGCTCACCGCAAGCAACGACGGCCGACTCCTAGAATCCTCATGGAGCTGCAGCCTTGCGCATGCCTCAGGCAACATGCGCGACATCAAGTGTGCCGAGCTCCCATTCGAATATTCGTCGCGCGACAAGCTCCACGTGCTCGTCGCCGACCACGAATCGTCGAGAAACCAGCTCAAGGCCGTGACGCATCGATGGGCAGGCCCCTTGCCTCCAGAGAGCTTCTGCGAATACTCCGACGCCTGCCTCATATCCTCGCCGGAATTCACGTTTCTGCAGCTAGCAAGCTCGAAGTCGATCATGGAGCTGATCGAAATCGGAACGTACCTGTGCGCAGGGTTCTCAATAACGGAGCGCGGGGACTTCAACGAGCTCCGCGACCCAGTAACCAGCCCCGAGAGAATTGAGAGCTACCTTGCTTGCGTTCGAGGCGCCCGAGGCGCGACGAAGGCGCAAAACGCCCTTTGTCATGTTGCGCCAAACACGGCCTCACCCATGGAGATACTCCTGGGTCTCGCATTCACGCTGCCGCGGCGACTTGGCGGCTGGGGCTACCCCGAAGCGCGGGCAAACGAAGAGCTCGATGTTCCCGATCACCTTAGGGCGACGCTTGGAAGCCGAACGCTACGCTGCGACTTGTATTTCCCCAGCGTGCGGGGCGACATAGAGTACGACAGCGCGGCTTTTCACTCGGACGCGGAGCGCCTTGATTACACGCAAACCCGGCGGAATCTGCTCGAGGCCATGGGTGTCAAGACCGTCTCGGCTACCAAAGGCCAGCTCAATACCTATGAGCGCTTCTACGATTTTATGTGGATGGCCATCGAGCGCCTCGGTCTGCCATGGCGCCCGCCTTCGAAGAAGACGCTGACGAGGCAGCGCGAGCTTTACGGCTACTTAACGAGCAATCACAGCCTTTTTAGGCTTTGCTGAGGCTGCCGCCAACCAAAAAACCGGGATGGCGGCAGTTTTTTCGGCGCAGGCGAAGTATCCGATTTTTGGGCACCTCATCTACCTGCGGTTTTATCGTGCGAAGGCACGGGTGTACTCGGCCGGTCCTCAAAAAACTGCCGCCATCCCGGTTTTTTGGTTGGCGGGCGGCCGAGGAAGCCGTCCTACCTGCCCAAAACCTCGCGAATCCACCGGATCACATTCTCCTCCGGGGCGCCGCAGCGCTCCGCCTTGACGTGCGCCACGTCCCAGACGGTCTGGAAACGCACGTCGCGCGTCGCCGGACAGCGGCGGGTGGCCTCAGCAAGGTTCACCTCGGTGCACAGGGCGGTGTCCGGTTGGATAAGGCCGGTGCTCACTCGCCAGAAGGGAGCAACGTCGGAGCTTGCGCCGCCTGCAAGCAAATACGTGAGCGGATCGTACATCGCGACCCGATCCGACTGGGAAGTACCAAAGAAGTCCACGTAATCGGCGCCGAAGTGGAGCGGCTCGCCGTCGTGGCCAAATAGCATGTTTTCCGGGGACTTCAGGTCGTCGCGGTCAAAGGCGGGGGACGGCTTGGTCGGCCGCTTGCGGTCGCGCACGAAACCGGCAAGGTCGCTCACAACAGGACCGGCCGGGCCCTGAGCGATCCAGCCCCAGGCGGCATCGACCTCACGGTCCCGGCCGTCGGCGAGCCAATTACGCAAGGATTTTGTGGCGACGTCGAGAAGGACTTGCACGTACTCGCCCTCCTCATAGCCGAGTTTACGCAGGTAATCTGGATAGGTGGCCGCCAGCTCCAAGGACCTCTCGAGCTCGGCGCCCTCGCGGCAGAACCGGCCCATCATCCACTCATAGGCGGCGTCGGCCACGCCCAGGCTCGTCACGGGGTTCCAGCACATGGCGCCCGCGATGGCATCGGATTCGTCGCAAGCGCCTATGGCCTCCAGGTACGGCGCCCAAAGATCGCTGTTTCCGCTGGCCCCCAAAACGGCGGTTTGCGCGCCTCCGCCACTGTGGCCGAAAGCGAACACGAGGTCCTTATTGCCGGGGACCTCGTCGTGCGCACGCAGCCAGCGGACGACCGCCTTAAGATCCGTCACGCCGGCGGGCGCCCCATGGAGCCGCCCGCGACAACCGGCGCGCACATAGACCATGCCGGCATCCAGGAACGGCCGCGCGGCCTCGATCAAGGCAGGCAGATCGCTCTCGGTCGGGGCGCCCATCGCTGCATAGCCCTCTGTGACGACGGGCATCACGATAGGCGCCTCGCTTGCCGCATCGGGCGACCCAGCGAGCGAGCCAGGCACAAGAATGCCCAGCGTCTGGTACGCGTCGTCGGCCGGGCACTCGCAATACGGCACCCCAACGAACCACTCGACGCCCGTCGTAGAATCGCGGTGCCAATCAATCTTCGAATTTGCGCTCATGCGTTTCTCCTTGACTCGGTGTTATTTGCTTCAGGGACGCAGCCGCGAGCAGATGCCCGCGTCGGCGCGCGCCCGCCTATTCCACGCGGACCTGCGCCACGCAGAAGTCCTCGGCAGCGCCCTCTCCGTAGCTCGTGGTGTCGAGCAGGCAAAAATCGAAGACGTTGCCCACCGGCTCCAGGCCCCGCTCGTGCGCCCAGTCCATAAGCCGCGCGACCTCGGGCATGTCATAGGGCATGCCCCGCCGCGCGAGACACGCGTAGTCGCCCGCGGGAAGCGCGAGGGCATCATCGGGCGGCCGAACGCCGCCGGGCACCACCACAAAAGAGCCCGCGCCAGCAAGGGTCCCGCCGTCGATTCCGCGCTCCGTGAGCATTGCCCCGAAACCCGCGACCGGCTCCACTCCCGCCTCGGCATGGAGGTGCTTGATGGCGCGCGAAAGCGTGGGGTGCAGAAGGTCACGCTGCATCTTTAGGGCCGGAAAAGGCTCGAAGACCACGCGGCGCTCGGGGAAGCTCCGCACGCACGGCTCGCCCTCGCGCCCCTGCCAGTAAACGACGTCCTGGTAAAAGGCGGTGCGCTGGTCGATGAAGTCGCGCTGCGCGACCAGGCGCTCGATTTGCCGATCAATCCTCTCGCGTTGCTCGGGAAGACGCTCCAAAAGCCTCGACGGCTCGTGGTCGGCCACCACGGCAGCGATCTCCCCAAGCGAGAGGCCCAGCTCGCGCATGGTGCAGATCAGCCGCAGCGCCGGAATCTGAGCGGGAAGGTAAAGGCGGTAGCCGGCCTCGTTCTTCTCGGCGGGCGAGAAGAGCCTGATCTTGTCGTAGTAGATGAGCGTCTGGCGGCTTAGATCGAACATGGACGCCATCTCCGAGACGCTGTAGTGAAGGTTCCCGCTCATCTTCCCCGCCTCATCTCCCCATCCGGCACGGGCCGCGTCGCCGCGATGCGCGCGCCCCGCGCCCGACGCCTTTGCAGCTACCCGGCCCATGGCCTGAACCGCTCGTACTCGATGCCGAACCGCATGAGCACCTTGCCGACCACGTGGTCGACCTGCTGCTCTGTGGTCTCGCAGCCATTGTAGAACGTGAGCATGGGGGCCACGATGGCATAGCCGTCCTCGGCGCAGCGCGACAGGTTCCTGCAATGAGCGCGGTTAAGCGGCATCTCGCGAGGCACGAGCACGACGCGGCGGCCCTCCTTCATGCTGACGTCGGCCGCACGGACCACGAGGTCGTCGTCGTAGGCGTTGGCAATAGCCGATAGGCTCTTCATGCTGCACGGGGCCACGATCATGCCGTCGGTTATGAACGAGCCGCTGGATATGGGCGCCGCGAGATCGCGGTTGTCGTGCACCGCGTCCGCGAGGGCCTCCACCTCCTCGAGGCTCTCGGCGCACTCGCGGGCAAGAACCGCCTTGGCGCCGTCGCTCATCACGAGGTGCGTCTCGACGCCGCCCGCGGCAGCGAGGGCGCGCAGAACCGCGATGCCCAGCTGCGCGCCCGAGGCGCCCGTCATGCCGACGATGATCCGCTTCATCCTTGCCTCCGTTAGCCGAGGACCGAGGCCCATTTTTCTTTGTCGATGTCCATGAACCGACTGCGGACGAACCCGTCGCGCTGGGCATAGGGCACGGTGCAGTCAAAGATGGCCTTGCAGGCGACGCCGTGTTCCCGGATGGAGGGGCTGAAGGCGGGGTCGTTGGACGGGTCGAGCACGTGGCAGTGGCAACCGGGAATGGCGATAAGGTCCACGTCGGCCTGGAAACGCGTGGTCATGGCCCACATCACGTCGCTCATATCGAAGATGTCAACATCCTCGTCCACAAGGAACACGTGCTTGAGCTCGGAAAACGCTGAGAAGGCGAGAAGCGCCGCGTTGCGCTGCCTGCCCTCGTCGGAGGGCGCGGGCTTTCGCACCTGCAGAATCGCGACGAACTTGCCACCGCCGCAGGGCGCCGCGTGGACGTTGACCAGCCGGCCCGGAATGGCGCGCTCGACCATCTGGTAGATGGAGGCCTCCGTGGGAATTCCGGCCATGGAGACGTGCTCGTGAGAAGGGCCGATGCAGCTCTGCATGATGGGGCGGGCGCGCGTGGTCACGGCCGTGACGCGGATGACGGGGCAAACCTTGGCATCGCCGGTGTAGCCGGGGAACTCCGGCATGGCGAAGCCGCGGCCGCGCACGTCCTCGTTCATCTCCTCGTCGTGGCAGAGATAGCCCTCGATGACGAACTCCGCGTTGGCGATGCACTTCTGCGGGACGCTCAAACAATCGGCGAGCTCGACGGGGCGACCGCGAAGGGCGCCGGCGATCTGCAGCTCGTTGAAGCCAAGGGGCGTGGTAGGCGCCTCGAAACCGCAGCACATATAGACCGCCGGGTCGAGGCCGATGGAGATGGAGATGGGCATGTCCTCGCCGCGCTGGCGGTACAGGTCGAAGAAGGCGCCGAGGTGGCGGCTGCCGGGGGTGATGAACATCGTGAGGCGATCGGGGCCGACGCAACAGAAGCGGTGGATGGTCACGTCGCTCATGGCGCCGTCGGGGCTCGTTCCGTAAGCGAGGCCCATGGTAATGTACGGCCCGCCGTCAACGGGGGTATTGGTCGGTGCAGGCACAATGCGACGCAGGTCAAAGCCGTGATCGGTTGCGCGGTAGACGACTTCTTGGCAGTCGATGTGCTTGCCGGCCGCAATCTGGGCGGGGGCAACGGGGCTGTGCAGGCGCTCCGCTATCTGCACGCCGAGGCGCTGCTCATCGAGGCCCAGGAGCGCCGCCGTGCGACGGCGGCTGGAGAGCAGGCCGATGGCGACGCTCGCGTCGTCATAGCCCTTGACGTTGGAGAAGAGCATCGCCGGGCCCTCCTTGGTCGGACGCATGAGCGTGCCGCCGGCGCCAACATGGCGATACACGCCGGAGACCTCGGCGTCGGGGTCCACCTCGACGTCGGTCTCTAGGAGCTGGCCGGGCTGGCCGCGCAGGAAGTCGAGGGCGGAACGCAGGTCGTGGATTTGGTCGGCGGTCACGGTTGTCGTCGCGCCTGCGGCTGCGGTTGTCGCGGTTGCAGTTGCGGTCGTGGTCATGGGTGCTCCCATCTATTCGCAAAGAAGGTCGGCGACCTTCTTTTCCAGCTCTTGTATGAGGACCTGCGTATTGGCGAGCAGCAGCTCGATGTCTTCCGGTGCGGCATCGTCAACGTGCAGACCGGCCGTAGCGACGCACGGCATCCTAAAGCGTGTGGCCAGCGCGGCTGCGATGTCGTGGGCAGGAATCTCGTCGCGGTGACACGGAACGGCAAGTAAGCTCACGGTCGCGCTGCGGCCAGGCTCGGGGCGCGCGATGGCCTGGGCCGTTGCGCCCACATGGGCGTGCTCGGGTGAGTAAGCGAAAACCACAACGCCGCCGGAAGTTGCGCAAACCTGAGCCTCAAGGGTGTGCTTACCCATACCTACCTGCACGTTCTCAAAATGTAGCATCCACGCGCCCTTCTCATTTGCCCGTCTTTTGGCCAAGGTTGAACTGTATAGCAGGTATATAGTCAAGCGAAAAATTCGTTGCCAAACGAGGCCATCGCGGTTTATTACGGAATGGCGCCTGATTCAACCACAAGGGTCAAGTTTTTATTCTTGTCCGGAAATAAAGCGAGGGTCATGCGAATTGCTCCGGCATAACTGGAGCCCATAAGGTTGTTTCAGAAGCAGGGTGCTGAGAAGCCTCCCCGGGCAATGGGAGGGCGCGCAACCAGGTCTCGAGCGCCATTTTTTGAAAGGCGGTAGCCAAATGAAGTACGAATCGCTCTGCAACGCGGTAATTCAGGGAGTGGGTGGCAAGGAGAACGTGGTCGACGTGAGCCATTGCGTCACGCGCCTGCGCTTCCACCTCAAGGACGCCTCAAAGGCCGACACCGAGGGCCTGAAGGCCACCAAGGGCGTGCTCGACGTTATCCAGGCAGGCGGCCAGTACCAGGTCGTCGTCGGGCCCCAGGTCGAGGGCATCTACAGCGACCTGCTGCAAATCGGCGGCTTTGAGGCCCAGGCGGCCCTCGACGTCAACGAGGACCCCGGCCTCACCGACGAGAAGACCGATCCCTTCTCCAAGTTCCTCGGGCTCGTCTCCTCGATTTTCCAGCCCGTGCTGGGCGTCCTGATGGCCGGCGGCTTCATCGTCTCGATCATGTCGCTCATCTGCGTCTTTGCGCCCGACTTCAAGGCGACCACGACCTACGCCGTGCTCTACGCCATCGGCTACTCGGTCTTCGAGTTCTTCCCCATCATCGTCGCCTGGTCCGCCGGTCAGCGCTTCGGCGTCAAGCCGGTCCTCTCGATGGCCATCGGCGCCGTCCTCATCTATCCCGACCTGGTCACGCTCCAGGCCGGCGACCCGACGGGCGTCCTCTTCGAGGGCAACGCGCTGCTGCAGGCCAATGTATACGGCGATGTCTTCGGCATCCCGCTGGTCCTGCTCAGCTACTACACCCAGGTCCTGCCGTCCATCCCCATCATTTGGTTCGCCTCTAAGGTGCAGAAGTTCTTCTCCGGCATCCTTCCCGAGCTTATCCGCGGCATCTTTACCAACGTCTTTACGATGCTGATCTCTTGCCTCGTCGGCCTTCTGGTCGTCGGCCCCATCACCACCATCCTTGCCAACGCCGTCGCCATGGGCATCCAGTCGTTCCTGGCGCTCTCGCCGATTCTCGCCGGCTTCGTAGTTGGCACCTTCTGGAGCCTGCTCGTTATGTTTGGCCTGCACTGGGGCATCATCCCGCTGTGGTTCACCGAGATGAGCGCCGTGGGCTACTCCACCCTCAACCCGCTTAACTTCGCCGGCTGCGGCGCGATTATGGGCGCCTGCATCGGCATGGTCCTCAAGTGCAAGGACCGCGACGCCAACACCTCGCTCAACATTCCTGCCCTTATCTCCAGCTTCTTCGGCGTCGCCGAGCCCGCGCTCTACGGCATCCTCATCCCCCGCAAGAAGCTCATGTGGACCACGTTCATCGCTGCCGGCATCGGCGGCGCCGTCGCCGGCGCCTGCGGTGCCAAGTGGTTCACGCCTGGCGCCAACGGCTGGCTCGGCCTGCCCTGCTACATCGACCCGGTCAACGGCATCGACATGGGCTTCATTGGTCTCGCCGTCGGCGGCGTTATCGCCACGCTTGTTGCCATCGCGGCCGTATTCGTGCTCGGCACCAAGACCGATGCCGAGGCAAAAAAGGAGAAGGCAGCCGCTTAGGGCACGTCTCTCGCACAGAGCCTTTCCTTCGGGGCGCCGCCCAACAGGGCGGCGCCCTTCTTTTGTCCGTCGACGCCGCCTTGATGGCTGATCGGCGGCGCTGCCGAGCGCGCCGCAGGTCGCCGCCCGGCCACGAGCCCCCGGGCGAGCCGGTTCGCCCGGGCCTCCGGCCCCGAGCAAGCCCTTTTCGAGGCTCTCGCGCAGCCTTCCAAACACAAAACTAGGGATGGCGGCAGTTTTTTGAGCGACGGCAAAGTAGCCGAATTTCGAGCAACCCTTCTACCTGCGGTTTTGTCCCGTGCCAAACCTGGTGTACTCGGACGGTCCTCAAAAAACTGCCGCCATCCCTGTTTTTGTGCGGAAGGCGCCCCCAAAACAGCCGCCAGCGGCACGAATCGCTGCATACCACGCACGCATCCACCCGCAAGGAAGCGAACAAAAACGGCGAGAAGCCCCGCCGAACTCCGAATCGGATGTCCGGCGGAGCTTTTTGCCGCTCGGGGGCCCGGCCGAAAGGCCACGCCCCTTAAGTTTGGATGACGAGCCGATTACTTTGCGGGAACCAGCCCGGAGAAGTCGGCGTCAAGCGTTGTGGACACGGTCTCGCCCTCATACCAGGCAACGTCCTTATCGACGTTGTTGAAGTACAGCCATCCCCATCTCTGGTGATCATCGTAGTTGCCATTGGCGGAGAGGATGTAACCCGGGAGCGTCTCGGCGCCCTCGGGCACCTTGAGCCCGCCGGCCCTCCCCGCGGCCGTCAGCGTGAACGTGAGCTCCTCGCCGTTATAGGTAACCTTCTTCTGCGCCTCGAGGCCCGCGGGAACCGAATCGTCCGTGGCAAAGACATTGTGCCCGAGCAGCTGCACGTTCTTGTTGGTATCGGCCGTAAAGTAGGCGGCCTTGTCCTCGAGCTTCGCGCCTTCTTCGAGATCGTTCGCGCTGATTACCTGGTCGTTCTCGCCAAGGACATAGAGCGCGTCCGCGTGCGGCCCATGCGAGTTGGGGTCGGTCACCGCGTAGTAATACTTGATGTCGGAACTAAGGTCCTCGTACACGTTGCCGATCTTCATGGACCCGATGCCGTCGAGGCCGAAGAGGCCGTTGACGGTTACCGTGGTGTCCACGATGTCCAGGCCGCCGCCCATCTGCACCTGGTGAGTGTAAACGGAGGCGATGTCATAGGTGGTCTCGACGCTCTCGTCGACGCCCTTGACATTGGTCGCATCAACGGAGACCTTCATCTTGCTGTACACCGGCGCCATGGGCCAGTACACGTAGGTGAGGTCGATCTGCGTCGCGACCTCGCTCGTGTAGACGCGATAATCGCCGTTCGGAATCTGCGCGCCGCCCTCCTCGGTGTACTCCTGAATGGCCGTGGTCCCGGTCGTCGGGCGCAGCACGAGCTCGTCGCCGTACTCGGAGGTCAAGGTAATCGTAACGTCCTCCGGCTTCAGGCCCGAGGCATCGACCCCCTTCGGCCACGACACATAGAAGTCGTCGCTCGCATCGAACGTTAGCTGCCCGTCCTTGCTGGTCGAGTAGTCACACAGGACAGGGATGCCCGCCCCCGTGTCGCTCGCCCACGTGAACACCGGGGCGTCCGTGTCGTTCGCCGGCGCCGCGGACAGGTCCTCGGTACCGTCGATAAGCTCAACGCTGTCGTAGCCACCGGCGCCCCAGCGCGAGCCGGAGGGATTCTGCGGCGAGGCCGTCGCGGAGAACTCGCGGCCGTAGATGTACACCGTGACCTCGAACGGAATGGCGTCGACCTCCTTGCCGTCGTAAGAAACGCCGTGCAGGCTCATGTTGAAGACGTACTTGCCGGCGCCGTCGCCGCCGATGCAGCTCCACTCCAGGCCGCCCTCACCGACGGGGTAGTCATAGTTGTTCCAGGTAATGTCGCCAGTGTTCAGGGCATAGGTGATCAGCCCGTCCTCCAGCTTGATGTCGTTGTGCGCGCCGGAGAACACGAAGTCGTCCGTCACGTAACCGTCGCCGTCGTCAAGCGAGACGTACGCGTTCGACAGGTCGATCTTGTCCGCGGACACGGCCTGGCCGTCCTGCGTGAGGCTCACCTTGACGCTTCCGGTATAGGCGACCTCGCCGCCGGGCTGCGCCTGCCCCTCGTCGAGAAACGCCTTGAGCGTGGTGAAGCCCTCCGTATCGGCCGTTCCGTAGATGCTGCTGACCGAGGAGGACGCGACCGACGCCCGATCGCCGCCGGCCGTCGCCCCGCCGGAGGTGCCCGCCGCCTGACCACAAGCGGCCATAGAGACCGACAGGAGCCCGCAGAGGACGACGGGGAGCAGCTTACCCTTTCCCTTCATGATTCATTCCTTTCTCGTTTGATGCTCTTGCTGTTGGATTCGACCCTTTTGCGCGGCGGAGGCGCCCCGGCTCTCCCCCTTTCCGATCGCGACGCTGCCGCAACCTTCGCACGTTGTTGCGCACGAGGGCACAAACCTTCTAATTTGATGTTAAAAAGGCCTTTAACCTGCAGCAATTCAAGTTGCGAAGCTATTTATTCGAGAACGAGGAACGAAAAGAATCCCCGCATGCGTCTGGGAAACCTTCGTCGCATGCGGGGGTCTGTGGGGGGCTTAGGTTGCCGGTAAGACGACCGGGCAAGAACCGGCAACAAATTAGATGTCAGGCGGCTATCCCAGCAACCGGCTCGCCTGGATGTACTTTGCGGCCAAGATCTCGGGATTGCCCTTGGGGACGATGGACTTCTTCGTCTCAAAAGAGAGGCCATACTCGTCCTCGGGCAGCCAATACTCGTAGTAGCCGCCCGTGTAGCCAAAGACGAGGCCCTCTACCGGGCACGCCGCCTTCATCTGCTTTCCGAGCTTGGCGCCGAACTCGAGCGGCGCCACAAAGAGGTGCAGGCCGCCCAAGCTGATCACGCAGCCACGAATATCCAGGTGGCCGCCCTTATTGTGCACGGTGTGGAAAAGGGTCTGGACACGGATGCCGTCCAGAGGCACCTCGGTTTCCACGGGGATGGCGGCGATCTGGGGAGCGATGCCCGTGGAGATGCGGTCGGCCTCCTCGACGCCCGTGCCCTGGCGAAGATTCCGGTTTGAGCAGTCGCCCGCCGCGCCCACGATCATGGCCGGGTAAAACCCGAGGAGCGGCTCGAGCTTCTTGCTCGTCATGCCCGCGAACTCGCTGTTCAGGCGCGTCTCGTCTTTACCGCAGGTGGCGCTGTGCGTGGCCCAGTTCACGAAGCCGGCGAAGGCCGTGCCGTTCTCGTCGAAGAACTCGACGACGATGACCTCCTGGTCCGCCGGCTCGTTCGTGATGCGGTTGTTGTACCAGCCGAGGACATCTTGCTTGCCGACGCGGCAGGTGGCAGGGCGGGCGTTGCCGCGGGCCTCCTCAAGAGCCGAGCAAACGGTCTCTAGGAACCAGTCGTAATATGCCTGGTCGAACTTGCCGGTCCACCACGTGCGGTGATAAGCCACCACGCTGGTGTGGTTGTGCGTGGCGCAGAGCAGCACGCAATCGCGGTCGATGCCGTAGCGGTCGTGCAGGAGGGTCTTGGCGTCCTCGGAGGTGTCCTCGTCGATCTCGAGGAAGTCGCACGAGAAGACGAAGAGCTCCTTGCCGGCGTCCTCGAAGTAGAGGGCGTTGCCAAAGACGTCGTCGTAGACTCCCGTGGCGGGATGCAGGCGATTCTCGAGGTTGCGATAACCGATGAGGTAGACCTCCCCGGACTGCGGAGTCAGCATGCGGCGGGCGGATCCGATATTCATGTGGGCCTCCTTCGAAGATGACGGGCGGGCGGCAAGCGGCGGTGAGCGGCAAGCGGCGGTGAGCGGCAAGCGGCGGTGAGCGGCAAGCGGCAGCGGGGCGGCAAGCGGCGGCGGGCGGCGGGGCGGCAAGCGGCGGCGGGCGGCGGGTGGCGGCGTCAGGCCTTAGCCGGGCGCGGCCGTTCTGCAAGCTCAAGCACGGCCTTGGCAAGAAGCTCGTCCGCGCCGCGGGCAAAGCGTGAGTTCATGGCCTCGTAGGTGATCCGATCGTACGACGCCGAGCCGGGAAGGTACTTGGCGGCACCGTTGACCATGGTGAGGATCTCGAGCCGGCCCGGCGCAGCCTCGCGCAGGCGGGCGCCGAAGGAGCTGTCCAGCTCGGGCTGAACACCAAAAACAGCAAGGTCACCGAGGCGGGCGACAAAAATCACCAGGTCAGCCGTGCCATCCGGCACGAACTCGTAGGCGCGCGTCGGGACAAGGCTCCCGAACTCGGCGATGCGCTGGGCCGGGACGGTGATGGTCGCGCAGGAGAGCAGAATCGCGTCGGCGCGCACGGGCCTCGCGCCCGCGAGCGCCTCATCGACCTCCGCCGCAAGCGCGCGCCCAAGCTCGCGGAGAGCTTCGGGGCCCTTCGCTCGAGGCGCCTGGTCGCCGGCGGTCCCCACAAGGAAGACGGCCACGCCGCCATGGCGCTCCTCGAGCAGGCGCGACGCCTCGCCGGCAAGGTCGGAGCTCACCAAGAAGAGCCCCTTCTCGTCTTGCAAGCCCTGCGTCACGGACGGCTGCACGTCGGCGGAGTAGATCGTGGCGACGATGCGCCTCTCGGAATCCGTCGAGACCAGGCGCGCGGCGCGCACCGTGCGGTCGGAGAAGCCGTCGGGGTTGACGCCGAGCCACCAGCCGGCCTCGGTCTCGACGTCGCGGTTGACGTTGACCGAGCAGGTCCCTCGCGCGGTTTGCAGGCGGGCGGGCACGAGACTTTCGACGGCCGCGGCGCAGGCCTTCAGAACCGCCGAGGCAAAGCTTGCAGCCAGGCGTTTGTTGCGCTCGCGCTCGTCGTCGTTCTTGAGGTGGCCGGGGGTGCGCACGTGCGGCGCGCTGAACGTGTGGGTCACCGTGACCCAGACGTCCGCCGGCGGGCACCCCACGGCGCGCACGGCGGCCTCGCGCATCGGAGCATCGTCGCGCAGGGAGGTGGCGTCAACCGAGAGCAGGCAGGCGCGGGTGTCGTCGGGGTTCTGCATGACCACGGCGCGCACGCACAGGGGGTCATGCGCGCTGCAGAAACCGTCGAAGGGCAAGACGCCCTCGAGGTCTATCTCGGCTTTTCCGGCTCCTGCAAGCATCGGCTCTCCCCTTCCCCGGGCAACGGCTACGAAAGGTTATACAACGCGCGGGCGTTGCCGCCGAGTACAAGGGCCTCGTCCTGCTCCGAGAGGCCCAGGCCGCGCACGAAGGCCGGGCCGTCCAGCAGCCACTCTCGGCGCACGGGATAGCTCGTGCCAAAAACGACGTGATCAGCGCCGAGCGTCTTGACGGCGCAGGCAAGCTGCTCTGCGCCCCAAGGCTGGGCGTGGCTCATCTCAAAGAACACGTGCTCGCGCAGGCGGGCGGCGAGCTGGCCGTCGTCGGTCTGGAACCGCTGCACGGCATCGGCGCGCTTCGACGGCTTGGGCAGCAGCATCTCGGACACGGCAAAGAAGGCGCCGCCCAGCATGGAGTGGACCATGCGGATGCGCGGATAGCGCTCGAAGAAGTCGGAGAAAAGCTCGCGGCCAACGGCGGTTACCTGATCCTGCACGCGGCCGTAGCTGCGGCGGAGGTTGTTGTAGGCAACGATGGAGGCGCAGTCCACCGGCACGGGGACGTGGTGGACATAGACCGTGGCGCCGTGCTCGTTCAGGCACTCGAAGAGCGGGGC
Source organism: Paratractidigestivibacter sp. (assembly GCF_963660155.1). Lineage (GTDB taxonomy): Bacteria > Actinomycetota > Coriobacteriia > Coriobacteriales > Atopobiaceae > Paratractidigestivibacter. The sequence goes on along the minus strand of NZ_CAVKWG010000039.1, from coordinate 34,075 downwards.
GAAAGCGGGGTCGTCAAGGTACTTGTCGCCGTAGTGGCTGCAGAGCTGCACGCCGGCGAAGCCGAGCTCGCCCAGGCAACGGCCGAGCTCGGCTGCGCAGGCGGGGGTAAAGTCGAGGGCCGGGATAACGGCCAGCGGCACCATGCGGCCGCCCGAGAGCCGCGCGTACTCGGCCATGCCATCGTTAAAGAACTTGCAGGTATCGAGGCTCATCCACTCGTTGGCGCCGGGGACCTTGAGCACCGCGACGTCCACGCCGGCCTCGTCCATGTCGGCCAGCATCCGCTCGAGCACGTAGTCGCCCTGCGCGTAGTTGAGGGCCGGGTAGCCCGCGGGCTTCTCGACGACGACCTGGCGGACGCCGCCCTCGTCCTTAAGATACACGCGCGTGCTCTCGTCCTGCGGCGCCTCTCCCACAAATCGCGCGAGGACCTCCTCGTTGGTAAAGAGGCTCTCGGGGACCCAGTACATATTTGCGTCGATGACCATGGCCGTCTCCTGTCTAAAGTCTCGTACTGGGTTCATCGTATGGAGAGACTTATTCCGCAGCAATTCGAGTTGGCGATGGTTTTATTCCGTTCCAGACGCTGCTTGCAGCGAGGCGCTTGGACGACGGCCCTACCCCTGCCGCCTGTCGGCGAGCGAGATGTGCTCAAGGAACTCCAGCGTCTCGGGAGAGGGGTCGCGGTCGCGCAGGCGGTAGACCTTGATCTGCGTGACGATGGGGTTCTCCAGGTCCACGATCGAGACCGCCGCGCGCGTCAGGTACGCGGCGGGGGTGCGCATAAGCAGCGAGACCCCCATGCCGCGCGCCACGAGGTCGATGATGTTCTCGGCACGCGTGCCCCGGTAGCGCACCTCGGGGACAAAACCCTCGACGGCGCAGGCGTCCATGATGAGCTCGTTCATCACGGTGCCTTGCGGCAAAAGCAGGAACTCCTCGTTGGCGAGCTCGGAGAGGCTGATGGACGAGCGCGCTGCCAACGAGTGGCCGGAGGGCAGCACGGCCGCGAGCCTGTCGGCGGCAAAAGCCGAGGTCGCAAACTCCTCATCGCCGCCATCGAGGCGCACGTCACCGTCCCACTCGCGAATAAAAGCCAGGTCAAGGCGGCGATTACGCAACATGCCCTTGAGCTGGTCGGCCTCGCCCTCGGTGATGCGCAGGCGCATGTTGGGATGGTTGCGCTCGAAGCTGTGGAGCAACGCCGTGATGCCATAGGGCACCATCACGGGAATCGAGCCGATATCGATGATACGGCGGCTATTGTCGGCTGCGTCGGCCAAGGCGACTTCGGCGTCGTGCGCCACTGAGGCGAGCTTCCGGGCGAACGGCAGGAAGATGCGTCCTTGGTCGCTGAGCTGCACGCGGCGGGTGGTGCGCTTGAAGAGCTCCACGCCCAGCTCGCGCTCGAGCGACTTGATGTGCTTCGAGAGCGACGACTGCGAGATGAACAGCTGATCGGCGGCCTGCAGGTAGTTACAGGTCTGAGCGAGCACAACGAACTCGCGGCAACGCTGTGTGTCCATGGATTCCTTCTCCCGCCGCACGTCTTTGATGCGACTTATTCTCTCATGGACTTAAAAACGTCGCAATTATTTTTTGATTGGCATAGAAATGCAGCCGCGGCGGCGCAAGGGGGGCGCTTTTAGGCACAGGGCGCGCTTTTCGGAGCTGCGCCAACCAAAAAAACCGGGATGGCGGCAGTTTTTTCGGCGAGGGCGAAGTATCCGATTTTTGAGCACCTCATCTACCTGCGGTTTTGTAGCGCGAAGGCACGGGTGTACTCGGCCGGTCCTCAAAAAACTGCCGCCATCCCGGTTTTTTGGTTGGCGGCAGTCGGCGCATCGCAGATTTGGCCTCGTCGGCGGTGGTTCTACCCCAGGAAGCGGACCTCGGGCTCGAGGCGGACGCCGAACTGGCGCTCGACCTCGTCCTGGACGTGCTCGATCACGGCGTGGACGTCGGCCGCGGTGGCGTGGTCGACGTTGACCACGAACCCGGCGTGCTTCTTGCTAACGGCCGCGCCGCCGAACTGGTAGCCCTTGAGGCCCGCGTCGGTGATGAGCTTGCCGGCGAAGTAGCCCTCGGGGCGCTTGAAGGTGGAGCCGGCGCTGGGCAGCTCGAGCGGCTGCTTCTCCTCGCGCTGGCGAGTGAGGTCGTCCATGGTCTCGCGGATCTTCTCGGGGTCGCCGCGGTCCAAATCGAAGGTGGCGGAGAGCACGACCCAGCCCTCGTCGGCGATGCGGCTGTGGCGATAACCCAGCTCCAGGTCGGCCACGGCCACGTCGTCCACGGTTCCGTCGGCAAGAAGCACGCGGACCTCCTTGAGCACGTCCGCCATGCAGCCGCCGTACGCGCCCGCGTTCATAAAGCACGCGCCGCCCACCGAGCCCGGGATGCCGCACGCAAACTCGAGACCGGAAAACCCCAGCTCACAGGCCATTTCGGAGGCCTCGCGCAGGCCAACGCCGGCCTGGCAGCACATCTCGTCGCCCTCGACGGACACGCCCATGAGGCCGTCGGCCACGGCCACGATGACGCCGCGGTACCCCTCGTCGGACACGAGCAGGTCCGAGCCGCAGCCCAGCACGAAGTAGTTTGCGCCCGCGTCCTTGCAGGCGGCGATGACGTCGCGGACCTCGTCGAAGTCCTCGGGGATTGCGTAGAAGTCGGCGGGGCCACCCACCTCAAACGTCGTGTGCTCGCTCATCGGCTCGTCTACCAGCAGGTTATCCTCGCCGACGATGGCACGAAGCTTCCATTCGAGGGGACTGTCGCTTTCGGACATGCGATCCTTTCGTTAGGGCATCAGATGCGGCGCCATGCGTTCGCAATTGCGCACTCGGCCGATTATATCAGGCAGCTTACCGGGTTTGCCTTTGCACATAGATTCCCTCACACGCAAGTGATATAGTGCTCGGCGACAGTTTCAGGGCGGGGCGAAATTCCCCACTGGCGGTAACGCGCGGAAGGCGCGAAGTCCGCGACCCGCGAATACGCGGTCGACCTGGTGAGAATCCAGGACCAACGGTTACAGTCCGGACGGAAGAAACGGAGGCCGAAATGGCTGCTTCCAACGCAATGTCGCACGACACGCACTCCACCACCGCCGGCGCGGGGTGGTCGACCCGCCGCATCGCGGTGACGGCGCTTTTCTGCGCGCTCTCGCTCATTGCGAGCTTCATCGAGATCCCCATCTTCCCGCCGGCGGCGTGGCTCAAGTACGACCCGTCCTGCGTGATCGCGCTGGTCGCGGGCCTCGCGTTCGGGCCGGTCACGGGCACCATCGTGGTCGTGCTCTCGTGGCTTCTGCACCTCATCTTCGCGTTCAACCCGTGGGGCGTGCTGATGGCCGTCGCCGCAAACGTGGCCCTCGTCGTGCCGTGCTCGGTTATTGCGCGCAAGGTGGAGGGGCCGCGCGGGCTCGCGCTGGGCATGGGCGTCGGCGCCATGGTCACGCTCGCCGTTTGCGTGGTGATGAACATCATCGTGACCCCGCTCTACACCGCCGTGACGACCGAGGCCGTCATCGGCATGATCGTGCCGATCCTCTTGCCGTTCAACGTGCTTAAGGTGGCCATCAACTGCGTGGTCACGGCACTTGTGCAGGGGCCGGTGTCCAAGGTCCTGGGCAAGTAGCGGCCGCACGAGGCCCGGGCAATGAGCGGCTCCCCCATCAAACTTGAACACGTTACCCTGCGCTACGGAGACGTGCGCGCACTGGACGACGTGACCCTCGAGGTCGCCGCCGGCCAGCGCGTGTGCGTGCTCGGCGCCAATGGGTCGGGCAAGTCAACGCTGGCGAGCGTCATCTGCGGGCTTCTTGCCCCCGACGAGGGAGCGGTCGAGCTCGTGGGCGAGCGCGTGCGCACGGCGGACGGGGGCGCGGACCTCGAGGCGTATCGGCGCGCGCGGCGGGAGCTTGGCCTCGTGTTCCAGAACCCGGACGACCAGATTGTGACCAGCGTCGTGGCCGATGACGTGGCCTTTGGGCCCGAGAACCTGGGGCTGCCGCGCGACCAGATCCGCGCCCGCGTGGAGCGCGAGCTGCGGCGCGTGGCGCTTCTGGACCGCGCGACGAGCGACCCCTCGCGCATGAGCGGCGGGCAGCGGCAGCGCGTGTGCATCGCGGGCGCGCTCGCCATGGAGCCGCAGGTGCTCGTGCTGGACGAGCCCTCGTCGCTGCTGGACGTGCGCGGGCGCGAGGCGATTCTGCGCGTCATGGGGCGGCTGGCCGCGGCCGGGACCACGCTCGTGCACGTGACGCACTTTATGGACGAGGCGCTCGAGGCAGACCGCGTTATTGTGATGGAGCGCGGGCGCATTGCGCTCGACGGTGTGCCTGAGCAGGTGTTTTGCGAGAAGAACGCCGCGGCGATAGACGCGCTGGGGCTCGAGCTGCCGTTCCGGATGCGGCTCGCGCGGGCGCGGCGGGCGGCGGGCGACGCGGGCGCGGCGGGCGACGCGGGCGCGGCGGGCGCGGGCGCGGCGGGCGCGGGCGCGGCGGGCGCGGGCGGCGCGGCAACGGCCGCCGGACACCCGAGCGTCTGCGAGGTCCGCGGCGTCGGCTACTCTTACGGCCAGGGCAAGAAAGCCCTGGATAACGTTACGTTTTCCGTGCGCCGCGGCGAGTCTGTGGCCATCGTCGGGCAGACGGGCTCCGGCAAGTCGACGCTTCTGCGCCTCATGTGCGGCCTCGAGGCGCCCGACGCCGGCAGCATTTCCGTGGCCGGCGTGAGCACCGCCAAGAAGCGCGGGCAACGCGAGGTCCGCCGCATGGTCGGCTACGTGATGCAGCACCCCGAGCGACAGCTCTTTGCGCAGACTGTGGCCGAGGACGTGGCGTTTGGCCCCCGCAACCTGGGGCTTTCGGCCGACGAGGTGACGCGGCGCGTCGACCACGCGTTCGAGCTCGTCGGCCTTGGCGAGAAGCGCGGCGCCTCTCCCTTCGAGCTTTCCGGCGGGCAGCGGCGCCTTGCCGCCATCGCCGGTGTGCTCGCCATGGAGCCCGAGCTGCTCATCCTCGACGAGCCAACGGCCGGCCTCGACCCGCGCGGCCGCGCCCGCCTGCGCGAGCTTCTTGCCGACCTGCGGGGCCACGGCGTCACGCTCGTGCAGGTCACGCACTCAATGGACGACGCCGCGCGCGCCGATCGCGTCGTCGTGCTCGACCAGTCGCGCGTCATCGCCGACGGGGCACCCGCCGAGGTCTTCTCGCGGGCAAACGAAGCGCAGCTCAGGGCATGTGGTCTTGGCATTCCGAAGCCGCTGGCCCATGCGCGCGGGCTCGAGACGGCAGGACATGCCCCCTTGGGCGACCCGCCTACCATCGAGGCGCTCGCGAAGGCACTCAACGCGACCGAGGGGGCGAGCGGCAATGGCATTTAAGCTGCGCGTTGGCCAGTACTTCGAGGCCGCCTCCCCCATCCACGCGCTCGACGCGCGCGTCAAGTTCTGCTGCACGCTCGCCGCGCTCATTGCGCTGTTCTGCGCGGGCAACGCGGCCCAGCTCGCGCTCGGCGCGGCCTTTACGCTCGCCGTCGTCGCCGCGTCGCGCGTCCCTGCCGAGCGCGTGGCCGAGTCGGTCAAGCCGCTCGTGATCTTTCTCGGCGTACTCTCGCTCTTTAACCTTGTCTTTGTGCAAACGGGCAACGAACTGCTGGTCGCGGGGCCTTTGCGCATCACCGAGGGCGGCGTTTGGGCGGCCGTGCTCTATACCGTGCGCTTCGGGCTCGCGCTCATGCTGGGGTCGCTCATCCTGCTCACCACGACGCCGACCGCGCTTTCCGACGCGTTCGATTCCATGCTGAGCCCCCTTGCGCGCCTCGGGCTGCCAGCGCACGAGATCGCCATGGTCTTTAGCCTTATGCTGCGCTTCGTGCCGACCATCGCCGACGAGGCCTCGGCCATCCTCGACGCGCAGGCCATGCGCGGCGGCGGCTTCGACGAAGGCGGCCCCGTGCGGCGCGTCCGCGCCATCGTGCCCGTGGTCGTCGCGCTGCTGGCAAGCGGCCTGCGCCACGCCGACGGCCTGGCCCGCGCACTCGATGCCCGCTGCTACGAGGGCGGCGAGGGCCGCACCCACCTTCACGAGCAGCGCGTTTGCTCGCAAGACTTCGTGGCTATTGGCCTGACCTGCGCTTTTATTGCCGCCATGGTCGTGCTCGGCGTCGTGCTGTAGCCGCATCCGCGTCGTCGCATCTCGTCACCGCCGTGCCGCCACCGTGCCGCCACCGTGCCGCACAATCACGTCTGCCGACTTTACCAGGACCAAATTCCGACTTGGCAAACCCGTCGCCGTAATATTTTTCGCGTGGTGCGCTATTGATGCGCCGCGATGGATACATTACGGACATCGAAGGCAGTCTCCAACCGAAAGGATGACCCAAAATGACCGAGAAGGACCAGGCGCTCCCCCTGAACGACGACGTGCTGGACGAGGTGGCGGGCGGTGACGGCGGCGCGAGCCTCGACTACAGCGGCGCCACCGTCGACAAGAACGGCTTCACGACCACCGAGAGGTTCTATTGCCCCAAATGCGGCGCCGAGATCTTCGAAGAGAGCTGGATGGAGTACTTCTCCAGCACCACGTTAGGGCGACTCAGTTATGAAGTCACGGTATGCCACTGCCCCAACTGCAACAAGAGCTTCAAACCGGAGAAGCTGAAGAAAAATCCGGATACCTACTGGCACACCATCACCAAGTCCTTCTAGCGAGAAGGGCGCTTCGGCGCCCTTCTTTTTTGCGGCGCGCGGCCGTCAGTGCGCCGCCGTCACGCCGCAAAATCACTTTGGCCGACTTTTCCGGGACTAAATTCCGATTCAGCGAGTACAAACGGTTGTTTTAGCCACGTTTGCCCAGTTGGCGAACAGACGCTACTCAGCAATCTCGGATTTAGTCCCGGAAATGTCGGCCGAGCTGTTCGCGAGCACCTGAAGTCGTCCCGGCTCGAGGCCGCGCGCAAAACCCACTACCCCCTTGTCATGCTGCCAAACAAAATGTGTGGCCCGCGACCTGCTGTTTTATCGGTGAACGGTAGCTCTTTTGCCGTAGAATGGGTCAGTCACCGCACATCCTCGTCCAGGAGGTTCGCCCTATGGTCTCTCGCGTCTACGTCGAGAAGAAGCCCGGATTCGACGGCGAAGCCAAGTCGCTCGAGCGCGAGCTGCGCCAGCTGCTCGGCATCGACGACGTCGCCAACCTGCGCATCATTAACCGCTACGACGTCGAGGGCATCGACGAGGAGCTCTTCGCCTCCTGCGTGCCCACCGTCTTCTCGGAGCCGCAGACCGATACCGCGACCGAGGCCATGCCTGCCGTGGCCGAGGGCGCATCCGTCTTTGCCGTGGAGTTCCTGCCCGGCCAGTTCGACCAGCGCGCCGACTCCGCGGCCGAGTGCATCCAGCTGATCAGCCAGGGCGAGCGCCCCACCGTGCGCTCCGCCAAGGTCTACGTGCTGGAGGGCTCCCTCGCGCCCGCAGACGTCGAGGCCGTCAAGCACTACGTCATCAACCCTGTGGAGGCCCGCGAGGCCAGCCTCGAGACCCGCGAGACCCTGACCGCAAAGGTTCCCGAGCCCGAGCCGGTCGAGGTCCTCGACGGCTTCCTCGAGATGAACGAGGACCAGCTCGCGGGCTTCATTTCCGAGCGCGGCCTTGCCATGGACCTCGCGGACATCAAGTTCTGCAAGGAGTACTTTGCCGGCGAGGGTCGCGTGCCCACGATCACCGAGATCAAGATGATCGACACCTACTGGTCCGACCACTGCCGCCACACCACCTTCGGCACCCGCCTGCACCACATCCTCTCCGGCGACCCGCGCGTCAAGGACGCCTTCTCCCGCTACCTCTCCATGCGCCACGAGCTCGGCCGCGACGAGAAGCCCATCTGCCTCATGGACATGGGCACCATCGGTGCCAAGTACCTCAAGGCCAAGGGCATCCTCAAGAACCTCGACGAATCCGAGGAGATCAACGCCTGCACCGTCAAGTGCAAGGTCGACGTCAACGGGCAGGACGAGGACTGGCTCTACCTCTTTAAGAACGAGACCCACAACCACCCCACCGAGATCGAGCCCTTCGGCGGCGCGGCCACCTGCATCGGCGGCGCCATCCGCGACCCGCTCTCGGGCCGCAGCTACGTCTACCAGGCCATGCGCGTGACCGGCGCCGCGGATCCCACCGTGCCCGTCTCGCAGACCCTTGAGGGCAAGCTCCCCCAGCGCAAGCTCGTGACCACGGCAGCGGCCGGCTACTCCAGCTACGGCAACCAGATCGGCCTGGCAACGGGCCAGGTCTCCGAGCTCTACCACCCGGGCTACGTGGCCAAGCGCATGGAGATCGGCGCCGTCGTGGCCGCCACCCCGGCCAGCCACGTGCGCCGCGAGTGCCCCGCCCCCGGCGACGTCATCGTGCTTCTGGGCGGCCGCACCGGCCGTGACGGCATCGGCGGCGCCACCGGCAGCTCCAAGGCCCACAACGTCGAGTCCATCGAGAAGGACGGCGCCGAGGTCCAGAAGGGCAACGCGCCCATCGAGCGCAAGCTCCAGCGCCTGTTCCGCCGCGAGGACGCCTGCCGCCTGATCAAGCGCTGCAACGACTTCGGCGCGGGCGGCGTGTCCGTGGCCATCGGCGAGCTGGCCGACGGCCTGCACATCGACCTCAACGCCGTGCCCAAGAAGTACGAGGGCCTCGACGGCACCGAGCTTGCCATCTCCGAGTCCCAGGAGCGCATGGCCGTGGCCTTGGCGCCCGAGGACGTGGACGAGTTTCTTGCCTACGCGCGCGAGGAGAACCTCGAGGCCACGCCCGTGGCAACCGTCACCGCCGAGCCGCGCCTGACCATGGACTGGAACGGCAAGACCATCGTCGACGTGAGCCGCGAGTTCCTGAACTCCAACGGCGCGCCCAAGGACCAGGAGGTCCACGTGGCCATGCCCAAGGAGTACGACCTGGACTGGGCCGGCGGCACCTTGGCCGAGAAGTTCCGCGCGCTGGTGACCGACCTCAACGTGGCCTCCAACAAGGGCCTCTCCGAGCGCTTCGACTCCACCATCGGCGCGGCCACGGTCCTCATGCCCTTCGGCGGAAAGACGCAGCTCACGCCTGCCATGGCCATGGCCGCCAAGCTCCCCGTGGACGGCGAGACCACCACGTGCTCCGGCATGGCCTGGGGCTTCAACCCCTACCTCATGGAGGCCGACCAGTTCACCGGCGCCTACCTGGCCGTCGTTGAGTCCGTGAGCCGCCTTGTGGCCGCCGGCTTTGAGCACGAGGGCTTCTACCTCACGTTCCAGGAGTACTTCGAGAAGCTCCGCGACGACCCCGAGCGCTGGGGCAAGCCGATGGCCGCGGTCCTGGGCGCCCTCACGGCCCAGGTTGACCTGGGCATCGGCTCCATCGGCGGCAAGGACTCCATGTCCGGCAGCTTCGAGGACCTGGACGTGCCGCCCACCCTCGTGAGCTTTGCCACAGGCCTCGGCAAGGTGGAGCGCGTGACCTCGCCCGAGTTTAAGGGCGCAGGCCACAAGGCCATCATGCTCAACCCCAACTACGACGGCGACGGTATGACGCCGCTTGCCACCTCTGAGCTGGCCCTTTACGACATCGTGGAGGAGCTTATCGGCAACGGAAGCGCCCTTGCCGTCTCCACGCTGGGCTACGGCTGCGCGGCCGAGGCGCTCTTTAAGATGTGCGTCGGCAACAGAATCGGCCTTGAGTGCGACCCGTCGTTTATGGCCGAGGCGCTTTTCTGCCCGGGCTACGGCAGCTTCGTCGTAGAGCTTTCCGACGACGCGCAGATCCCGGCGCTGCACGACGGCGTGACCGGCTACGTGCTTGGCACCACCACCGAGGCCTACGAGTTCGTGGCCGGCGGCGAGAAGATCGACCTCGCCGAGCTGCAGGAGGCCTGGGAGGGCGCCATCGAGAGCGTGTTCCCGTACCGCGGCGAGGGCGAGAACGTCGACGCCGTGAGTTATCGCGTCGCTGAGCAGGGCGTTTCTCGCCCCGCGCCGGCCATCCACGTCGCCCGCCCGCGCGTCGTGATCCCGGTCTTCCCCGGCACCAACTGCGAGTACGACACCGCGCGCGCGTTCCGCCGCGCCGGCGCCGACCCGAGCGTCCTCGTCATCAACAACCTGACGCCCGCGGCCGTGGCCGAGAGCACCCACGAGCTCGCGCGCCGCATCCGCGAGAGCCAGATCGTTATGATCCCCGGCGGCTTCAGCGGCGGCGACGAGCCGGACGGCTCGGCCAAGTTCATTACCGCGTTTTTCCGCGCGCCCGAGGTCACCGAGGCCGTGCGCGAGCTGCTGCAGTCCCGCGACGGCCTTATGCTGGGCATTTGCAATGGCTTCCAGGCGCTGATCAAGCTTGGCCTCGTGCCGTACGGCGACATCGTGGACGCCACGGCCGACGCGCCGACGCTCACGTTCAACACCATCGGCCGCCACCAGAGCCGCCTCGTGCGCACCCGCGTGGCGAGCGACCTCTCGCCGTGGCTGTCCAAGTGCGAGGTCGGCGACCTGCACAACATCGCGATTTCCCATGGCGAGGGCCGCTTCGTCGCGTCGCCCGAGCTTCTCGCCCAGCTTGAGGCCGCCGGGCAGATCGCCACGCAGTACGTGGACGAGGCCGGGCAGCCCGGCATGAGCCTGGACGTCAACCCCAACGGGTCCGTGCTCGCCGTCGAGGGCATCACCAGCCCGGACGGCCGCGTCCTCGGCAAGATGGGCCACACCGAGCGCAGTGGCTCCGGCCTCTACAAGAACGTCCCCGGCAACAAGTACCAGCCGCTGATCGAGGGCGGCGTCGCGTACTTTACGGAGTAGCGCGCCCGCGGCCGTCAATCTGCACGCGTTTCTTGCCCGCCCCGCCGCGCCTGGCTGCGCGACGGGGCGGTTTTTTGTTGCGGTAGGCGGCCTGTCCGCGTCTAGATATCCCAAAGCCGCACAAACTCCTACGAGTGCGCACCTTAATTCCGACTGGCCGAGTAGCAGCGCAAAATCAGCGGTGTTTTCGCAGGAAAGCATGGGCAAAATCACGCTTCTACCCAACCCGCTCAAATTAAGGTGCACACTCGCGGAAGTTTGGTTCGTGCAAGCCTCTTCGCAACCCAAATCGACCGTACGGAAGGGCCGATTCAAGGGATCAGTGATGGGCCGGAGGGTTACTAGGGCGGAATTGCTGTAGCGCTCTTTGTCCTTTACGAAATGACGCCACCGAGCAGGGCCTTGGTGCGCGCGATCAGTTTCTTGTAGACGCGCTCGCACATCCAGGGCTCGTCGGAAAGGGTGAGCAGGTCGTCGATTGGGACCCAGCGCACACCGCTGTTCTCGTCGGGCTTTGAGGCCGTGGCCTCGGCTGGATCGGCCACAAGGAGGTACGTGACGTTAAGGTGCACGTGCGAGCTCACGTACGCGCCGCGCTTGACGTGGCCGGCGACGGGCAGCGCCTCGATGGAGAAGATGGCGCCGGCGGGCAAACCGTCCGTGAACAGGCGCGCGTTCGCGACGCCCGTCTCCTCGGCGAGCTCTCGCGCGGCGACGACCGCAAGGTCCAGCTCGCCATCGGCATGGCCGCCCACCCAGCTCCAGGAATCGTAGATGTTGTGGTAGCAAAGCAGGGTCTGCGTGCCGGTGGCGTCGACCGTCCACGCCGAGGTCGTAAGGTGAGCGAGCGAGGCGCGCCGCCCAACCTCCGGGTCGCGCTCGAGGCACGCGAGCAGCAGCGCGCGGTCGGTCTCTTCCTGCTCGCATCCAGGCACGAACGCGCGAACGTCGTCGATCAGCGCCATCTTCTCCCCCCTCGAAGCGGTTTGGTCGCCTCCATCATATCCGCGCGGCCGTGCGCGGGCGAGGCCGAGTGCGTCGGAGCCGTGCACAGGCGAGGCCCCGCGCGGTCAAAACGGCCCGAAACGCGCAAAAATGGCCGCTTCGGGCCGCCCGAAATCCAAAAGTCGAGGTTATGCACGATTTAATTCGAATGAGCTGAGTAGCCGAGCCAAACGCATTTGCATTTGCGCAGGTAAACGAGGTGCACCGCCATCGGCCTACTTGCCCGGGTCCCGTTAAATCGTGCATAACCTCGACTTGTGCCATCCAAGCCTCGCCAGGAGGGGCAAACCCCCTCCTTTGGCCCAAAATCCAACGGCCGCCCCACCAACAACCGGCAGCCGGCGGCGCACGCGCTAAGATAAACGCCGGAAAACCTGACCCAGCAAAGGACCGCCCGTGACCAGCACCAGCCCCAACCCCAGCACCAGCCCCAACGCCGCCCGACCCGGCAAGAAACCCTTCCTCGCCACCACGCCGGGCCTCGTGCTCGCCTGCCTCGGCGCCTGCCTTTTGTGGGGCTCCGCGTTCCCGTGCGTAAAGATCGGCTACGGCCTCTTTGGCATCGATTCCGCCGACGTGCCGACCATCATCGCGTTCGCCGGCGAGCGCTTCCTCATCTCGGGCGCCCTCGTGGTCCTCGGCATGAGCATCGCGCGCCGACGTCCCTTCGTCCCCGCCCGCCGCGACTGGGCACCCGCCGCCAAGCTCTCGATATTCCAGACCATCCTGCAGTATCTCTTCTTCTACGTGGGCCTTTCTCGCTGCGCGGGCGTGACGAGCTCCATCATCGAGGCGAGCAACTCGTTTCTGATCGTGCTGCTCGCGGCCTTCGTGTTCCGCACGGAGACGATGAGCGGCAAGAAGGCCCTCGGCTGCGCCCTCGGCTTTGCGGGCGTGCTGATGGTCAAGCTCGGCGACATCGCGGGCGGCAGCTTAAGCCTGCGCCTCGACGGGGAGGGCCTCGTCTTCCTCTCGACCTTCGCCGCGGCCACGTCGAGCAACCTGTGCAAGCGCTACGCGGCGGCCGGCCACGACCCGGTCCTACTCTCGGGATGGCAGTTCGTCATCGGCGGCGCCGTGATGCTCGCCGTGGGCGCGGCGATGGGCGGACATGTGGCCCCGGCCGCGGGAACAAACCCGATCGCGGCCTACGCGCTCCTCGCCTACCTGGGCTTTATTAGCGCCGCAGCCTACTCGCTGTGGTCCGCCGCCCTGGCCGCAAACCCCGCCTCGCGCGTCGCGGTCTTCGGCTTTATGAACCCGGTCTTCGGCGCGATCCTCTCGGCCATCCTCCTCGGCGAGACCAACGTGCTGAACCCCGCGCTCGCCGTCGCCGCCCTCGCGCTGGTGAGCGCCGGCATCGTCGTCGTCAACCGCCCGGACGGCGGGCGGGGGTAGCTTCGGCGGGGGCCTAAATAGGCCTCGAGACAAAAACGCCCCCTCTCCCGGAAACGTATCTTAAGCAACCAAGATGGCTGCGCGACAATGAACCGAGGCGGCTGACCCACCAAAAGTCGGGAGATGCAGATGGGCAAGAATATCGACCGGGTCTATGACAGAAGCAACAAAGACTCGATCATCGAGTATGCACAGCGGCTTGTCGGCAAATCCCTGCGTGAGGTGACCGACGCAGGCGAGCTCGCCGACCCTCACAAGCGCCGCGGGTCATTTGGAAACGCCATCGAGGAGTACTACTTCGGCTACACCCCGAACAGCGACTCACATGCAGATTTCAGCGAGGTCGGACTCGAGCTCAAGGCCACGCCGATCAAGACGGTCAAGAAAGGCAAGCGCACAGAAACCGCCGCCAAGGAGCGCCTGGTACTCGGCATGATCGACTACATGTCGCTTCCCGCCGAGAAGGACTTTGAGCACAGCCACCTTGCCGAGAAGTGCTCCGACATGCTCCTTGTCACCTACCAATACGAAGAAGACGCGAACCCCATCGACTATGTCATCAAGTCGGTCGCCGAGTGGGGCATCCCCAAGGAGGACCTGCCGCAGATCAGGGCCGACTGGCAAACCATTTACGACAAAGTTTGCGCAGGTCACGCGGAGGAAATCTCAGGCTCTGACACCATGTATCTTGAGGCCTGCACAAAGGCAGCAAACAGCGCCGTTCGCCGAGAGCAGCCATTTTCGGACGTGCCGGCCAAACCTCGTGCGTGGGCGCTCAAGGCCTCGTACATGACCACGGTTCAGCGGGGGCTCCTAAAGCAGATGGAGACGCTCCCCCGCTCAGAGGGCGAGAAGAATCTCGACCTTTTGAGCCTTGTGCGTGACCGTTTCTCGGCTCACTTCGGCAAGACGGAGCAGGAGCTGCAAGAGGAGTTCGGCCTCAGCAATTCGAAGCACCTCTGCGCCCGGATCACGCGTCGCATCCTCGGCGTCGACGACAACAACCAAATCGCCGAGTTCATGAAGGCCGGCATTGTTCCGAAGACGATTCGACTCATGCGAAGCGGCCGCCCGAAGGAAGCCGTGTCATTCCCCTGCTTTGACTACTTCGAGCTCGAAAAGACCGAATTCGAGAACTCGAACTTCTACGGCTACCTGCAGCAAAAGTACCTCTTCGTACTGTATCGCGAGGACGACGACGGCAACTACCGACTCAGCGACATCTGCTTCTGGCAGATGCCGGACAGTGACCTCGATGAGGCAAAACGCTGTTATGACCAGATGCGCAGGAACGTGCGCGACGGCCGCGCGGACCTTTCGGCCAAGTCAACCGAAAACCGCTGCTGTCACGTTCGCCCCCACGGACGAGACGGCAAGGACACGCTGCCCCAACCCCATGGCGCCCCCGTTGTAAAGAAATGCTTCTGGCTGAACCAGTCATACCTGGCCGACGAAATCGCGAAGGCAGTGTCCTAAGTGTCGTTTAATCTTGTCCGGCGGATCGGCTATCATGATCGAGCATTCATCACAGTCAGCGATTGGAGAAACGTGATGAGCGAAATCAAGGTGGCCGAGCTCTTTGCGGGCGTCGGCGGTTTTAGGCTGGGGCTCGAGGGGTACCACGACTCAGCGCGGCCGAACATGAACCTCCCCTCAGCCGGACCGTACCGGACTATCTGGGCAAACCAGTGGGAGCCGCCCGGAACAGAGTCCAAGCAGTTCGCGGCGTCCTGTTACCGCACCCGCTTCGGCGAGGGCTCCGTGGTCAACGAGGACATTCACGAGGTGATCGAGCAGTTCAAGCGCGGTGAGTGCGAAATCCCAGATGTCGACATGGTGGTCGGCGGGTTCCCCTGCCAGGACTACTCGGTCGCAAAGCCCCTCTCGCAGGCGGGCGGCATCGAGGGCAAGAAGGGCGTCCTTTGGTGGGACATCTACAACTTCCTGCGCATGAAGGGGCCGAAGAAGCAGCCGCGCTACGTGCTGCTCGAGAACGTCGACCGCCTGCTCAAGAGCCCTGCGACGCAGCGCGGGCGCGACTTCGCCATCATTCTCTCGTGCCTGAACGAGCTTGGGTATTCGGTTGAGTGGCGAGTGATCAACTCCGGCGAGTACGGCTTCCCGCAGCGCCGAAAGCGCACCTACATCCTTGCGCGCCTTACGGGCGAGGACTGGAATCTCTCCGAGCGTCTGACCTCGGGGGTCATGGCCGAGGCATTTCCCATCGAGCAGCCTGAGGAGATTAACTACGTCGATATCCCCGAGGATCCCTACGAGGCCACGCAGTCCTTTAACAAGGGCGCCCGCGCGAAGGTCTCCCCGTTCATGGAGGCGGGCATCATGCAGGACGGTCGCTGCGCCACGGCAAAGGTCACGGAAGCCTACAGCGGCGAGCGCCTGACCTTGGGCGATGTGCTTGTTAACGAGTCGGAAGTGCCCGAGAAGTTCTTCATCGAGCCCGACAAGCTGCCGCAGTGGGAGTACCTCAAGGGTGCCAAGCGCGAGAAGCGCGTAAACAAGCAGACAGGCTACGAGTACACCTATTCCGAAGGCGCCATGGCGTTCCCCGACGCTACCAATAGGCCTTCGCGCACGATCCTCACCGGCGAGGGCGGGCGCGGAGCGTCGCGCTTCAAGCATGTGATCAAGTGCGAGGACGGCCGTTATCGCCGCCTCGTGCCGGACGAGCTAGACCAGCTCCAGGGCTTCCCGCGCGGATGGACTAACACGGGCATGAGCGACGGGCGCCGCGCGTTCTGCATGGGCAATGCGCTCGTCGTGGGCATCCCTCACCGCATTGGGCAGGCATTGATTCGCTCAATCGAGGCCGAGGGCGCATAGACGCCCCACCTCGCCCTTACCGCCACGCGCTGCCGCCCCGCGCTGCTGCCCGCGCGCGAAATAGGGCCGGGAGCGCTTGGCTTCCGGCCCTGGGTTTCTTATGCGCCGAGTCGTGTCGCATAAGATCTGCAAGCTTTACGGTAAACGGATTCGCGCTAGAGGCTTTAGTGTCCGGCGGTTGCGCGGTGTGTCGCGCGAACGGCCGTTACTTCTTGGGCTTGATGAGGTCGTGGGGGCGGTGCGGGAAGTGCGGGAAGGCGAGTTGCGGCTCGCCCATTGCGGGAACCGAAGCCGCGGCGGCGTTGAAAATCTGGGTCCAGCCGATGCTGCCGCCGAAGACGTCGTCGAGGGCCGCGTCGGAAAGCTGGGCGTTGTTCTGGATGTTCTTGGCGTTCATGATGTTCTCCTTCTTGTTGTGCGCCTTGCTGGCAATTGCATGATGCAAAACCGGGCGCGTCAACAGCGCACCACGGCGCATCGCGGCGCAAAAAAAGAAGCGCGCCGTCCGGGTTCGGGCGACGCGCTTCTTGCGTGCGGGTTTCTTGCCAGCGGCTGGGCCGTGCGGCCGTGGGCCGTGCGGCCGCGGCCCGGCTGCGGGCCGCGGGTCTCTCGCCTAGAGGCGGGCGACGCCGGACTTGCGGGCAGCCTCGGCCACGGCCTCGGCCACGGCGGGGGCGACGCGCTTGTCGAAGGCGCCGGGGATGACGTACTCGGCGCAGCGGTGCTCGTCGTCCACCAGGCCGGCGATGGCGTAGGCGGCGGCCTCCATCATGTCGTCGTTGATGTCGGAGGCGCGCACGTCAAGGGCGCCGCGGAAGATTCCGGGGAAGGCCAGGACGTTGTTAATCTGGTTGGGGAAGTCGGAGCGGCCGGTGGCGGCAACAGCGGCGCCGGCGGCCAGGGCCTCGTCGGGCATGATCTCCGGCACGGGGTTCGCGCAGGCGAAGATGATGGAGTCGGCGGCCATGGTGCGGACCATGTCCTGGGTGAGCGCACCGGGAGCCGAGACGCCCACGAAGACGTCGGCGCCCTTGACGGCCTCGGCGAGGTCGCCGGCCACCTTGCTCTGGTTGGTCCAGGTGGCGACCTCCTCCTTGACGGGGTTCAGGCCGTCGCGGCCCTCGTAGATAGCGCCCTTGCGGTCGCAGATGATGATGTCCTTCACGCCCATGCGCTTCATGAGGCGGGCGATGGAGATGCCGGCGGCGCCGGCGCCGGAGAAGACAACCTTGATGTCAGAGATCTCGCGGCCGGTCAGGCGGCAGGCGTTGATAAGGGCGGCGCAGGTCACGACGGCGGTGCCGTGCTGGTCGTCGTGGAAGACGGGGATGTCGCAGACCTCCTTGAGGCGACGCTCGATCTCGAAGCAGCGCGGGGCGCTAATGTCCTCGAGGTTCACGCCGCCGAAGGAGCCGGCCAGAAGCTCGACGGTGTGGACGATCTCGTCCACGTCGTTGGAGCGGATGCACAGGGGGAAAGCGTCGACGTCGGCGAAGGTCTTAAAGAGGGCACACTTGCCCTCCATAACGGGCATGCCGGCCTCGGGGCCGATATTGCCCAGGCCCAGGACGGCGGAGCCGTCGGTCACCACGGCCACGAGGTTGCCGCGGCGGGTGTAGGTGTAGGAGTCGTCGACGTTCTCCTGAATCTTGAGGCAGGGCTCGGCGACGCCGGGGGTGTAGGCAACGGCGAGCTCCTCGGGGGTGGTGATGGGGGCACGGCCGACGACCTCGATCTTGCCCTTCCACTGCTTGTGCATGTCCAGTGCGTACTGCTTGGCGTCCTCTGCCATTGTTGCTCCTATCTGTTGGGCCGCGCTCGGCGGCGTTGTTGCCAAATGAATAGTTTAGCGCGCCAATTCACGCGTTGCCCGACATATCGGTTTTCGCGCCGACGCTTTACGCCGGCGGTAGATGCGGGTCTCTGTGGCTACTTAGCGGGCTCCAAAATGAGAAGTCGAGGTTATGCACGATTTAACTCGACTGAGCCGAGTAGCCGAAAATCGGCACCTCATCTACCTGCGCAAGCGCAAGCGCCAAGGGCCCGGCTACTCGCCCGGCCCGGATTAAATCGTGCATAACCTCGACTTGTGGTGCGAAGCATCTCTGCGGGGCGCCCTCAGATCCGTATATCCACAGGAGAATCCAGCGACGTTGCCCTTTTCCGCCACTTGCGGGCAAAAATTGGCATTTCACCCGCTCTGTAGCTTGTTTAAACATGTTACGGTATGATACGAGCACCATGCTTTATCTGTCTTTTACAAGTTTTGGATATGCAATCGTAGAAAGGAACCGATTATGGGACGTACCAGCGGCGTTCTTCTGCCCGTGTCAGCATTGCCCGGGCCGGGCGGTATTGGCGGGTTTGGCGAATCTGCTTACCGATTCGTCGATTTCCTTAACACGTGCAAACAACGCTACTGGCAAATTTTGCCGCTCACGACCACCAGCTACGGCGACTCGCCCTACCAGTCGTTTTCGGCCCGGGCGGGCAACCCCAACCTCATCGACATCGCCGAGCTCATGAGCGACGGCTACCTCACCCCCTCCGACCTCGACGGCATTGATCTGGGCAACGACCCCTCCTGTATCGACTATGGCCGCATCTTCATCAGCCGCCGCCACATCCTCGACATCGCCGCGACCCGCTTCGCCAAAAACCCGCCGGCCGATTACGCGGAATTCCTCGAGAAGAACGCTTCCTGGCTCGACCCCTACTGCGAGTTCATGACCACCAAGGAGGAATACGGCCTCAAGGCGTTCTGGGAGTGGCCCGAGGAAGCCCGCCGCCCCGGCGCGGCCTCTCGAGCCATCGCGGCCGACCACCCCGAGCGCATGACCTATCACCACATGACGCAGTACTTCTTCGCTCGCCAGTGGGCACGCCTCAAGGCCTACGCCAACAAGCACGACATCCTCATCATCGGCGACATGCCCATCTACGTCTCGCGCGACTCGGTCGAGATGTGGGCCAACCCCGAGCTGTTCAAGGTGGGCGATGACGGCACGCCGCTCAGCGTCGCGGGAACGCCCCCCGACAACTTCTCGGCAACCGGCCAGTATTGGGGCAACCCCATCTACAACTGGGACGCTATGGCAGCCGACGGCTATTCGTGGTGGGAGGGCCGCATGCGCGACGCCCTCGCCATGTACGACGTCGTCCGCCTCGACCACTTCCGCGGCTTCGAGGCCTACTGGGAAGTCCCCTTCGGCTCCCCCGACTCGAGCTACGGTTCCTGGACCAAAGGCCCCGGCCTCGCTTTCTTTCAGAAGCTCAAGGAGGACCTGGGCGATCTGCCGCTCATCGCCGAGGACTTGGGCTTCCTTACGCCCGAGGTCATCGCCATGCGCGACGGCTCCGGCTTCCCGGGCATGAAGATCCTGCAGTTCGCCTTCGACGGCGGCAGCAACTCCTACTACCTGCCCCACAACTACAGCCGCAACACCATCGCCTACGTGGGAACTCACGACAACGAGACCGCCCGCGGCTGGTTCGAGGGCACCGCCACCGCGCGCGTCCGCGAGCAGGCGCTCGACTACCTGCGTCCCTCCGAGGGCGAGACCATCGCCGACGCCCTTAACCGCGCCATCGCCGCCTCCGTGTCCGATACCTGCATTTACTCCATGCAGGACCTTCTCAACCTTGGCAACGAAGCGCGCACCAACACCCCCTCGACCGTGGGCGCCAACTGGCGCTGGCGCATGGAGGAAGGCGCCATCACCCGCGCCCTCGAGCGTCGCCTCACCGGGCTCACCGAAACATACTTCCGCGTGCCCGGCGAGTCCGAGATCGTCTTGCCGGACTAGCGCGCACAGCCCCGTCCCCCATCAAAGGAGAATCAATGACCTGCAACGTCGACCTCAATGGCATCAGCGAGAATAAACTCGGCGTCACGCTCGCCGAGGCCTCCGACCAGCAGATTTATGGCCTGCTTATGGACGAGGTCCGCGAGCGCTGCGCCGCGGCGCCCCTCAACGACGGCAAGCGCAAGCTGTACTACATTTCCGCCGAGTTCCTCATCGGCAAGCTCCTCTCGAACAACCTCATCGACCTCGGGCTCTTTGACGAGGTGCGCGCCCAGCTCGCCGAGGCCGGCCACGACCTCGGCGCCATCGAGGAGCTCGAGGCCGAGCCCTCCCTCGGCAACGGCGGCCTGGGCCGTCTTGCCGCGTGCTTCCTGGACTCCATCGCGACCCTTGGCCTTCCGGGCGACGGCGTGGGCCTCAATTACCACTACGGCCTGTTCCACCAGGGCTTTATTGACAACCAGCAGGCGGCCCTCCCCGACGAGTGGCTGGCCGAGCAAGGCTGGCTCGTCCCCGAGGAGCGCACCTACACGGTCGAGTTCGGCGACTTCAGCGTGACCTCCAAGCTCTACGACATCGACGTGCCCGGCTACGGCCAGCCCGGCAAGAACCGCCTGCGCCTCTTTGACCTGCAGGGCGTCGACGACGAGATCGTCCCGTCGGACTCCATCGACTTCGACAAACTCGCCCTCAAGAAGAACCTCACGCTGTTCCTCTACCCGGACGACTCCGACGAGGACGGCCGCATGCTGCGCATCTACCAGCAGTACTTCATGGTGAGCAACGCCGCCCAGCTCATCATCGACGAGGCGCTCGAGCGCGGCAGCAACCTGCGCGACCTCGACGAGTACGCCGTCGTGCAGATCAACGACACGCACCCCACCATGGTCATTCCCGAGCTCATCCGCCTGCTCACCGAGAAGCACGGCATCGAGTTCGACGAGGCCGTCGGCATCGTCTCGCGCATGGCCGCCTACACCAACCACACCATCCTCGCCGAGGCCCTGGAGAAGTGGCCGCTCAAGAGCCTGCAGAAGGTGGCGCCGCGCATGGCCGACGTCATCGTGCGCCTCGACAAGCTGGCCCGCGCCGCCCACGACGACCCGCGCGTCGCCATCATCGACGAGAACGACGTCGTGCACATGGCCCGCATCGATATCCACTTCGGCTACAGCATCAACGGCGTGGCCGCGCTGCACACCGAGATCCTCAAGAACACCGAGCTGCGCCCCTTCTACGACATCTACCCCGAGAAGTTCTCGAACAAGACGAACGGCATCACCTTCCGCCGCTGGCTCATGGGCTGCAACCCCGAGCTCGCCGCGCTTCTCGACGACGCCATCGGCACCGACTGGCGCCGCACGGGTGACCTCACGCCGCTCGCCGCGCTCGTCGACGACGCGGACACGCTCTCGCGCTTCGGCGAGGTCAAGGCCGCGGCAAAGACCCGCATGCGCAGCTTCCTTACGCGCACGCAGGGCGCAAAGATCCCCGAGGACGCCATCATTGACGTTCAGGTCAAGCGCATTCACGAGTACAAGCGCCAACAGATGAACGCCCTCTACATCATCTGGAAGTACCTCGACATCAAGAACGGCAACATCCCCGCCCACCCGCTGACCATCGTCTTCGGCGGCAAGGCCGCGCCTGCCTACGTGATTGCGCAGGACGTCATCCACCTCGTGCTCACGCTGTCCCAGTGGATTGCTAACGACCCCGACGTAGCCCCCTACCTGCAGGTCGTTATGATCGAGAACTACAACGTGAGCGCCGCCGAGCACGTGATTCCCGCAGCTGACATCTCCGAGCAGATCAGCCTCGCCTCCAAGGAGGCCTCCGGCACCTCGAACATGAAGTTCATGCTCAACGGCGCGCTCACGCTCTGCACGCTCGACGGCGCGAACGTCGAGATCGCCGAACTCGTGGGCGACGAGAACATCTACACCTTCGGCGCCTCTTCGCAGCAGGTCGAGAAGCTCTATGCCGACGGCACCTACGACGCCGCGGCCTTGTATCGCCGTCCGGGCACGAAGCTGCTGGTCGACTTCATGACGAGCCCCGCGTTTATGGCTACGGGCAACGCCGAGCGCCTCCAGCGCCTGCACGACGACATCGCCGGCAAGGACTGGTTCATGGCGCTGCTCGACCTCGAGGAATACATCCAGAAGAAGGAAGAGGTCCTGCGCGACTACGAGGACCGCGAGGCCTGGGGCAAGAAGGCCCTGGTCAACATCGCGCAGGCCGGCGCTTTCTCGTCCGACCGCACAATCGCGCAGTACAACGGCGAGATCTGGCACCTCAAGTAGCTCTTGGCAAGAATCCCCCTTCCCTCCCCCGGCGCGCCCCTTCGGCGCCGGGGTTTCTTTGTGGGCGACGAGCCTGCGGCAGTGGACAAAGGGACTGCCCCTTTCCACTCGAGACGACGAGGCCCCCGGTCCGCAAGGGGAACCGGGGGCCTTCGGGCCACGGAAAGGGGAAGAATGGACCGCGGCCAAGAAAGGAAGAACGCGCGAGGCTAGCTCAAAGCGACGCCCGTCTCGCGGTCGAAGATGTGGACCGCCTCGGGCTCAAACTTAAAGTGAACCTCGTCGCCGGTCGCAAGGGTGCCGCCCTCGCTCTCGAGGTCGCCCGCAGGGAGCACGAGGACAAACGAGGCATCGGGCGTGGAAACATGGACGTGCACAGTGGAGCCCATCAGCTCGGTGACCTCGATTCGGCCGGTCAGGGCACCGAGGTCGTCGGCGGAGCAGAGCTGAATCTGCTCGGGGCGCACGCCCACCGTCACCTCAACGCGCGAAGCGGGGTCGATGGTCTCGTCGAGCCTCCTGCACACGCTGGGCGAGAGCGGAATATCGAAGTGGGCGGTCTCGGCGTGGAACTCGTTATCGAAGCGCGCGAGCGTGGCATCGAAGAAGTTCATCTGCGGCATGCCGATGAAGCCGGCGACGAAGATGTTCGCGGGGTGGTTGAAGACCTCCTGCGGAGTGCCGATCTGCTGCACGACGCCGTCCTTCATGATGACGATGCGGTCGCCCAGAGTCATGGCCTCGGTCTGGTCGTGCGTGACGTAGATGAAGGTGCCGTTGATCTCATGGCGCAGCTTGATGAGCTCGGCGCGCATTTGGTTGCGCAGCTTCGCGTCCAAGTTCGACAGCGGTTCGTCCATAAGGAAGACCTTCGGGTCGCGCACGATGGCGCGGCCGATGGCGACGCGCTGGCGCTGGCCGCCGGAGAGGGCCTTGGGCTTGCGGTCCAGATACTGCGTGATGCCGAGCGTCTCGGCGGCGGCGCGGACCTTGCGGTCGATCTCGTCCTTGGGAACCTTCTTGAGCTTAAGCGTGAACGCCATGTTCTCGTAGACGGACATGTTCGGGTACAGGGCGTAGCTCTGGAAAACCATCGCGATGTCGCGGTCCTTGGGGGCGACGTCGTTCATGCGCACGCCGTCGATGGTGAGGTCGCCGGAGGTAATCTCCTCAAGGCCGGCGATCATGCGCAGCGTGGTGGACTTGCCGCAGCCGGACGGGCCGACGAACACAACGAACTCCTGGTCATGGACGGTAAGGTTGAAGTCCTGGACCGCGAGCACGCCCTCTTCGGTGACCTGCAGGTTGGTCTTGCGCTCCTTGACCTTCTTCTTTCCAAAGAGGCCCTTCTTCTTGGTCTCGTTGGGATAGACCTTCTTTATGTGCGAGAGAACGATCTCTGCCATGGTGATGCCTTTCTTCGTGTGCCGGCGACGGCAACGCCGCCGGCTCGCAAGTTCGTAGTGAGTGGGGCCTTAGCCCTTGACCGCGCCGGAGACGACGCCGTCGATGATGTGCTTCTGGCAAGCCAGGTAGACGATGACAATCGGGATGATGACCATCATGATGCAGGCCATCATGGGGCCGAGCTCAACGTGGCCGTAGCCGCCGCGGAAGTACTGGATGAGAATCGGAATCGTCTTGTACTGGGTGGAATCCAGGGTGAGGTACGGCAGCAGATAGTCGTTCCAAACCCACATGGTCTCGAGAATGCCGACCGAGATGTAGGTCGGCTTCATGATGGGAAGCACCACGCGGAAGAACGTCTGCACGGGGTTGCAACCGTCGATCATGGCCGCTTCCTCGATCTCGAGCGGGATGCTCTTGACGAAGCCCGTGAACATAAACACCGCAAGGCCGGCGCCGAATCCCAGGTAGATGAAGCAGATGTTGAACGGCGTGTTGAACCCCAGGGTGTCGGCGAGGTTCGAGAGCGTGAACATGAGCATCTGGAACGGCACGACCATGGAGAACACGAAGAGGTAGTACAGGACCTTGGAGAGCTTGTTGTTGACGCGGACGATGTACCAGGCGCACATGGAGCAGCACACGAGGATGAGCACGACCGACGTCACGGTAATAAGCAGCGAGTAGCCGAACGCCTGCGCGAAGCCCTGCTTGGTGAGGGCGCTCAGGTAGTTGGCGAATCCCGCGAAGGTGTCGTTCGACACGAGGTCGAAGGCGGTGGTGGTGCTGATCGCCGACTCCTGCTTAAAGGAGTTCAGGGCGATCATGAACATCGGGTAGATCCACGCGAGCGAGAGCACCGTGAAGAAGATCGACAGCACGCGGTTGATGACCTTGTCCTTCTGCATTACTGCTCGACCTCCTTAGACTGCGTGGCGCGCAGCTGCACCAGCGCGATGACGACGACCAGGATGCAGAAGATGACGGCCTTGGCCTGGCCGATGCCCATCCACTTGATGCCGGAGCGGGTGTAGAACGTGTTGTAGATGTTCAGGGCCAGCATCTCGGTCGAGTGCGCGGGCTCGCCGCCGGTGAGCGCGAGGTTCTGGTCGAAGAGCTTGAAGCCGTTTGTCAGCGTGAGGAACAGGCAGATGGTGATGGTCGGCATGAGGTTGGGGATCTTAACCTTCCAGAACGTCTGCCACGCCGTGGCGCCGTCGACCTTGGCCGCCTCGATGTAGTCGCTCGGAATGGACTGCAGGCCGGCGACGTAGATGATCATCATGTAGCCGATCTGCTGCCACAGGGTAAGGACGATGAGGCCCCAGAAGCCGGCGTTCGAGTCGAGCGCCAGGAGCTGCTGGCCGGCATTGGCCAGAAGGCAGTTGATGAGGATCTGCCAGATGTAGCCGAGGATGATGCCGCCGATGAGGTTCGGCATGAAGAAGACCGTGCGGAAGATGTTCGTGCCGCGAAGGCCCTTGCGGGTAAGCGCCTGGGCGATGGCGAGCGCGATCACGTTGATGAGCACGACCGAGACGATGGTAAAGGCCACGGTAAAGAAGAACGACGACGTGAACTGGGTGTCGGCGATAGCGTCGACGTAGTTGCGGATGCCCACGAACTTCGCGTTGCCCACCGTGATGAATTCACAGAACGAGAGATAGAGGCCCTGCGCGAACGGGATTACGAAGCCGAGGAGAAACGACAGCGCGGTCGGCAGCACAAAGAGCGGCCACCAGCGCTTGATCTCTTTGACCATGAAACACTCCTTTCCTTGCGAAGAACAAAAAGGAGCGGACGGCCGAGGCCGACCGCTCCTTTTTGCTTGGGGGGGGACTAAATCAGGCTTGGACGCTTACTTGGACGCGGCCTTCTCGGTGGCCCAGCCCTCGACGAAGGCGGTCTTCACGTCGTCCCACGAACCGCCGGCAGCGTAAGCGACGAGGGCACTCGAGAGGTTCTTCTTCCACTCCTCGGACGGAATGTGAACGAAGTCCCAGCTCACGGCCTCGTAGCCCTTCTCGACGTACTCCTTGGCGATCTTTGCCAGGGGGTTGGAGATCTCCTTGGCGGACTTGAACGGCATGGTCAGGCCCATGTTCTCGGCGATGGCCGTGGTGGCCTCATCGTCGGTGACGACCCAGTAGAGGAACTCGAGCGTGGCGGCCTGGTCGTCGGCGGAAGCCTGGGAGTTGACGCACCAGTAGTTCTCGCCGCCGGAGCACATGCCCTGCTTGTCCTCGCCCGTGGCGCCGATGTAGATGGGAATCATGCCGATCTTGTCGTCACCGAGCGCCGCGATGTCCTTGTAGGCCCAGGTGCCGTTCTGGTAGAAGACGGCCTTGCCGTTGAGGAACTCGTTGACGGCGTCGTCGCCGGTCTTGGAAGCGACCTGGGAGGCATCGCAGGTGGAGTCAGTGAGGTAGAGGTCGAAGATCTGCTTGTACTCAGGCAGGTAGGTGCCCTTGATGGCGTCGGTGTCCTCCTCGTTCTCGTCCTTGAACTCGTAGTGGATCGGGAGGTTGGCGAGGTGAGTGGTGAAGCGCCAGTTGGAGCTGGAGTCCATGCCGGCGGAGGTGAAGGCGCCCTCGACGCCGAGCTCGGCCTTGCGGGCCTGGATGTCGTCGGCGACCTTCTTGAGGGAGGCGAAGTCCTTGATGTCGTCGCCGGAATAGCCCGCCTTGGTCAGCAGCTCCTTGTTGTAGATGATGCCGTAATCCTCCTCGACGTAGTCGATGGCGCAGACCTTGCCGTCGGCCTCGAGCTTGAGCGCGTCGTTGGAGAGCTCGCCCAGGATCTTGGTGCCGGTGAGATCCATGCAGTAATCCTTCCAGTTGGCAAGGCCGGTCGGGCCGTTGACCTGGAAGAGGGTCGGAGCGGAGGACTTGGAGATCTCGGACTGCAGCTTCTGCTCGTAGGTGTCGGAGGCGGCCGTCACGACCTTGACCTCGACGCCGGTCTTCTCGGTGTACTTCTTTGCGAGGGACTGCCACTCCTCGTCGACCTCAGGCTTGAAGTTGAGGAAGTAGACGGAGCCCTTCGTGGCGTCGCCGCTGCCGGAATCGCTGCTGGAGCTGCTGCTCGAGGAGCCGCAGCCGGCGAGGCCGAGGCCCGCAAGCGCGATGCCGGAAAGCGACAGGAACTGGCGGCGATCCATGTTTGCCTTCATTATTTTCTTCTCCCTTTCGTTTGAGGCGCCCCTTGCGCCTTATCTTCGGAGTACACCGTACGTCCGATCTCCAGCTTGTTCAAACATGTTGCTGCCAATGGTCTGGTATTTCTCGGCGAGCGGTAGGCTGCCGCAGACGACGAGAAGTACGGCGTCGGCGCAGAATTTGCTAATTGCGCAGGTCGGCTCTAGTATTTGGAGAGAAACTCGCCGTTGGCACGCAAGGAGGTCGGGTTAGCCGCCAAACCCTTTGGGGAAGCCGAAATTCGGTGTTATTTAGACATGTATCGCGAATGCGGGGCGGCAAGCTCCGGGCGAATGCGAACACGGCCAAGACGCAGGCGAGGTTGCCGGGTCGCGCCTAGCGCTTGGAGGTCATGCGGTAGCAGAAGATCTCGGGATGGATCCTCGTGTGGGTGTACTCGAACATGATGCCCTCTGAGTTGAACGATTGGCCCTCCATCACGGCCACGCAGCCATAGGGGCCGAGGTCCAGATAGGCGCAGTCCTCATCGCCTGCGAGCTGCACGGTAACGGTGCGGCGGCTCGTGAGGACCTTCATGCCGAGCGTGCCCTCGAAGTAGCGGTAGATCGAGTCCTCCGCGATCTCGGGCGTAAGGCCGTGCGCCTCGGACTCCAAAAAGTAGCCGTGGTCGATCTGGCGGGGCTTGCCGTCCAGGCTGCGCACGCGAATGAGGCGTATGAGCTTATCGCCCACCGAGAAGCCAGAACGGGCAGCAAGTGACTCCGAGCAGGTGATATGTTCAAATACCTTACACTCGGTCGACGGCGTCATGCCGTTGCGGGCCGCGTACTCGGCGAAGGACTCGACGCCCTCAAGGCTGCCCTCGACACCATGAGTCGACTTTTGCCAAATAACGCGCACGCCCTTGCCGTGAATAGGCTGAACGTAGGCAACGTCGGTGAGCATGGACAAGGCGCGCCGAACCGTGTTGCGCGAGCACCCGAATTCCTCGGTCAGCTCGCTTTCGGGCGGAAGAAAGGACTGATAGGCGTAAGCGCCCTGCTCGATGCGGCGCCGAAGCTCGCGATAAATCCCCTCGAAGCGCGCCTTGGGCATAACCGCACTCTCTTTCCTGGGTAGAACTTGGCCGAAAATGACCGTGAGCCGCGCTCCTGTGCGCGGCGTTTCTTGAGGAGATGAGTATAGCGCGCCCCTGCGCGGGAAGGGCTCACCGAGGGCCGCTTAGCGGCAAATTAGGTTCGTCTATCGTTTGTTCGGCGTGTTGTTTAAACAAAGCTCTCTTCCGTTCGTTACCTTTTTTGGCAGGGAAGAAATTCCGGGTTGCCCGGATTTGGGGGAAGAGCTCATCAATGTTGCAGAAGATTCAGCGGTTCGGCGGGGCCATGTTCACGCCCGTCATGTTGTTCGCATTCGCCGGAACGGTCGTCGGTCTCGGCACGCTCTTTACCACCAGCGCGGTCATGGGGGACCTCGCCGCGCCCGATAGTCTGTGGTACCAAGCGTGGAACGTCGTTTTGCAAGGCGGATGGACCGTGTTCAACCAGCTGCCGCTGCTGTTCGCGGTGTCGCTGCCCATCGGTCTCGCAAAGAAGGAGCCGGCCCGCTGCTGCATGGAATCGCTCGTCTCTTACCTGACCTTCAATTACTTTGTGAGCCAGATCATGCAGACCTGGGGCGCGCAGCTCGGCGTGGATTTCTCGGCCGAAGTCGGCAACGCTTCCGGCCTCGCGATGGTCGCGGGCATAAAGACGCTGGATATGGGCATGGTCGGCGCGCTGCTCATCTCCGGGCTGGTCATCACGATCCACAACCAGCTCTTTAACTTTGAGCTGCCCGAATGCCTCGGCGTGTTCTCGGGCTCCACCTTTGTGTATCTGGTCTGCTTTTTTGTCATGCTCCCCGTCGCCGTGGCGGCCGCCTTTGTTTGGCCTCCCGTCCAGCAGGTGATCCTTGGTTTGCAGGGCGCCATCACCGGCCTCGGCGTAGGCGGCACAGGGCTGTTCGTCTTCCTCGAGCGCACGCTCATCCCCTTCGGCCTGCACCACATCCTGTACGCGCCCTTCTATTACGACAGCGTCGTGGTCTCGGGCGGCATTTACGCCGCTTGGGCCAACATGCTGCCGAGCCTCGCCGCGACGACCGAGCCCCTCACACAGCTCGCCCCCTGGGCTTCTCTTACCGCGACCGGCTGGTCGAAGATCTTCGGCATTCCGGGAATCGCCTGCGCCTTCTACGTCACGGCAAAGCCCGCCAAGCGCAAGCAGCTGATCGCCCTTCTGCTCCCCATCACGCTCACGTCCGTGTTCTGCGGCGTCACGGAGCCTATCGAGTTCACGTTCCTCTTTGTCGCGCCCGTGCTCTTTGTAGCGCATGCGCTGCTCTCTGCGCTGCTCTCGATGTGCATGAACCTGGTGGGTGCCGTCGGCGTGTTCTCGGGCGGCCTCATCGAGATGTCGTCGTTCAACTTCTTGCCCCTCGGGCCCAGCCACTGGCAGACCTACCTGGCCGCCCTCGGGGTCGGGCTGTGCTTTGGCCTGGTGTACTTCGTCGTCATGCGCTGGCTTATCCTGCGATTCGACCTGAAGACCCCCGGCCGAGAGCCGGACGAGGAGGCGGTTCGCTTCGAGAGCAAGGCGGAATTCCGCGACGCTCAGGCCAAGAACCGCCTCGCAAGGAGAATCGTTGAGCTCGTCGGTGGGCGCGAGAACATCGTGGGCGTGACGAATTGCGTCACACGCCTGAGGATCGAGGTCCGCGATGCCTCGCTTGTAGCCGTAAACGACGACTTCGTGGCGGCCGGGGCGCGCGGCGTCATGCTGAGCGGCAAAGTGGCGCAGGTAATCATCGGCACGGGCGTCGTCGGGATCAAGGAATGCTTCGACGAGGCCGCGGGGCTCGCCGAATAAGGCAACGCGGTGGCGCGGCCGCCGCGCGGAAAGGGGCTCTGGGCAATGCGACCCGACGCACAGACAACGGCTGCGAAGACGGCGACGGTCTTCTTTGACATCGACGGGACGCTCGGTTGGGTCGACCCGACCTGCGAGGAAGGGCGACCGCGCTGGGAACAGGGGCTCTCGCCGGCGCCCAACGATGCCGTCGTCGACGCGGTGCGCAGGCTCGTGCGCCGCGGCCACCGCGCCTTCGTGTGCACGGGGCGGCCACCCGGGGCCATTCATCCGCTCATTACCGCCATGCCGTTCTCTGGCTTTATTACGCTGGCGGGCGCTTATGTGACGCTTGGCTCGCGCATCCTTCGAAACGAGCCGATTGACCCCGAGCTGCTGCGCGCCGTCGACGACGTGCTCGCGCGGCGGGGCGAGGGCGCACGACTCGAGGGCCTGCGCGTCGTGACGGAGCTGCGCGGAGGCACTCAAGGGGATTCGGCCAATTCAGCGCCCGACATCAACGAGGCCCTGAGGCGCCAGCCCGACGGCCGCGTATACAAAGTGATCCTGCCCACGGCGGCTGCCGACGAGATCATGGCCGAGCCTCGGCTCGCGGAATCACTGAGCGCGCACGCACTGGAGCTCGGCAACAGCGAGATCGGCCTCGCGTCGAACACCAAGCGCGCGGGGCTTCTTGCCATAGCAAAGGTGCTCAGGGATGGCATGGGGCCCACCTACGGCTTCGGAGACGCCGAGAACGACCTGCCGATTCTTGATGAGATGACGGTAGCTGTGGCCATGGGAAACGCCGTCGACGCCGTGAGGGAGCGTGCCGATTACGTGACGAGCGACGTCGCCCACGACGGAGTGGTCGCGGGGCTCGAACATTTCGGGCTCATCTAGGCGCACGGCGCGGTTATCTTAGGCTCAAAGAGGGTCTGCAAGCGCACAAACCGAAGTTATGCACGATTTAACTCGAATGGGCCGAGTAGCCGAAATATCGGCACCTTATCTACCTGCGCAAACGCAAGCGCCTCTGGCCCGGCTACTCACCCGGTCCGGATTAAATCGTGCATAACCTCGGCTTCTATTTCTCGGCAGCCAAAAAAGCCACGCTTTTGCCCCAGCGAGCCCAAAATCCACGCTGAACGTGCTCGCCGGACCCTACGCGCGGGCAGCGCGCGCTCGACGTATACTGAAGAAAAGTGTGCGTCTCGTCACTCAACCGAACGAAGGGATTCGCATGAGCGAGAAAAATAACCCCAAAGACACCTGCGTGCTCGTCACCGGCGGCGCCGGCTTCATCGGCAGCCATACCGTGGTCGAGCTGCTCCAGAACGGCTACCAGGTCGTCATCGTCGACGACCTCTCCAACGCCTCCGAGAAGGTGCTCGACCGCATCGACACCATCGTGGGCGACGAGGCCGCCGAGCGCCTCACGTTCTACCGCGCCGACGTGAACGACCGCGAGGCCCTGGAGTGCATCTTCGACGAGAACGACATCGACCGCGTGATCCACTTCGCCGGCTACAAGGCCGTCGGCGAGTCCGTCTCCAAGCCGGTCGAGTACTATAGCAACAACATCGGCAACACGCTGACCCTCGTCGACGTCATGCGCGAGCACGGCTGCAAGTCCATCATCTTCTCGAGCTCGGCCACCGTCTACGGCGACCCCGACTCCCTGCCGCTCACCGAGGCCAGCCCCAAGAAGCCGGCCACCAACCCCTACGGCTGGACCAAGTGGATGATCGAGCAGATCCTCACCGACCTTACCGTGGCCGACCCCGAGTGGAACGTCGTGCTGCTCCGCTACTTCAACCCCATCGGCGCTCACCCCACGGGCCTCATGGGCGAGGACCCCAAGGGCATCCCCAACAACCTGCTGCCCTACGTCGCGCAGACTGCCATCGGCAGGCGCTCTGAGGTCCACGTCTTCGGCGACGACTACGACACGCCCGACGGCACGGGCGTGCGCGACTACATCCACGTCTGCGACCTGGCCGCCGGCCACGCCGCCGCGCTTGCCTGGATGAATGGCCGCGAAGGCGTCGAGGTCTTTAACCTGGGCACCGGCAAGGGCACCTCGGTCCTCGAGATCATCACCGCCTTCGGCCGCGCCTGCGGCAAGGACGTCCCCTACGTCATCGACCCGCGCCGCCCCGGCGACGTGACCGCCAACTACGCCGACTGCTCCAAGGCCAAGGAACTCATGGGCTGGGAGGCCAAGTTCAATATTGACGACATGTGCCGCGATTCCTGGAACTGGCAGTCGCACAACCCCAACGGCTACGCCGAAGATTAGGGGTCAGCAAGAATGACCGCCGCCGATAACGCAGAGAAGAACGTGGCCGCGCCCGCGGCCGACGCCGCCGCCGTGGCCGCGCCCGGGGCGCGCTTCGCCGCCTACCTGGGCCGCGTTC
The DNA here is from genome assembly GCF_963660155.1 of Paratractidigestivibacter sp. Taxonomy (GTDB): domain Bacteria; phylum Actinomycetota; class Coriobacteriia; order Coriobacteriales; family Atopobiaceae; genus Paratractidigestivibacter. The sequence goes on along the minus strand of NZ_CAVKWG010000039.1, from coordinate 2,016 downwards.
GCCCGCAGATCGAGGCCTACCTGGCCCGCACGGCGCCCGCCTGCGAACCCGGCACCGCCGACGCCACCCGCGCCGACCTGGACCGTTACCTCTACGCACCCTTCGCGCGCTTCTCTGCGTCCGGCGGAAAGCGCACCCGCCCGGCCCTGTGCCTTCTGGGCTGTGAGGCCGTAGGCAGCGACCCGGCGCTCGCCATGAGCGCCGCCGCCGCCATCGAGAACTTCCAGTCGGCGGCCCTTATCCACGACGACATCGCCGACAAGTCGGAGCTGCGCCGCGGCGAGCCGTGCACCTACATCACCGAGGGCGCGGGCGTCGCCATCAACATCGGCGACCTCGGCCTCGCCGTCGTACTCGGCGGTGTCCTTCGCGACGAGGCCCTGCCCACCGCCACCCGCCTCGCCGTCATGGAGCGCCTTTTCCAAATGGAGGAGCGCACCATCGAGGGCCAGGCCCTTGACCTGGGCTGGGTTCGCGACGGCCACTGGGACGTGAGCGTCGACGACTACCTGTACATGGCCTCCCACAAGACGGCCTACTACTCCGCGGCCATCCCCCTGGCCACGGGCGCCATCGTGGGCGGCGGCACCGACGAGCAAATCCGTGCGCTGGACGCCTTCGGCATGGCGGCCGGCCTCGCCTTCCAGCTGCAAGACGACCTTCTCAACCTGGTCGGCGACGCGGCAGCGCAGGGCAAGGACTTCCGCAGCGACATCACCGAGGGCAAGCGCACGATGCTCGTCGTCTGGGCGCTCGAGCACCTCGGCGCCGGCGAGAAGGACGAGCTCGTGGGCATCCTGCAGTCCGGCGAGACCGACCCCGACCGCCTCGCGCGCGCCGTCGAGCTTATCGACGCCGCCGGGGCCATCGACCACGTCCGCGCCTACGCACGCGACCTCGTGGCCGAGGCAAAACGGCATCTACGCGGCGTTGGGCTTGCTGAAGAGGCTCGTGAGACCCTCGTTTCTATGGCAGACTTCTTCGTGGAGCGCACGAGCTAGGCCGCAAGCCGAAGCCCCGCGCACACGCATTACATAGGAGAGATTTTGATGGAACCCATTCAGGAAGGCGCGACAGGCGCCGCGGTCGAGGACATCCAGGAGCGCCTGGCCTCCCTCGGTTATCGCATCGACGAGTACGAGCACGACGGCAAGAAGTTCGGCCGCTCCACCGCCACCGCCGTGGCCCGTTTTCGCCTCGACCACGAACTGAGCCTCAGCGAGGCCGTCGACGCGGCCACCTGGTCCGCCCTTGTCGACGAGTGCTACCAGCTGGGCGATCGCACACTCTACCTGCGCCTTCCCAACTTCCACGGCAACGACGTGCGTCAGTTGCAGGAGCGCCTGAACGTCCTCGGCTTCTCGTGCGGCGAGCCCGACGGCTGCTTCGGCGTCTACACCGAGGCCGCGGTCAAGCTCTTCCAGGAGTCGGTCGGTGCACTGGCCGACGGCATGGCGTTCCAGGACACCTTTGACGCCATCGACCGCCTCAAGCACGTCTGGGACGGCAAGCCCGCGGCGGGCCCGCACCCCGCCGGCACCATGGGCTTCGCGCGCGCCGCGAACGTGCTCGACGGCATCGGCCTGGCCATCATGGCCGACGACCCCATCTCGCGCAACGTGGCCGGCCGCGTCCTCAACTTGGCCCAGGCCACAAGCGATAGCTGCGGTATCGAGGTCGTTAGCAGCGCCGACGAGGCTGACGAGAACGCGCGCGCGCTCATCACGCTCTCGGCCACCCCGCACGATCCGCACGCCACGCCCACCGTGGGCAGCATCGCCCTTGACGATGTCGACACGCTGCCGACCCGCCTTCGCACCGCGTTGCAGGGCTCGCGCAAGAGCCCGAAGGCCACGCGCATCGAGCTGCCCGTGGGCACCGACCCCAACGGCAGCTTCACCATAGGCGACGCGCAGACCTACGCCGTGCTTCTCCTCGACGCCATCTGCGCCGCCTTCGACGGCCTGGAGCTGTAAAGCGTCGCGACCTGCAAAGGGGACAGTCCCTTTTGCAGGT
>NZ_CAVKWG010000038.1:0-19045 GCF_963660155.1 Paratractidigestivibacter sp. | reverse complement strand
ACCTGCAAAAGGGACTGTCCCCTTTGCAGGTCTACACCATCTGCTCGGGGTGGAACACCTCGTCGAAGCGCTCGGCGGTGAGGAAGCCAAGCTCGACGCAGGCCTCCTTCAGGCTCGTGCCCTCGGCGTAGGCCTTCTTGGCCACCTTGGCGGCGTTCTCGTAGCCGATGTAGGGGTTGAGCGCCGTGACCAGCATGAGCGAGCCGTGCAGGTTGTCATGCATCTTCTCGCGATTTGCCGTGATGCCACTGGCGCACCTCTCGTCAAAGGAGGCAATCGCGTCGGCGAGAAGCCCCACGGACTGCAGGAAGTTGTACGCGATGACCGGCATGAAGACGTTGAGCTCGAAGTTGCCCTGGCTCGCGGCGAAGCCGATGGTGGCATCGTTGCCCATGACCTGCACGGCGACCATCGTGACGGCCTCGCACTGGGTGGGGTTGACCTTGCCCGGCATGATGGAGCTGCCCGGCTCGTTGGCGGGGATGGTGATCTCCCCCAGGCCCAGGCGCGGCCCGGACGCGAGCCAGCGCACGTCGTTGGCGATCTTCATCATGTTGGCGGCCGCGGCCTTGACAGCGCCGTGCGCAAAGACCACGGCGTCCTTGCCGGAAAGGGCGCGGAACTTGTTGGGGTCGGTCACGAAGGGCAGGCCCGTCTGGGAGGCGATCTGCGCGGCCACGGCGGTGTCAAAGCCGGCGGGGGCGTTGAGGCCGGTGCCGACGGCCGTGCCGCCGAGCGCCAGGCGATAAAGGCCCGGAAGGCTCGCGCGGATCTCCTCCGCGCTGGCCTCCAGAAGGCCGCGCCAGCCAAAGATCTCCTGGGAGAAGCTGATGGGCACGGCGTCCTGCAGGTGCGTGCGGCCGGACTTCACGATGCCGGCGTTCTCCTCCTCAAGGCGCTCGAACGTGGCCGCGAGCTGCTCGATCGCGGGAAGCAGGCGGTCGCTGAGGGCTGTTGCGGCCGCGATGTGCATAGCCGTGGGAAAGGTGTCGTTGGAGCTCTGGCTCATGTTGACGGAGTCGTTGGGGTGCAAGGGGCGGGGCAGTTCCACGCCGCGCTCGGCCGCGATCTGGTTGCCGCGGTTGGCCAGTACCTCGTTCATGTTCATGTTGGACTGCGTGCCCGAGCCCGTCTGCCACACAACAAGCGGGAAGTTGCCGTCGAGCTTGCCGGCCAGGGCCTCGTCGGCCGCGGCGGCGATCATGTCCGCCGAGGCCCCGTCCATGCGGCCGAGCTCGGCGTTGGCGCGGGCGGCAGCCTTCTTGAGCTGCGCAAACGCAGCGATAATCTCTGCGGGCATGGTCTGTCCGCCAATGGGGAAGTTCTCGTGGCTGCGCTGGGTCTGGGCGCCCCAAAGGGCGTCGACAGGCACTCGCATCTCGCCCATCGAGTCGTGCTCGACGCGGTATTGGTCGGCCATAGCAGGTCTCCTTATTCAAGTTTTGATACGCCGCGGACACGCAGCCTAATCAGCGGCGCGAAGGCTGCCGGAGAAGGTCGCGCCTGCGAGTATAGCGCTCGCGACCTCACCTTGGTCACGCGCGACGACGCCCAGGTCGGCACGCACGCCGCGGAAGCGCGGGCTCAGCGAGAACTCATTGGCGAGTCTCACGTTGCGCTGCGCGTCGCATAGGGCGCCCATCTCGCTTTGGATGTTGTCGAGCTCAGCGCCCATCTGCGCACGCTCGTCACCCAGCACCATGGCGAGGCGGTTCGCGACGAACAGCAGGTCCTTGACCTTGCTGCGCGCGTCATGCACAGCGACCGGATCGTGCAGGTCGAGGCCAAAGAGCACGTCGTCCAAGCCGGCAAACTCCTCGTCGAAGTGGGCCTGGAAGTCCTCGGCGGCAAGGCCGGAATCGAGCACGCGGCCCTTCCAGCGAATCGACGGCACCTCATCGGCCAAGCTGTGAATGTTGCGCTTGACGTGGCGCTTCTTCATGGCAGCGAGCACGCCCTCGAGCTCGAGCTGGCGCTGCTTGGCGCAGGCCACGGGCAAAAGGCTGTTCTCGCCGAGCTCGCCTGTCTCCACGAGACCGTCGACGACGTCGGAGAGGATGTCGACCTCGCGCAGCGTGGTCATCAGGTCCAGAACCCCGCGCAGGTCATCGACCGTGCGGCGGCCCTGTTTCTTGGACTGCCACGGCGCGAGGAACCGGATGACGGCGCGCAGGCGGCGCATGCTCACGCGTAGGCTGCGCACGAGCTCCACGTCATCGGGGTCGGCAAGAAACGCGTCGAGGGCGTCGGAGGCGTCGGCCGCGAGCTCCTGGACCTGGTCCTCCACCGCGGCCATGGCGTCCCACGCGAGCGAGTCGGGGCCGGCGACGAACCAGCGCAGGGTGCAGCCGTCGGGCACGGCCTTGCCCTCAGGCATGGCGATGGCGGCCGCGGCGCCCTTGCTAAAGCGCAGCTCGACGTCGGTGAGCTTAAAGGCGAGCTCGTTCATAAAGGGCACATGGCCCACGAGCACAAGGGTGTCGCAATCGAGCTCGGGCAGGGCGGCGTCAAGCTCCGCGAGCACGCCGTCCATGTCCTGATCGTACAAAGATTGATGCACGTCGATGCCGCAGGCGTCCACCGCCTCGGCAACGACGCCCGCCGTCTGCAGCGCGCGCACGGCGGGGCTGCACCAGATCTCGATGTCGGGTTCCTCGCCAAGAAGCGAGAGGTTGCGCGGATACGTCATCTCGAGGGCGCGGACGCCGGACGCAGTGAGCCTGCGGTCGATGTCCGCGCCGCTCTCCGATGTGTCCTCCGTCTTGCCGTGACGCACAAGGACCAGAGTCTTTACCATTGTTTTTCTCCCCAGGGCAGGAGTGAAATCAGTCGTATCTAAGCATAGCGAAGGCACGGGCGCCCGCGGCCCCTTACCGCCGAGCGACAGGGTGAGCGGCCGTCCTCGGCCGTCCGCGTCGACGCCGACGCTGGATTTGACGCGCCGGATACGGTAAACATGCAAGGGCAAACGACGACGGAAGGCACGAATGGACACGAAGGCTCGCGGCATCACCATGGGGACGGCCGGTGCCTGTTTCTGGGGCATCTCGAACGTGATGATCAACTTTTTGACCAGCAACTATACGGTGCCGGCCACGTGGATCGGATGCTTCCGCGTGCTCATCGCGGGCATCGTCTTTGTTGTCATCTGCCTTGCGACCTGCCGAGAGAGGCTCTTCGCTATGCTGCGCGACCGGCGCGCCATGGTGGGCGTCGCCCTCTTTGCCGCGCTGGGGATCGCTCTTTACCAGGTGAGCTACATCATGGCCATCGGCAGCACCAACGCCTCGACCGAGGCCCTGCTCACGCAGCTGAGCCTCGTGTACGTGATGATCTTTACCTGCGCGCGCGACCGGCGCCGGCCGCTTTTGGCCGAGCTCGCAGGCGTCGCGCTCGCGCTCGCGGGCATCTACTTCATCGCGACCAAGGGAGACCCCGCGGCGCTGGTCGTGGGCTTGGCCGGCCTCGGCTGGTGCCTGCTCGACGGCGTGCTCGGGTTTCTGCACAACACGCTGCCGCTCTACGCGCTGGAGCGCTACGGCTCGCTTTCCGTCAACGCCGTGGGCATGACGCTCGGCGGCGTGCTGCTCATCCCGGCCGCGCGGCCGTGGGCGGGCGCGCCCGCGTTCGACGGCACGGGCTGGGCCGTGTTCGCCGGCACCGTGATCTGCGGTGCAATCCTCGGCTACCTGCTCGCCATGCAGGGCCTCAAGGACTCAGGCCCCCTGCTCGGAAGCCTTCTGCTCGTCTTTACCCCGGTCGTGGCCACCGTCGCGAGCGTCCTTCTCCTCGACGCCGCCTTTACCCCCTACGACCTCGTAGGCCTCATCTGCATCGTCGCCATGATGATCACCATGTCCCTCGCCAAACCCCACTAACAAAAAGGCGAGAAACGCAGTTTCTCGCCAACACATTTTCCTCCCCTTGTACTGACCCCGGGACGCTCGCGCCCCACCACAAAAGCCTGCCCTATACCCTTCGCCCGCGCAGCGCAGCGCTCGCCCTCGTTCCCCTCGCCATCCGCAGGGGCGAGCGCAGCGACGCGCCCCCTGAGCCGTCCGATGCACGATGTCCCCGCCGCGAGCAAGCGCAGCGATGCGAGCCCACGGCCGCCCAATGCAAGAAGCCCCCTCGGCCTCCCGCCTCATGCGATCCCGCGCCCCCTCCCAGCCGTCCGATGCAAGAAGCCCTCTCGGCCTTTCGTCTCATGCGATTTCGCGCAGCGAGCGAGCGAAGCGAGCGCTGAGCATGATACGGAAGGCGTCGGGGCTTCTTGCCACCCGCGACCCCGCCCCATCAAGCGAAGCGGCCCTGGGCGGAGTCATAAGGATGGGGGCCTTCTTGCCACCCGCGGCGACCTCACAGCCGCCGCCGGCGCCTACATCAACTTGCAGACGTTCTGCGCAAAGGTCACAGGATCGGCCACCGGCAGCCCTTCGGTAAGAAGCGCCTGGTCATACAGCAGCGACGTGTACAGCGCGAGCTTCTCGGCATCCCCCGCCTCTTGGGCGGCCTGCAGCTTGGCGAACACGGGGTGCGACGCGTTGACCTCGAGCACGCGGGTGGCCTTGGGCGCGTTCTCGCCGCCGTCGGGGCCGGCGGCCAGCACCTGCTCCATCTCGAGCGAGACGGGTCCCTCGGCCGTAACGCAGCTCGGCGCGTCGCCCTCGCCGGTCAGATGCGCCGAGACGGTGACCTTGGCCACCGCGCCATCCAGTGTGTCCTTCATGGCGACGAACAGCCCCTCGTTTGCCTTGGCGGTCTTTTCGGCAGCGGTCTTCTCCTCGTCGGTGGCGAGGTCGAGGTCGCCGGAGCTCACGTTCTTGAGCGTGAGCGCGCGGTCCTCGGTCTCGGCCTCGGCGCCGTCGGCCTGGGCCTTCTCGGCCGCCTCGCGGGCAGCGTCGTCCTCGTAGACCTTGGCGAGGCCGGTGGCCGTGAAGTCGCGCATTGCCTGGAAGCAGAACTCGTCCACGTCGGCGGTGCAAAGCAGCACGTCGTAGCCCTTGGCAAGCGCGGCCTTGACCACGGGCATCTTGGCCAGGCGGTCGCGGTCGTCGCCGGCTGCGTAGTAGATCTGGGACTGGCCCTCGACCATGCCCTCGGCGTACTCCTGCAGCGTGACGAACTTCTCGTTCTTGGCGCTCCAGAAGAAAAGCAGGCCCGCGAGCTCGTCTTTCTTCATGCCGTAGCTGGAGTAGATGCCGTACTTGATGCCGCGGCCGAAGTTGTCGAAGAACTTCTCGTAGGCCTCGCGGTCGTTGTCGCGCATGGCCTCGAGCTCGGAGGTGATCTTCTTCTCGATGCGGCGGGCCATGACCTGCAGCTGGCGGTTCTGCTGGAGGGTCTCGCGCGAGATGTTCAGCGTGATGTCGGAGGAGTCCACGACGCCGCGCACGAAGTTGTAGTAGTCGGGCACGAGGTCGGCGCACTTCTCCATGATGAGGACGTTGGAGCTGTAGAGCTCGAGGCCCTTCTCGTAGTCGCGGCTGTAGAGGTCGAAAGGCGCCTTGCCGGGGATGAACAGCAGCGCGTCGTACTCAAGGGAGCCCTCGGCGTGCAGGCTGAAGGTGCGGGCGGGCACCTCCCAGTCGTGGAAGGTGGACTTGTAGAACTCGTCATACTCGGACTGCTCCACGTCCGCGGCGCGCTTCTTCCAGATGGGGGTCATGGAGTTCAGGGTCTCGAGCTCCTCGTAAGACTCCCACTCGGGCTTGTAGTCGTCGCCGGCGTCGGCGGGCTTCTCCTTCTGACGGGACTTAGTGACCATCATCTGGACCGGGTAGCGCACGTAGTTGCTGTAGCGCTTGACCAGGTCCTTCAGGGTGTACTCGGAGGTGTACTCGTCATAGGAGGCGTCGTCGGTGTTGTCCTTGAGGGCCATGATGACGTCGGTGCCGCAGGTGGCACGGTAGGCCGGGTCGTCGGTGGGCACGGCGGAGATGGTGTAGCCCTCAACGCCGTCGGAGGTCCAGCGGTTGCACTCGTCGGAGCCGAAGGCGCGCGTGACCACGCTGACCTCCTTGGCAACCATAAAGGCGGAGTAGAAGCCCACGCCAAAGCGGCCGATGATGTCCACGGCGTCGCCCTGGGCCTCGGCGTTCTCAGCCTTGAACTCCTCGGAGCCGGAGTGGGCGATGGTGCCGAGGTTCTTCTCAAGCTCCTCTGCGGTCATGCCGATGCCATTGTCGGAGACGGTGATGGTGCGGGCGTCCTTATCGGCAGTCAGCGTGATGGCGAGGTTTGCCTGGTCAACGTTGGCGGAGGCGTCGGTCAGGCTCTTGAGGTAGAGCTTGTCGATGGCGTCGGAGGCGTTGGAGATGAGCTCGCGCAGGAAAATCTCGCGGTTGGTATAGATCGAGTTGATCATGAGGTCGAGGAGCTTCTTGCTTTCGGTTTTGAATTTGCGCATAAGTGGTCCCTTCGTCGAGCGTTGTTCAACGAAGTAGTTCCTACCCGTGTCCGCGCGGAGATATACGCATACGCTCAGAAAACTTTAGCCATGCGCGCTTAGATTCTGAGAGCCGAAGGCACGTGGCTCGAGCGCCTGTGTTGCAAGTTGCAAGGTTTTGCCGCTCGTGCGACGTAAAGGGGAATCTCCTGCAAGGTTTTGCCGCTCGTGCGACGTAGTTTTCGTCCTCGAACGGTCCATTTGCCTTGCCTCTCCCACAAAAGCCCAGTTGGCCTAAAGCTGGCGACACGTATCCGCCCAAAATCACGTAGCACGAACGGCAAAACCTTGCACGCGCCCGGCACTTTCGTCGCACGAGAGGCAAAACTATGCAAGGTAGTTCAAGCGCGGGCCATCAGAAGGAAGTTGTCGTCGGCAGCCCAGGCGTCGTCGGGACAGGCCATAAGGTCAACCTGCGAAAACTCCGCCTCGAGGACGAGTTGGAAGTCGCGCAAGAAGGTCGCGTCGCCATCAAGCGTCACCACGTTCGCGGCGAGCACGCCGCCGGGGGCCAAAAGCTTCGCGTAGGCGCGGGCTGCCTCGGCGCCGGCAAGACTCGCCACCGGCGCCGAGCCCGAGAACGCGTCGAGCGCGATGAAGTCGTACTTCTCGCCGCGAAGGGCCGCCCCGCATACGAAGTCGAAGCCGTCGCCGCAGGTCACGCGCACACCGGCCTCGTCGGCGAAGAACCAGCGCCGCGCCGCCTCGATCACACGGACATCGATCTCCACGACGTCGATGCGCGCCTCGGGCCGCAGCTCGCGCACGTGCTTGGGCACCGCGAACCCGCCGCCGCCCACGACCAGCACGCGCGGGGCCGGCGCCTCCACGCCTTCGAGCGCTCGACCGAACGCGCGATAGTACTCGAAAACCGGTTCCATGCGCTTCTTGTCGAGGTAGGTCGCCGACTGGAAGACGCCGCCGCAAGAGAGCACGCGCACCGCCTCCCCTTCCGGCCCCTCGACCGTGTACACCAGCGTCGGGCGCAGGCCCAGCCGAACAATATGCAGGTCAAGGTTACCGAACACGAACAGCCTTTCTTACCGACGGAATTACCCTGCTACCATAACCTGCGGAAAACAAAGGAGGCAACTCATGCACGGCTTGGGCACCATCATCAACGTTTGCTGCATCGTGGGCGGCGGGCTCGCCGGGCTCGTCGGACGGCGCTTCATCACGCAGAAGCTGCAAGACGCGCTGCTCAAGGCATGCGGCCTCTCGGTCATCTTCCTGGGCGTCGGCGGCACCATGGAGAAGATGCTCGCCGTCGTGAGCGCGGACGGCGGCGGCTCGAGCCTCTCGGCCGGCGGCACGATGATGATTCTCATCAGCCTGGCGCTCGGCTCGGCCATCGGCGAGGCCATCGACCTCGACGCCCGCTTTGAGCAGCTGGGCGTTTGGCTTCGCGAGAAGACCGGCAGCTCCGGCGACGCCAGTTTTGTCGACGGCTTTGTAACCGCGAGCCTCACCGTATGCATCGGCGCGATGGCCATTGTCGGCGCCATCCGAGACGGCCTCACCGGCGACTACAACACCCTCATGCTCAAGGGCGCCATCGACGCGGTGATCATCTGCGCCATGGCGGCCTCCATGGGCAAGGGCGCGATGTTCGCCGCGCTGCCGGTGGGCGTCTGGCAGGGCCTTGTCACCGTGGCGTGCGTGCCGCTGCAGCCGCTCATGACCACGGCCGCCCTGAGCAACCTGGGGCTCGTGGGCTCGATTCTCATCTTCTGCGTGGGCGTGAACCTGATTTGGCCCAAGACCTTCAAGCCAGCCAACATGCTGCCAGCCATCTTCATCGCCGCCGCGCTCGCGTACGTGATGTAGCTGCGTGGGCAGATATTGCCGTTATTGGGCCAAAAATCGCAGTTATAGCGCTTCAAACCGCCCCACATCTGCGATTTTTGGCCCAGGAACGCCTGGGCACCCAAAGAGCCGCCCCCTCGTCGCTGTCGTATGATGGCGAGAGCCGCGCGGAACGCTAGGGAGGTGAGCCGTGGCAGACATCGACAAGATACTTGAGCAGCTGCTAAGCGACCCGCGCCTGCGGACGGGCCGCGCCTTCTCGTCGGCCAAGAACTACGGCGACGAGCCGATCATCCGCCGCGGCTCGCAGATGCACGGCTTCGTACCCGAGCCTATCAAGCGCCTGCGCGAGCTGCAGACGACGCCGACCGGCCGCACCTGGTCCGAGACGCGCCTCTTCTATGAGCAGGCCCGGCTGCTCGAGGACTTCGAGGACCACGCGCCCTACACGGGGCAGTTCCTCTCGTATTACCCGACCTACCGGTCGATGAACGACCGGCAGCTGCGCGGCTACTTCACGTGGCGCGCAAACGTGCGGCGCGGGCAGATCGAGGACGTGTCGACGTCCTTTGCCTACGTGTATATCTACGAGCTGCTCATGGGTATCGGCGTTGAGCCGGGCACGGGCGGTTTCGAGGCGATTCAAGCCTTCTACCAGGCGTATCGCACGTTCGACCAGGCGAGCATGGACCGAAACGTCCGCCCCTGGCTTGTGGATTACGTGGTCGACCACGGCCTCGACCCCAAACTCGCCACGCCCTACGCCGATACCGCGCATGACGGGGCCATCGCGCTGCTCGAGGGCATCGATCGCGCGGCCGTGCTCTCGGCTCCGCCCAAAGGGTCGCGCAGGGAAGCGCTCGGCTTTGGCACGCTCGCAGAGCCCGCCAAGAAGCTCATGGAGGCCGCGGCCGAGCTCTCGACCTACCGCATAACCGAATCAAAACTTTACAAAGACGCGCCTGATGACCTGGAGCTTGTTTTTTGCGCCGTGTTCATCCGCCTCGCGCGCCACTATGCCCGCACGCACAACCAGGGCCTCACCGAGACGCTCTTTGGCACGCGTTTCGCCGTCCGCCACCTCATGTACGCCTCGGCCATCCACTACGACCCCGCGCCGCACGAGGATTGCGTCTTTGAGCTCTCGCCGACGCGCCGCTACGTGTGCCGCCAGGGCAACTGGACCTGCGAGGGCTACCACGACGGGGGCGCCAAGAGCGCGAAGCTCGGCGACATCTGCCGCGCCGTGGACCGCCAGCTGCGCGCCGCCCTCGACTACCCCGCGCAGCTCAAGGACCATGCGGAGCCCAAGTACCTGGTCAAGATGATCGACGCGGAGATCGTCGACTACCTGGCGTACAAAGAGGCGCATAGGCCAATCGTCATCGACATCGACCTGTCGAAGCTCGCGGGGATTCGGTCGGCAGCGGCGGTCACGCAGGAGGCGCTGCTGGTGGATGAGGAACGCGATGAGGGGACTCCGTCTGGGGCTGCGGACCTGTCTTCATGCTCAAACAGTCCTGATTCGCACGGAGGCGACATTAAGCCGCCTCCGGCTCATGCGGAACTGCTGGCGGAGACAAGCTCTCCGGCTGCGCCGTCGCTTCTTGCCCCTGAGTCGACGCCCTCCGATGGGACGGGGCCGTACGGGCTCTCACAAGGGGAGGTTTCATTCCTTTGGGCGCTTTTGAAAGGCAATAAAGAAGAGCTCATCCAGGGTGCGGGCAAGTCGGTCGATTTGGTGGTCGACGCCGTGAACGAGAAGCTGTTCGACCTGCTGGGCGACACGGCGGTCGAGTTCGGCGACGACGGGACGCCGCAGCTCGTGGAGGACTACGCCGGCGACGTCCGCGACGTGCTCGAGCAGTGAGGTCTTTGCCCGCCGCAAGGCACAAGTCGAGGTTATGCACGATTTAATTCGAACAAGGTGAGTAGCCGGCGTATGGACGTTTGCGTTTCCGCAGGTAGATAGGTTGCGTGTTTTCCGGTTACTCGGACAAAGCAGATTAAATCGTGCATAACCTCGACTTGTGTCCGCGAGCAGCCCGCGTGACCGCCCCGAGACGACGTTTCACCCGAGAATCCGAACAGATGTTTTCTTGTCTGGGCGGGCGTGGTAGCATGGAGGCATAAAACACGCAGAGAGGAACACCATGCCGGAGCAGAAGCCCGACCGGAACACGGCCCAGAGGGCGCGCGTGCCCAAGCGCATCGCCGCCGTGATCATCAACTCGCTCAAGGGCGGCGTCGTGCCGCGCATCGGCTTGCCCTACATCACGGTGGGCCGCGAGCGCGAGATCGAGGCGCTGCTGCACGATCTCGCGCTGGTGGCGGACGGCGGCGCGAGCTTCCGCTTCCTCGTCGGCCGGTACGGCGCGGGCAAGTCGTTCCTTTTGCAGACCATCCGCACGCACGCCATGGGCCGCGACTTTGTTGTGGCCGACGCCGACCTCTCGCCCGAGCGCCGCCTGCAGGGCAACCAGGGCCAGGGCCTCGCCACGTACAAAGAGCTGATCCGCAACCTCAGCACCAAGACCCGCCCTGAGGGCGGCGCGCTGCCGCTCGTGCTCGAGCGCTGGGCGCGCAACCTCTCCGAAGGCGCGACCGACCCCCTGGTCCCGCTCAAGGCCGCGCTCTCCCCCATCCGCGAGCTCGTGCACGGCTTCGATTTCTGTCGCGTGCTCGAGGCCTACTACGCCGCCTACCTGGAGGGCGACGAGGAGCGCCAGGCCTGCTGCGCCAAGTGGCTGCGAGGCGAGTACCGCACAAAGACCGAGGCCAAGACGGAGCTCGGCATCAACGCCTGCATCGGCGACGACGACTGGTACGAGTACCTCAAGCTCTTCGCCGAGTTCCTCGTGGGCGCGGGTTACCAAGGCCTCATCGTGCTCGTGGACGAGCTGGTCAACCTGTACAAGATCCCGAACTCCATCACGCGCCAGTACAACTACGAGAAGATCCTCACCATGTACAACGACACGCTCCAGGGCAAGGCGCACCACCTGGGCATCATCATGGGCGGCACCCCGCAGTCCATCGAGGATCGCCGTCGCGGCGTGTACAGCTACGAGGCCCTGCGCAGCCGCCTGACGCAGGGGCGCTTTGCCTCGGAGGGCATGACGGACATGCTCGCCCCGGTCATCCACTTAAACCCGCTCACCTACGAGGAGCTGCTCGTCCTCACCGAGAAGCTCGCCGACATCCACGCCGGCTACTTCGGCTACGAGCGCCGCCTTGTCACCGAGGACCTCGTGAGCTTCCTGCAGGTCGAGTTCGGCCGCGTGGGCGCCGACTCCCACCTCACGCCGCGCGAGGTCATCCGCGACTTCATCGAGTTGCTGGACATCTTGTACCAAAATCCCAAGGCCAGTGTTGCGGAACTGCTACAGTCGGGCTCCTTCGTCTCCTCCGGGTCTAGCGTGGGAGAGGCGGGTGCATCGGGGCAGACCTCGCCAGACGTTGACTCGCGCTTTGCAGAGTTCACGATCTAGGGAGAAGACCGATGGGATCTGATGCGGAGAAGCTCGCCGCAGCTCAGAACGCAACCGACAACACCAACAGCCTTGGATTCGTAGGCCTGACCACCCTTGTGGTCACCACCTGCGTGGGCGCTGGTATCTTCTCGCTGGCGGGAGACCTGGCCGCGGGAGGCGCCAACACGGCGGCCGTTCTTGCGGGCTGGCCCATCTGCTTTGTGGGCGTGTTTGCGCTGGCCAAAACCTTCAGCGGCCTGGCCGCCGTGCGCCCCGAGCTTTCCGGCGGCATCTATGCTTACGCCCACTCCGGCTTTGGCGAGTACGTGGGCTTTGGCTCCGCCTGGGGCTACTGGATGAGCGCATGTCTCAACAACGCGGGCTACGCCATCATGCTCTTCAACGCTCTCTCGTACTTCTTCCCGCAGCTTGGCGGCGGAAACTCCCCCGTCTCCGTGCTGCTGGCCTCGTGCTTTTTGTGGCTCATCGCGTTTCTGCTGACCCACGGCGTGCGCCTTGCCACCGGCGTCAACCTGGTCATCACGCTGGCAAAGCTGGTGCCGCTGGCGCTCTTCATCCTTTGTGTCGTCCTTCTCACCAAGTTTGACCCGGCCGTCTTCACATCCAACTTCTGGGGAGAGCCCGGCGGCCCCTCGTTTGTCGAGCAGCTGCGCGGCACCATGATCTCGCTCGTATGGCTTTTCGTGGGGCTCGAGGGCGCCGTGGTGGTCTCCGGTCGCGCGCGCGACCCGCACGACGTCAGCCGCGCCACCACGTTCGGCTTTGTGCTTGTCGTGGTCTTCTACATCCTGATCTGCGTGCTGTCGCTGGGCATTTTGCCGCGAGAAGAGCTGGCCGTCCTTTCCACGCCGTCGCTTGCCGGCGTCTTTGAGAAGGTCATCGGGCCCGCCGGCGCCGTGCTCGTCAACGGCGGCGTGGTGGTCTCGCTCATGGGAACCATGCTCGGCTACCTGACCTTCGCCGCCGAGACGTCCTACCAGGCCGCGAGCCGCGGCCTTCTCCCCGCCCGCCTTGCGGCAACGGACAGCCACGGGACCTCGGTCACCACCGTGCTGGTCTCCGCAGGCATCACCCAAGCGTTTCTGGTTCTGTCGATCTTCTCCGAGGGTACGTACCAGTTCTTCTACACGTGCTCCGTCTACGCGATCCTCGTCCCCTACACGTGCGCCGCCGCCTACTATGCGCGCATCGCGTGGAAGGCTGAGCGCATGGATATGCCGCTTGCGCCAAGCCTCATCTCCGCGCGCATCGCAGGCACCCTCGCCCTCGCGTACACGGCGTTTCTCATCTGGTCGAGCGGCATGAAGGGCCTCACCGTTGTCGCCATCGCCGTCGCGCCCGGCACCATCCTCTACCTGCTCATGCGCGTCCGTGCCAAGAAGAGCTTGCTGCCCACACTCGCCGACAAGGTGTTCGCGGCAATCGTCGCGGCGGCCGTCATTGCTACAGTGATGGTAAATCTTTTGCCGATGTTTGTTGCCTAAACCATTGTTAAGAAGCGCCATGGATGCCAACGAGCCGCAGGTCAGAGAGGTCAAATCCTCAAAAGACTACGTTGACGCCATCAACCGCGCGATCGATTTGGCGCAGATGGGCCCGGTTCGTGCCTGGCGCGAAGGGCAAGGCGTTCGCCACCGCGGTGAACAAGGCCGCGCCGTATGTCCGCCAGGCAGCACAGGTCGCGCCCCACCTTATCTCTAAAGTCGCCCCGTCATCGAGGAGAAGGTCGTGCCCGCCGCGCAGAAGGCCGCCGGCGCCGTGGCCCACGCCGTGCCCGAAGCGGGCCACGGCGTCGCGAACAAGGTCAGGGCCGTCGCGCACAGCATCGGGTCGGGCGTCGCAGGCGCGATCGGCGGCATCGGCACGAACGTCCCCGCCCTCGGCGAGGCGCGCGCCAAGGCCAAGGCCCGCACGGCCGCGCGCGAGGCCATCCTCAACGGCTCCGAGATCCGCATGAGCGTCGAGAAGTTCTTGCAGAGCTGGATGGGCAGCAGCGGCGCGCCGTCCGGCACCACGAGCTCCTCGACCATTGCGGCTGCTACGTGATGGCCGCCTATCCCCACGCCGTCAAGAAGGGCGACTTCACCGGCTTCCGCGACATCTACGTGGGCAAGTCCTACTCGATGGGCGCCTCGGCCTTCGCCGACGCCACCGTCGCCGGAAGCCCCGAGGTCTACGCCGACGTCAAGTTCAAGCAGCACGTCTACGTGCTGCTTTATCCCTGCGAGCGCGAAACCTGGACGAGCTCGAGGAGTCGCTCATCTACGCCTTGGACGCCAACGAGTCGTGCAACCGTTAGGCCGCAGCAACGCTTGGCGGAGCAAGTGGTCGCAGGCGAGCTCGACGATGCCGACGTCGAGATCCAGGACGATTTTTTGTTGCCATGGCAGCGCCTCCGTTGGACGGCGGTGCATCGCGTTGCATAAATTTTGTGCGTCGCGCGGGACAAGAATCGACGCGCCATGCGTTACAATATTTCGAACATGCGTACGGAATTGAGAGGGGCACATGGGAGTCTTCGACCGTTACGCGCCGTTCATTCAGGATTTTATCTACGACCACGAGTGGGAGAACCTTCGCGGCGTGCAGGTCGCCGCCGGCGAGGCCATCTTCGGCACCGAGGACCACGTGCTTCTCACCGCGCAGACGGCGTCCGGAAAGACCGAGGCGGCCTTCTTCCCCATCCTCACCGAGTTCTGGGAAGACCCTCCGGCAAGCGTCGGCGCCATCTACATCGGACCCACAAAAGCACTGATAAATGACCAGTTCTATCGCCTGACGGACCTCTGCGAAGAGGCGCACATACCCGTGTGGCACTGGCACGGCGACGTCTCGGCCTCCCACAAGGCGAAGCTCATGAAGCAGCCGTCCGGCGTGCTCCAGCTCACGCCGGAGTCGCTCGAGGCCATCCTCATGCGCCGCCACTCGGCCGTAGCAAAGCTCTTCTGCGACCTGCGCTACGTGGTCATCGACGAGGTCCACTCCCTGCTTCGCGGCGACCGCGGCGGGCAATGCCTGTGCCTCATCGAGCGCCTCAGCCGCATGGCGGGCGTCGACCCGCGGCGCATCGGCCTTTCGGCGACCATCGGCGACCCCGAGGCCGTGGGCGCGTTTCTTGCCGCCGGGACCGGCCGCAAGACCATCGTGCCGCGCATCGAGGAGCCGCCGCGCACCTGGCGCATCAGCATGGAGCACTTCTACACCACGGGCCCGCAGGCGCCGGAGTCGCTGCTCAGGACCCGCGAGGGCGAAGAGGCGCAGATCATCGCCGTATGCGAGGAGGTGCCTGCGGGTATCCAGAAGAGCTCGGGGATAACCCCATGGAGCCCCGACGGCAACGAGAAGAGCACGCAGATAATCCCCCTGTCCCCCGACGAGCCGCCGACCGACGTCGCGCCGACAAACGCCGACCCCGGCATCGGCTACATCTTTGAGCACACGGCGCGGCGCAAGTGCCTCGTCTTCACCAACTCGCGCGAGGAGGCCGAGGACGTCTGCACGGTGCTTCGCGCGTACTGCGAGAAGAACCACGAGCCCGACCGATTCCTTATCCACCACGGCAACCTCTCGGCGTCCATCCGCGAGTCGGCCGAGGAGCTCATGCGCGACGACGCGAGCGAGCTCTCCATCGTCGCCACCGCCACCCTTGAGCTTGGCATCGACGTCGGCCGACTCGAGCGCGCCTTCCAGATCGACGCGCCGTTCACCGTCTCGGGGTTCCTGCAGCGCATGGGCCGCACCGGCCGCCGCGACGCGCCGCCCGAGATGTGGTTCGTCATGCGCGAGGACCAGCCCGAGGCGCGCGCCCTCACGCCCGAGACCATCCCCTGGAAGCTCCTGCAGGGCATCGCGCTCGTGCAGCTTTACCGCGAGGAGCACTGGGTCGAGGCGCCCCGGCTGGACCGCCTGCCGTACAGCCTGCTTTGCCACCAGACGCTCGCAATTCTTGCCTCCGAAGGGGAGCTCACGCCGGCGCAGCTCGCGAGCCGCGTGCTCACGCTCACGTTCTTCCACCGCGTGAGCGCAGACGACTTCCGCGAGCTTCTGCGCTTCCATTTGGAGCGCGACTACATCGAGCAGACCGAGACGGGTGGCCTGATCGTGGGCCTCGCCGGCGAGCGCGTGGTGAACAATTACAAGTTCTATGCCGTCTTCCAGGAAAACGTCGAGTACACGGTGCGCTGCGACTCGCAGGAGATCGGCACGCTGGTGGCCCCTCCCCCGCCGGGCGAGAAGGTGGCCATCGCAGGGCACGTGTGGATCGTCGAGGAGGTCGACCACAAGCGCCACCTGCTCTACGTCACGCAGGTCAAGGGCCGCGTGCCGGCGTACTTCGGCGAGTGCTCGGGAGACATCGACACGCACGTCCTCGAGCGGATGCGCCGCGCGCTGGAGGAGCACGCCCCTTATCCCTACCTGCAGGAAAACGCTCGCGCAAGGCTCGCGCAGGCGCGGCACGTGGCGGCCAACGGAGGGCTTGCGCGCTCGCCGCTCGTGAGCCTCGGCGGCAACATGTGGTGCCTCTTGCCGTGGCTCGGCAGCTACGCGTTCCTCGCACTGGAGCGGCTGCTCAAGATCAAGTGCGCCAAGGAGCTGGGGCTTAAGGGCCTCGACTCGTCGCGGCCATACTACATGACGTTCATCATGGCGCCCGAGGTCGACGAGCGCGCCTTCTACACCGTGGTGGCGGCCGAGGCCGAGGCGCTCGAGGACCCGATGGAGCTCATCTACCCCGGCGAGGTCCCCACGTTCGAGAAGTACGACGAGCTCGTCCCCGAGAAACTGATCCGCAAGGGCTTCGCCGAGGGCACCCTCGACATCGCCGGCATGAAGCGCCGCGTCGCCCAGTGGTCCTAGCCCCCTGCCTGCAGAAAGGGGACAGTCCCCTTTCTGCAGCGGTTTTGGGACAGACCTGCACGCAGAACCTGTCACCAGCAGCTGAACAAAATGACGAGGCCGCAGCGTCCGCAGGCAGCTCAACAGGCGTATCATTAATTCTACTGTCGCTTTTTCTGCCGGGGGGCAGCCGCCCGAATCGCCGTACGAGCAGGGGAGATAACACCATGAACGCCGCGCCGAACGCCCAACAGGGTGGCACCATCGTTGACCTTCTGAGTTCCTCGGACTCCTACAGCACCGACGACATCATTGCTGACCTCGGCAGCTTCCACAAAGCAGACAGGGCCTACATCTTCCGTATCGACCCCGAGAAAGGCATCGCCTACAACACGCACGAGTGGTGCGCGCCCGGCGTGGTACCGCAGATCGAGTACCTGCAGGCCCTCCCCCTCACGGAGATCCAGGGCGTTGAGGACGCCGTCAAGAAGGGCGACCTCGTCATCGAGGACATCGACGAAGAGCTCGACCATGAGGACCCGCTGTACAAGATCCTGGCCCCCCAGGACATCCACAGCATCATCCTGGCGCCGCTCAACATCAACGGCGAGTTCGCGGGCTACATCGGCGTGGACAACCCCCGGGCAAACTGCACCATGAGCTTCCTGCAGACGGTCAGCTCGGTCGTCCTCAGCGCAAAGCTCAATAGCGAAACCGACGGCCAGGCGCTCGAGGAGTCGCAGGTCCTCCTCAAAAAGCTCTGCGAGCAGTACACCACCTTGTTCTACGTGGACCTTTCCGCCGACTACATCCACGTGTACGAGGCCAACGACAGCACCGGCTCCAAGTACGCCGACTACCGCAGCTACGCGCGGGCCATGGGCAAGTACATCCAGAGCGACGTTGTTGAGGGCGACCGCGAACGCATGCGCGAGCTCACCGCCGCCGCCCACGTCATGGAGCAGTTCAAGGCGCACGACGCCTTTGAGGTGGCCTTTGACGAGAACTACCTTGGTCGCGTTCGCAACCGCACGTTCCGCTTCATCAGGGCAAACGAGGCCGGCACCTGCGCCGTCGTGTGCGGCGCCGACGTGACGGCTCGCGTTGAGGCCGAGAAGCGCCGGCGCGCCGAGCTCGAGGAGCAGCTGTCCGTCATCAACGCCCTTGCGCGCAGCTTCAAGAACGCCTACCTGCTCAACCTCAAGACCACAACCGCCAAGATCCTCAAGCTCGAGGACGACTTTGTGGACGAGCGCCTTGACGACGTGGTCAACCAGGAGTTTCCCTTCGAGGCCTTCCTAAGCGCGTGGATCGCCGACGCCGTGCACCCCGATGACCAAGAGAGGCTCGCAAACGCGCTTTCCGTCGAGCACCTGCACAAGGTGTTTGCCCAGCAAGACGAGTACACCGGCAACTACCGGATGCTCGTCGACGGGCAGGTTTACAACTACCAGTTCAGCCTGAACACCACGGGCGACCACGTCCATGTTGTCGCGGGCTTCCAGAACATCGACGGCATCGTTGCGGAGCACGCCGAGCACCAAAGGCAGCTCGAGGAGCAGTTCGACATCATCAACACCCTGTCCACCAGCTTCTTCAACGCATACGTTGTGAACATGGACAGCAACGAGGCCAGGATCATCAAGCTCGGTAAGGACTACAACTCAAAGTACATCAGGGACGTCAAGGGCACGACGTTCCCCTATGACGTGGTGGTTGGCAACTGGATTCGCGAGATCGTCCACCCAGAGGACAGGCAGCGTATCTCCGAGGCGTTCAACATGGACAACCTGCGAGACGTCTTCTCCAGGCAGACGGAGCTTATCGGCACGTACCGCAGCATCATCGACGGCGTCACGCACCACTACCAGTACGAGTTCAGAAAGATCGGCGACACCCACAGCGTCGTCTGCGGTTTCATGCAGATCGACGACATCATCGAAGAGCGCAAGGCCATCAAGCGAGAGCAGCGCGAGCACACCGAGGTCATGCAGTCGCTCTCCAACATCTACACCACGATCATCAAAGTTGATATCGACACGCATCAGTTTGAGGTGTTCAACAGCGTGCCGCTCATGGAGGCCGTGACCGGCAAGGGCGGAGACTTCGACGAGAAGAAGCAGGCGATTCTCGACGCCTTCATGGCACCCGATATGCAACCCCACATGGCTGACTTCCTGGACTTCAGCACGCTTGCCGAGCGCCTGAAGGACACGAACACGATCGCGACCGAATACAAGGGCCTCAACGGCAAGTGGGTGCAGACAAGCTTTGTGGTAAAGCGCCGAGACGAGAAGGGCGCGGCCAAGGAGGCCCTCTACGTGGTGCGCGAGATCACAGACGAGAAGCTCCGCGACCTCGAGCAGCAAGAGGCGCTGACGCAGGCCCTTGCCGCCGCGCAGCAGGCCAACCGCGCAAAGTCAACGTTCCTCAACAGCATGAGCCACGACATCCGCACGCC
>NZ_CAVKWG010000037.1:0-32385 GCF_963660155.1 Paratractidigestivibacter sp. | reverse complement strand
GGCTCCCAGACCGAGGTGGGCGAGAGCGAGAACACCTACACGATCGACTGGGACGCTGACGGCACGACCGCCAAGAAGGGCAACTATGAAATCACCGAGAACCTCGGTATCCTGACCGTCAACCCGACCAGCGAGAGCAGCACGAACGAGACGCGTCCGCGCACGTTTGACGTGGAGGCGATTACGAACGTTGAGTACAACGGCACCAAACAGGAAGTGGCTCCGGTCGTTCGCGACGCCAAGTCTGGCGTGAAGCTCACCGAGGGCGTCGATTATGAGCTCAGCTACAGCGGCGATACCACCAACGCCGGCCAGGTCACCGTGACCATCACCGGCAAGGGCAAATATGCTAAGACCGCCGAGGGCAAGACCGCCTCTGACGACGAGAGCTACTACATTACGCCCGCGATTCTCACCGTGACCACCGGCTCCGCTGAGAAGTACTACGACGGCGAGGCGCTCGTCGGCAGCTCTGTTAACACCGACGAGTTCCGCTACGGCCTGCGCATCGACGGCCTTAAGGGCGACGACTACGTGACCGCCGTTGCCACGGGCATCCAGACCGAGCCCGGTACGTCCAACAACACCTACGAGATCAAGTGGACCGGCGCCAAGCAGAGCAACTACAGCATCGCCACCGAGAACCTCGGCAAGCTGACCGTCAACCCGACCAACGCCAGCAGCACGAACGAGACGCGCCCGCGTCCTGGCGACGGCACCGACAACGGTGCGGGCGACGGCACGGACGACGGCAACGCTGACGGAACCACCGCCGGCACCACCACCGGCACCGGCACCAACTACGGCACCACCACCGGTACCAACGACGGCACCACCACCGGCACCGGCACCACCACCGGCACCGGCACCACGACCGGCACCAACGACAGCACCACCGAGGCCGCCGCGCCCGCCAACCCCATCGACGCCATCTCCGACGCCCTTGAGGACGGCTACGGAGCCCTCACCGGCGACACCGGCGCCGAGCAGATCTACGACGAGGCAAACCCGTTGGGCGCCGCCAAGAGGACCTGCTACATTCACTTCTGGATGCTCGTCGGCATTCTGGTTACCGCCGTCTATGGCCTGGTCGTCTGGTTCCGCCGCAACAACCACACCCGTAAGCTCCGCAAGAACATGAACGACATCCTGGGTGCGGGCGACGACCCCGACGCCGACGGCGACTCCGTCAGCACTACCAAACCCGCCGGAATGGAGGCCTAAGCCATGAAGAAGAACAACTACGTCGTCATGGCCCTTGCCGTGGTCGCGGGCATCTTCCTGCTCTTCCTCTGGTACTACCTTGGCTTCAATAAGGTCGATAACCCGCTCGACCTCGTGATCTCGATCCTGTGGTGGATCGCCGACGCGCTTATCATCGCCGGCATCATCCGCGCCGAGAACAAGCGCCAGGAGCAGATCCGGACGATCTACGTGTCGCCCGCCGCGCTCTTCAACTCGGAGCGCGGCGTGGTGGCCGTTCCCGATGCGGCCGACCGCATGAGCGTTATGGAGTCCATCCTGCAGGCCCTCGAGTACGACTTCTCCAACGAGGACATGCCCGAGAAGGAGGACTTTGAGTACAAGTACGTCGTGCAGACCGAGACGTACAAGCCTGCCGAGAAGGCCGAGGACAAGGCCGAGGAGGAGAGCGCCGACCAGCAGGAGCAGGAACAGCCCGATTGGAAGGGCAAAGTCACCCGCATCGACCCCGAGAACGGCAACGAGGAGACCGAGTTCTCAACACCCGACGAGCTCGCCGCCCTTCTCGCTGCATAAGACGCGGGGACAGTACCTTCGTCTTATTTCGCAGCGCTATCAGGCCCGACCGGCACCTGCCGGCCGGGCCTTTTCGTTTGCGGGATACCTGCAGTTTGGGGACAGTCCCCTTTTGCACGCGCCTGGACGCTGCGGGCCCGTCGTCGAACCATTGGGCGAGCTGCTTGAAGCGGCGGCTCGTGTGCAAAAAGGGGACAGTCCCCAAACTGTAAATTTGCGAAAGATTCTTGACGGTACCCTCCTCCATCCTTCCCGGGCGGGCCCGCCGAAGTCCCCGCCCGGGAAAACCATGCGGCGAGGGTCGCGCCCCCGGTCATGCGGGGCGCGGCCCTCTTGCTCAAACTGCTCAATTCTTCGTGCTCGCGGTGCTCAGAAAACCGTGGTCACGCGGACCAATTCTTAGTGAACATCAAGATCCAGCGGCATGCGCCAGAGCATGGACGGCAAGGCCCGGCGGGTGGGCAACGTAATCGTAGGAGGTGGTTCCGCAGCCTCAAGACCGGGCGCGCGAGGATAAGCGGGTACGGGACGCCGGCCGCCTAGCCGGTCGCACCACAAGACGCGGGCGCTCTTTCGGAGCGTGATTCTGTGTTCAAACAAGTCAGCCATTT
Organism: Paratractidigestivibacter sp.; assembly: GCF_963660155.1. Lineage (GTDB taxonomy): Bacteria > Actinomycetota > Coriobacteriia > Coriobacteriales > Atopobiaceae > Paratractidigestivibacter. The sequence goes on along the minus strand of NZ_CAVKWG010000037.1, from coordinate 29,995 downwards.
TATACCGGGGGTTGGGCTCTAGCTGAATCAGCAAGTCCGTTTGATACCGGAGCCCGCAGATGCGGTGTCTCGCGGTCCTTCAGCTATAGTGATTGCAGCTGGCCAATATGACGGGGATTTCTTATGCGCGATTTCGATTTCAGCATCAAAAGTTTGGACCTGAAAAATTATCGAAGGTTTGAGGCGCTTCATGTTGCTTTTGATGAGCATCTGAACGTAATCGTCGGTAACAACGGCGCCGGAAAGACGACGTTGTTGGATGGCTGCGCTGTTGCGGTGAGTTCCCTGCTTACAAAAATGGAGGACTCTCAGAGCTGCGGTATACGAAAGGCCGATGTTCGCTACATCACCGTGCAAAAAGGCTCTTCCACAATCCGCCAGAGCCAGTATCCGGCGAGCGTTGGGGCCATGGGTTCACTCAACGGCCATCCGTATTGCTGGTCGCGCGAGCTGTCCTCCGATAAGTCGAAGATGACGATAAAGGGCGCCCAGTCAATTATTGCCGCCGGCTTCGACCTGCAACAGCGGGTTTCCGCAGGCGACGACGTTGTTTTGCCGGTATTGGCTTATTACGACGCTAACCGCTTCGCCGTCAAGGCTGCCGGCGGTGGCGTATCGGGGGCGCCGGCCTCTTACCTGGCCTCGAGGACCAAGGCTTACTCGGATGCTTTCGACGCGTCGATTAATGAGAAGCAAACCTTGACCTGGATGCGCAACATGACGCTCTGGGAGCTTCAGTCGGGCTCGAAAAGCCCCGAGCTTGCCTGCGTCATGCGGGTTTTTGCGAACTGCTATGCAAGCGCTGCCGGCGTGAATGGCGCCACTGCGTACTTTGATCTTCAGCTTCAGGACGTTGCTGTTAAGTTCGAGCTCGAGACGGGGGAGGTGGCAATCGAGGCGACCTCGTCCATGAGCGACGGGTACCGTTCGGCGGCCCTCATGTTCGCCGATATCGCCCGCAGGATGGCCCAGCTGAACCCTCAGCTCGGGGAAGAGGCCTGTCTTGCGCCGGGTATCGTTCTGATTGATGAGGTCGATCTTCACCTGCACCCCAAATGGCAGGCGCGAATTATGGACGATCTAAAATCAGCTTTCCCGTATGTCCAGTTTATCGTGACCACGCATGCGCCTATCGTTATCTCTTCGGTCGAGGCGAGCTGCCTGCGCATCTTGACATCGGGCGGCGTTGTTTGTCAGGCTACCGAAACGTACGGGGGCAATATTGCTCGGGTGCTTAAAACAGTTATGGGGGTAGACGAACGCCCCGCGTTCGTTCGCGAACGATTCGAGGCCTTTTACAGAGAGCTGGATGCGGGGGAGTTCGATGCGGCCGAGGCAGAGCTCAATGCCCTGATTGGCAAAATAGGGGCGAACGACACCGACGTCGTTGCTGCTCAGACAGCTCTATTTCTTGAGCGGTTGTGAGGCGGCATGATCCCCATCAATAAGCGCGAGAAGCCAAAGGTGCTGACGGATGCGCTTCACGAGTTGCGCTCAACCCCGAGTGCTGTAGTGTGTTGGGGAGAGGTTAGGAATCAAAGGCCCATTCGTGAGGCTCTGTGTCGCGAACAGGGCGGGCTGTGTGCTTATTGCATGCGAAGGATTGATCCCGACTCGTCCCATGTCGAGCATATAATTCCGCAAAGTGCCTGCGAACCCGGTCAAGACGTCGCGTATGACAACATGCTCGCGGTTTGCGACGGCAATGAGGGAGCAGGCGACGGGAGCGCGCTGATTTGCGACAGGGCGCGGCGCGATCGCGCTCTGGTGGTGAACCCCCTGAAGCCCGAGACGCTGAGGGGCATCAAGTACTACGGGAACGGGAAAATCGACTCCGACGATGAGGCGGTCCGAAAGGACCTGAATGAGACGCTGAATCTCAATTGTGAGGCGGCGTACCTTCCCCAGAATAGGAAAGCAGCAATCGAGGCTCTCAATGAGCGGATGAAAAGCTCCGCGAGCCGAAGGAGTATTGTGTCTGCGTGCAAAAAGCGCCGTGACGGTATTGAAGAGAGCGAGCTTAAGCCTGAGTATGCTGGCGCCCTGCTGTATTTTCTCGACAGGAGGATTCGTCGAGGCTGACGTGGTTGCGGACCCTCTCTGGAGGTGAACGTCCAGATGCGGGGGGTGCCGACTTGCAAAAAGGGGACAGTCCCCTTTCTGCAGCGCTTCTGGGACAGACCTGCACGCGGTGACAAGTTCGTTGTGCTGCACGACAAACCTGTCACCAGCAGCGGCACGAAATGACAGGTTTGCGCCGCGTCCCGTCCTTCGCCGTTGTGCGCTATAGCAGCGAGAGGAGCAGGTAGGCCACAACGCCGACGACGCAGCAGCCGAGCATCGAGCGCGTGCGCCACGCCACCGCGATCACGACGCCGGTGGCAAGAAGCGCAGGTAGGGTGGGGGGAAAGAGGTCGTTGGCCACGAGCGCCGCGAAGGCCGCGGGCGGGATGTAGCCCAGGGCCTCGACGACCCGCGGCGGCAGCTCTCGCCCGCGCAGCAAGAAGATCGGCAACGTCCGGCAGGCCAGGATGACGGCAAAGATGGGCAGCCAGATGGCAAGGAAATCGGCGAGGGTCATCGTTCTCATGAGACATTGCCGCCCTTCTTACCTGCGGTGGGTTTAACCGCGCCACCCACCGCGCCCCCCGTCGCGCCCGCGCCGCCGCCCGCAAGAAGCGCCGCCGCGACCCCGATGACCGCCGCCGCCGGCACCGCAATCGCCGTCGCCCCCGCAGCCTTAAGCGCTACGACGGCTGCGATGGCCGCCCCGGCCGCCACCACGTTGCCGCGGCGCGCGCCCGCGCCCGAGACCTGGCCCCACAGCAGGTACGTGAAGAGCGCCGTCATCGTAAAGCTCGCCACGGCCGTCGGGATGTCCACGACCCCGCCGAGGGCGCCGCCGGCCGCCACGCTCAGCGCCCACGCACCGATGGTCAGCCCGTTCAGCGCCAGCGCGTGGCGGAAGGTCCAGCTCTTATCGCCGTCCGTCAGCTTGCTCAGCGTGACGCCGTAGCCCTCCTCGATGAGGGTCGCCGCCATGGCGAGCGCCGTGCGCTTGCGAGCCTTTTGCAGGTGAGGCGCGAGCGACGCCGAGTACAGCGCGAACCGCAGGCTGACGGCGCAGACGCTCGCCACGATGGTCGCCGCCGGCATCCCGGCGAGCCACAGGTTGTTGATCATGAACTGCGCCCCGCCCGAGATTACCGTCACGCTCAGCAAGAAGCCCTGAGCTGGGCCGATGCCGCACTTCGCGCCGAGCACCCCGCACGCGAGGCCGATAGGCACATAGCTCAGCATGATTGGCCACGCGGCCGCGAGCACCTTCTTCACACCCAACCCCTTCACGCGGACAAGGGGACAGTCCGCGGACAAAGGAACAGTCCCTTTGTCCACCACGTCCGCCCCAAACTGAAAACCAATTTAAGATTCGCCTGCTATAGTTCATCCGTCAAAGCGATTCGGAGGTCCCATGCAAAACAAATCCCAGCTTAGCACCGAGAAACCCGCCCCGTTCGAACGCGTCCTCGACGCCCGCCTCGTCCTTTCGGTCGTGGCCGCCGGCATCATGTCGTTCTCCGGCGTCTGCGTCGAGACGGCCATGAACGTTACCTTCCCCACGCTGATGTCCGAGTTCGGCATCGGCACGTCGACGGTCCAATGGCTCACCACTGCCTACCTGCTCGTTCTTGCCGCGATAGTGCCCACGTCGTCCTACCTCAACCGCCGCTTCCGCACCAAGCACGTGTTTATCGCCGCCATGGTGTTCTACATCGCCGGCATCGTCTGCGGATTTAGCGCGCAGAGCTTCCCGATGCTCATCGTCGGTCGCGTCCTCGAGGGCATGGGCACCGGCATCGCGCTTCCGCTCATGTTCAACATCATTACCGAACAGGCGCCGCAGAGCTGCATGGGCACCATGATGGGCATCGGCACCCTGGTCACGGCCATGGCGCCCGCCATCGGCCCGTCCGTCGGCGGCTGGCTTGCCGAGAACTTCGGCTGGCGCTCCATCTTCGCCGCGCTGCTGCCCGTTCTCGCCGTCGCGCTCGTCCTCGGCGTCGGCTCGATCCGCCAAAGCCACGAGGTCAGCCGCGAGAAGTTCGACGTCCCCGGCTGGGCCGCCATCGCCGCGAGCTTCGCGTGCCTCGTGTTTGCCGTCGACCTCGGCTCCGGCTTCGGCTGGGTGAGCCCCGCGACGCTGGGCCTCTTCGCTGCGTTCGCCCTGCTCCTCGCTCTGTTCGTCGCCCGCGAGCGCCGCGCAGCCGAGCCGCTCATCCACCTTTCCATCTTTGGTGAGCGCCGCTTCGTGATGGGCGCCGTCGCCATCGTCTGCCTGCAGTTCGTTGTGCTGGGCCTGAGCTTCTTGCTGCCCAACTACTCGCAGCTCGTCATGGGCACGGGCGCCACGGAGGCCGGCTCCATCCTGCTTCCCGGCTGCGTCGTCGGCGCCGTCATGGCCCCGCTTTCCGGACAGATCCTCGACCGCATGGGCCCGCGCCGCCCGATCCTCGCCGGCGCCGCGTGCGCGTTTGTCGGCACCGTGCTTTTCGCCGTGCTGAGCCAGAATTTGCCTACGCTACCCGCCATCTGCATCTATATCGTATTCGCCTTCGGGCAGAGCCTCATGGTGGGCAACTCGATGACCACCTCGCTCGGCTTTTTGCCGGCCCAGACCAAGGCCGACGGCAACGCGGTGATCAACACGCTGCAGCAGCTCGCCGGCGCCATCGGCACGAGCGTGAGCTCGGCCATCGTCAATGCCGCGCAGGTAGGCGTGGCCGCCGATGGCCTGGCTGCCGCCACCATGAGCGGCTCGCGCGCCGCCTACGTGCTTCTCGCCGTCGTGGCCGTCGTCCCCTTCGCCGCCATGTCCTGGGTCACCGCCAACCGCAAGTAGCGGACAAAGGGACAGTCCCTTTGTCCACCCCAAATGAAAGGTTTGCGCCCGCCAAAAGGGGACAGTCCCCTTTCCGCAGCGGTTTAGGGACAGACCTGCGCCGGGTGACGGGTTCCCCGCGCTACATAAAATGACAAGTTCGCGCCGCGCCGCTCCCGCTGTGCAAGGTTTCGCCGCTCGTGCGACGTCCGGGGCATGCCGCTGCAAGGTTTCGCCGCTCGTGCGACGTAAACTCGCGCCCGGCGCCGCCGCGTCCCCGCAAAACCCCAGTTGGCGAGAGCTCGCTAGCGCGCAAACACCGAAATCCGAGCAAAAGAACGTCGCACGAGCGGCGAAACCTTGCATGCAACCTCGCTTTACGTCGCACGAAGCCCCAAACCTTGCAGACCTGCCGTTTGGGGACAGTCCCCTTTCCGCAGCGGTTTGGGGACAGACCTGCACGTGGTGACATGTTCCAGCTGCTGCACGAAATGACAGGTTCGCGCCCCAATTGTGGGTCCCGCCGCCCGCCGCTACCGCCTGCCGCCCAGCCGCAGGGGCGCCGCATGGATGCAAGTATCAAGAAAATCGAGGCGTTCGTCGCCGTGTCGCGCACGGGCAGCATCACCGCGGCCGCTCGCGAGCGGGCCTTGCGCAATCGACCACGAGCCGCGCGGCGTCGAGCCTCGAGGACGAATGGGGCGCGCAGCTCTTCAACCGCCGTGGCCCTGAGCTGCGCCTCACTCCCGACGGCCGGCGCCTTCTCGCCGGCGCGCAGGCCGTTTGCGACGCGTCCGCCCAGCTCAAGCGTTATGTGAGGGCCGTCTGCGACCTCGACGACGGCATCATCGGCATCGCCGCGCTCGCGGGCGTCGTGGTTTTGCGCCTGCCCGGGCCCCTGCGCCGTATCGCGGCCGACCACCCTCACGTGGAGATAAACATCTCGGAATCAACGTACGGTGAAGAGGAGCGCCAGCTGCTCGACGGAGTCGTTGAGCTGGTCTTTATTCCCACGGAGACGGGGGAGGGCTTCGTCTCGGAGCCCTACGACAAAGACGAGCTCGTGGTCGTGACGCCGCGCGGGCACTTTGTCCCCGGGCTTGCGGCGGTGCCCATCGAGTCGTTCCTCAGCGAGCGCTTCATCGCGGACAACGAGACCGCGCCGCTGCTGCAGTGCGAGCTCGCCGCCCGTGCGTTCCTTCGCTGCCTGCGCTGACGCCGCGTGGACAAAGTGACAGTCCCTTTGTCTACCGCGCCCGCGTGCGGCGGGAGGTCGGCTAAAGCAACATCAGGTCCACGAATATCGCCAGTTCAACGATCCCGACCGCCGCCCATCCAGCGCGAGCCTCAGCCTTTAGGCGCTTGCGGTCACCGATCGTCGTTCCCCGAGCGGCTTCCGCGATTATAGCGAGCGCCATGGGGATAAGCAGCGCCCCGCTCTCGAGTTTCCTAGAAACGCCGCCGCCCAGGCCGACTGCGCGCAGGACAAGCCATCCGACGGGCCCCGCCAGAAACAGCCACCAAAGAGGGTCGGCTGCGCAATGTCTCAGCCACTTAAAATAGGGCTTTTCCAGCAGCCTCATCGTGCATCTCCTTCCGTTGCCCGAAGACTTGGTCGCCGCCCGTCGCGTTGATATTACTCGGCTCGAGCGGCGCATCCCACCTAGTAGAGCGCCGCCCCGGTAATTTGTTTGACCGTTCGATGCGGGATATGGTTTCCTTTTCGATAGTACCTGGTCGTGGAGATAGTGACCCGCACGCCGTGCGAGGAGGAAGGACTCGCCACGTTGTTAACCGCGGTGCCGACGGCGTTCACCAGCCCGGTGATCTTTGCCGCCATTGTGGCGCCGGCAACAAATGCGAGCAACGCCGATGCGAGGGCGGCCACCGTCGTGACGGTGCCAACGACGCTCTTTATCTGTGCATAAGAGATGTTCTTGGTCGAGTAGGATGTACGGCTTCGGGCATTTCCCGCAACCGGCTTCTCATCCGCCACGGCAAGGTCGCCGACGAGCTCAACGGTCTCGCCTGTGTAACTGGAGGAAACGATTGAATTATTAATGTCATACACAATCGCGTTGACGACGCCGGTCGTGCGGTTGGCCGCGGTTACCGTCCGAACGCCGTCGGTCTCTTTAACGCTGATGTCGACCAGGCCGTCGCCGTCGCGCACGGTTAGCACTTCGCCGCCCGTCTCGGCCTCGGTCTCGCCCGCGAGCGTCTCGACGCCCGGGCCGAGGGCCGTTGCCGCGATGCCGGTTGCTGCAAACAGCGCGCCCCTAATAAAGCCGCGCCTGCTCAGATTCGCCTTGCCCATGCTGCTCCATTCTCTGGGATTGCCTTGGCCCAGCATGGCTCCTGGAGGTTGAGCGCCGATAAAGCAGATATAAAGAAAGGTATAAGTTCTTGCTCCGCCCGCACCCGCCGATTCCGCTCGCTTATGATTCGGGCAGGGCGGCGGCGCAATGCCGCTATGCGGCTTCAACAGGAACGAGGGCGAGCGTGTCCGACAAAATTTTGATCGTTGAGGACGACCGGGATATCGCTGAGGTCGTGGCGCGGCGCCTCGCCAAGGACGGCCTCGAATGCGTCGTCTGCGGCACGGGCGTCGAGGGCCTGCGGCGCCTCTCGGCGGCCCGCCCGCGGGTCCTGCTCTGCGACCTCATGCTCCCAGACTGCCCCGGCGAGGTGCTCGTCCGCTACGCCACCTCCGCGGAGCCCCCGGTGCCTACCATCGTCATGTCCGCTCGTGGCACGACGGCGGATAAGGTCGACCTTCTGTCGCTCGGTGCCGACGATTACGTCTCTAAGCCGTTCGACCTCGAGGAGCTCGCGGCGAGAGTTGCCGTTCAGCTGCGGCGCGATGCGAGCCGCTCCGCGCCGGGCGCCCGCCTATTGCGTGTCGGTCGCTGGGGAATCGACGAGGGGGCTCGCATCTTTACCGTGGGCGGAGGGACGGTCGACCTCACGCGCGTCGAGTTTGACCTTATCCTGACGATGGCAAGGCGCCCCAAGCGGGTCTTTACGCGCCCGGAACTCTTCGAGGCGGTATGGGGCCAACGCTACAGCGACGACGCAAAGACTGTCAACGTGCACATCTCGAACATCCGGGCGAAACTCAGGCCTACGGGGACCGACGGCTACATCGACACCGTGTGGGGCGTCGGGTTCCGGGTCAATCCGCCGGCTGAGGAGGGCAGCGACCGATGAACGCCGCCGAGCTCAGCGGGGTCACCGTGCTGTGCGGTGGCGAGAAGCTCCTCGACTCGGTCTCGCTCGCGGTTCCGGAAGGGGAGCTCTGGGTCCTTGCCGGCCGCGCGCTCGCCTGCTCGCACGCGGCGCTGCGGGTGATGGCCGGCAGGGCGCGGCCTGATCTGGGGACGGCGCTCGTATTTGGGCGGCCGGCACACGAGATCCGTCGCGAGCTGGGGTTCGTTGCTTGCGGGCAATCTTCTTCGGCGACGCTGCTCCGCGCGATGCCGCGGGTTCGCGCCGCCTTACGATGCCGCGCCGGCGCCGGAGCGCCGAGCCGCTCCGCCCGTGTTCTCGATGCCTTGGGGATGGATTTCGCGCAAAACCCGATCGGCGAGCTGTCGCGGCTGGAGAGGCGAAAGACCATCATCGCCGCCGCGCTTCTGGGTGAGCCGACGCTCCTGTGCATCGCGGACCCGCTCGTCGACCTTGGCCCTGCGGAGCAACGCGAGCTGGCCAACGGTCTCGCCGCCGCGCGAGAAGCGGCGAGAACCACAATCGTGTGCTCCTCGGCAAGGCTGGCGGGGTTCGAGCCGATCGCCGATGCGTTTGCGGTGTTCGACGGCCCGAGCTTGGCCGAGGTCGCGAGGTCTTCTCAGCTGAGGCTTGGCGTTGGAGAGAGGCGCCTGCTGCGCACTGCCGACCTCGCCCGCGACTTCGTGATCTTGTCGCGGGAGATGCCCGGGGCCCGGCTCTCGGTTGAGTACGACGCGGCGGAAAAGAGCCGGTCGATCCGAATCGAGGGCGCAGACGAGCTAACGCTGGGGGAGGCGCTCAAGCGGGCGGGCGCCGTGGTGCTCGAGCTTCGCTCCTTACCCTTATCGATCGACGAGCGGCTCGGGCTGGCATGACCCGGGCGCGCAATTTACGAGAAGAGCGGTGGAAACAATGACCGTCACGATAATCACCGTCGCGTTCCTCGCTGGGTTCTTCGCGGCCGGCGCGCTGTACGAGTGGGAGCTGCGCCGGCAGGCGCGAGCCGTCGAGCGCGCCGCCGATTCCTTGCGGCTCAGTTTTTCCGCGTGGATCCCGACACGGGGATGGCTGCGCCTATGCGGGGCGATGTCGCGCCTGTCCGAGCGGCTCGAGGCCACGGACGACGCGGCCCGCCACGAGGTGGGGGAGTACCTGCGCGGCCTTTCCGCGCTGAGCCATGACATGCGCACGCCGTTGGCCGGCGCAAGGGGCTACGTGCAGCTGGCGCAGGGCGAGTGCGAGGCGGCTGGCGGGGCGCGCACCGAAGCGGTCGGCGAGGCGCGGGGCTATCTAGCCTCGGCTGTCAGGAGGTTGGACGACGCTGAGCGCCTCCTTGACCAGCTGGCGGATTTCGTAAGGTCGAAGGACCCCGACCGCCGCTACGCGATGGAGCGCGTGGCCGTGTTGCCGCTGCTCATCGAGGTGCTCGGCGGATATGAGCCGCAGCTTGCCGCGGTCGGCTGGGAACCGCGGATTGACTTCGCGGACGAGGGTCTCGCTGTTATGGCCGATCCGGCGGCGCTGCGAAGGGTCTTCGACAACGTCGTGTCGAACGCTATGCGCTACGGCTCGGGGGACCTGGGCTTTATTCAGCGGGGGAGCGGCGAGCGGTGGAGCATCGAGATGTCGAACAACATTGATAATCCATCGCAGATCGATGAACAAAAGATGTTCGAACGCTTATGGAAATCCAACAGCGCTCGGGGTTCCAACGGGCTGGGGCTGGGCCTCTCGATCGCGCGATCGCTCGCCGAGGACATGGGCATGACCCTGCGCGCAGAGGTCGCCGGAGCGCGCGTCTCGCTCATCCTCGAACCCGCCGCCCTCACCGGGTGACAGGTTCCCGCCTGCAAATAGGGGACAGTCCCCTTTCTGCAGCGGTTTTGGGACAGACCTGCACCGGGTGACAGGTTCCCCCGTGCAGCAGCGCGTACCTGTCACCAGCTGCTGCACAAATGACGGGTTCGCGCCAGGCGACGCCCCTACCAGGCGATAAACACGTTGTTGCCGGGCTTCTTGGGCTCGTCGGGCCACTCGGGCACGACGTCCGCGCTCGCGAACACCGCGCCAAAGGCCTCGCGGACCTCGCGCAACGGCGCACTCCCGCGGCCCTCGAGAGGGCAGCGCACGTCGGCGATGTACGCCCCGCCCTCGCGCAGGTGCTCGCGAATCACGCGCGCGCCCTCGGCGGTCTCCATCGGCCCGAGTGGCCGCTTGCCGCCGAACGCTTCGTTCACGATGACGTCGTACAGCTCGCCGGTCCCGCCCGCCGCGCCGCCGCGCACCACATCCCACGCGTCGCCCACGACGATCCGCATCCGCCCGTCGCGCTCGGCGCCGGTCTGCTCCAGGCACTCGTCCAAAAAGAACTGCTCACGCGCGATGCGCACCATCTCGGGATCGATCTCGGCCACCACCACGTCGGCCTCGGGCACATGAACGGCCAGGTACTTAGGCAAAGAGAAGCCCCCGCCGCCCATCATGAGCACGCGCGGGCGCCGCCCCTCGCGCGCCGCCGCGGCCGCGCGGGCCTCGATGCGCCGCGCCATCTCGCGGTGATACTCGCACGCGAGCTCGCAGCGCAGCCCCTCCTCCACGTAGCTCACCGACTGGAACGTCCCGTTCACGTTGATGAGCCGTACCGCCGTGCCGTCGGCGGCCTCGGAGTCAAAGATCAACGTGAGTCCGAACATGGTGCGGCACATCTCGACCCCGCGCCGGCGCAGCAGCCACGGCAGCGCCGCCACGATGGCCACGAGCGTCGCGCCCACCGCGCAGCTCCACCAGAACAGCGCCATCCAGTCCATGCCCAACCAGCCTTTCAGTTCCGCCCGCCATTTGGGGACAGTCCCCAAACCGCAGCGCTTTGGGGACACACCTGCCGCCGGCGGCCATTGCTCGCGGCAAACAATCGCCGCCGGCGGCCGTCTTCGTTCTCCCGCACACATACCGCAACTATTGCGATAACATATGAGTTTGCGTTTTCGCCCAATCGGGCCCCGCCCGCGCGAAAACGTCCGTTATACTAGCCCATACGACTGCGCGACTGCGCCGTCTCACATCAACCTTAACGGAGGAACTCTTATGATTCTCGGCCTTGGCATCCCTGAGCTCGTCATTATCCTCGTCGTTGTCCTGGTCATCTTCGGGCCCAAGAACCTCCCGAAGATCGGCTCCGCCCTGGGCAAGACCGTCAAGAACGTCCGCGAGGGCATGGAGGGCGAGGACGAGAAGATCGAGTCCGCCGCCTCTGACGCCGCCGCTGCCGCCGACGACGCCGTCGAGGTCGTCGAGGACGACGACGATGCCGACGTCGACGAGGCCCCCGCCGCCTCCGACGACAAGTTCTGCGGCCACTGCGGCGCCAAGAACCCCGCCGGCAACGCCTTCTGCAGCAGCTGCGGCGAGAAGCTCAGCTAGTCGCAAACCCGAGTCGCGGCCCCGGCCCACGAGCCCCGGCCGCGATTTCTCCGAACGCCCCGCGTCCCGCACCGCGCCCCGCGTCCCGCACCGCACCGCGCGCCGCGCACAACGCCCCGCACCACTCGAGTTAGAGAGGCACCCATGGCAGACACCAAGAACATCGTCCTGACCCCCGAAGGCCGCCAGAAGCTCGTCGACGAGCTCGCCTACCGCGAGGGCGAGAAGCACGACGAGATCGTCGAGCGCATCAAGGAGGCCCGCGGCTTCGGCGACCTCTCCGAGAACTCCGAGTACGACGCCGCCAAGGAGGAGCAGTCCCAGAACGAGTCGCGCATCAACGAGATCCGCCAGATCCTCGCCAATGCGACCGTCGCCGAGGCCGGCTCTTCCCGCGACCTGGCCGTCTCCATCGGCACCACCGTCGAGCTCGTGGACGCCAAGGGCAAGAAGACCTCCTTCACCATTGTCGGCACCACCGAGACCAACTCCCTCGAGCACAAGATCTCGAACGAGTCCCCGGCCGGCGCGGCCCTTATCGGCCACAAGAAGGGCGACGAGGTCGAGGTCGTCGCTCCTTCCGGCAAGTCCCGCACGTACACCATCACGGGGATTTCCCGCTAAGCGTACTTGCGACCCAGCTACGAAAGCGCACGCCCCGCGACTGCCTACCCGCAGCTGCGGGGCGTTTTTATCGATTGGACAAAGGGACAGTCCCTTTGTCCACTCCACACAAGAAGGAGCCATCATGGCCGACCAGCCCAACAACGCCGCCCCCGCCACCAACGACGAGCGCGCCCAGCGCCGCCTTCGCCGCCAGGCCCTCATCGATGCGGGCGTGAACCCGTACCCCATCCGCGCCACCGTGACCGCCCACGCCGCGGAGCTCGAGGAGCGCTACGCCGACCTCGAGGACGGCGGCGTCACCGAGGACGTCTACTCCCTCACCGGCCGCATCCGCGCCTTCCGCAAGCAGGGCAAGATCGCCTTCATCGTCATCGAGGACTGCACTGCGCAGATCCAGCTCTTCTGTCGCGTGAACGACCTGCCCGAGGCCGACTGGGCGCTTCTCGGTAACCTCGACCTCGGCGACGTCATCGGCGCGACCGGCGCCGTCATCCGCACCAAGCGCGGCCAGCTCTCGCTCGCGCCGACCCACCTGGAGATCCTCTCCAAGTCGCTGCGCCCGCTGCCCGAGAAGTTCCACGGCCTCACCGACCGCGAGGTTCGCTACCGCCAGCGCTACGTCGACCTCATCATGAACGCCGATGTCCGCGAGACCTTCCGCAAGCGCAGCCAGATCATCAGCCTGATCCGCCGCTACATGGAGGCCGACGGCTACATGGAGGTCGAGACCCCCATGATGCACGCCATTCTCGGCGGCGCCAACGCCAAGCCCTTCGTCACGCACTTCAACGCCCTCGACCGCGACTTCTACCTGCGCATCGCCACCGAGCTGCCGCTCAAGCGCTGCATCGTGGGCGGCCTTGAGCGCGTCTTCGAGATCGGCCGCCAGTTCCGCAACGAGGGCATGGACCTCACGCACAACCCGGAGTTCACCTCCATGGAAGCTTATTGCGCCTACTCCGACCTCGACGGCATGAAGGCGCTGACCGAGGGCCTCTTCAAGACCATCGCGCGCGAGGTCTGCGGCTGCGAGGAGGGCCACGAGGTCATCACCTACCAGGGCCAGGAGGTCGACATGTCCGGCACCTGGGCGAGCCGCCCCTTGGCCGACATCGCCTCCGAGGTCGTCGGCGAGAAGATCGACATGGACACCCCCATCGAGCACCTGCGCGAGCTCTGCGAGAAGCACGGCATCGAGCCGCAGGACAACTGGGGCGCCGGCAAGCTCCTCTTCGAGCTCTACGACGAGCTGGGCGAGCAGACCATCGTCAACCCGACCTTCGTCTGCGACTACCCCGAGGAGGTCAGCCCCCTTTCCAAGCGCAAGGACGAGGACCCGCGCCTCACCGACCGCTTCGAGCTCGTCATCTGCGGCCACGAGTACGCCAACGCCTTCTCCGAGCTCAACGACCCCGTTGACCAGGCCGGCCGCTTTGCCGAGCAGGTCGCGGCCAAGGGCTTCGGCGACGACGAGGCCATGGGCTACGACTACGACTACGTGCGCGCCCTCGAGTACGGCATGCCTCCCGCGGGCGGCATCGGCTACGGCATCGACCGCATGGTCATGCTGTTCTGCGACGCACCCGCCATCCGCGACGTGCTGCTCTTCCCGGCCATGAAGCCCGAGACCATCACCCGTGCGGACATCGCGAGCCAGCTCCCGGAGACCACCGACGGCACCGCGGCCTCCGTGGACGCGCTGGCCGACGACGCCGAGAACGGCGCCGCCAACGAGGCCGCCGCAGCCGGCCGCGGGGCCGAGGCCCCCGCGCTTAAGACCGGCCTTTCTCGCGAGCAGGCCTTTGAGCTGCTCAAGCAGTACAACGAGGACCCGTTCCACATCGCGCACGGCCAGACCCTCGAGGGCCTCATGCGCTACTACGCCGCCCAGTTCGACCCTGCAAACGTCGAGTTCTGGGGTCAGGTCGGCCTTCTCCACGACCTTGACTGGGAGAAGTTCCAGGACGAGGTTCAGCACACCGTGAAGGCTGCCGAGATTCTGGCCGAGGCCGGCGCCAAGCCCGAGCTCGCGCGCGCCATCCAGACCCACAACTCGGACAACAACCCCGACCTGCCCGCTCCCGGCTGCAAGATGGAGTGCGTGCTCTTTGCCTGCGACGAGCTCTCCGGCCTTATCCAGGCCGCCTGCCTCATGCGCCCGTCCAAGTCCGTCATGGACTTCGAGGTCAAGAGCCTGAAGAAGAAGTTCAAGGACAAGCGCTTCGCCGCCGGCTGCAACCGCGACGTTATCCGTCGCGGCGCCGAGCTCATGGGCATGGAGCTCGACGAGCTCTTCGCCGACGTCATCGAGGCCATGAAGGCCATCCAGCCCACCTGCGACGGCGTCAGCTAGTCCGCCTCTGCGCCCCGAGCGCCCCTGTTCCTTGATTTGAGGGTTTTGCGTCGCCGGATTTGGTGCCAAGTCGCAAAACCCTCAAATCAAGGAGAAATTCCTCCTCATATTCGGGGTTTTGCGTCCTGCGCCCAAAAACTAGGACGCAAAACCCCCAAATCGAGGAATGCCCAGCGCCCTTTGCCCGCTCGCCCCCAAGTTTGGAAGCCTTCCGAACTTGGGGGGGAGGCGTACCCGGTTAAATTACGGAGGGGCTGGCCTCTCCTTTTGTTGCTTCCCGGCCGCCCCGCGTCGGCTAATCTTGGGGAGACCCCCCGCACGCACCGCTTGGAGTCCCTGTGATCAAGCTCGCCCTCACCGACCTGGACGACACCCTCATCCCCTTCGGCCAGCCCCGCGCCAGCGAGGCGTCGCGCGCAGCCATCCACGCCGTGTTGGACGCCGGCGTCCACTTCGGCCCGGTCACAGGCCGTCTACCTGCGGATATGTCGTGGATGTTCGACAACGACGAGGCCTGCTACGCCACCGGTGCATTTGCCAACGGCCAGGTCGTGCGCGTCGACGGCGAGGTCGTGCGCGAAGTCGCCATCCCCGCGTCGGCCCTCACCCACGCCCAGCAGGTCCTCGACGAGTTCGGCGGCGGCGCCGTCTGCCTCTACGACCCCTGGCAGCTGGGAAAGATCGCCTACATTACTGTCGAGGCCGCCCGCCTGCGCAAGAACCCGCCCCCGACCTGGGGCGATATCACGCAGGTCCTGCCGGCCGTCACCGACTTCGACACCGACTACGCGGCCGAGAACGGCGAGCCCGCCTACGTCAAGGCCAATATCCAGACCACCTGCGCCGACGATGAGCGCCCCGCCCTCATGGAGCTGCTGCGCCGTGAGGTTCCTGAGCTGGCCTTTGTTTCGCCGAGCGCCAAGGCCGCCGTCATCGACATCGTGCCGCTCGGCTGGGACAAGGGCTGCGGCGTGCGCGTCCTCGCCCGTGCCCTCGGCCTCGCCGCCGACGAGCTTGTGGCGTTCGGCGACTCCGAGAACGACCTCGCCATGATCGACGCCGTCCAGAACTCCGTCGCCGTGGCCAACGCCTCCGAGGCCGTCGCCTCCCGCGCCCGCTGGCACATCGGCGCCTGCGACGACGCGGCCGTCGACGCCGCCCTTCTCGATATCGCCTCCGCCGCTGCCGAGAGGCGCCTTCCGCGCTTCATGACGGAGTGGGGGAGAGGCCCGCGGACAAAGGGACTGTCCCTTTGTCCACCAAGCGCCCGCCCTCCGCAAAACGTTTGAGTACTCATTTCCCCAAATCGTTCAAAACAATCGAATCATTCGAACTGTCCGCAGGTAAACGGCGTAATTTCTACCGCTCGCCGCAAAAGTTCAGAACCTGCGGACTCCTTGCTCCAGCCGCAGCCCGCCGGTGGTATCTTCAATTTAGGCAATTAGGCGATGCGTCGCCTAAATAAGGGGGATCTACAAGAAGCACGACCAAACAGAAGGGGAAACAGCATGAAATTCTTTATCGACACCGCCGACATCGACGAGATTCGCGAGGCTATGAGCTGGGGCTGCCTGGCCGGCGTCACCACCAACCCGTCGCTTTACGCGCGCACCGGCGGCAAGCTCGCCGACTTCGAGGGCCACATGCTCAAGATCGCCGAGATCTGCGAGGGCCTGCCCGTCTCCGCCGAGTCGCAGTCCAAGACCACCGAGGGCATGATCGAGGACGGCCGCCGTCTCTCCGCCCTGGCCCCGAACATCGTCGTTAAGCTCCCGATTTGCGCCGAGTCGCTCGCCGCGACCCACACCCTGGCCGCCGAGGGCGTCCGCATCAACATGACGCTCGTCTTCAGCCCGACCCAGGCCCTGCTTGCCGCCAACGCCGGCGCCCGCTACATCAGCCCGTTCGTCGGCCGCTTCGACGACATCGCTGAGGACGGTATCCAGCAGCTCGCCAACGTCGTCGCCTGCGTCCAGAACTATGACTGGAGCGGCAAGAACGTCGACGACCAGGTCGAGATCATCACCGCCTCCGTGCGCACCCCGAACCACGTGACGCAGGCCGCCCTCCTCGGCGCCGACATCGCCACCGTGCCGTTCGGCGCCCTCAAGAAGTGCCTGAAGCACCCCCTGACCGACCAGGGCATGGCCTCCTTCGACGCCGACTGGGCGAAGGTCGTCGCGGCTCAGTAAAGCCTGAGAACTCCCGAGGTTCCCCGCCGAGCGCGCGGGGAACCTTTCTTGCTGAATCCAACCAACATTAAGGAGGCAACATGACCGACGACGAGCTCAAGCGCGTCGCGAACGAGGTCCGCAAGGGCATCGTCACGGGCGTCCACGCCGCCAAGGCAGGCCACCCGGGCGGCTCCCTTTCCATCGCGGACATCCTCACCTACCTCTACTTCGAGGACATGAACGTCGACCCGGCCGACCCCAAGAAGGCCGACCGCGATCGCCTCGTCCTCTCCAAGGGCCACGCGGCTCCCGCGCTCTACTCCGTCCTCGCCAACCGCGGCTTCTTCCCGGTCGACGAGCTCACCACCCTGCGCCACATCGGCAGTCGCCTGCAGGGCCACCCGAACATGAACGACACCCCCGGCGTCGACATGTCCACGGGCTCGCTCGGCCAGGGCGTCTCTGCCGCCGTGGGCATGGCGCTCGCCGCCAAGCACTGGGGCGACGAGTACCGCACCTACGCCATTCTCGGCGACGGCGAGATCGAGGAGGGCCAGGTCTGGGAGGCCGCCATGTTCGCGGCCGACAAGGGCCTGGACAACGTTTGCTTTGTGGTTGACCACAACGGCCTGCAGATCGACGGCTCCATCGAGGAGGTCAACTCCGCGATGCCCATCGCCGACAAGTTCCGCGCCTTCAAGTTCAACGTCATCGAGGTCGCCGACGGCAACGACATGGCGCAGGTCCGCGAGGCCTTTACGGCCGCGCGCGCCCACAAGGGCGAGCCGACCTGCATCGTGGCCGAGACGGTCAAGGGTAAGGGCGTGAGCTACATGGAGAACCAGGTGGGCTGGCACGGCAAGGCCCCCAACGACGAGCAGTACGAGCAGGCCATGGCCGAGCTCGAGGCCGCTGGGAAGGAGCTGTAAATGGCAGACGTGAAGAAGGTCGCCACGCGCGCCAGCTACGGCGAGGCCCTGGTCGAGCTCGGCGCCGAGCGCGACGACTTCGTGGTCCTCGACGCCGACCTCGCCGCCGCGACCCAGACCGGCAAGTTCAAGGCCGCCTACCCCGAGCGCTTCTACGACTGCGGCATCGCCGAGTCCAACATGGTCGGCATCGCCGCGGGCGTTGCCGCCGCCGGCAAGAAGGTCTTCTGCTCGACGTTCGCGATGTTCGCTGCCGGCCGTGCCTTCGAGCAGGTCCGCAACTCCATCGGCTACCCGCACCTGAACGTCAACATCTGCGCCACGCACGCCGGCATCTCCGTCGGCGAGGACGGCGCCTCTCACCAGTGCAACGAGGACATCGCTCTCATGCGCACCATCCCGGGCATGACCGTCATCGTCCCGTCCGACGACACCGAGGCCAAGGCCGCCGTGCGCGCCGCGCTCGACTTCGACGGTCCCGTCTACATGCGCCTCGGCCGCCTCGCCGTTCCCGTGGTCAACGACCCCGAGACCTACGACTTCCAGATTGGCAAGGGCGTCACCCTGCGCGAGGGCACCGACGTGACCCTCGTGGCCACCGGCCTCATGGTCGCCGCCGCCCTCGAGGCCGCCGACGCGCTCGCCGAGAAGGGCGTCTCCGCCGAGGTCATCAACATCCACACCATCAAGCCGCTCGACGAGGAGCTCGTCCGCGCTTCCGCCAAGAAGACCGGCCGCGTCGTCACCTGCGAGGAGCACTCCGTCATCGGCGGCCTCGGCGACGCCGTCCTGGGCGCCCTTGCCGCCGAGCCCGTGCCCGTGCGCAAGGTGGGCGTGCAGGACGTCTTCGGCGAGTCCGGCCCCGCCGTCGACCTGCTCCACAAGTACGGCCTGGACGCCGAGGGCATCGTCTCCCAGACCCTCGACTTCCTCGGCAAATAAGACAAGCGGACAGCCCCTTCGTCTTATCGCCAACGCACGCGCGGCCCGCGGAACCAATCCGCGGGCCGCTTTGCGTTAATGGATAATCAATCGTTCTTTTATGGGGTTTAGGCCGATAACGGGCCATTTGCTAAACTGGTAAGGCAACTGTCCGCTGTGAGCAAAAGGAAAAGGAGCTTTCGTGGCCAACCACTCTAGCAACACTGAGCGACAGGTGTCGGACGCCGAGGAGACCGTCTCCGAGGCCACCCCGGCTGCGGCAACCGTAGCGACGCAGGTCATCGATGATGATGTCGTCGACGCCATTCTGTACCCCGAGCTCATCTCTGCGACGCTGGACGCCCCCGCCGTTTACACGAGCGACCCGGCTGCTGCCATGACGTTCGACGACGACTTCACCGTCTACGCGGCCACCGCGTCTGAGCCCGCCAATCCCGCCGATCCCACGGATCAGCCCGGCTTCACCAGCGTCTTCGCACCTCTGGTCGACGACGATGCCCCTGCGGTATCGCGCACGGGCAAGCCCACCGTGTCGTTCAAAAACGTATCACTCATCTATCCGGCCCAGCCCAACAAGCCCGCTCTCGACGGCGTCAGCCTTGATGTGTACCCTGGCGAGTTCGTCTTCGTTGTCGGGCACTCGGGCTCCGGCAAGTCCTCGCTTCTGCGCCTGATCACGCGCGAGCTCAAGGCCACGCACGGCCGGGTCGTCGTCGGCGGCCAAGACCTCACCAAGATGCGCAACAAGAAGGTCCCGTACCTCCGCCGCCAGATCGGCACCGTCTACCAGGACTTCAAGCTTCTGCCCAACAAGACGGTCTACGAGAACGTCGCCTTTGCCCTCGAGTGCATCGGCAAGCCGCGCTCCGTTATCGATGCCCAGGTCCCCGAGGTGCTTCGCCTCGTCGGCCTCGCCGAGCGCATGGGCCACTTCCCCGACCAGCTCTCCGGCGGCGAGCAGCAGCGCGTCTCCGTTGCGCGCGCCATGGTCAACCGCCCACCGCTGCTGATCTGCGACGAGCCCACGGGCAACCTTGACCCGGCTATCTCGCGGGGCATCATGAAGCTGCTCGACCGCATTAACCGCGCGGGCACCACCATCATCATGGCCACCCACGACCGCGAGATGGTCGACTCCATGCGCAAGCGCGTCATCGCGCTGGAGGCCGGCCACATTGTTCGCGACCAAGAGAAGGGAGGCTATGGCTACTATGGCGCCCTCTAACATCGGCTATTCCTTCCGAGAGGTCGGCCAGCACTTCCGCCGCAACTGGACCACGGTCCTCGGCGCGGTCGTCACCATCTTCCTCTCGCTCTTTATCATCGGCCTCTTCGTGCTCGGCACCGCGCTGATCGACAACATAATCGGCTCTGTCGAGGATGAGGTCACTATCCAGGCGTTCCTCTCCGACGACGCAACCGACGAGCAGATCCAGGCCTACGCCACTAAGGTCGAGGGCTGGGACAACGTCGAGAGCGTCACCATCCGCACCAAGGAAGAGGCGCTCGAGCAGTACCAGAACCAGATGTCCAACCGCAACGCGAGCGACGCCATCAGCGCGCTCGACGGCGAGAACCCGCTGCCCGCGTCGCTGGTCATCAAGCTCGACGAACCGCAGCAGGTCGAGTCCACCGCGAACAGGATCGTGGACGACGCCGACTTCGCCGCCATCTGCGACTCCAAGGACAGCCCGGTGTCCGACGTCAACTATGGCCGCGAGACCGTTGAGAAGCTCTTTAGCGTGACCAGCTACATCCGCATCGCCGCCGTGGTGCTCGTGGCCTTGCTCACCTTCGTCGCGTTCGTGTTCATTAACAACACGATCCGTCTGGCTATCACCGCGCGCCGCCGCGAGATCGGCATCATGCGCCTGGTCGGCGCATCGAACGGCTACATCCGCAGACCGTTCATCCTTGAGGGTATCCTCGAGGCCATCCTCGGGGCCATCCTGGCCATCATCGTGCTGGTCGTCGGCATGAATGTGCTGCTGCCCAAGCTCTCCGCGAGCATGCAGTTCCTCTCGTTCAGCATCCCGGCCCGCACTATGGGCGTTTGCTGCGCGGGTCTGCTCGCCATGGGCGTGGCCATCGGCCTGTTCGGCTCCGCCATCGCCATGAGGCGCTACCTCAAGGTCTAGTGAGAAAAACATACGGTTCGCGCGCGGGGCGTCGCTTTGGCGACGCCCCGTTTTTTGTTGCGCGCGGCCTGCGGTTTGGGGACAGCCCTCTTTTTGCACACGCGTGGAAGCTGCGGGCTCGTCGCCGAATCGTTGGGCGAGCTCCCTGAAGCGGCGGTTCGTGTGCAAAAAAGGGGACTGTCCCCAAACCGCAGGCCCCTCGACGCTTTTCTCGCCGAAATCCGCTAAGTATGCAATCAAACTCGGGTTCGCCGAGTAGCCCTGCCCGCTCGGCACACAAAATCGCAGGTCAGGGCGTTGCCAGATTTCCTTCTACTCGCCAATCGCAATTTTGATTGCATACTTAGTGCGTTTACGCCTCCGACGGGCCGCAAGGCCGCGTCTCGACGACCATCCGTTACGATTGAGCCGTCAAAATCCGCGTCAAAGAGGGGGAATCACGTGGCCCGCAAGCGCCCGCACCATGGAAACACCCGCCGCGGCTCCTCCAAGGGGCCGCGCAAGCAGCGCCGCACCGTCTCCGGCATCCTGCGCGTCCTGCGCCCCGGTTCGGCCGTGGTCGAGACGGCCGAGGGCACCTTCGACGTTACCCGCTCCGGCATCCGCGAGGCCATGAGCGGCGACGAGGTCAGCGTTTTTCTCGTCGGCGGCAAGAGGCCCGGCCAGGGCAAGCTCGCCGTCGTCGACTCCGTGCTCAACCGCGCGACCCACACGCTGCTCGGCCGCTTCGAGCTCGCGGGCCCGCTCGGCGCCGTCGTCCCGCTCGACAACCGCCTCTGCCACGACTTCTTCGTCGTCCCCGAGGACACGAGCCCCGCCCGCCTCGGCGTCGCCCCCGGCGACATCGTGGCCGCCCGCATCGTCGAGTACCCCACGCCCTACACCGCGGCCGTCGTTACGCTGGACCGCCGCGTCGGCTCGGCTGACGAGCTCGATATGAACATCGAGTCCGTCATCGCGAGCCATGGCCTGGCCTGCGACTTCGCGCCGTCGACCCTCGCCGAGGCGGAGGCGATAAGCGCCGACGCGGGCGCCGCCCTCGCCGCCGACCCGCGCCGCCGCGACCTGCGCGACGTCCTCTGCATGACCATCGACCCCGCCGACGCCCGCGACTTCGACGACGCCGTGGGCGCCCGCGAGCGTGCTGACGGCGGCTTCGACCTCGACGTCCACATCGCCGACGTCACGCACTACCTGCCCTGGGGCTCCTCGATGGACCTCGAGGCCCGCGCCCGCACCTGCTCCGTCTACCTCGTGGACCGCGTGCTGCCCATGCTCCCCGAGCGCCTCTGCAACGACGTCTGCTCGCTGCGCCCGGGGGAGGACCGCCTCGCCATGACGGTCCGGATGCGCCTCGATGAGCGTGGCCGCGTGGTCTCGGCCCGCGCCTGCACCTCGGCGATCCGCTCCAACGCGCGGCTCTGCTACGACGAGGCCGACGCGCTTCTCAACGGCACTGCCGCCTTCTCTGACCTGCCCGTGGTTGACCCCGCGGAGGCTGAGGATGTGGCAGCCGCCCTGCGCACCCTCGACCGGATCCGCGCCCTTCGCGAGGCCCTGCGCCGCGCCCGCGGCGCCATCGACTTCGAGACCCGCGAGGCCAAGGTGACCCTCGACGCCGACGGCCACCCCACCGGCGTCCGCGTCCGCAACCGCACCCGCGCGACCGGCCTCGTTGAGGAGGCGATGCTTCTGGCCAACGAGTGCGTGGCAAAGATCCTGGCCGACGCCGAGATCCCGTGCGCCTACCGCGTCCACGAGCAGCCCGCGGCCGACGACCTGCGCCGCACCGTCGCCCCTCTCGATGAGCTGGGGCTTCTTGCCCCCGGCGACGCCGCTGCGCTCATGGCCGGCGAGCCTGCCGTCATCCAGGCCATCCTCGAGCGCGCCCGCGGCACCCGCGGCGAGTACCTGGCCAGCGCCCTGCTCCTTCGCGCCCAGCGCCGCGCCGTCTACCTGCCGCATAACGATGGCCATTATGCCCTCGGAGCTGCGGCTTATTGCCACTTCACCTCGCCCATCCGCCGCTATCCCGACGACGTCGTGCACCGCGCGCTCAAGGCGCACCTGGCCGGCAAGGACGGCTGCCCCGAGCAGCGCGCCGTCGAGCGTGTCCTGCCGCAGCTCTGCAACGATTGCTCGCGCATGGAAAGAACCGCCGACGCGGCCGCGCGCGATTCGCAGAAGATCAAGATGGCCGAGCTCTACGCCGGCCGCATCGGGCACCGAGAGGCGGGCGTCGTCTCGGGCTGCGAGCGCTTCGGCGTCTTTATCTGCCTCGATGAGACGTGCGCCGACGGCCTGCTTCCCGTCCGCAGCCTCGGCAACGAGTGGTTCGAGTACGACGAGAAGCGCCTCACGCTGACCGGCGCCGAGACCGGCGAGACCTGGGGCCTCGGCCGCCGCGTCGTCGTCGAGGTCGCCGCCGTCGACATCCCCCGCGGCCGCATCGACTTCCGCCTCCCCGCCAAATAAGACTCAGGCGCAGTCCCTTCGTCATATTTCGTCGCCCCGCGCGGGCCGCCCGCCGGCCGCCCGCCGCGCCTACGCAACAAACCCTGCATCTGGGGTCAAAATCGCGCCCAAAAATGACCCCAACTGCAGGGTTTGTTTTATTGCCGCCCCGCCACCCCGCCCCGCGCCGCCGCTGGGGCATAATGGGTACCTATCCAACCCGAACAGCACTTCGTTGCCGCGGCCCGCGCCGCTGGAGGATACATGAACGAACCGCAGACCGAGCTCACCGACGCGCTCGCCCAGGCCGAGGGCTACCTGCTGCAAGGCCAAGCCGAGACCGCCGCCGAGCAGCTCCGCCGCCTCGCCGAGGATGCCGAGGAATATGCCGACAAGAACTGCGCCGCCACCAACGAGGTGCAGTGGTTCAGCTTCCCGACCGCCTTCGAGAAGCTCGCGTACCGCCGCATCGAGGGCGACCCGCGCGAGCTGCGCGACGTCGGCGAGCCCCTCGACCGCCTCTACAACGACCTCGCCCTCGCGGCCGTCCATGCCGGCGACTACGACGAGGCCAAGGCCGCCCTCAAGTCCGCCGTCCGCTGGAACCCGATGGACTGCGCCGCGCGCCTGAACCTCGCCGACCTGTACAAGGTCGGCGGAAACATGGACGAGTACCTGGGTCTTTCTTTCTCCGTCTTCGAGCGCGCGAGCGACCCGCGCCACCTGGTGCGCGCCTTCGTCAACTTCTCGGCCTGGTTCCAGGTCAGCGAGAAGCCCCGCGTGGCCGCCGCCTGCCTGCGCGCCGCCCAGCTGCTCGACGTCTCCGACAGTGCCCTCGACGCCGCCGTCGACCAGGCCGCCGGCACCGATCGCGACCCGGCCGGCGTGTCCGACTCCGAGGTCCGCGGGCTTCTTGCCGACGAGGGCCTGCCTTGCGGCGCGAACCCCGAGGTGGCCGCCTGCCTGCTCATCTGTGCGTCCAACGCCGTCCGCGCCGGCGAGAAGAACGACGCCGCCGGCTTTACCCTGCGCGCCCGCGACCTGGTGGGCGAGCCCGCCGCCATGGGCCTTCTGCGCGCCATCCAGGCCGCCGAGGCCGAGGAGCTCGCCGGAGCGTCCGGGGCCGACGTGGCCCTCGACGCCGAGGACGCCGCGAGGAGCGTGAACTAGCCATGGCCAAGAAACCCAAGCCCGTGGCCAACACCCCCTCCAAGCAGGGCGGAAAGCCGACCAAGCTGCAAAAGAAGTCCATCGCCCGCAACCGTTCGGCGCGCCATGAGTACTTTATCGACGAGACTTTCGAGGCCGGCATCGAGCTCACCGGCACCGAGGTCAAGAGCCTGCGCGAGCGCGCGAGCCAGATTACCGACGCTTTTTGTCTCATCCGCGGCGGCCAGTGCTGGCTGCACGCCGTCCACATCCACCCGTACTCCAACGGCGGCGTGTGGAACGTCGACCCCGACCGCAAACGGCGCCTGCTCCTGCATCGCCAGCAGATCGACTATCTGGACGGCAAGCTTCGCCAGAAGGGCACCGCGCTCGTGCCGCTCGAGCTCTATTTCGATGAGCACAACCGCGTCAAGCTCGCCATCGGCCTCGGCCGCGGCAAGAAGCTCTACGACAAGCGCGAGGACATGGCCCGCCGCGACGTCGACCGCGAGATCGCCCGCGCCCTCAAAACCCGCAGCCGCTAGCCCACCCCGCCGCCCCGCCCCGCCTTGCCGACACACCTTGCCGGCACGCGCGCAAAAACAGGGATGGCGGCAGTTTTCCGCGCGAGGCCCGAGTATCCGATTTTCGAGCAACCCGTTTACCTGCGGTTTTGTTGAGCGTAAAGCGCGGTCTACTCGGAGGATACGCAAAAAACTGCCGCCATCCCCGATTTTTTGCAGCCGGTCGTCCCGCGAGCGCGGCTTTGCGGGCGGCCGGGGCGGCCGCTTGGGAGACCTGCCACCAATGACTGTCGCCAGCGATAAGCGTCCCGCCGCCCGTCCCTCAAAGTTCGGAAGCCTTCCGAACTTTGGTTAAGAATCATATATCCGCAGGTAAATCGTCCATGCGTTTCTTGGCAAGAAGCCCTTCGAAGTTTGGAAGCCTTCCGAACTTTAGGGAAGGGGGCCGCGGCTGCTCGGGGGGTCGCGGGCGCTCGGGGGCCGCGGCTCCTCGGGGCTGTGTTTCCGTTCTGAATCGGGCGGCGACCGGCGCGGGGGTCGCTGCCACAATGTGCAGGGCACGTCAGCACAAGCCCGGGGGAGGCCGCACGCATGATTCGCCGCGCCAAACAGGAATCCGAGTCGCTCGAGATCGCCTCGCTGCTCGCGCTCGCGGGCGGCATCATGGACGCCTACTCCTACCTGGTCCGCGATCACGTCTTCGCCAACGCGCAGACTGGCAATATGCTGCTCTTCGGCATTCACCTATCCGCCGGCCACTGGATCGAGTGCCTGCACTACGTCGTGCCCGTCGCGTGCTTCGCGGCCGGCATCGCGCTGTGTCACACCATCAAACTTTCTACCAAAGAAGAACGCTTCCACTGGCGCCAGCTCGCTCTCGCCATAGAGGCCGCATTCCTGGTCATCGTCGCGTTTATCCCCGCGGGCCGCAGCCTTTGGGCCAACGGCCTCACCTCGTTTGCGTGCGGCATCCAGGTCCAGGCGTTCCGCAAGTTCCACGGCCGCCCGCTGGCCACCACGATGTGCATCGGCAACCTGCGCTCGGGTACGCAATCGCTGGTCAGCTGGGTTAACGAGGGCAACCCCGCGTCCCTGCGCCACTGCCTGCTGAGCTTCTACGTCATCGTGTGCTTTGTCATCGGCGCCGTGGTGGGCAACTGGGTGCGGCCTGCGCTCGGCATCCGGACGATCCTGCTCTCCGCCGCCCTTCTCGCCGTGGCCTTCCTTGTCATGTTTGTCGACCGCGAGAGCCTCGAGGCCTAGCCGCTACCTCGCCCCGCGCCGCGCAGCCCGGCGTAGCTCCAATCGGACATATCCGCCCAGTTCGACA
This sequence comes from Paratractidigestivibacter sp., assembly GCF_963660155.1. Classification (GTDB taxonomy): domain Bacteria; phylum Actinomycetota; class Coriobacteriia; order Coriobacteriales; family Atopobiaceae; genus Paratractidigestivibacter. Next base: position 3,848 of record NZ_CAVKWG010000037.1, on the reverse strand, counting down.
CACTAATTTGCGACAATCGTACAACCCGTGCCCCGCTCACGGAAAAACTCGCGCCACAGCGGGTAATCTCGTCCGCCGGCTTGACGAAGCGTCAACCCCGAGGGGTACACTAAACCGATAACTGTGGGGACAGCTGTGCGTCTGCACCAACGCGGCCTCGGCCGCGGCAACGGACGCGCTCGCGCACGCGCAGTAAGCGTCCCGGGGCCATGGGGGTACTCGGGGAGTAATAAAGGAGAGGATATGGGACGTAAGTTCAAGTCCATGGACGGCAACGAGGCTGCCGCGCACGTATCGTACGCGTTCACCGAGGTCGCGGGCATCTACCCGATCACCCCATCCAGCCCCATGGCCGACCACGTCGACCAGTGGGCCGCCCAGGGCCGCAAGAACATCTTTGGCACGCCCGTCAACGTCGTGGAGATGGAGTCCGAGGCTGGCGCCTCCGGTACCGTCCACGGCTCGCTTGGCGCCGGCGCCCTGACCACCACATACACGGCTTCTCAGGGCCTGCTCCTGATGATCCCGAACATGTACAAGATCGCGGGCGAGGGCCTGCCGGGCGTCTTCCACGTGTCCGCCCGTACCGTGGCCTCCCACGCCCTGAACATCTTTGGCGACCACTCCGACGTCATGGCCTGCCGCCAGACCGGCTTCGCCATGCTCGCTGAGGGCAACGTCCAGGAGGTCATGGACCTCTCGCCCGTCGCCCATCTGTCTGCCATCGAGGGCAAGGTGCCGTTCCTGAACTTCTTCGACGGCTTCCGAACCTCCCACGAGATCCAGAAGGTCGCCGTCTGGGACTACGAGGACCTCGCCGACATGTGCAACATGGACGCCGTCCAGGCCTTCCGTGACCACGCGCTGAACCCCGAGCACCCTCACGCCCGCGGCTCCCACGAGAACGGCGACATCTTCTTCCAGCACCGCGAGGCCTGCAACACCGCCTACAACGAGCTGCCCGCCGTCGTCGAGTCCTACATGGGCAAGGTCAACGAGAAGCTCGGCACCGACTACGGCCTGTTCAACTACTACGGCGCCCCCGACGCCGACCGCGTCGTCGTCTGCATGGGCTCCTTCTGCGACGTCCTCGAGGAGGTCATCGACTACCTGACCGCCCAGGGCGAGAAGGTCGGCCTCGTCAAGGTCCGCCTGTTCCGTCCGTTCTCCATCAAGCACTTCGTCGACGTTCTCCCCGAGACCGTCGAGAAGATCGCCGTCATGGACCGCACCAAGGAGCCCGGCTCCATCGGCGAGCCTCTCTACCAGGACGTCGTCTCCGCCCTCTACGAGTCCGGCAAGGCCGGCATCAAGGTCGTCGGCGGCCGCTACGGCCTTGGCTCCAAGGACACGCCCCCCGCGTCCGCCTTCGCCATCTTCGAGGAGCTCAAGTCCGACGAGCCTAAGCGCGAGTTCACCATCGGCATCGTTGACGACGTCACCAACCTCAGCCTTCCCGAGGCCGAGGACGCCCCCAACACCGCCGCCCCCGGCACCATCGAGTGCAAGTTCTGGGGCCTCGGCGGCGACGGCACCGTTGGCGCCAACAAGAACTCGATCAAGATCATCGGTGACCACACCGACAAGTACGTCCAGGCCTACTTCCAGTACGACTCCAAGAAGACCGGCGGCGTCACCATTTCCCACCTGCGCTTTGGCGACTCCCCGATCCGCTCGCCGTACTACGTGACCAAGGCCGACTTCGTGGCCTGCCACAACCCCAGCTACATCATCAAGGGCTTCAAGATGGTCCGCGACGTCAAGCCGGGCGGCACCTTCCTGGTCAACTGCCAGTGGTCCGACGAGGAGTTCGCTTCTCACATGCCGGCCGTGGCCAAGCGCTACATCGCCAAGAACAACGTGACCGTCTACCTCATCGACGCCATCGACCTGGCCGAGAAGGTCGGCATGGGCAAGCGCACCAACACCGTGCTGCAGTCCGCCTTCTTCGCCCTGGCCAAGGTCCTGCCCGCCGAGGAGGCCCTCCAGTACATGAAGGACGCGGCCACCAAGTCCTACCTCAAGAAGGGCCAGGCCATCGTCGACGCCAACCACAAGGCCATCGACGCCGGCGCCACCGCGTTCCGCAAGTTCGAGGTGCCCGCCGACTGGGCCACCGCCGAGGACGAGCCCAAGAAGCTCACCCTTGAGGGTCGCGCCGCCATCGTCGAGCAGGTCAAGAACCTCCTCGAGCCCATCAACCGCATGGACGGCGACTCGCTGCCCGTCTCCGCCTTCAAGGGCATCGAGGACGGCCAGTGGGAGCTCGGCGCCTCCGCCTACGAGAAGCGCGGCGTCGCCGTCAGCGTGCCCAAGTGGGACGAGACCAAGTGCATCCAGTGCAACTCCTGCGCCTTCGTCTGCCCGCACGCCACCATCCGTCCGTTCATCCTCACCGACGAGGAGGTCGCGGCCGCTCCTGAGAACCTGCGCACCCTCGACGCCATGGGCCCGAAGGTCAAGGGCCAGAAGTTCACGCTGGCCGTCAGCCCGCTGGACTGCATGGGCTGCACCGTCTGCGTGACCGCCTGCCCGAAGGACGCCCTCACCATGGTTCCGCAGGCCGACGAGCTGCCTGAGCAGCAGGTCTTTGACTACTGCGTGGCCAAGGTCGCCGAGAAGCCCGAGGCCATCGCCGCAAACACCAAGGGCTCCCAGTTCAAGCAGCCGCTGCTTGAGTTCTCCGGCTCCTGCGCCGGCTGCGCGGAGACCAGCTACGCGCGTCTGGTCACCCAGGTGGCCGGCGACCGCATGTTCATCTCCAACGCCACCGGCTGCTCCTCCATCTGGGGCAACCCGGCCGCTACCTCGCCCTACACCACCAACGCCTGCGGTCACGGCCCGGCTTGGAACAACTCCCTCTTTGAGGACAACGCCGAGCACGGCCTGGGCTTCGAGGTCGGCTACACCGCCGTCCAGAACAAGCTCGTGTCCGACACCCAGGCGCTTCTCGCCACCGAGGGCCTGAGCGAGGACTTCAAGGCCGCCGCGCAGGCCTGGCTCGACGCCCGCAACGGCGACGCCGCCAGCTCCAAGGCCGCCTCTGAGGCCTACGTTGCCGCCCTCGAGGCCAACGGCTCCGACGCCGCGAAGGCGATTCTCGCCGACAAGTCCTACCTCTCCAAGAAGTCCTTCTGGATCTTCGGCGGCGACGGCTGGGCCTACGACATCGGCTTCGGCGGCCTGGACCACGTCCTTGCCTCCAACCACAACGTCAACGTCTTTGTCTTTGACACCGAGGTCTACTCCAACACGGGTGGCCAGGCCTCCAAGGCCTCTAACCTCGGCCAGGTCGCGCAGTTCGCTGCCGCCGGCAAGGTGACCAAGAAGAAGACCCTGGCCGAGATTGCCATGACCTACGGCTACGTCTACGTCGCGCAGGTCGCCATGGGCGCCAACCCCGCCCAGACCCTCAAGGCCATCCAGGAGGCCGAGGCCTACGACGGCCCGTCGCTGATCATCGGCTACAGCCCCTGCGAGATGCACTCCATCAAGGGCGGCATGAAGAACTGCCAGCTCGAGATGAAGCGCGCCGTGGAGTGCGGCTACTGGAACCTCTACCGCTTCAACCCGGCTGCCGCCGAGGGCAAGAAGTTCACCCTCGACTCCAAGGAGCCGGCGGGCGGCTACCAGGAGTTCCTGATGAACGAGGCCCGCTACAGCCGCCTGACCCGCGAGTTCCCCGAGCGCGCCAAGGAGCTCTTCGAGCTCAACGAGCAGGCCGCCATGGACCGCTACCAGCACCTCCTCAAGCTCAAGGCCATGTACGCCGACGCGTAAATCGCCGCAGCCCAACGTGCTAGAAAACCGCCCGTCACCTTCCCGGTGGCGGGCGGTTCTTCGTGCCG
>NZ_CAVKWG010000036.1:0-33343 GCF_963660155.1 Paratractidigestivibacter sp. | reverse complement strand
CTGCTATTCAGGCGTGTTTATGTATTTGGGAACCCACACGAAACCCCGAAGAGCCCAAAAAAAGGACCGAGAGCGAGTCGCTCCCGGCCCCGGGCCTGTGTCTGGATCGCGCGGCGCTTGGGCGTCGGCGCGGCCGCTTTAACGATTGCCGCCGGACCTTTTCCTGTTGTAGGTTACGGAAAGCAGATCCTCGGGCAGGACGGAGTCGTCGGCAGCGTTCGCGACCGAGGTGGGCGTGGACGCGACGATGGGCCAGAAGAGGCTTCTGTCGCCGCCGCCGGAGACCTCGTTGAGGTCGGTGTCGGAAATCTCGGCGTCGAGGTTCTGGTTCGGGTTCTGCTTCTGGTCGGTCATGATGCGCTCCTTTGCGCGTTGCGTGTGCCTGATTGCGTGTTGCTGTGTGCGCCCGCTGCCTTGCGGGCAATTACATGATGCGCCGGCGAGCGCATCAAAGGGCTGTTTTCGGCGAACAGCCGGGTGGAGAGGGCGTCCGTCCGCGTCTGGGGCGGCGTTTTTGGCGTTGCGTTGCGCGGGGAGGCCGGCCGTGGCGCACAAACTTCGTCGAGTGCGCACCTTAATTCGGGGGCGCCGGGTAGGGGCCGCGCGACGTCTGCATTTGCCCAGTTGATGCGGTTTCGTACGCGCGAAAATCGGGCGCTTATCGGGCACAGCCGAATTAAGGTGCGCACTCGGCCGAGTTTGTTGCCGCAAAGGGCGCCGGACCCCGTAAAGCCGCCGCTGCTCCCGGTCCCAAGGCGCGGCCCGCCCGGCCTGCCCTACAATGGCAGCAAACGCCTACCGCAGGAGGCCGCATGGAGTTTGAGGAAGCACGCCGCCGGGCGCTCGCGTTTCGCGGCGAGAGGGGCTGGGCGCAGTTCCACAACCCCATAGGCCTTGCCGCGTCCATTTCCATCGAGGCCTCTGAGCTGCTCGAGTGCTTTCAGTGGCCGGGCTCGGACACGTCGTTTGCCGTGCGCGAGGAGCTCGCGGGCGTGATGCTCTACGCTATCTACCCGGCCGATGCCATCGGTGGGGGACGTCCCGCAAATGGTCGACGCCAAGGTCCAGGCCAACGGCGCTAAGTATCCTGTCGAGCTCGCCCGCGGCAACTCTCGCAAGCACACGGCTCTAGCATGCCCGTGGCAGCGTCTCCCCTTGTTGCCGACTGCAGCCCTTATGACCTTTACGACTCGGGGCGCGTAAAGTGGACGCCGGCTCCGAGCCCGTTCGCCAGTTTGTGATCGGGTGCCCGCACTTCAACAAGTCCCTGGTCTTGGACTTCGAGAACCGCGTGATGCACCACCTGCTGGGGGGTCAACTCGGTCAAGCGCCTGAACAACCGCCGCGAGAACTCGCAGGGTCGGTACTGCACGCGCTCGGAGCTGAACCCGATCTTTAGCAAGGCGTGGCGCAAGCTGCACCGCCGACTGCCGGAGCTGTTCCCGCTGGAGCGCGTCATCCGGGAATCCGCGCTGTTCTAGACGTTGACGTTCCACGAGCTGCCCCCTGAGCAGGCCGCGGCGGAGCGCACCGTCATCGACGTGCTGCACGCGGCCCTCGAAGAGGACTTGGAGCCGGGCGCCTACGGAAGGCTCGTGCTGGTCCAAGGCGCCGTGGGCACGGGCAAGACAGCGCTGGTCAGCCACCTGTTCAACGAGCTGGCCACCCAGTTCGCGCAGGTCCCGGACGGATCTGGCGCAGACGCCGTCCACTAGGCTTTCCTGCTCGTCAACCACGACGAGCAGAGGCGCGTCTACGACCAGATTGCGGTGAAGCTCGGCCTGTAGATGAAGGGGGGGCAGGTTGCTCTCAAGCCGGTGACTTTCATCAATCGTTTAAACAACAAGAAGCCCTCTGTCAGCGATACGTCAAAGATTGTCGATGTTGCGGCGCCGAGCGGCCGCACGGACATCGCCCTTATCGACGAGGCCCACCTGCTGCGCACCCAGGGCAACCAGGCCTATCAGGGCCACAACATGCTCTTGGACGTCATGCGCCGCGCCAAGGTGACCGTTGCCGTCTTTGACCCGGCCCAGATCCTGGAGGGCGCGCAGCAGTGGGGCGGCCCAGATCTTGGAGACCAGGCAGCAGTGGGACGTCCAGATGCTGACGGCGCTGGTGGGGGAGGCCGACGACGCGGGCGCTGACGTGGCCGCGGACGGCGGCGCGGGCACGGACGCGGCACGGGCACGGACGGCAATGAGGCTGCATTTTCCGAGGTTGATCTCGGCGGCGTCCGGATTCAGCGAGCATCGATCGTGCTCAAGCAGCAGTTTCGCATCGACGCCAGCAACGCGACGGTCCAGTGGATAAACGATCTAATCGACGGCCGCCCCATCGGCCCCATTCCCGCAGGCGAGAAGTACCAGATTCGCGTCGTAGATTCGCCCGTTGACCTTCACCAGGTCATCAAGGGCAAGGTGACCGAGGAAGGCGAGCACGGCCTTTCTCGCCTGCTGGCCACGTACGACTGGCCATATGCCAGCGCAAAGAACCCCGGTGAGCCCAACGGCCGCTGGTGTGTGGAGATGCATCGCGAGAAGGATGGCCGTTGGGCCACGGGCCTTCTCGACGGCGACAACCGCGGCTACATAGCCGGTAGCGCGGACGCCGGGTCCGGTTCCGAGCGCTTCTGCCTGCCATGGAACTACGGTATCTCGTCCAACGGCAGCGCCGGCCTTGGCAAGAAGTCGTGGGCCGAGCGGCCCGAGACCGTCGATGAGGTTGGCTCGACCTTTACCATCCAGGGCTTTGACCTCAATTACGCTGGTGCGATCATCGGGCCCTCCGTCAAGCTGCGCGAAGGCCGTGTTGTCTTCGACCGAAGCACAAGTTGCAGCAGCGCGGCCACGAACAAGCGCGAGGGCAGGCCCGACTACTCAGAGCAGAACCTGCATAACGAGTTGAATGTTCTTCTTAAGCGCGGCGTCCACGGCCTGTACCTGTTTGCCGTGGACCCGGCGCTCCAGGCCGCGCTTAAAGCCGCGGCTCAGAGGTAATGGTGCGCTGTTGATGCGCTCGGGGTCGCATCATGCAAGCCAACGGAGGAAGTCCGGCCAACGAAAGGGCCCGCCATGAGCAACAAGAACAACGCCAACGTCACCGCCAACGCCGAGCCTCCAATGACCGATGAAGAGCTGAGCAGCGTGCCGGGCGGCGGCTTTTGCCACCACGGCAGCAAGTTTATCAACGGGCGCAACAGCAAGACCATCGGCGTCTATAAGGACGCTCTTGACGATTTTGACGGTGGCGCGATTCTCTACTGCAAGTGCACGCGCTGCGGCAACCCCGTCTACGACGACGGCCTTGTCTATCGCTGTGACAAGTGCGACGATTGGTGGTGGTCGCGCAACTTCTACACCTGAAACGGAACCGAGCAGGAGCTCATCGAGGCCGCTGTCAAGTGCCTCTACCGCCACAAGAACCCTTCCGCCGCCTCCGATAAAACATCCCGTCGCGGTGGGCGGGGAGGGCCGTCGCCCCGCCAGCATTGGCGTACCATGGCTGTCGCATAAATTCGCAACATCCGCGTCAGATTGGCTCGCCCATGAAGTTCTTCGCCCTGTTCATCATCGCCGCGCTCATTAGCTCTTCCGGCTTCAAGAAGTTCGTGTGGTTCCTTTCACTGGGCTATGGCTTTTCCATGGCGGCCATCGGCGCGGCGCTTCTCGTCATGCATTGGGGCGCGGCGGACGCGGCCAGCGTGGCGCTCTGCCTGCTGCTCGTTGTATACGGCGTGCGCCTGGGCAGCTACCTTGTCTATCGCGAGCTCAACAACGCCAACTACAACAAGGTGCTCAACGCCGCCGGCGGCTCGGCCGCCTACCCGCTGCCGCTGCTCGTCGTGATCTGGCTCACCTGCGCGCTGCTCTACGCGTGCGAGGCGTCGCCGGTGCTCTGGCGCCTGCAGGCGGGCGTCGGGGTCGACGCGCTCGGCGTGATCGGCGCCGCGATCGCCATCTGCGGCATTGCGCTTGAGGCCGCCGCCGACCTCCAGAAGAACGCCGCCAAGAAGGTGAACCCGCACCGCTTCGTGGACACGGGCCTCTATTCCTTCGTCCGCTGCCCTAACTACCTGGGTGAGGTTCTCACTTGGACGGGCATGCTCGTCTCGGGCCTCGGCGCCATGCAGACGCCGTGGCAGTGGGCCGCCGCGCTTTTTGGCTGGGTGGGCATCGTCTACGTGATGTTCGGCGGCGCGCGCCGCCTGGAGATCCGCCAAAACAAGAACTACGGCGCCGACCCCGAGTACCAGGCCTACGTGCGCCGCGTGCCCATCATCCTGCCCTTCGTACCGCTCTATAGCGTCGAGAAGTACACCTGGCTTCGCGGCTAGCGGCTTCATCGCCGCGAACAGTCGGGCGCGCCGGAATTTGGGCGTAAAACGGTCATTTCACCGTCAAAATCAGGCCGGAAATGACCGTTTTGCGCCCAAACGCGCGGCGCGCTCGCTGCGCTACAATTGAGTGCAAAGATTGCGAGGGGGGCGCGCCATGGGCATCAACGAGTTCTGGCTCTATAACTTCACGCCCATCGTCGGCCTCGTGTTCCTCTTCCTTATCCTTTACCGCAGCAAGACGATTGACCGCCGCACCCGCATGCTCTTCTGTGCGGTGCTGACGCTCGAGATCGCGGAGCTCGTCTGCTACAACATCGAGGCGGCGCTCGGGAATCTCCCGTACTACACGTCCACCCGCGGGCTCTTTAGCGCGCTTGGGTACACCGCGCGGCCGGCAATCCTTTTGATGCTCATCAAAATGTTCTTGCCCGCAAAGCGCAAGCCGCGTCAAAGCGCAGTGCTCTACCTGCCGCTTATTGCGAGCGCTGTCGCCGGATTCTCGGTTTTCTTTACCGATCTGTTCTACTTCTACTCCCCAACAAACAACTTTCATCGCGGGCCGCTCGGGCTGATTTTTATCGCCTGCCTGATCGTTTACCTCGTCGCGCTCGTCTTCGTGGCGATCTTTTGCCATGGTACCCGCCGCCGCATGGACACTTGGGTCTTGTGGCTCATCGTCGTGTACACCATCGGCGCGGCAATTGCCGAGACCTATTACGGCACGGGCAACATCAGCCGCACGGCCATAGTCTTTGCAACTATTTTCTTCTTCTACCTCATCCAGACGAGCGCGCTGGAGGACGCCCTTGCGGCCGAGCAGGAAAACGAGAGTCTCAAGCGGGCACTCGCCGACGCCGATCAGGCCCGCCGCGATCTCGAGGAGAACCGCTCAGTTGCCCAGGCCTTGGGAGAGCACTACCTGGCCATCTTCCACGCCGACCTGTCTCGAGACCTGGTGGAGGTCGTAAAGATCGATCCGGAGTACAAGCGCTCCAACATCGCCGACACCGCCTCGGGCGTTCTGGGCTACGAGTACGCAGTCGATGCCTTTACCGCGCGCTACGTGGTGCTAACAGACGCGCAGGCCATCCGCGAGGATTTCGGCATCTCTCGCCTTCGCGCCTACCTTGCCGAGAACCGCAGCTACGTCAAGCGTTATCACCTGTGTTTCGACGGCGAGAACGTCATTGCCGTGGAGTACCAGGCCATCCGCATGTACGACGATAACCCGGACAACATCATCATCGCGATGCGCGACGTGGACGTGCAGGAGCGCGAGGAGGCTGCCCGCCGCGACGCCCTCACGCAGGCGAAGCTTGCCGCCGAGAGCGCCAACGCGGCAAAGTCCGAGTTCCTCAGCCGCATGAGCCACGACATCCGCACGCCCCTAAACGGCATCATCGGTCTGTTGGAGATCAACCGCGAACACGCCGATGACCAGCGGCTCATTGTCGACAACGAGGGCAAGATGCGCGTCTCGGCGAACCACCTGCTGAGCCTGATCAACGACGTCCTCGAGATGAGCAGGCTCGACCAAGGCAACATCGAGCTGGCCCACGAGCCGTGCGACCTTACCGAGATCTGCCTGAGCACCGCCACCATGGTGTCGGGCCGCGCCATCGAGGCGGGCGTCTCGATGAAGCTCGGGCATCAGGATTCTGGCACCGCGTGGGTCTACACGAGCCCGCTGCACCTGCGCCAGATCTTCCTCAACATCTACGGCAACTGCATCAAGTACAACCGCCCCGGCGGCTCGGTGACCACGTCGATGGAGTGCCTGCGCTGCGATGATCAGCAGGTTGTTTATCGCTGGACCATTGAGGACACGGGCATCGGCATGAGCCGGGAGTTCGTGGAGCACCTCTTCGACCCGTTTGCGCAGGAGGGTTCGGACTCCGATCCTCGTACGCATTACCAGGGCACGGGCTTGGGCATGTCCATCGTCAAGAAGCTGCTGGACAAGATGGGCGGCAGCATCGAGGTCTCAAGCGAGAAGGGCGTGGGCTCAACGTTCGTCTTTACAATTCCGTTCGACGTGGCGCCGGAGCCTGCGGCCGCGGGCGACGAGGCGGGGCAGGACGGCTCGACGGGCACAGGCGACGCGGCGGCCGAGGCCAGCATCGCAGGCCTCACGCTGATGTTGGTGGAGGACAACGAGCTCAACGCTGAGATTGCAACGACGCTGCTTGAGGACCGCGGCGCCAAGGTGGTGCCTGTGGACAACGGCGAGCTTGCGGTACGCATGTTTGGCGAGGCCGAGCCTGGCGCGTTTGACGCGGTGTTGATGGACATCATGATGCCCAAGATGAACGGCTACGAGGCCACCGCGGCTATCCGCGCGCTGGACCACCCCGATGCCGCCGGCGTGCCCATCATCGCCATGACGGCCAACGCCTTCAAGGAAGACGAGCGCCGCTGCCTCGACGCAGGTATGGATGCGCACCTGGCAAAGCCCTTGGACATCGATCTCGTCGTCTCCACCGTCGCCCGCCTGACCTGCAAAAGGGACAGTCCCTTTTGCAGGTGAGAGAGGCAACCGGAGCGTTTAGTCGTTGACCCAGCAACGCATTTGCCCTGCGTCGGATTCTTTTGAAAGGAGCTCCCATGGCCAAGTCTTTTGCCCGCGGCCGTCGCCTTGCGGCCGCGGTCGCGCTGCTCGCCGCCGCGCTGCTCGCGCCCGGAACCGCGCTTGCCGATGATGCCCGCGTCTTTACGTGCGCCGGCAACCAAGAAGTCTCGCCGGCGCTTCTTGCCCAGGCCCAGGCCCGATTGGGGGGCTCCGATGCCGTCTCGCTGGCGTCCGTGCTGGAGAGCGTCGACGACACGGGCAGCACGCTCCAGCAGCCGCCGAGCTCGACCCCGCTCGGTCTTTCCACCGTCGGCGAGGTTCGCGGCATCGTTATTCGCATCAGCTTCCCGGCAAGCGAGGACGGCTCCGAGGAGGCCATGACCATCCCGGCTGACGAGACCGACGAACAGCTCCTGCAGGCCTTCAACGGCGAGGCCGACTCCTCGAGCGCGCTGTATCCCTACGAGAGCCTGCACGCCTACTACCAGCGCGCGTCTTACGGCAAGCTGGACATTCAGGTCTCGCAGGTCGTCAACTACACGGCAAAATTCCCGCGCTCGCACTACGAGGGCTCTAGTGTCCCCCAGGCCCTGTTCGTCGAGGCGCTTCGGGCGATCGACGACGACGTATGCTTTGCCGATTTCGACGCAAACAACGACGGCTACATCGATTCCGTTTACTTCCAGTACGCGGGCCCCAACGGGGAATGGGGGTCGACGTGGTGGCCGAGCAAATTCGACACGGGCTATCTTGCGGAGCTCGCGGGCCTTCAGCTCGATGGCAAGAAGGTATGCGGCTGCTCAAAAATCAACACCATCGCCGCCGATGGCGCAGCCGCTCTATTTCTCCGCACGGTGATTCACGAGACGGGGCACCTGTTGGGGCTCCCGGACCTCTACGCCTACAAATCAAACCCCACTGGCCATGGAGTGGGCACCTTCGACATGATGAGCACGAACGAGGGCGACCAGAACGGGTTCTTCAAGTGGCTTTTGGGCTGGCTCGACCCCGAGGACATCACGTTTGTGTACGTGAGCGAGTCCGGCGTCGACGTGCGCCGAGGCACCGGCGAGGTGGCGCACTACGACGACTCCGCTACGATTGATTTGGCAGCATATACCAGCGACATCTACGACAAGACGGGCGGCGTCGCGGTCGTCTCCTCGGACAAGAGAATCCTCGACGGCAACCTGTTCTGCACCTTCTACCTGCTTCAATTCGACCATGCCGCGGGCAATCAGGCGATCAGCGACGGCGCCAGCCCCCTGGGCCACGGCGTGCGCGCGTTTCGCGTGATGGCGGAACTCAATGACAACAAAACCGACTTCAAGAAGTCGAATTGCACGTACGGCTACTCGGGAAACCAGCTCTTTGAGGTGCTCGACCCCAAGCTCGGCGGCTTTGGGATGGAGTTAGGCGCCTTCATGCACAAGGGCGACGTCGTCTCGCCGACGACGAACCCCTCGTCGAACACGATGGGCAGCCAAGAGATCGGCTATACCGGCGTTACCTTCGAGATCGTGTCCGAGGCCGACGACTCGGCGCAGGTCAAGTGCTCGTGGACCAAGAAGTCCGAAGATGCCACGTTTACGCTGGAGCTCACCAAGAGCGAGGGCATTACCGGCGCGAACCATTTCCAGCTCAAGTCGACGTGGCCGGCGGCGCAGTATTATAGCCCCTCGGAATCCGTTTACCTCGAGGTCGGCGGCGAGAAGTACCCGGTCGACTGGGCCTACGACCTTGCGAGCGGCGTGATGACGGTCGACGTGTATTGCAACCCGGGCACGTTGCCGAGCGGCTCCAAGTTCGAGCTCGTGGTCGTCGCGGGCGTCTTTGACATCGGGACCGACGAGAACGGCAAATCGGTGATGTCCGACGAGATTCGCGTGCCGTTGAGCGCCGCCGGCAATTTTGTTCCTATCGACAAGTCCGGTGTCTACGAGGGGCCCAAAGCAGGGTGGTTCACCAGCTACGTGACCTCGGAGGTGGCCCTGGACCCCGATGGTCGGGCGTACTTCTTCGAGTCGTACAAGGATAAGCAGACGTACTTCCTGCGGCTGTACCGCGTTGGGGAGGACGGGCAGAGCGCGACCAGCGTCTCTGTGGACCGCTCCGCCGTTCTCGGCGAGTCGGAGAACGGCCCGATGAAGGTGGTCGATTTGGGCGATGGCATGGCGGCGCTCATCTCGTCGAAGGTCGACGGCAGCTCCACGCCCCTCACGATGTGCCGGATCGCTTGGATCGAGCTCTCGTCCGGCAAGGTCCTGGCGACGCGCGACGTGTCGGCGCTTCGGATTACCTACCGGTTCTTCTGCCTGGATGGCAATCTGGTGTATTGGGACTCGGGCTGCAGCACCGCCGATATGCTCCGTATGGGGTACGTGGACGGCGCGATCGTCGATTTGGACGCGATCCCGCTTGGCCTTTCGGGCAGCGTTTCCTGTCTTGGCGGCGCGGGGGACGGCTACGTCTTCGCGGTCGTCAATGTGTCCGACGAGCAGGACGCCAAGGCGGTGAGCTTCTATCGCACCTCTGATCTGCTCGCTGCTGGCGGCGAAGGCGTTGCCTGTGCTTTGTCCGTTGCAATCCCGGACTGCCTGGCTGTCTCGGGCACAACGGTGGCGGGCGGCAGGATTTATGTGCTGTGCCGTGTGTATGCGGGCGCAGACGGCAAGGAGTTGGTTAACCAGCTGCGCGTTTTCTCGCTTGAGGCAGAGCTGCTGGACACCATTGAGCTGGGGTCCTTCTACATACTTAACGGCGAGGTTAAGGTGTCCGATAACGGGACCGTCGCCTGCGCGACCTCCAACTTGAGTGTTACGGAGAACAATCGAAACTGCGTGGGCAAGGTTGTGTTCTACGACCCGGCCACGGGCGAGACGAGCGTGCTGGGCGACGCCCAAGGCATCAGCGGCGTCTGGTTGGGCGAGAGGTGGCTCGAGGTCGGCCAGAACTTCAGCGTAGATTACGACGACGACGATCCGGCGACGCAGGTTCGCTGGGCACTGACGAAGGAGTTCGCCAAGACGCCGGCGGACCCGGACGCCGACCCGGATCCCGATCCGGACCCGGATCCCAATCCCGAGCCCGACTCGGGCCCCGCTGTGACAACCGCGACGCAAACAAACGCCGGCTCAAGCACCTCGTGCTTACCGACCACAGGCGACGAGTCCCCGGTGGCTTTGGCGACCGTCCTGGCCTTTGCCGGCCTGTGCGCCCTTGCCTGCAGAAAGGGGACAGTCCCCAAACCGCTGCAGAAAAGGGACAGTCCTATTTGCAGGTGAGCAGCATGCCGGTAAGGTAAACTAGTCAACTAACTGCAGCGCATTCACCTCAAGGCGGTCCCATGACCCAGCCCCAGACTAAGCTCCGAGCTCACGCCAAGGACTCGGCCATCTTCATCGTCGTCGTCCTCGTGGCGGTGCTGGCTTTTGCCGTCTACACTGCTGCCCTTACGGCCACGCTCGCCCAAGAGGTCCTCGATAACGCCGTCGAGGAGAATACCTCCCGCGCCGATGCCATGCACGCCGTCTTGAACGGCCAGCTCTCCGACGAGGACTTCACGCAGATAAACACCGCGGACGACATGGATACCGAGCTCTACGAGGAGCTCCAGGCCCGGCTCAACCAGATCCGCAACATGAACTCCATCCGCTATTTCTACACGGCCAAGCGCAACGTGGACGGGCAGCTGGTCTATGTGGTCGACGGCTTCGACCGCGAGTCGGCCGGATCCGACTTCCGCCGCCCCGGCGACCTCATTGAGGACGAGATGGTCCCCTACATCTCGCAGGCGCTCGCTGGTCAGGCGGTCTATTCGCAAGAGATCATCGACTCCGACTGGGGCCACATCTTTACGGCCTGCTACCCCATTACCTCCAACGAGACGGGCGAGGTCATGGGTGTGCTGTGCATCGAGGCCGACATGGAGGGCACCTACACCTTCATCGCCAGCCGTCAGCAGACGCTCGTGAACACGGGCATCGTGGCAGGTTTTATCGTCCTCGGTCTTCTTGGACTCGCTTTCTGGCGCATCCACCGCATCCGCGCCCGCGAGAAGCAGGACCAGGATGCCATCGTGGAGGTCAACAAGCGTCTGCAGGAGGCGCTCACCGAGTCCACAGAGCACGCCGAGGTCGTCTCGGCGCTCGCGACGATGTATGCCACGATTCTGCAGATAAACCTTGTTGATCACAGCTATGCGACCATAGACAGCACGCCGCTCGTCAGTTCGGTTGTGGGCAAGAAGGGCACTATCGACGACGTTGTGGACGCGGTTCTGGATACCTTTGTCACCGAATCGATGCGCGGCCAGATGGCCGAGTTCTTCGACGTGAGCACCGTCGCCGAGCGCATGGGTTCCTCCGACACCATCATGGCCGAGTATCGCGACACGCACGGCCGCTGGCTGCAGTCGCGCTACATCGCCAAGAGCCGCGACGCGGCCGGTGCCGTGACCGAGGTGCTCTACTGCGCCCGTGACTTTACCGACGAGAAGCGCCTCGAGCTCGACCTGCGCGACCAGCTGCAGAAGGCGGCCGAGGAGGCGCGTCGCGCGAACGTGTCCAAGACGAGTTTCCTGCGTCGCATGAGCCACGACATCCGCACGCCCTTAAACGGCATCATCGGCATGATGCACGTCATGGATCGCTATGAGGACGACCCCGCCAAGCAGGTCGAATGCAAGGAGAAGATCCTGCACTCCGCCGACTACCTGCTCGACTTGGTAAACAACGTGCTGGACCTCTCCAAGCTGGAGTCGGGCGCGATGGAGCTTGAGCACAAGCCGTTCCACCTGGGAAAGATGCTGCTTGCGAGCCTGCCCGTCGTCGAGACGAACGCGAGCGAGAACGGCCTTACGTTTGTGGGCGGCCGCGAGGCGAGCCACATGGTCCACATGAACCTGCTGGGCAGCCCCACGCACGTGAATCGCGTGCTCATGAACCTGGCGGGCAACGCCGTCAAGTACAACCGCCCCGGCGGCACGGTGAAGGTCTACGTCGACGAGATCGCCAGCGACGACAACACCGCTACTTATCAGTTCCATTGCGAGGACACGGGCCTTGGCATGAGCGAGGAGTTCCAGAAGCACGCCTTCGAGCCGTTCTCGCAGGAGGGCAAGCAGACCACCACGAGCTTTAGCGGGTCTGGCCTGGGGCTTTCTATCGTCGAGGACCTCGTTGAGAAGATGGGCGGCTCGCTGGAGTTCACAAGCAAGGAGAACGTGGGCACGCAGTTCGTGGTCACGCTGACGTTCGACCTGGACAAGAGCGCGGCGGACCCGGTGGCGATACCCGCGCCGGCGACGGGCGTGGACGTTTCCGGTTGCCGCGCGCTTCTGGTCGAGGACAACGCGCTCAACATGGAGATCGCGCACATGATGCTCGAGGAGCTCGGCCTTGTGGTGAACGAGGCCGGCAACGGGCAGGAGGCGCTCGACGCGTTTAAGGCCTCTGAGCTGGGCAGCATTGACTTTATCTTTATGGACGTGATGATGCCTGTGATGGATGGCCTTGAGGCCACACGCCAGATCCGCGCGCTGCACCGCGCCGACGCCGCCACGGTGCGCATCATCGCCATGACGGCCAACGCGTTTGCCGAGGATAAGCAGGCTTGCCTTAACGCCGGCATGAACGCCCACGTCGGCAAGCCGATCGAGCTCGCCGCCGTCCGCGAGGCTCTCGCCACCTGCGCATAGGGGACAGTCCCCAAACCGCTGCAGAAAGGGGACAGTCCTTTTTGCGGGTGCGCCGCGCACGGACCTGCCGTGCCTGCCATGGGTGACGGTCATTGGTGGCAGGCCTCTGGTGCCGGCTGCTCGGCCCGCCATTGGCGACAGGCCTGTCGCACCTGCCGCCAGCATTTGCCGAGAATCGTCTCTCACCGACGCCATACCCTTAGAAATGCGCAAATCAGCGGGATTAGAGGTCCTAGCAGTAGGTTTGCCGCAAAGACCGGGAGGGCCACGAACAGGGCGAGGCCCAGAAGCGGGTCCGTTCTGGCGGAGAAGGCCATATCGAGCGGGGCGATTGCGGAGTCGGGTTGGGGCGCGGGCACCGCGGTGCGGCGGCATCGGGCACGGCGGTCGCGGTTGCGGCGGCGGTCGCTGGACCCTCGATTGCGGGTCCCGCCGCGGGTGGCTCCGGGGCCGCTGCCTGCGGCGACGATGGCGTGATGGCCGATGCGGCGCCTGCGGGCTCATTGTCAACATACGCATGGTCCACGGAGACCTGCGCGGCTCCGCGCCGCACGGCCACTGCCCAGCTTTTCTTGCCGCGTATCATGACGCCCTCGAGGGCGGCCGCGCCGCCGATGTGGGTGCTAAAGAGCTCGCCTTCCTCAGCGATCGCCTGATTTTTGGTACGTGCCACAGGGCCTCCGGTTGCGTCGCGTGGCGTGTGCGCTTCTTTGTACCAGTATGCGCTGTGGCCAGCCGCCCATTACGTCTGGGCGGGCGCGGGTCGGGCGCCTCGCGGGCCTGTCTCGCAACGTTCGTTCAGTTTTTCGATGATTAAATTCAAATCGTCAAGTATCAACCGTTCACCAACTGGGCAAACGCGGCCAAAATCGGGCCCTTATACTCACCGGTTCCAATTTAACCATCGAAAAACTGAACGAACTCCGAATCTACGGCCTCCACCGGGGCTTTGCGGAGGCGATCGCCGCTAGTCGAGTGGGGCGACGACGTCGGCCGTGGCCACGAGGGTGGCCGCGCCGCGAATGGCGACGCGCCCGGCGCCGAGTGCGGTGCAGTAGAGGTGCCCGCCGCGACGAGACGCCTGGTAGGCATGGACGTCCGGGCGGCCGAGCTCGCGGGCCCAGTAGTCGGCGATGAGGCAGTGGGCCGAGCCGCAGACCGGGTCCTCGGCGACGCCGAGCTTGGGCGCGAAGCTGCGCGAGACGCAGTCGATGCCGGAACCCGCCGCGCCGGGTGCCGTCGGGTTCTGTATGCGTCCCGGCAACTTGGCAAGAAGCGCCTGGTCAGGCGCCATTTCTCGCACGGTCTTCTCGTCGTCGAACACACAGAGCAGGTCCATGCCGAGAAAGGCGCGGGCGGGGCGCGCGCCAAAGGCCGCGGTCATATCGTCGGTGACGGGAATCTCGCGCGCGGCGTCCACGGGGAAGTCCATACGGTAGAGGTCGTCCTCGCGCGTCACGGCGAGCTCGCCGGAAAGCGTGTTGAAGCGGACCTCGGCCGCGCCCGGCTCCACGATGTTGAGGATGACGAAGGCGCTCGCCAGCGTGGCGTGCCCGCAAAGAGTGACTTCGGTCGCGGGCGTGAACCAGCGCAGGTGCCAGCCCGCGCTCTCGCGCACCACGAAAGCGGTCTCGGACAGGTTGTTCTCGACGGTGAGGCGCATCATGCCCGCGTCCGTTGGCCACGCGTCCATCACGCAGACGGCCGCCGGGTTGCCGGCAAACGCCTCGCTGGTAAACGCATCGACGATGTACTGCTTCATGCTCTCTCCTACAAATAGGGGACAGTCCCCAAACCGCTGCAGAAAGGGGACGGTCTTCGGGTCGTTAGTCTTTGGCGCGGCGCTTGCTGGCAAGAAGCGCCGCGATGCCGAGAAGGCCCGCGGCGGCTGGGGCGCCCGCGCCCGCGTCGCCGGTCTTGGGGGTGGCACCCGCGGCCGCGGCGGTGTCGCCGACATGCCCGCCCTCGGCCTGCTCGCTTGCCGGCCGCTCGTCCTTTGCCTGCTCACCTGCCGGCCGTTCGTCCTTGGCGGCCTGCTTAGTGCCGGCCTTAACCGCGTCGGTCGAAAGGATTGAGGTGGCCTGGCGCACGGCCTCGGAGTCCGGGGTGTCCGCGGCAAGCGTGGTGGCGTAGTCGGCGCCCGCCTCGGCCAGCGTGAGCTCGGCCTCCTCGATGGCGGCGGCCAGCGCGTCGTGGGCGGCCTGTGTCATCCAGGTGTCCGCCGGGTGCACGTCGGAGCCGTCGGCGCTTATCTTGGCGCTGGCCAAGGCGGCCTTGGCGCGCTCGATGGCGGCGGCCAGCGCCTTCAGCTCGTCCACGCTGGCAAAGCTCTTGAGCTCCGCGTAAGTCTTGATCGGCATGTTGTCGACGACGACGTCGTTGTCCGCGCCGGCGTTGTCCTTGGCGACGTCCTCGACGAGCGTGGACCAGTCCTCCCAGGAGCCGTCCGTTGCGACGTAGCTTTCGCCGGGGTTGACCTTGGCGACGTAGTAGGTGTTGAGCTGGGTGTCGGCCTCGCTCTTGGCCTCGGGCTCCACGATGTTCTCGAAGTCCTCGTCCCACTGGGCGCTGCTCATGTACTCGGCGAGCTCCTTGGCGGCCTGCGCCTCAGCCTCTTCCCTGCTGCTGCCGAAGGCTTCGAGCTGCTCGACCCAAGCTTCCCTCTTCTTCTCCAGGAACGCCTGGGACTTCTGCTGGACGAGTTTGCGGTAGAGCGCGTCGTAGTGCTCCTCCGTGAGCTTGGCCTGGTTCGTGGAGGCGCAGATGTAGTACTTGCCGTCCGTCTCGCAGTGCTGGGTGGTGACGACGGAGTAGCGCTGTCCCTCGCGCATGGGCACATAGGTCTTCTCGTCAAGCGCCGCACGGTGGAAGCCCCCGTACTGATAGTTGGCGCTCACGGTGGCCACGAGCTTGCCGTCGGTGGGGTTCTTGACGTCGTCGTCCAGCAGGTAGACCTCGTAGGTCACCGTGGTGTTGGGCTTAACGGTGCGGCAGGTGAGCGCCCTCAGCATCTGGTCCTGCTCGGCAACAAAGACGTTGGCCGAGCTGGTCTTCTCGTCATATTCGTTCTCGAGCGTGGTGTCATCCACCAGGTAGTCGTACTGGTCGATGGAGAACTCGTCGGAGAGGTAGGTCGCGTCGAGGTCGTAGACGAAGGACTCGGCGCAGCAGATGGTCTGGTCGTAGTAGGACAGCCAGAAGTAGCCGGTGTGCTTGCCGGTCTTCTCGTCGACGATGCCCCAGTCGTTCTCGTTGGGGAAGTCGGAGTCCTCCGAGCCCCAGCTGTTCTTCACGAGCCAGGCGCCGTCGTGGTCGGGGCGGTGTGCGGCGATGAAGTTCTCGGCGGAGTAGGTGTCGTCGTAGCCCACGATCGTTACGGCGTGGTTGGCCCCGGTCGGGATGTCGGTGTAGCTGGACCAGGTGTCGATGTTGAAATAGGTGAGGTCGTTCGGCTCGTTGGCGTAGGAGGACTCGGCCCTGTAGGCGATGGAGACGGCGCGGCCGGCGAGAAGCTCGGACTTGATGGCGTCGACGCCCTCCTGGTTCAGGGAGTAGTTGCTGCTCTCGTCAAAGGTGGCGCATTCGGGCAGGATGTGGCTCTCCTCGAGCTCGTAGGCGCTGACGTTGTAGTAGCTGTCGTCGACCTTCCAGGTGGCCTCGGTCGTCTCGTCCTTGAGAGTCTCGGAGTAGTAGGCGGAGAGGGTGTAGCCGTCGGCCTTGGTGTGCTCCTTGGCGTAGCCCTCAAGCTCGGACAGGCCTAAGATCTCGTAGAAGGGGATGCCGTCCTTGACAACCTTGACCTCGACAATGTCCTCCTCGTTTTTGTAGGGGACGTCGGACTCCTGGACGGGGCCGATGCCGCTGGCGAAGACGGAGGTGGCGTATCCGGCAAGGCCGCCGAGGTTGTAGACGTAGTTGTCGGAGGCGGTGTCGTTGTGGAAGCCCTCGCCGGCCTGGGCCGAGCCCACAACGGACTCGGGCGCGCTGGAGTAGGCGAACCAGGTGAGATGGCGCTCGGAGAGGTCGATGCCGTCGGAGATGTCCATGTTGTCAGCCTGCATGGACGACAGGATGCTCGTCTCGGAGGCCGCGATGGCGGAGAAGCCCCAGCAGGTGCCCCAGGGGTTCTGGAACTTGACCGGGGTGACCACGGAGTCGCTGGTGTTGCCGTCGCCGTCGGGGTCGCGCAGGTCGTACTTCTCGGGGAAAGCGTCGTCGGAGAGGGCCACGGCGTCGGTGGTGGAGGAGTAGGCGGAGTAGCTGGGGCTGTTCATGGCGGCCACGGCCTCGGCCCAGTCGGCGGCGGAGATAGCGCTCTTGGCGAGCGCGGCGGCGGGCGTGAGGGCGAGGCCGGCGACGGTTGCGGCAACGGCCAGGGCGGCGATTCTTGCGGGGTGCTTCACGACGGGCTCTCTTCTTGCGGCGAAGGATGCGAAAGGGCGCCTCATTTGTATCATTTCGCGTTGAGTTAGAATGAGTTAACTTGATGTGAGGGGAGCAGCCATGGCCCGGACGGCAGAAGAGCTCAAGCAGATGTCGGTGCGCGAGTTCACCGAGGCGGCGCGCGTGTACGAGTCGGGGTACGCCGGCATCTACGAGATGTGCAAGGACGACTATCCGCAGATGCTGGCCGAGCTGGAGGGCGAGCCCTTCGCGGATGTGCTCGACGTGGGGTGCGGAACCGGCGCCGTCATCGAGCTGCTGCACCAGAAGTTTCCCGAGGCGCGCTACACGGGGCTCGACCTCACGCCGGCCATGATCGATGCCGCGGCGGCAAAAGAGCTTTCCAACTGCGAGTTTGTGGTGGGCGATGCCGAGAACCTGCCGTTTGCGGACGCGAGCTTCGACGCGGTCCTCTCGTCGAACAGCTTTCACCACTACCCGAACCCGGGTGCGTTCTTTGCCGGCGCGCTGCGCGTGCTGCGGCCCGGCGGCAGGCTGATCCTGCGCGACTACACGTCGAGCGACTTCGTGGTGTGGCTGATGAACACCTTCGAGCTGCCGTTCGTTCGCCTGCTCGGCCACGGCGACGTGCGCGTCCACAAGGTGAGCGAGTTTCGCGAGATGGCCGATGCCGCGGGCTTCGAGGTCGAGAAACTCGAGGCGCAGAAGGGCTTCCGGGCGCATCTGGTGGCCCGAAAGCCGCGCTAGATTCACAAAGTCTCGCATTTGAGTGTCTTACTGGGTTTTCATCGAGTAGACAAGCCATACCAACTGCGGTTTTGGCCGCAGATTGGCTCTTGCTACTCAGGCGGTTCGCAGCAAGACACTCAAATGCGAGAGTTTGTGCTCGCGACCTGCAAAAGGACGGTCCTTTTTGCGAGCGGCGTGCCTAACGAAGCCAGTTTCGGACGACCGACTCGGAGCGAGCGGCCTCGGAACCCTTGACGGAGAGACCAGGGGCCACGGTGGCGCCGGGGCAGGCCGTGGCGATGTCGCGCCCGGTGGAGACAAGGCCGCTGCCCTCGTGCGTGCAGAGCGGATGGATGGTCTTACCTGCGAAGTTGTGAGCCTCGAGCCAGGTGTAGACCGGCATCGGCATGGTGCCGCACCAGTTGGGATAGATCAGCACGATGTCGTCGTAGGGCGCGGGGTCGCAGTCGGCGGCAAGCTTGGGACGTGCGTTCGCGGCCAGCTCGTCGCGGGACTCGGCGACGCACTCGCGATAGTCGGAGGCATAGGGAGCCTCGCGGCGGATCTCAAAGAGGTCGTCGCCAGTTGCCGCGGCGGCAAAGTCGGCCAGCACGGCACCGTTGCCTCGCGGCAGCTCGACGATGTCTCCGGACACGTAGTTCTGGCCGGCGCGGCTGAAGTATGCGATGAGGGACTTGGACATGTTTCTCCAATCGTTGCGGCGCTAGCCGCAGATGCTGGCGCCGAGGTCATAGGCCTGCTGCATTGCGGGCGTCTCTCTAACATCTCCGACGTCCATGGTGCCGACGCCCAAGACTACGCCAATCTCTCGCGCATCGGGGACGCAGCAGGTTATGCCGCGCAGGCTCACGAGCACAAACTCTCGCATTTGAGTGTCTTGCTGTAAACCGCCCGAGTAGTAACGGCCAATCTGCGGCCAAAACCGCAGTTGGTATGGCTTGTCTACTCGGTGAAAACCCAGCAAGATGCTCAAATGCGAGAGTTTGGTCTCGTGCCTAGCCCAGAAGCGCCAGAATTTGCCCGATCCAGGCGTCGACGGCCGCCTGTGGGGACTCCTGATGGTCGCCGCCGGTGGAGTCGAACTGCACCTCCAGCGCGGGGCCGGCCGTGGCGCCCGCCGCGGCCTCGACCATGTCGTCGATTACGGTGCCGGGCCAGCCGCCGTTGGTCATGAACGGCACCATGACCTTGCCCGAAAGGTCCGCCGTCGAGAAGAACGTGCGGACCGCCGGCGCCATGGTGTACCACCAGGTCGGCGTGCCCACGGCCACCACGTCGTAGTCGGCCGGGTTATGCTCGAGCAGGCAAATCTCGGGCTCGAAGCCGGCGTTCACCTCGTCTTGGCCCTGGGCCACGGTCTCGTCGTAGTCCTCGGGGTAGGGGACCGAGGTCTTGATGCGCTCGAGGTCCGCGCCGCATGCCTCGGCCAGTTGCTCGGCGATTTTCTCGGTGTTGCCGCAAGACCAGCTGTAGTACGCAACGAGCATCTTCTTGCTCATCGACTAGCCCTCCAGCGCGGCGTAGGCCTCGTCGTCGACGGGCTCCAGCCACTCGTTGCTCTCGTCCTGACCGGGGTACTCGAAGGCCAGGTGGCTGAACCAGCTGTTTGCCTTGGCGCCGTGCCAGTGCTTGACGTTGGCCGGGATCTCCACGACGTCGCCGGGCTTGAGGGGGCGCGCGGGCTCACCCTCCTGCTGGTACCAACCCTCGCCGTCGACGCAGATGAGCACCTGGCCGCCGCCGGTGCTGGCGTGGTGGACGTGCCAGTTGTTGCGGCAGCCCGGCTCGAAGGTCACGTTGTGGATCTGCAGGTAGTCGCCCGGCTTGGTGATGCAGTTGAGGTAGCTCTGGCCGATGAAGTACTGCGCAAAGCCGTCGTTGGGCTTGCCCAGGCCAAAGAAGCCGCCGTGGGCCTCGGGCGCGTCGGCGTCGGCCGAGCCGCCCTCGCCGCCCTCGGCGTAGACCTCCTTGGCCATGCGGAAGGCCGCCCAGGCGTTGGGCCAGCCGGCGTAGAAGGCGATGTGGGTGAGAAGCTCGGCCATCTCAACCTGCGTCACGCCGTTCTTCTTGGCCTCGGCCAGGTGATACTGCAGCGAGCTGTCCACGATGCCCTTGCCGATGAGGGCGCTCACGGTCACGATGCTGCGCAGCTTCAGCGGCAGCTTGTCCTCGCGGCTCCACACCTCGCCAAAGAGCACGTCGTCGTTGAGGTGCGCGAACTCGGGCGCGAACTCGCCCAGGGCCTCGTGGCCCGCGGTCTGCTTAACAGCCATGATTCTCTCCTCTCGTGCGGACAAAGGGACGGTCCCTTTGTCCACTGTTTAAAAGTTGATGTAGTAAAGTCTGCCGTTTACAGCTTGCCGCCGAAGACGGGCCAGAAGCTCGACTCGCCGTAGTCCTTGATGCGCTCGGCGCCGCGCAGGGTCTGCATGTCCTCGGTGGAAATCTGGAAGTCGACGCGCGCGTCGTCGGCGATGTGCTCGGCGCTCGTGGCCTTGGGCAGCGGCAGCATGCCGAGTTCCAGGCAGTAGCGGATGCAAAGCTGCGCGGGCGTGACGCCGTAGCGGCCGGCGACCTCGGCGATCAGGGGGTTGCCCAGCACCTCGCCGTGGGCGATGGGGGAGTAGGCCTCAACCAGGATGCCCTTCTCGGCGCAGTAGTCGAGAAGCTCGAATGGCGTGTTGGAGATGTGCGTGAGCACCTGGTTGACCTGCGGCTTCACGGTGCCGCCCGCCAGGATGTTGTCAATGTCGCCGGCCAGGAAGTTGGAGACGCCGATGACGCGCACCTTGCCGGCGGCCTGGGCGTCCTCAAGCGCGCGCCACGCGGCCAGGTTGCCCTCCTCGTGGCGGTCGTCGGACTGGTTGACCTCCACCCACGGCTGCGGGCTGTGGAGGATCATCTGGTCCACGTAGTCCAGGCCGAGCTTGGAGAGCGACTCGTCGATGGAGGCGGCCACGCTCTGGTAGTCCTTGAGCTCGCCGGCGACCTTGGTGGCAACAAACAGCTGGTCGCGGGCCACGCCGCAGGTGCGGATGCCCTCGCCGACGCCAGCCTCGTTGCCGTAGGCCTGCGCGGTGTCGATCATGCGGTAGCCGCAGGCCACGGCGCTCTTCACGGCCGCCGTCGCGGTGGCGTCGTCCATGAGCCAGGTGCCCAGGCCGAGCCTCGGGATGAGGGTGCCGTCGGCCAGGGTGTAGTTCTCGTCCAGGATGGTCATCGTTTCTCCTTTCGACCTGCAAAAGGGACTGTCCCCAATGCGGGTTATTTGGTGTTGGGATCAATGCGGTACTGGTAGATGAGGTAGTCGAGGCAGTCGAGCTTCTTCTGCTCGGCGTGGATGGAGTCGAGAAGCTCGCGGCGCCGAGCCTTCAGCCGGCAGAGCTGCGCGCAGTCGCACAGGCCCTCGAACTCGTCAATGAACGCCTGGTCACAGCCTGCGTCCACCAGGTTTTGACGTATCTTGTCGTCCACGGGCGCCCCGCTCCTAGCGCGTGAGCTTCACGTTCGTGGTGCCGGCCAGCGCCTTCTCGCCCGGGCGGCCCTTGGGCCCCACGAGGTTGTGCGGCTGGTAGAGCTCCTCGAGGAAGTCGACCTCCTCGGCCGTGAGCTCAACGTCGAGCGCCGCCACCGCGTCGTCCACGCGTTCCGGCTTGCTGCAGCCGACGATGGGCGCCTCGACGCCTCGCGCCCAGTGCCAGGCCAGCGCCACCTGCGCCATGGGGACGCCGTGGTCGGCGGCCACCTTGGCCACGCGCTCGACGACGGGCAGGTCAATGGCTCGGTCGCGGTCGTACTTGTTCTGCATGGTCGTGTCGGTGGTGCCGCGCACCGACGAACTCTCCCAGGTGGGCCGGCAAAGGTGGCCGGATGCCATCGGGCTGTACGGCGTGAGCGCCATGTTGTACTGGCGGCAGACCGGGATCATCTCGCGCTCGTCCTCGCGGTAGAGCAGGTTGTAGTGGCACTGCATGCTGGTGAACTTGGTCCAGCCGTTCTGCTCGGCAATAACCTGCAGGTTGTGGAGCTGATAGGCGTACATGGCGCTCGCGCCCAGGGCGCGGACCTTGCCGGCGCGCACGAGGCGGTCGAGCGCCTCCATGGTCTCTTCCATCGGCGTGTCATAGTCGAAGCGGTGGATGATGTAGAGGTCCAGGTAGTCGGTGCCGAGGCGCTTGAGCGTGCCCTCAATCTCGCGCTCGATGGCGGCCGCCGAGAGCGCCCCCTCGTTGAAGTACACCTTGCTGGCAAGAACCACGTCCTCGCGCGCGATGCCCAGTTCACGCAGGGCGCGGCCGATGTACTCCTCGCTCGTGCCGAAGCTGTAGCAGTTGGCCGTATCGATAAAGTTGATGCCGGAGTCGAGCGCGCGGCGAATGACCTCGCGCGTGCCGTCGGCGTCGATGGTCCACTGGTGGAAGTCGGGGCTGGCCTCGCCGAAGCTCATGCCGCCGAGGCACAGCCTGGAGACCTCGATGCCCGAGTGCCCAAGGGTCGTGTACTGCATAAACGTTCAGCCTTTCTCGTTGCGTTTCCCTTTCGATATTGAGAATACGGGCGCACAGGCACGATGTTAAATACCTATAATAACTTGTTAGATATACGGGTGACGTATAACAGGGGTCTAACTCATGGAACTGCGAACCTTGCGATATTTCCTTGCCGTCGCGCGCGAGGAGAACATGACGGAGGCGGCCAACGTGCTGCACGTCACGCAGCCCACGCTCTCGCGGCAGATCGCCGACCTGGAGCGCGAGCTTGGGGTCACGCTCTTTGACCGCACGAACCGCGCGTGCGTGCTCACGGGCGACGGCATGCTGCTGCGCCAGCGCGCCGAGGAGATCATCTCGCTCGTTGACCAGACCGAGGCGGAGCTCGCCGACGACGAGCACGAGCTCTCGGGCAATATCCGCATCGGCGGCGGCGAGACGCAGGCCATGCGGCCCATCATGGACACATTCGTCGAGCTCCACCGCGAGAACCCGCGCGTGACCATCGAGCTCTACACGGGAAACGCCGATGCCGTGGAGGAGCGCCTGGAGCGCGGACTTCTGGACTTTGCCCTGCTCATCGAGCCGGTTAACCTCGAGAAATACGAGTGGCTCCAGATGCCGGGCGCCGACCGCGTGGGCGTGGCCGTGGCAACAACCAGCGAGTGGGGGAGCCGCGAGGGCGTGACCCCTGAAGACGTCGCGCGCATGCCGCTGCTTTTGAGCTCGCGCACGACGAATAAGGCCGTTGACCTCGTCGGATGGTCGGGCGGGGCAATCGACCCCGAGAGCCTCAACGTGGTCGGGCACCACGACCTTCTGGGCAACGCGGCGCACCTGGTGCGCACGGGCGAGGCGTGCGCCATGGGCATCGATCATTTGCTGCAGCTCGAGTCCGCAGACCTCAGATTCGTGCCGCTCAACCCGCCGATGAATATCAAATCTTTTCTTGTTTGGAAGAAGTACCGCCTGCGCAGCCGCGCTTGCGAGGAGCTGCTGCGCCGCCTGCGCGTCTAGGCGTGCCTGCAGAAAGGGGACTGTCCCCAAACCGCTGCAGAAAGGGGACTGTCCCCAAACCGCAGGTCGGGCGGGGTTACTCCTCGATCAGGTAGCCGTTCTTGCCGCCGTTTTTGATGCGGTACATAAGGTCGTCGGCTCTCTGGATAAGCGCCTCGGCGCCCTGCTCCGCGGCTGCAGCTTGGTAATACACGCCGATGCTCACCGTGACGTCGAACGTGCCCTGTGCCACGAGTTTCCGCACGGCGCCCACCCGCTGCTCGACCTCCTCGCGGCTCAGCGCATGCAGCGCGACGAAGAACTCGTCGCCGCCGTAGCGAGCCACGACGTCCGTTTCCTTCGGCGCGAAGCCCTCGCGCAGCGCGCCGGCCACGAACTGCAGGACCTTGTCGCCGGTAAGGTGGCCCAGCGTGTCGTTTACCTGCTTGAAGTTGTCGATGTCGATCATGGCAACGGCGAGGCTCATGCCGTGCGTTGACACGCGGTCGGCCAAGATGGGGAAGCGCTCGTCGATGAAGCGGCGGTTGGAGAGGCTCGTGAGGTCGTCTGTGTACACCTTGTGGTTGTAGTCGGTGATGCGGTCCACGAAGTTGTTGTTGCCGAAAGCGGAGACGAGCACGTCGTCGTTGGAGGCGGTGACCACCTCGAGCACGTACTTCTCGCCGTCGATGTCCACGGGCTGCGCGACCACGTGGTAGATGTCGTGGTCGATGAACTCGAACTTGGAGAAGCGTCGGTCGTTCATGAAGCACTTCGACGAGATGCAGTTGTCGCAGCGCTCCTCCTTTTTCCACACGTGGAAGCAGCTGTTGGGCTGCGCGACCAGCTCGTCGCCCTCCACGATGTAGACGACCATGCTGATGGGGTCCACCAGGCGCACCACGTCGAAGAAGCGCGACATAGACATGATGAGCTGCGCGATCTGTTCCTTGTGGTAAGAATTCTGCCCCGTCATGGTGAGCCCCTTTCGACCTCGTATTAGCTTAGCTGATGCGCGGTACAACAATTGGCCTGCGCGTTAATCATTCCGTAAGCGGGTCGCCCTCAAGGCTTTGTTGGCGTTCGTCGAAAAAACGTCTTGGCACCTGCGTCGACTCCGTAAGCTGCAAACCGACAAGCGGACGAACCCCGCGCCGGCGAACCAACCAAGGAAGATTCACATGGGATTTTTCGCTGACCTTATCGGCCCCTTGCTCGACATGAAGAAGCTCTCCAAGCTCGCTTCGATGCTCGAGCCCGAGATCGAGAACGTCGTCGAAGGCCTCGAGAAGAAGGCCGAGGACGTCGAGAACAAGACCAAGTAACTCGGTCGTCGCGCTTCGATACAGCTCCACCGATACAATGAGACGAAGGGGCTGTCCACCTGCAAAAGGGACAGTCCCTTCTGCAGGTCAAGAAGGGGAGAGTGCATGGCCGCTAAACATACATGGCTGAAGCGAATTGCGGCTGCGCTTGTCATCTTGGCGGCGATTCTCGCCGTGGCGCTCGGCGTCTATGTGTCCGACTATTCGCGCGCCGGAAGCGAGGCCGAGGCGATTATCGCTGTGGATTCGGCGAGCGACGCGTCGGTCGCGGTGGCGGACTTTGACGCCTTTATAGCGGTGGGGGACGAGAACTCCGAGTACGGTATCGTCTTTTATCCCGGCGGCAAGGTAGCGCCTGAGGCGTATGCGCCGCTTGCGGCCAAGTTCGCTGAGCAAGGCGTGTTTTGTGTCATCGCGAAAATGCCATTTAACCTCGCATTTCTTAACTTGAACGCGGCGGACTCGGCGATAAGCGCTTACTCAGGCGTGTCTCACTGGTGGATCGGCGGCCACTCGCTCGGCGGCGTGGCGGCCGCAAGTTATGCCGCGAGCCATACGTCGAAGCTCGAGGGTCTGGCGCTTCTTGCCGCCTACTCCACCGAGGATCTCTCGCAGCTCGGGCTCAAGGCGGAGCTCGTGTACGGGTCAAACGACGGCGTGGTCAGCCGAGAGAGGCTCGACGCTTGCATAGCCCAGCTGCCTGCGAGCTCGGTGCTCCAGATCGCCGGCGGCAACCATGCGGGCTTCGGCGATTACGGTGCGCAGTCGGGCGACAACGAGGCGACCATCTTGCCCGACGAGCAGCAGGCACAGGCCGTCGCCGCCATCGTGGCTGCCATGAGGTGACGCCGTGGCCGGCTCGTCATTTCGCATCAAAACTACAACGGTATGAAGGGACTGTCCCCTTGTCTTGTCTGAGGGCCATCGCGCATATACGCACCGACCTGCCGCAGAAGTTCGGCATCCCGCGGAACAGCTTTCTTGCCCCTCACCTGCAGGGACGCATCGTCTTTGAGCCTGAGTTCGCGCTCGAGTCGGCGGTCGCCGGGCTCGAGTTCTTCTCGCACCTGTGGCTGCTCTGGCAGTTCGAGAACGGAACCCCCGGCGGCACCGCGGCCGACATCGCCGCCGATACGGCCACGGCGAGTAGGCCCGGCACCAACGACGCCTGGTCGCCGACGGTCCGCCCGCCGCGCCTCGGCGGCACGGAGCGCGTGGGCGTCTTTGCCACGCGCAGCCCTTTTCGCCCGAACCCGATAGGCCTGACCTGCGTCGCGCTCGACCGCGTGGAGCGCACGCCCGACGGCCCCGTCATCCACGTCCTCGGTGCCGACCTGCGCGACGGCACGCCCATCTACGACATCAAGCCCTACATCCCCTTCGCCGACTGCCATCCCGAGGCCACGGGCGGCTGGATCGAGAAGAACCCCTGGCAAGAGCTCGACGTCGACTTCCCGGAAAGCCTGCGCACGATCGTCGACGCCGATAAGCTCCCCGGCCTCATCGAGGTCCTGCGCCAAGACCCCCGCCGCGCCGGCGCTAAGCACGACCCTGAGCGCGTCTATCACTTGGCGTACGCGGGGCATGACGTGGCCTTTACCGTCGATAACACCTCGCTTACCGTTGTGTCCGTCGGCTAGGGCCGCCAATCAGGCATTCTGTTTCCGACGTCGCAAGGGGGAGCACATGGAGAAGCTGCGCAACATGGAGAACTCGCACAGCATCGAGCAATCGTACGCTTTTAAGAGCAACATCTTGAGTTCGCTCTCCGAGATCTATGTGTCCATCCACGCCCTCGACCTTCGCAAGCAGAAGATCTACACCATCAAGTCGAACCCCTTCCTCGAGAAGCTCATCTACATCGGCGGCACGCTCCAGGAGTGCATGGATAACGTGATGCAGACCATCGGCGCGCCCGAGCACAGCCAGCTCCTCAAGGACTTCTGCGACTTCTCGACTCTTTCCGCGCGCATGGGAGACGACCCGATGACCTCGTGCGTCTTTGAGGGCAAGATGAACGGCTGGTGCAAGGCGCGCTTTATCAAGCTGGGCTCCCTTGACGCCGACGAGGCCGATCCCGATCGCTACCTGCTCTACGCCGTCGAATGCATCGACGCCGAGAGACGAGAGACGGAGCGACTGCTGTATCTCTCGCAGACCGACCTGATGACCGGCATCTTTAACCGCGGGCACGGCGAGCAGGCAATCGACGCCCTTTTGCGCGACGGCGTGCAGGGCATGTTCTGCCTCTTCGACGTGGACAAGTTCAAACAGGTCAACGATAAGTACGGCCACGATGCCGGCGACAAGGTGCTTATCGGCGTGGCGAACACGCTGGCGGCCGCTAAGCGCGACGGCGACGTGGTCATGCGCCTCGGCGGCGACGAGTTCGCCGCGTATTTCGTCGGCATTCAGACGCCTGAGGAGGCCGCGCCCATCATCGCGGAGATCTTCGGCGGCGTGTCGGCCATTCGCGTCGAGCCCATGTCCGAGGAGGTCAGCGTGAGCCTCGGCGCCGTGCTCTACCGCCCCGGCCTCGACTTCGACTCCGTCTACCGCATGGCCGACCGCGGCGTCTACGACAGCAAGAACAACAAGGGCAGCACCTACATCCTCGAGTAGGCCTTCTTGCCGCGCCGGGCCGCCATCTACGGGCCTCGGCGCAGTCCTGCGCGCACAAAAACAGGGATGGCGGCAGTTTTTACGAGTCGTCCGAGTAGCCAAATGTTGAGCAAATCTTTTACCTGCTGTTTTGTGGGGCATAAAGCGCGGGATACTCGATGGCTCCGCAATAAACTGCCGCCATCTCCAATATTTTGCTGGCCGATGGCCCGAGGGGCCGCCATGTGTGCGGAATGGGCCGCGACCGCCGTCAATATAACGGTGACGACGCCATTGCGATGAGAAATAAGGCATAACTAACCTGCGTGTGCGCGCTAAAATCGACTAGTTTGTGCAGATAAGGAAGGACACGCATGGCTAGCCTCAAGGAACAGATCTCGTCTCGCCGCACGTTCGCGATCATCTCGCACCCGGACGCCGGCAAGACCACCCTTACCGAGAAGCTCCTCTTGTACACCGGCAGCATCCAGACCGCCGGCTCCGTAAAGGGCAAGAGCTCGGCCAAGCACGCTGTCTCGGACTGGATGGACATCGAGAAGGAGCGCGGCATCTCCGTCACCTCGTCGGTGCTGCAGTTTAGCTACGAGGGCCACTGCGTGAACATCCTCGACACCCCCGGCCACCAGGACTTTTCTGAGGATACCTACCGCACCCTCATGGCGGCCGATGCGGCCGTCATGGTCATCGACGGCGCCAAGGGCGTCGAGGCGCAGACCAAGAAACTCTTCAAGGTCTGTACCCTGCGCCACATCCCGATCTTTACCTTCGTGAACAAGCTCGACCACGAGGCGCGCGACCCCTTCGACCTCATGGAGGAGATCGAGACGGTCCTCGGTATCGGCACCTATCCCATGAACTGGCCCATCGGGTCCGGCCGCAACTTCCGCGGCGTCTTTGACCGCCAGGCCCGCCGCGTGCTGGCCTTCGAGGGCGACGGCCACGCCAACGCCACCAAGAAGGTCCGCGAGATCGAGGCGGAACTCGGCAGCGACCAGCTTGAGGGGCTTATCGGCACCGAGAATCACAACAACCTGATGGACGACATTGAGCTGCTCGATGGTGCGGGCGACGAGCTGGACCTTGAGGCTGTGAGCTGCGGAAAGCTCTCGCCGGTTTTCTTTGGCTCGGCGCTTACCAACTTCGGCGTGGAGCCCTTCCTCAAGGAGTTCCTGCGCCTCACGCCGCCGCCGCGCGCCTACACCGACCAGGTCTCCGGCGAGGCCGTGGACCCCGTGGAGAACGACTTCTCGGGCTTCGTGTTCAAGATCCAGGCCAACATGGACAAGAACCACCGCGACCGCATCGCCTTCGTGCGCATCTGCTCGGGCAAGTTCGAGCGCGGCATGACGGCGACGCACGTTCAGGGTGGCCGCAACATCAAGCTCGCAACCGGTACCTCGATGATGGCCGACGACCGTGCCATCGTGGACGAAGCCTACGCGGGCGACATCGTGGGCCTCTTCGACCCGGGCATCTTCTCCATCGGCGACACGGTCTGCGCCGGTAAGATGAAC
The DNA here is from genome assembly GCF_963660155.1 of Paratractidigestivibacter sp. GTDB lineage: Bacteria > Actinomycetota > Coriobacteriia > Coriobacteriales > Atopobiaceae > Paratractidigestivibacter. The sequence continues at coordinate 4,636 of NZ_CAVKWG010000036.1, read as the reverse complement.
GTCCAGTACCCGCCCATCCCCACGTTCCAGCCTGAGCACTTCGCAAAGATCTCGCAGGTAGACACCCTTAAGCGCAAGCAGTTCGTCAAGGGCATGGAGGAGCTTGCGCAGGAGGGCGCCGTGCAGATCTTCCGCGAGGTGGGCGCCGGCATGGAGTCCGTGATCGTGGGCGTGGTGGGCGTGCTGCAGTTCGAGGTGCTCGAGCAGCGCCTCGAGAGCGAGTACCACGTTAAGGTGTATCGCCAGGGCCTGCCGTACAACCAGATTCGCTGGATCCAGAACGCGCCCGACAGCTACGACATCAAGAAGCTGAGCCTCACGCGCGACACCTGCCGCGTGGAGGACATGCGCGGCGGGCGCCTCCTGCTCTTTACGAGCGATTGGAACATCAACTGGGCCGTTGAGCACAACGAGGGCCTTGAGCTCTCCGAGTTCGGCAACGTCTCGTTCTAACCTGCAAAAGGGACTGTCCCTTTTGCAGGTTGAGTAATTTATGCGGGGTAGACGATGAGGCCGACGTCGGAGGTGCCGGCGCCGGTGATGTGCACGGTCGCGCCGTCAGCGGCAATCGTGCAGTTCCAGCTCTCGGAGATGGCCACGTTGGCAGAAAACACCAGGTCGCAGCCCCAATTGCTCGGTGTTGTGCCGCTCGTCACGGTAATGTCGTAGAGCAGGTACGGGGCGCCGTTGGTCTCCCAGCTCTGGCGCAGGTTGGCCGAAACGGCGAGGCCGTCGTTGCCGGTGATCGACTCCAGCGTAAACGTGCCCACGCCGGTGCCCGAGCCGTCCGGCCTGGCGACCTCGGTCGGCGTCTGCCCGCCGAGCATCGCCTTGAGCCACGTCCCGCTCGGCGTAAGGTCGCCGTCCTCGAAACCCGAGGTCTTCTCGCAGCTCGAGGCAATAAACGACGCGCTCTCGGCCTTATTGCAGAGGCTCCAGCAACAGCAGCTCACGCCGAGCTCGTCCATGAGGTTTACCCAGGCGGCGGCGGACTCAAGGTCGAGGCTGCCGTTGCCCGACGCGTCGCAGATGCCGTATTCGCTCACAAAGACGGGCGCGCCGCCGTCGACGGTCGAGCGCAGCGTGGCGCGCAGGTCGTCTTTGTGCGTGGCCGCGTAGAAGTGCAACGTGTACATGACATGCTCGTCGGCAAGAGGGTCCGCGGCGGCTTGGTCGGGATGCTGGCTCCAGTTAGGGGTGCCCACGAGCACGACGGCGCTGGCGTCGTTCGCGCGGATGATGGGCAGGATAACCTCGGCGTAGCTCTTCACATCCGCCCAGGTAGTCGAGCCGTTCGGCTCGTTGCAGATCTCGTAGATCACGTTGGTCGCGTCCGCGAACTCGGACGAGGCCCACGCCCAGAACTCCTTGGCCTGGTCGATGTAGACGTTGGGGTCGAGGTCCTGCAGCACGTGCCAGTCGACGATGCAGTACATGTCGGCGTCGGCCGCGTACTTGACGCCGCGAACGAGCAGGTCGCGCAAGGCAGCCTGGTCGCCGCCGGAGCAGTAGCCGCCGTTCTCGTGCGTGTACATGGCGAGGCGCGCCACGTTGGCGCCCCAACCCGAGAGCTCGGCGAAGCACTCGGCGTTGACGTATTGCCCAAACCACGCGATTCCGTGGGTCGAGAAGCCCTTGAGCTGCACGTTATTGCCCGAGGCGTCCACAAGGCGCGCGTTCTGCACGGTGAGACGGCCGTTCGCGGAAGGGCGGGCGACGGCGCCGGTACTCGCGGCGGAGGCGGTCTCGGCGGGGGAGGACGCGGCCTCGGAGGTCGTCGCGGGGGCTTGCGATTCGGCGGTCTCGGCCGCGGGGGCGGCGGTTTCTTCTTGCGACTTTGCGCAGCCGGCGGCGATCGCTGCGGTCCCGGTGGCGGCCGCGGCGACAAACGCGCGTCGAGTGATTGACTTCTTCATGTGCGCTCCTTGCTTTGAGCGGCGGCTGATTTATTGCTTTGAGGGTAGCGCAAGTTTTCGTTGCGCGCCCGCCCGCCGGCTGAACTAGAATGTGCGGGTCTCGCCATATGCAACCGGAGGGCAGCACTATGCCAGAGCCTCAGAGCAACCAAAGTAAGACCTCGGAGCAAATGCTTCATGAATTGACGCTCAAGATGATCGAGTTCGATGCGGGCGACACGGCCCGTATCCAGCACTTTGTTAAGGTCGCGAGCTTTGCTCGGACTATTGCTTTGGGTGAAGGTATGGACGCACAGACGCTGCTCACGCTCGAGGCGGCGGCCATTGTGCACGACATTGGCATCCGCCCTTCGGAGGAGAAGTACGGCGACCCGAGCGGCAAGCACCAGGAGGAGCTGGGGCCTGAGCCCGCGCGCCGGATGCTCGCAGAGGTCGGCTTTGACCCCGCGCGCTGCGAGCGCGTGGCGTATCTAGTGGGGCACCACCACACCTATACGAACATCGATGGGGCCGATTACCAGGTGCTCGTTGAGGCGGACTTCCTCGTGAACCTGTTCGAGAACGGCTCGGGACTGGACGCCGTTCGCTCCGCGGGGCAGAAGATCTTTCGCACTGCGACCGGCAAGTGGCTGCTCGAGACCATGTTCGACGTGCGGATTGATGGTTAGGAAAGAGGCCGAGGCGCTATGACCAAGCAGCAAAACATCGATGCCTGGCTCGCCGATGCGCCGGCCGAGGTCGTGGACGCGACCGAGCGCCTGCTTGCCGAGGTGGCGGTCCTTCGCGCTGAGCAGACCATCTATCCGCCCCAGGACGACATCCTGAACGCCCTCGCGTGGACGGCGCCCGGCGACGTGCGCGCGGTCATCCTGGGGCAAGACCCCTACCACGAGGAGGGGCAGGCCATGGGGCTCTCCTTCTCGGTGCACCGCGGCTGCAAATTGCCACCGAGCCTGCGCAACATTTACAAAGAAATGGCTGCTGACCTGGGGTGTTTGGTGCCTGGGTCGGGCGACCTCTCCAACTGGGCGCGCCAAGGCGTGCTGCTGCTCAACACGACGCTGACCGTGCGCCAAGGCGCCGCGAACTCGCACGCGAAGCTGGGCTGGAAGGTGCTCACGGACTACGTGGTGCGCCGATGCCTCACGTTGCCGCAGCCCGTGGTTTTTCTTGCCTGGGGAAAGAACGCGGTGGCGCTCGTGGAGGGGGCCAAGGAGGGGCTTGGCGAGCAGGTCGCGGACGATAAGTTCTGTCTCGCGTCGACGCATCCCTCGCCGCTCTCGGCCATGCGGGCGGCAAGCGATCTGTGCGCGTTCATCGGGTCGCGGCCCTTCTCGCGAGCCAATGAGCTGCTGGTAGAGCATGGTGCGGCGGCGATCGACTGGGCGGACGTGGGGTAAGGGCCGCGGTTTCGCCGCCGCCTGCGATGAATTTGTGTCCTGCGCGTGCGGTACTATCGAATGGTTAAACCACGAGCTGGGGAGAGTCCCATGGGCAGAAGCAACGCGGATCGGCAGGAGAACAAGGCCGGCGGTGGCAGCGGGGCCGGCGTCGGTAAGAGCAACGGCTCGCCAATGACGAAGATCGTCGGGGCCGTCGCGGCGGTTGCCGTTGCGGTTGTCTGCTCGGTGTTCGGCATCCAGACCACGTCGGGAAACTCCGGCTCGAATTCAAATAACGCGCAGGTCACAGCTTCTCAGACGACGCCGATCGGGGGTTCTGCGAGCAGTTCTGCGAGCAGCGATTCCTCCTCTAGCGGCTCAAAGACCACGCTCTCGTACTCCGGCAAGTCCGACTCCGGTTCCTCCAGCGGCTCCGAGGCCAGGAGCAATCTCACGTTCCGCAACGAGGAGCGCCTGCAGGAGCACTACGAGAAGCACGGCATCGACATGGGCTTCTCGTCGGCCGAGGTGTATCTTGCCGGAGCCAATAAGGTGCTCTCCAACCCGGACTGCCTGCATAAAACCGAATCCAAGGACGGCGACGATGCGTACTACCTCGAGGACACGGGCGAGTTCGTCGTCGTGTCCAAGAAGGGGTACATCCGCACGTACTTCTTGGCGAGCAAAGATTACTTCGAGCGTCAGTAGGCGGCGGCGATGGTTTTGGGATTTACGACCGGCGAATTGCCGTATGCGCAGCTACTGGGCATTGCGTACCTGCTCTGCATGAACCTGGCGACGCTCATTTGCTTCCTTGTGGATAAGGCGCGCGCGGCCGGCCACAACTCGCGCATCTCCGAGGCTACGCTGCTCGGGCTGGCGCTCTCGGGCGGCTCGCTCGGGGCGCTTCTGGGCATGCACCTCGTGCGCCACAAGACGCAGAAGTGGTACTTCAAGTTCACCGTGCCCGTAATGCTGGCGGCACAGGTGGTGCTCATATGGTGGCTGTGCCATACCGGCTTTTTCGACGTGGCCTAGCTGCGGTTTGGGGACAGACACCTTTCCGCACACGCGCCGCGGCTGCGGTTTGGGGACAGACACCTTTCCGCACACGCGCCGCGGCTGCGGTTTGGGGACAGACACCTTTCCGCACACGCGCCGCGGCTGCGGTTTGGGGACAGACACCTTTCCGCACACGCGCCGCGGCTTCGAGCCCGTTGCCGAATCTTTGGGCCAATTCGCTGATACCAAGGTTCGTGTGCGAAAAGGTGTCTGTCCCCAAACCGCAGCCGCGGTGCAGCCTAGTCCAGCGGTTTATCCAGCTCGCGGGCCAGCTCG
>NZ_CAVKWG010000035.1:0-93292 GCF_963660155.1 Paratractidigestivibacter sp. | reverse complement strand
GCCGCCCGCGAGGGGCCTCTCGCCTCGGGCCGCGCGCGCCGGAGCACGGACGGCGAGGCCCGGCGGGCGGGCAGCGCGATCGCGGAGAGGCGGCCCCGCAGCCTCGAGACCGGGTGCGCGAGGATAAGCGAGCACGGGGCGCCCGCGGGGCTCAGGGGGCTCATCGCGGCATACGCCGAGCAGCACGACGACGCGCGGCCGCGCCGGTCGCTCGGCCGCGCCGGTCGCTCGGCCGCGCCGGTCGCTCGGCCACGGCACGCCGGCCGAGCGGTACTATCCGGGGCTGATGGCCGCCTAGGCGGCCGCGTTAACGGATGTGGGTTCACTCCCGGACCAGGATTTCGTGTCCAAACGAACGGGCCACATTACTGCTCGACCTTCTTGATTTGCTCAAGCGCCGAGTCGACATAACACCCCTGAGCTTTTGCCTTCATTCGCGCTCGCAGCGACGCCGTCAGAAATGGTTCGCGCTTTAAGCCGGAGCCAAAGGTCAGCGATGCTCCGCTCACATCAAGCAAAGAGGCCTTTGCCGTCACTTCATTGCCGCTGCCAGGACTAGCAGCAAAGACTTCACAGGTGCTGGTCACTTTCTCTGCCATCCCTACCTCCATCCAGGACTAAAGGGCATCACGATGGCACCATCTGCAGATATTATATTGCTTACCTTGTCCCATATTAGATATTTTTGTCCTATACTGTTTCTTGTCTAACCACCGATAGGGGCAGCTATGAAAAAGCGCAACGTAATCAATCTGATCAGGTACCACGAAGACCACAACGAAGCCGCCTTTCGGAGCGAGGCGGCGGAAATCGCAAGGGACTTTGATGCGAGCGGCGACGAGCAGCTCGCCGAGTACATCATGGCCCTCATCTCTGACGCCAATGCGTTTGTCCCTCAGTCAGCGGAAGAGGGCGGCACTTTCTTCGACAAGATGGACCCGTCATCCACGCCCTTGCCACTTCCACAAGTCATCTCCGACGATGTCACCGGCGTTTGCAACGCCATCGCACACAACGCTGGCGTAAACAAATTCCTGTTCCAAGGCCCTCCGGGCACGGGAAAGACCGAGTCGGCTAGGCAAATCGCGAGGATTACTGCACGCGACCTCTACCGCGTCGATTTCAACCTGGTGGTGGACAGCAAGCTCGGCCAAACTGCAAAGAACATCGGCAAGCTGTTCCGGGAAATCAACTCCCTTCGTCTGCCAGACAAGGCAATCATCCTCTTTGACGAGATTGACGCCCTCGCCCTCGACCGCGTGAACCAGCAGGATGTAAGGGAGATGGGGCGCGCCACATCCGCCCTGTTAAAAGAACTCGATGGTTTGAACGAGCAGGTTGTACTTATAGCCACAACTAACCTATACAAAGAGCTGGACAAGGCGCTCGTCAGGCGCTTCGACGCCACCATCGACTTTGGCCGATACGACCGTGAAGATCTCATTGATATCTCCGAGGTGATGCTGAGCGGCCTATTGCAGCAATTTAAGGGCTCCGGGCGTAACATGCGCCTCTTCAGGAAGATTATCTCGCAAATGGCCGAGGTTCCGTATCCAGGCGACCTTAGGAACATGCTGAAATCGGCGCTGGCATTTAGCAATCCCGACGAACCATACGACTACCTGCGGCGCGTTTATAAGCAGGCTTGCCCGTCATCGTCCATCGACAACCTAGCCGAGCTGCGCTCACAAGGTTTTACGGTGCGAGAGATGGAGGCGCTGTCCGGCGTATCCAAGAGCACCATTTCGCGCGAGCTAAAGGAGACGGCGTATGAATGATCTTCTGCAGCTAAAAGGCCAATTTCAATATGGCAAGGCGAATGCACCTGGCGCTCCCGAGCTCCCTAAGGGCAAGACGGTGACATCGGAGCACCTTCGCGGCCTAGCATCAAATCTGAGCAGCATCAAAATGTATTGGGAAAAGGGCGCCTTCGGCTTTGGCCCAATCGTCACTGTCGCTTACTGCAACATCGTGGCCAAGAGCAACCGAATTCGTCGTATCCTCGGCGGGCCAGGCGGCAAGGCGGGCGATTACATCGTAGGCGCGCGCTTCGAAGGCGAGGGCAAAGACATTCACCATGAAATTGTCCACTGCTTACCTATGGACATTATCGTCGAGTCCATTGAGCTGCTGGAAAACTGCGCGACGCTGGTCGACAAACGCTACGGTGGGACCATTGGCAGCGACGACCTCAAGCAAGTCAACGCAAGTGGCATCAAGGGAGCAGCAGGGCTCACAAAGAGCTCTTTTGCGCAGACAATACGGGATGCTTCATACGTCTCTCGGTTTTACGTTAGCACCGCACACGAGACCATTGAAGGCAGCGCCATCGTAAGTGTCTATGACACGGGATACAAGGATGTTCGTTCATTCTTGGCCGGGCTCGGCGTGGGGTTAGACCTGGCTCCCGATAGGGTCTTAGAGAACGCCATCCGACTCGAACCAGACGAATATGCGAGGCTTGTTGCCAAATACCCCTTCCTCGTCTCCATGGCGCTCTCTGACATCTCTGTCCTTACCCCCGAGGACTTCGGAATCGAAAGCGAAGGGAGCGCTCGAATTCCTGAACCAGGCAACGAGCCGATTATCGGCGTGCTCGACACACCCTTTGACAACAGGGTCTACTTCGCCGACTGGGTGGACGACCACGACCTCACGCCCGCTGAGATTAACCTTGACGCGAGCCAGAAAAAGCACGGCACCGCCGTTACTTCCCTCATCGTCGATGGTCCGAGTATCGTACCCGAGCTTGACGATGGCTGTGGAAGGTTCAAGGTACGTCACTTTGGCGTGGCTACCGGAGAGAGGTCCAGCTCATTTGCCTTTATGCGGCAGGTGCGCACTATCGTTGAGCAGAATCGTGATATCAAGGTTTGGAATATCTCGCAGGGATCGATTCGCGAGATTGCTCGAAACTTCGTTTCTCCCGAGGCGGCCATCCTCGACGAGCTCCAGTCGCGCTTCGGTGACATTATCTTCGTTGTTGCTGGAACCAATAAAACGAGCGTAGGCCAAGAGAAGATTGGGGCTCCGGCAGACTCGATTAACTCGCTGGTAGTAAACGCAACGTCCTTCTCTGGATCGACCGCAGACTATTCCCGTCGCGGACCGGTGCTTGATTTTTTCAAGAAGCCAGACGTGTGCGCAATCGGCGGTGACTCCACTAAGGGAATGCCGGTCTGTACAGCAACTGGCAAATATTTGATGAGCGGAACCTCATTTGCAGCTCCCTGGATTGCCCGCAAGATGGCTTACCTCATGCAGGTGATGGGCCTTTCGCGCGAGGTGGCCAAGGCGCTAATAATCGACTCTGCTGCAGGTTGGGATTACTCGGGGGACGCATGGCGCGGCTATGGCCAGGTTCCTGTCCGCATTGAGGACATCGTCGGATCAAAGAGCGATGAGATCAAGTTCACACTCGCCGGGACCTCGGAAGGCTACGAGACCTACAACTACGGCATCCCCGTGCCTATCTCAAAAGAAAAGCACCCCTACATTGCTCGCGCGACGATCTGCTACTTTCCGCAATGTGACAGGCGTCAGGGCGTGGACTACACCAGTACAGAGATGGATCTTCACTTCGGAAGGATTGACAACAACGGCAAGCTAAAGTCGCTCGACAACAATCGCCAGGGAGACGAGGGCGTCACCACCACCGAGGCAGCAGCTCGAAAGAACTACCGCAAGTGGGACAACGTCAAACACATCGGCGAGGAGCTCAAGGAGAACGGGCACGGAAAGAAGGCCTACTCAACTGGAATGTGGGGAATCAAAATCCGCACCACTGAGCGCGGTTACGGGCCAGATAAGAAGGGGCAGGGACTGCGCTTTGGCGCCGTGATTACACTCAAGGAAATCAATGGCGTCAACCGTATTGATGACTTTGTACAGCGTTGCTCGCTCAGAGGATGGATTGTCAACCGGATTGATGTGAAGACCAGCGTTGACATCTACAACGCCGCCGAAGTTGAGATCGACTTCGAATAGTGAGGTGCGGCTTTGGAGAAGCGGTCAAAGCGTCAAAGTTTAGCAACGGCTGCCGGCGAATACGCCGGCAGCGTGACTGGCGCCTTCTTTGATTCCGCACCCGGCGACCGTTCCGCCGCTGAAGAACTTCTCGAGGGCGTCCTAATCGCTGCCCAGAAGGAGTACGAGGAGAAGAAGGCGCCGTATCTCGCACGGCTCTACGCAAACATCCTGTTCCATCCCGAGGTAAGCCGCCCGGCGGCAAATCGCCTGCTAAAGCTTGCGAACCAGCTCACGTATCGTCAGCTTGTCATCCTCAGCAATCTGGGCTATATGCTGCAAACAGGCTCCTCGCCGCTAAAACAGGAGCCTTACCGGCAGGTTCGTGGACTCGAAAATGTAGCCATTGCCAGCGAAATCTACGAGATGTATCGAATGAGTCTTATTGGCTCGTCCGAAGTCGCTCTCGACGCTGCAGGCATCAACCCAAGCGCACTGTCCCTCATCGGCTATGGCGCAAAGCTGTTTGAGTTGATGGAGCTCTGTCAACTCGAAAAGGACGATGAGCTGGTTGATGTTCAGAAGACGGTAGTCGGGTTTCTCATGGGCAAGAATCTTGACTGCTCAACCGGCGAAGATGCTGGCATCAACGCGGGACGCACAAAGTGGAGGAATCTCGGGTAAGCGTTTGGTAATACCCGTCCACCACCTGCGGCTTGCCGAGATACCTGATCTTCAAGTCCTCGCCAGAAGCTTCCCTCGTGGTTGTCGCCAAGCATAAGTCGATCAAGATTGGGCTACCCGCGCGCCAGCACAAGACCTACCCCTGCGCTTTAAAAGCGCTTGGAATAATTGGCGGAAGGATGAAGTTGCTTGCCGGTGTCATGCCTGCAATGGTCATGAGCACGGACCTGGCATGCGAATATGCCATCGAGAGGGCATTTGTCGCCAAATAATCACGCGCGCCCTCAGCAGATTCGAAATAGGGGCAGTCGATTGCAACTTCTATCAGGACGTTTATCCCTGAGTCGAGTCTGATATCGGTCTCGTCCTCGGGGTTGGCCAAGGTCGCGGACAGTTCCAAGTTGGCGCGCAGCGCATAGACGCCATCTGAACCGTTGTTGTCAGGCTCACTGGTCTTGTAGTCGATGCCAAGATCAAGCTTCATATCGCCGACCGATTCTTCCGCAAGCCTGAAATGGACATCGGAAACGGTAAGGGCGCGCATCTTTATTGGCGCGATAACTGCATCCGAAATCATGCGACTACCTCCAGAACCGGAATGGGTTCATTCGAACAGGCGGTGGAATCGCTCCAGGTATTAGGCCTATCCCAAGAGCTTGGCGCCGTGTTTCGCTCGTAAACCATGCTAAGGAAAACCTTTCCCTCGCCCCTATATCGGAAGCCGCCATCCAAGGCGAAGTCGAGAGCATTCTCGATTTTTGCCAAGCTCGCAATGGTGAGATTTTGCTTACCCCTGATAATTCTGGAAACCTGGGCTTCGTTCATCCCCAATTTGCGGGCAAGCTCCTTTTGGTTAAGGCCGAGCTCCTTCATCCGTTTATAAATGGAAGCGGAGATATCCAGCCTGTGCTCAAGAGCAAGGCTGTCGTCGGATAGCTTGACGCCCTTGAGAGATTCGAGGCTTTTGCCGGTTCTGACCTTCATGCTGTTTCCTCTTTTGATTTCTTGATTCGCGTCTACTCTTCGATAAGTTGCTTTGCTATTCGTGCGAGCCTGATCGCCTTGTCCATGGTTGAGGGAGGTATTCCTCCGGAGGAACGTTGCTGGTGGCCTTTAAAGTCAAACAGGAGGACGATGAGGGCCTCAGGCTTTCCCGCTGCATAGGACATAATTCTGAAGACGGTCCTCTTTGCTTTGACTTCAAAAAGGGCGATGTCCCCCGTTCCCTTCAACCGTTTGAGCAAGCCCGCCGCGATGGCATAGTCCAGCCCATTCTCATAGATCCTGATCAGAGAGCGCCTGATGAGGGCCGCTTACTCACGTCGCTTTGGATCCGCGCTCATGACGTCCAAGAAGGTGTCCTCTTGGCCGATTGGATTAAGATCGAGGGCGCTCACCGTACCGCTAAGCTTCTGGCTGACGAGTTCGTAATCTTGGTCCAAGTCCACCTCCTCATCAGGCAAATTGACTTTTAACGCAACTATACTACAGGCGGTTATTTGCCAATGCGTCATTTCTACGGCGTGGCTCAAGCTTCATGACATCGACGCGGACCGACCTTCGTGCCAACGACGCCGCTCATAACGACCGCGGCACTCCCGGAGGTCACCGTCAACGATGCCCCTCGGGTCTGGGCGCACCCACAAAGATGCAAAGATTCGGTCGGCGGAAGTTTTCTGCGGACCGTGCGGGTCTGCCTGACTGTGCGCACTGCAAAACCGCAGCTCAGATTAGTGCGAAATCAAGAGAGCGCCCATATGAAGGCGCCCTTGGCCATCACGCGCTGAACGGGACCACCATGTCCACCAGCAAATCATTGCACCATTTATAGCTGAGCATACGGTTGCGGTGCATAAGGTTCACGACCACCCCGGGACACACGCCGCGCGCCTGAGCCGCATTCCTGATGCTCGCCGAATCGCTGAGCCCATGGTAGGGCGAGAGTCCCTCGGAACCCAGCAGCACATCTTTTGCGAACGCATTGGCAAGCTTCTCCGCGTCGTGGTTTGCAGTAAGCCTCTCATCGGTATAGTCGACCGTCATACCAACGTTGCCGTCGTTGAGTATGTGCCCCAGCTCGTGGTAAAGCGTCCAGATGATGAATCCATCCGTCTTACGCCGGCCCGTCATCTGGATCACAGGATTCCCGTTCGACGTCCATCGCGTTATGCCGTGGAGCGGGAACTTCTTCGGCGCTTCCACAAACTGCAGCACGACGCCGCTTTCCGCAAGCATATCGGCAAGGTCGCCAAGGGTCCCCGGATCTGTTTTGGCGGATCGTTCCTTGAGCTTGGACAGGCTCTCTCTCAGCGCATCGGCGTCATACGCGGGAAACCCTTCTTCCCTAGAGAGGAAAGACAGGCAAACTGGATTACCTACGTGGTAACATGCAGACCAATTGCGGTGGAAAGCTTCGGCCGACACCTGGGAAAGCCCGATGCGTCGGGCTTTTCTTGTTTTGCGGTAGGCAGCGCCAAACCGCCAAATCCGTGCTGAATCTAGCCACGCAGGGGATAGGGGTCGTTCCCACACGAACGCCTTTCGCGGATTTGGCCGTCAACGCCCACGCGCTTGCCGCTCCGGCAGGCAGGACAGGCAGTAGACTTCTTGCAAATCAGAGACTTGGCAATCGGATCCCATTCATTGCCACACAGCCGACGGTTATACGCAACATCTCTGCGTTTTAATTCGCACTCGGCAAGTAGCGAGGCGATTCTCGCCAGCAAAACCGCAGGTCAGATGCAGGTGTACGGTCTCAATACTTGGCTGACCCGAATTAAAACGCAGAGATGTTGCGAATTGCGCGCCAAAAACTCCGAACTTTGGTGTTTTCCGGAGATGACAGCCATTGGCATATTGCTATCGAGAACCCAACCCGAGCATTTCCCTCAGGTCAGAGACGGTTATCACGTGCAAGTCCCCCTTGTACCTTGAGAGCAGATCGTTGAGCTCCTCTTTGAAATCCACAACCGTAGCCGCTGGCAATGCGATGTTCATCAGACCCAGCATGGTGGCGAACGTGTCATTGTCCTTGCGGGCGCAGTATAGACGCTCATCGTGAGCGCAAAGGTTCCTGAAATGAACAAGGACGTCGTAGGCTCGCAAGACTTCATGCGGCGTTATTTTCTTGTCGTCGCCCGAGCGCATGGTCGTCACGTATAGATGCTTACAGACAGCATTCTGGTCTCCCCTCTTCATAAGCTGAAAGAAGTGCGACATATTACCGAAAGTCAGGTCGTTCGCGAGAACCCACAGGGGCACTTCACCATGTGCATCGAGATAATGAGCAACAAACGGTCTAGCCGACGTGCCGCCGACCAATTTCCCATTGAGGACGTTCATCAGATGGTTAAGGTTATTCGAATGAAGCGAGTACTTATTGCCCCTAAACTTCTTTGCGACAAGCATGTCCTTTGCCAAGCAAAAGGACGACCTATCTAGATAGTCCGAGCAGCCTTGATGGTTTTCGCAAAACGCGTATACCGTCGCTGTTTTTAGAGCCGCCTCGGCACGAATCAAATAGCTAAAGGTTATTTGACGAAGCTCTCTGTCGAATCTGAACAAGCTATATAGCCAGTCAAACTCAGCGCCCTCGATGTAAAAGTCATCCGCTCGTTCCTGCATCTTGTCCTTGTTAAGAAACGGGCCCTTGTAGCCGTTCACAACCGAATAGTAATTCTCACGAAGAAGGACAACAGGGGTTTGGGAGTCAACGGACAAGCCCCTAGACTCCAGAATGGCCACTTGCTCAGCTATGGTCTTAAACCACTTCATCGGGCACCTTCCGTTAAAAACATCAAAGGGCCGCCGGTAAACCGACGACCCCTTTTTGTTCCCGCCTCACGTAGAGTCCACGGAAACTATCTCACTGAAAGAAGTGTAGGACAAAACCCACGATCTCTACGAGAGGAAGAGGGGTTTTCAAAGAGCTTTCCATACCAATCGCAGCTCTCGGCCTAGTACGCTCCACCACCACTGAACATGGAGCGGATGGTGCCAAACATGAGCCGCAGGTCATAGGCCACGCCAGGAATGATGCGCGGGTCACGATTCTTGGCCGTGGGCGCAACAAGGTGAGATGGAAACCAGCGCCAACGTATTTGCGCTCCTGCCATGGGTGACAGTCATTGGTGGCAGGTCTTCGTTGCCGGCGCGGTTGTCCGGCCTGCCATTGGTGGCAGGCAGAGCTCGGTAGCCGGGCCCGCAACAAGAAGTCGAGGTTATGCACGATTTAATGCGCGCGGGCCGAGTAGCCCGAATTTTCGCAAGCCGTTTACCTGCGGTTTTGCAACAGCCACGACGCTCTATACTCGGTCGGTTCGAATTAAATCGTGCATAACCTCGACTTCCCCTTTTTTGCGGTTTGGGGACGGTCCCCTTTTTGCACGCGAACCGCCGTTTCAAGCAATGCGCTCAACGATTCGGCGACGAGCCCGCAGCGTCCATGCGTGTGCAAAAAGGGGACCGTCCCCAAATCGCAGGCAGGGCGTAACCGACTAAACTGGCGGCATCACCTTTTAACGAGTTGGGAGCCTCAATGTCTCCAGAGACGCTGCACCAGTTCAAAACCATCGGCGAGATTCAGTCCTGCATCGCGCGCGCCGACACGCTCGGCCAGGCGCTTCGCGAGGGCCTGGCCATCTTCGTGCGCGAATGCAAGGCGGAGGCCGCCATCATCTGGCGCGCCGATAACGCCGAGGTCCCCACGCTGCGCCCCATGTTCTGGGTGGGCCCCGAGGACCTCACCTCGCGCTCCCACGCGCTGGGCGAGGGCGCGCCGGGCCGCGTCTTTGCCACGCAGAAGTCCGAGCGCCGGCTCGCCTTCGCGGCCGACCCCGACCCCGCCACGCAGGCGGACTTCGAGACCATCGACATCAAGTCCATGGCCTGCGTGCCCGCCTCGGGCAAGACCAGCAACCTCGGCTGCCTGCAGGTCATTAACAAAACCGACGGCGGCTACTTTACCGACGACGACGTCGACGTGCTCGAGATCATGGCCATGAGCGCGGCCATCGCCCTCGAGGACAACGAGAAGTTCGCCGCTCCCTGGACCCCCAGCCGCGCCATCATCGAGGCGCGCGGCATCACCCGCGAGTTCCAGAACGGCGACGACGTGACCCGCGTCCTCAAGGGCGTGAACCTCAACGTCTACGACGGCGAGCTCCTCGTCGTGCTGGGCGAGTCGGGCTGCGGCAAGTCGACCTTCCTCAACATCATCGGCGGCATGGACCGCGCGACCTCGGGCTCGTTTACCTTCGAGGGCAAGGAGCTGAGCCAGGCCACCCAGGCCGAGCTCACCGAGTACCGCCGCAAGAACATCGGCTTCATCTTCCAGAGCTACAACCTCATGCCCAACCTCACGGCCCTGCAGAACCTGCGCCTCATCGCCGAGCTCGTGGACGACCCCATGGACTGCGAGGACGCCCTGCGCCTCGTGGGCCTGGGCGACCGCATGGGCTCCTACCCCTCGCAGCTCTCCGGCGGCCAGCAGCAGCGCGTCTCCATCGCCCGTGCCCTGGTCAAACGCCCAAAGCTGATCTTTGCCGACGAGCCCACGGCGGCCCTCGACTACACCACGTCCATCGACGTCCTCTCGGCGCTGGAGGAGGTCGTGCGCGCTGGCACCACGCTCGTGATGGTCACCCACAACGAGGAGATCACCCGCATGGCCGACCGCGTGGTGCGCTTCCGCAACGGCTACACCCACGAGGTCACCGTCAACCGCCACCCGGTCCACGCGACCGACCTCGTTTGGTAGCGCCATGAAGAAAACGCAGGTAACCGAGCTCTTTGCAAACATCCGCTCGACGGCGGTGTCGTTCTTCTCGATCCTTTTGTTCGTCGCGCTCGGCGTGTGCCTCTATTGCGGCATGCGCTGGACGTCGCTGGCCATAAAGAATTCAAATAGTGAGGCCTTTGTCGACGGAAACGTCCATGCGCTGGAGGTCACGTTCTCCTACGGCCTCACCGACGACGACCTGAGCGCCTTGCGCGAGGTCGAGGGCGTCGACGCCGTGGAGGCGGGCTACCTCTGCTACCAGGACTTTAAGCGCGACGGCGCCAGCGAGGTCGCCCTGGTGCGCTCGGTTCCGGGAAGCATCGATAAGCTCACCATCCTCGAGGGCGCGGCGCCCGCGGCGGTCGGCGAGGCCGCGGTGACGGAGCGCTACGCCAAGCAAAACGGCGTGGGCATTGGCGACACCATCACGTTTGAGCACGACGCGGCGAGCACGGGGGACGCCGGCAGCACGGGCGACGCGGGCAGCGCCGCCGACGCCGACACCAACGCCACCGCCGACGCCGACGGCATGGCCCACCTCACCTGCGACACCGTAAAGATCGTCGGCATCGCCCGCAACGCCACCACGTTCCTCAACGCCGACGGCGCCCTGGGCTCCTCTTCCGACGGCCGCTCCGTGAGCTGCGCACTCT
This sequence comes from Paratractidigestivibacter sp., assembly GCF_963660155.1. Classification (GTDB taxonomy): domain Bacteria; phylum Actinomycetota; class Coriobacteriia; order Coriobacteriales; family Atopobiaceae; genus Paratractidigestivibacter. The sequence continues at coordinate 82,210 of NZ_CAVKWG010000035.1, read as the reverse complement.
TTGTGCCCGAGGCCACCTTCGACTTCTCGGACCTGGACGGCGCGCACAACGTGGCCGAGCTCTCGTGCTCCAGCCTTGACGGCCTCAACGTCTACTCCGACGAGTACCGCGAGCGCGTCGAGAAGATTTCCGACGCCGTCAAGGAGCTCGGCCAGACCCGCGCGAAGGCGCGCAGCGAGGCCATCGTGGCCAAGGCCCAGGCAAAGGTGGACGACGCCCGCGCCGAGCTCGAGGCCGCAAAAGCGCAGGTAAACGACGGCAACACGCAGGTGTCCGAGGCGCAAAGCGAGCTCGACACCAGCACGCAGTCCCTGCGCGACTCGCAGGTTAAGCTCGAGACCACGAGCGAGCTTCTTGCCTCACAGGAAAGCGCGACCTCGCAGACCCTCGCCCAGACGGGCGAGCAGCTCGCGAGCATGCGCGCCCAGTACAACGCCGCTTCCGAGACGCTCGCCCAGAAGCAGGCCGAGTACAACCAGCTCTTCGAGACGTACACGGCCGAGTACCAGAAGGTCCTGGCCGCCGACGCGTTTATCTCCACGGCGCGCCTGAGCTTCGCGAACCTCCAGACCCAGAAGGCCGCCCTCGACGCGCGCAAGGCCGCCGGCGAGCTCGACGACGCCGCCTACAACGATGAGCTGCAAAAACTCTGCGACGAGCACAACGCCGCCATGAGCCAGGCAAAGAGCGACTTTGCCGCCGCTGCCCCCGACATCTATGAGAGCAACAAGACCTACGTCGACCAGGTCTTCATGACCTTCTCGCCCTCAACCCCCGACTTCGACAACACGGTGGCGCTGAGCACCGCCGTGATCGACGAGGTCGAGACCTCCTTCGCGCCCGCCAAGCAGAGCGCCGAGCAGGCCCACGACATGATGGAGTCCGCCTCCGCGGATATGAGCGGCCTGTCCGAGCAGCTCGAGTCCTTCGGCGCGCAGCTCAACGCCGCCGAGCAGCAGTACCAAACCAACCTGGAGACCTTCAACTCGACCATGGCGAGCAAGAAAAGCCAGGTGGCGTCGGGTCTCTCGCAGGTGCAGGACGGCCAGGCGCAGATAAGCGACGGCCAGGCGCAGATCGACGAGAAGCGCACCGAGCTCCAGAAGGCAACCGAGAAGCTGCAGGAAAGCGAGGCCAAGCTCAAGGAAGCCCAGGCGCGCGTGGACAGCACCTCCGAGATGGAGTGGGCCGTGCGCGGCGTGCGCTTCAACACCGCCATGCGCAGCACCGAGAAGGCCGTGGGCTCGCTCGAGAACCTGCGCTTCGCCATGGCGTCGCTGTTCGTCATCGTGGGCCTGCTGGTGTGCTACTCGGCGGTCTCGCGCATCGTCCACGAGCAGGTGGTGCTCGTGGGCACAAAGAAGGCCGTGGGCTTCCGCGACCGCGAGATTATCTTGAGCTACCTGGCGTATTCCGGCATGGCCGTCGTGGCAGGGTCGCTCATCGGCGCCGTGCTGGCCGTGGTGCTCGTCGAGTCGATCATGCTCGGCGCCATGAACTACACCGTGCTGCCCGACCCCACGTGGGCCTTCGACGTCAAGGATTACCTGGTCATCGCGGCGATCGAGCTCGTGCTCATCCTGCTTTCGACCTACCTTGCCTGCAAGGGGGTGCTGAGGCGCGACGCCATCAAGCTGCTGCAGGGCGCCGAGCCGCCCTCCGGCAGGCAGCGCTTCTACGAGCGGTGGCCGGTCTGGAAGCGGCTCGGGCTCTTTACCCAGACGGTGGTGAACAACTGCGTGAACGACCGGCGGCGCGTGCTGGCCACCGTCGTGGGCGTGGCGGGCTGCTGCTCGCTTCTGGTGTGCGCGTTCTACCTCAAGGGCAACATCGACCTGGCCGTCGAGCGACAGACGAGCGCCATTCTTGCCTACGACGCGGTCGTCTACTGCGAGCCCACGGCCGAGGGCGCCGAGGCCGCTTCCGGAACGGTGGACGCGCAGCTTGCGGCCGAGGGGCTCACCCACGTCGCGGTGATGAAGAAGGCCATGGCGCTCGAGCAGCCCGACGGCAACTTTGCCAGCGCCGACATCGTCGTGCCGCGCGACAACGAGAGCTTCTCGGGGCTGTACCACCTCTTTAGCCAGGGCGGCTCGGCGGGCACCGAGGCGCCGCTCGACGGCGCGTGGGTCAACGAGGGCTACTCCGCCTACTTCAACGCGAAGGTCGGCGACAAGATCAAGCTGGTCGACGCGCTGGGGCAGGAGTACGAGGTGCCCATCGCCGGCTTCTTCGAGTGCCACAGCACCTACGCGCCGGTGGTGATGAGCGCGGCCTGCTACGAGAAGTACCTGGGCGAGACGGCCACCTGCAACGCGTACCTGGTAGACGCCGGCGACAAGAGCGCCGCCGACCTCGCCGCCGGGCTCGCCGGCAGCGCGAGCGACTACGCGGGCTACACCGACGTGATGACCGACGTGAACACCATCACGGGGACCTCGGGCAAGCTCACCTTCGCCCTCGTGGTGGTCTACGTGATCCTGGCGGCCATGCTCGCCGTCATCGTGCTGCTCAACCTCAACGTGATGTTCATTAACGAGAAGAAGCGCGAGCTCATCGTGCTGATGATCAACGGGTACTCGACGCGCGACGCCAAGCGCTACATCTACCGCGACACCATTGTGATGACGGCGATCGGCATCGTCGCCGGCTGCTTCCTCGGCGTTTGGGCGGGCGAGCTGTCCGTTCGCGCCGCCGACGGGCCGTCGGTCTCGTTCTGCCACGAGATGATCTGGAGCGCCGTCGGCATCAGCGCGGCGCTGTGCGCCCTCTTTACGGCGGCGGTCACGCTCATCGCGCTGCGCAGAATCGAGAAATTCCAGCTCACGGACATCAACAAGCCGTAGCCAACACGGCCAGCCGCGGGCCCGCCGTGCCGTTGGCCCGCCCTGCCACGGGCCTGCGCACAAGAAGTCGAGGTTATGCACGATTTAATGCGCGCAGGCCGAGTAGCCCGTATTTTCGCAAGCCGTTTACCTGCGGGTTTGCAACGGCCGAGACGCTCTATACTCGGCCGGTCCGAGTTAAATCGTGCATAACCTCGACTTCCCCTTTTCGCGGCCCATTGCATCGGCGAGGGCTGCGCAACGACGGCGTTCTAGGGCAGCGCCGCGGCCGGCGGCATTCCCGCGGGCCTGGCACCAATGACTGTCACCCGTGGCAGGGCGAGGGTTAGTAAGCGCCGCCGCCGTGGAACATGGAGCGGATGGTGCCGAGAACGAGCCGCAGGTCATAGCCCGCGCTGCAGTTCTCCACGTAGTCGAGGTCGGCGTCGACCATGCCGATGAAGCTGGAGTCGCTCCTCTCGCCGGCTTGCCAGACGCCGCCGCAGCCGGCCTTCACGGTGAGGCGCCGCTTCGCGCGCTCGTCGTACTGCGCGATCTCGCACGGCAGGCCCGGGCGCGGTCCGATGAGGCTCATGTCGCCCACAAAGACGTTGAGGAGTTGCGGCAGCTCATCGATGGAGTGGCGGCGGATAAACTTGCCCACGCCGGGGATAATGCGCGGGTCGTCCTTAATCTTGAAGAGCGGGCCGTCGGCCTCGTTCATGTACTTGAGCTCAGCTAACCGTTCGTCGGCGTCGGGCACCATGGAGCGGAACTTCCACATGCGGAAAATCTTGTAGGTGCCGTCCTGGTTGACGCGGCCCACGCGTGCCTGCGAGTAGAAGGGGCCGGCACCGGGGCTCTTTGCCACGATGACGGCGGAGAGAACTGCGCTGGGAATGGCCAAGACAACAATGGCCGAACCGGAAGCAACGATGTCGAAGGTGCGCTTGACGAAGCGGTAGGCGAGGCGGCCGGACTGGGGGCGAACGCCGGAATCGGCGCCTTGCAGCAGGCGGACGGCCTCGGCGTTAGTGAGGTCGGCGGACGCCGTTGTCGGCGTCGTCTGCGCGTCGGTCGATGCGTTTTCCCTGCTCAAGCCCTGTTCCCCGTTCCCGATACCGGGGGTTCCTCCCGTCGGTACCTATTGTCGATGCGCGCCTCGCCGGCACAACGGCGGCGGGGCGAGCTTCTTGATTGTCCGAGTTGAATATCAGCCAAAAAAATCCTAACACAGAAGGTACCCCCTCCCCATTATCGATAGATATCGGTCCGTGGCGTCCATGCTCGAGGAGGAGAAGCTCGACGAGCTGTCAGGGGGCGGATTTTGGGTTCGGCGGCCGGACCCGCGGCAAGAAGTCGAGGCTATGCGCACGAAAAAAGCCCCGGGCGAGCGCCTGAGGCCTTCTCTGATTCAATGGTGCGGGCGAAAGGACTTGAACCTTCACGGGGTTGCCCCCATACGGACCTGAACCGTACGCGTCTGCCAATTCCGCCACGCCCGCGTGCAAGTAGGAACTATAGCAAAACGGCCGCCGCGCTGTAAAGGGGGATTTTTTGACCTGCCATGGGTGGCGCCTGCGGTTTGGGGACAGTCCCCTTTTTGCACACGCACAGACGCTGCGAGCTCGTCGCCGAATCATTGGGCGAATTGCTTGAAACAACGGTTCGTGTGCAAAAAGGGGACTGTCCCCAAACCGCAGGCAGCTGTCACCAGGTGCAGGTGGGGTAGAATGAGGAGCCCGGCTGTCACACACCTCAAACGCACAAGGAGCCGCCGTGGGCAACATAGCCCCCACACCAACGCCGCTCGTAAACGGCCAGATGAACCAGCCCCAGCCGGCCGCGGAGATGCTCCTCGGCCGCTATCGCGTGCTGGCCCGCCGCGGCACGGGCGGTTTCGGCACCGTGTGCACCTGTTGGGACACCCGCCTGCAGCGCCGCGTCGCCATCAAGCGCATGCCGCTCGTCGGCGCAGGCACAGGCACAGGCGCGTCCGGTGCCGACGAGATTGACGGCTCGGCCGCCATCGGCGCCTCCACCGTCGACGAGGTCCTGCTCGAGGCCCGCACCGCTTGCCTTCTCGCCCACCCCAACATCGTGAGCGTTCTCGACTTCGAAATCTCGGGCAGCTACGCGTACCTGATCATGGAGTACGTCGACGGACTCAACCTCGCAGAGCTGCTCGCCCGCGTGGAGGGCGGCCGCCTCACCCACGACGAGGTCGCGCACATCCTCCTCAGCTGCGCCCGCGCCCTGGCCTTTGCCCACGAGAACCGCGTCCTGCACATGGATATCAAGCCGACGAACATCATGATCGACCGCATGGGCACCGTTAAGCTGGCCGACCTCGGCATGGCCGAGCTGGGCGCCGCGGCCGGCTACGGCGGCGCCCGCGGCGGCACCGTGGGCTACATGCCGCCCGAGCAGATCGAGGGCATGCTCGTCGACGAGCGCGCCGACGTGTTCTCGCTGGCAGTCGTGCTGTGGCAGTCCCTTACCGGCAACAACCCCTTTATGGCGCAGACGCCTGCCGAGTCGCTGGAGAAGATCTATCGCGGCCCGCGCATAAGCGGCGACGAGAAGGACGGCCGTGGCCGCAGCCGCGCCAACACCCGCGCCGCCGCCACGGAGGCCGATCTTGACCTCGACATCGAGGACGCACTGGTGCGCGCCATGGCCGCCACCGCCTCCGAGCGCACGAGCTCTGTCGACGAGCTCGCGGCCGAGCTCGCGCCCGCCCTGGGCGACGCCGCCGACGGCCAGGCCTCCCTCGCCGAGCTCATCGAGCAGTCCGAGCGCGACGACGAGACCGACGACGCCGGCTGGGGCCGCAAGCACCTGGCCTTTCACCTGCGCGTTCCACAGGCCTGGGCCGTAGCGGAGCGCGTCATCCCCGTGCTCGCCGTGCTCGCGTGCGGCGTTGCCGTGGCGCCCGCCTTTGAGGCCACGCTCGCGATAAAGGCCGCCGCTGTGGCCGCGGCCGTGGCGTTGAGCGCCCTTTGGCCTCCCGCCGGCAGCGCGCTTGCCGGCGCCGCCTGGGCCGTGGCCACGGCCACGACCGACCCCGTGAGCTCGTCGTTTACGCTCGCCTCCGCCCTGGGCGTGGCCGTGGCCGCGTGGTGGGCCGCCGTGGGCCGCGACGAGAACATGGCCACGGCGGCGCTTCTTGCCCCGTGGGCCTGCCGCCAGCCGCTCGCCGGCGCGCAGCTCGCGGGATTTTGCCTAGACCCCGCGCCGGCCGCCGCCACGGGCGCGGCGAGCTACCTCATCGGCATCGCGGCCGTAGCCTGCGCCGAGGCCGGCTTCCAAGCAAACATAGCCGCTGACGTGGTGCTTATTGCCCTCTCGCGCCCCACCACGTGGCTCTTTGCGGCGGCGTCGGCCCTGGCCGCGTGGATAAGCTCGCTCGTGGCCATGCGCGGCACCGTGGCCTCCGGCATCGTGGGCCAGGCGCTGGGCGCGGCGGTCCTCGCCGGTTCAGCCATTCTCAAGGTCAGAGTGGAAAATAGTGGTTTATGGGGCGCCCAGGACTGGGCCGCCCTCGCAGTTGCGTTAATCTGTTTTCTGCTTATGTGCATTTTGACCGTCCTCAGAGGCCCCCTCTACTCGGGCCCGGAAAGCGAGGATACAGATGAGCTTCCTTAACGAGTTCGAGAGCCGCATCGGCGCCGTCTTCGGCGAGGCGCCCCAGGGTTACACCGAGCCCTTCTCCTTTAAGAAGCTGGCCAAGCGCGCCGCTAAGGAGATGGAGAACGAGACCTACGAGATCGACGGGGTGGACACGGCGCCCGCCCTGTACACGATCCTCGTGTCGTCCTCCGACGACTCGCTGATGAGGCCGCTCTACCACAAGATCACCATCGAGACGGCCGCCTACGTGGCCGCCGAGGCCCAGAAGCGCGGCTACGAGTTCGTGGGCGAGCCGCTCGTGCGCTTTATGGTCGACCCGTCGCTAAGAAGCGGCAAGTTCGCCGTCTTTGCCGAGAACATCGACGCGCGCGCCCTGGCCGATTTTCGCGCCGACGAGAACGCCTTCCTGGGCAGCGTTTCGGCCGCGCAGGCGCCCGCCGCGCAGGCAAGGGCGAGCCGGCCGGCCGCCGCGCAGGCTGCGGCACCCTCGCTCAGCGAGTCTCGCTCGGCCCGCAACCTCAGGCGCTTCGCCGGCGAGGACGAGCTCTTCTCGACGCCCGTCCAAGAGGTCGCAGGCTACGGCGAGGACGCCGCTGCCGCCGGCGCGGCCAACGTGGCCGCCGGCATGGGCTCCGCGGCGTTCTCCTCCCGTGCGGTAAGCTCGGTGCCCGCCGCCTCCCCGTCGTTCGACCCGCTCGACGACCAGTCGGATCTCGTCTCCAGCCCCTACGACGCGCCCATGCCCGTGGCCGCCTCCGGCGAGTCCGCCCCGATGCCCGCCATGGGCGCCATGTCCGTCCCGACCGCCATTCCCGTGCCGACCACACAGCGCCGCTCGACCCCGCTCGTCGACCTGCGCCGCGGCGTGGGCGCAGGCGCCGCTGCCAACGTGGCTGCGGGCGTTGCCGCGGGCGCCAGCGCGGCCGCCCAGGCCAACGTAGCCGCCCAGGCCAACGTGGCCGCCCAGCAGGCCCAGGCCGCTCAACCGCAGGTCTCCCAGCCCCAGCAGGCCCAGGCCGACCAGACCCAGGCCGCCTACAACCCCGACCCCTACGACATGGGCCATAACGGCGGCGCACCGACCTACGACGAACCCGCCACCTGCCTGCTCATCGATCGCCAGACCGGCCGCACCTTCACCGGCACCGCGCCCTCGACCGTCATCGGCCGCGAACGCAGCCAATGCGGCATCGTCCTTCGCGACCCCAACACCAGCCGCCGCCACGCGGAGCTTCGCTGGGACGGCCGCGCTTGGCACATCGTCGACCTCAATTCCACCAACGGAACGCTGGTCAACGACGTCGACGTGGACGAGTGCGTCCTGCGCGACGGCGACCTTCTGACCCTGGGCCTGGTGAACCTCGAGTTCAGGGAGAACAACTGATGATCGACCTCGTCCTGTTCATAGGGCGCGTCGTTCTCGTCGTCGTCCTGTACATCTTCCTGTTTGCCGTGATGCGCACCGGCGTGGGCCTCGTCAAAGGCCAGCGCCGCGATGCGGCCATCTGGTCCATAGACGTCGAGAAGGGCACGCGGAGCCTGCGCGGCCTGCACGTCGACATCCTCGGCCCCGTCGTCGTGGGCCGCTCCCCCAGCGCCGACATCGTGGTCGACGAGCCGTACGTCTCGTCGATGCACGCGCGCTTTAGCCTCCAGGGCCCCGCGCTTGTCCTCGAGGACATGGGCTCCACCAACGGAACGCTGGTCAACGGCCACACCATAGGCCAGCCCGTCACCCTGCGCGAAGGCGACGAGGTCCAGGTCGGCGACACCATCATGAGGGTGAGCCGCGGATGAGCTCCGAGGAGCTGAAAAAAACCGCTACCGCCGAGCCGGCCAACGCGCCGGGTCGCGCCGAGATGGCCGTCGAGAGCCGTCAGGGGTCCGACGTGGCGAACGGCGCCAACGAGTACATCTCGTGGGGCGCCCGCACCGACGTGGGCCTCGTTCGCGGCCATAACGAGGACTCGTTCCTTATCCAGGTGCCCGTCTTCGCCGTGTGCGACGGCATGGGCGGCCACGCCGCGGGCGAGGTGGCGAGCGCCATCGCCGTCAAGTCGATTGCGGGCGCGTCCCCGGCCACCTGCGACGACGTGCTTCTCGGCGCGGCCGTCGAGGGCGCCAACGCCGCCGTCATCAAGGGCGCCGAGAAGGGCATCGGCAAGCTCGGCATGGGCTGCACCGCCTCTTGCTGCTATGTGGACCGCGGCCGCATGGCCATTGCCCACGTGGGCGATTCGCGCATCTACCTGCTGCGCCATGGCGCCCTCGTGCGCGTGACGCACGACCACTCTTACGTCGAGGAGCTCGTGGACTCCGGGCAGATCACGCCCGACGAGGCCCGCACGCACCCCTCGCGCTCCATCATCACCCGCGCGCTGGGCTCCGACCCCGACATGTACGCCGACCACTTCTCGCTCGAGGTGAGCAACGGCGACCGCATCATCCTGTGCTCCGATGGCCTTTCCTCCATGATTCCCGACAGCGAGATCGAGGCCGTGGCCGTCTCGAGCGCGACGCCGCAGCAGGCCGCCGACAACCTCGTGGCCTCCGCCCTGACCGCGGGCGGCCTCGACAACGTGACGGTCATCGTGGTCGACGTGACCGACGACGGCACGGCCGAGCTGCACCGCAAGAACCTCCTCAAGCGCGTAGGCGTCGTGGCGGGCGTGCTCGTCGCCCTGCTCGCTCTTACCGTGGGCATCGTGTTCGCGTTTATCCGCGGCGAGTGGTACCTCGGCAACAACAACGGCACCGTGGCCATCTACCAGGGCGTCAACGGCAGCTTTATGGGCGTCAGCATGAACTCGCTCGTCGAGGAGAGCGCCGTGTCCGTGAGCGACCTGCCTTCTTCGGTGCAAGACCAGCTCGATGAGGGCATCCGCGTGACCAACGAGCAGGCGGGGCGAGAGACCCTGAACGCCTACCGCGCCCAGATCGACAACGAGAAGAGCGCCGCGGCCAACGTGGCAGACGCCGCCTCCAGCGAGGGAGACCCCGGTGCGCCGGCCGACGCACCCGCGGACAGCGGCGCACCCGGCACCGACGCCTCAGCCGACGCCTCTGCCGACACCACCTCAACCACCACCGACGCCGCGAAGGGAGGCGAGTAGCATGCGCAAGAAGCACCGCCAGATGGCCCGCGACACCTCGGGCCAGAGCTCCGACGTCGCCGCCCGGACCTTCGAGGAGGGCCACGGCTTCCAGCGCCGCCACACCGAGCTCTTCCTGCTCATCCTCGCCGCCATCCCCGTGCTGCTGCTCCACTGCATGTTCGTGGTCACCTCGGGCAACCAGCTCGGCCCCGAGAACCTTGGCGTGCCACTGGGCCTCTTTGCCGCCTTCGCCGCGGCGCACGTGGCCATCCGCAAGCTCGCGCCCGCGGCCGACCCCGCCATCTTGCCCATCGTTTTCATGCTCTCGGGCGTGGGTATCACCTATCTCACGCGGCTGAAGCCAGAACTAGCCGTCAACCAGGTCATTTGGCTCTTCCTCTCGGTGGCGACCATGGTCGCCGTGCTCGCCTTCGCACGCAACTTCGAGCGCCTTGCCGAGTATAAATACACCATCGGCATCGTGGGCGTCGTGCTGCTGCTTCTCCCCGCCGTCATCGGCCGCGAGATCTCGGGCTCCAAGCTCTGGATCTACATCGGCGGCTTCGGCTTCCAGCCCGGCGAGTTCGCAAAGATCCTCATCGTGCTTTTCTTGGCCTTCTACCTGGCCACTAACCGAGAAGCGCTCTCTATCTCGATGCGGCGCGTGGGGCCCTTCGCCGTCCCGCGCCTGCGCATGCTGCTGCCGCTGCTCGTCATGTGGGGCATCAGCCTTCTGCTCGTCGTCTTCGAGCGCGACCTGGGCAGCGCCCTGCTCTTCTTCGTCTTCTTCGTCATCATGCTCTACGTTGCCACTGGCCGCGTGAGCTACGTCATCGTGTCGTTTTTGCTCCTGGCCATCGGCGGCACCTTCTGTTACTTCGCCTTCAGCCACGTGCGCAACCGCGTGAACATCTGGATCGACCCGTGGGCCGACGCGGCCGGCGGCGGCTACCAGATTGTGCAGTCGCTTTACTCGCTGGCAGACGGCGGCCTTGTGGGCACGGGCATCGGCAAGGGCCTACCCACCTACGTGCCGGTGGTCGAGTCCGACTTCATCTTTACCGCCATCGCCGAGGAGTCCGGCCTGCTCGGTGGCGCGGCGGTGCTCATCGGGTTCCTCTTGCTGGGCGTCCGCGGCTTCGCCACCGCGGCGCGCGCCAAGTCCGACTCGTCGGCCTTCGCGGCCGTCGGCCTCACGAGCGCGCTGTGCTTCCAGGCGTTCCTCATCGTTGGCGGCGTGACAAAGCTTCTGCCGCTCACGGGCGTGACTCTGCCCTTCATGAGCCAGGGCGGCACTTCGCTTCTGGCGAGCTTCATCATCGTCGGCCTGCTGCTGCGCGCCGGCGACGACGGCACCGGCCACGCGACCGAGCTCAAGATGGCAGGCGGCACCGCGGGCTCGGCGCTTCTGGGCACCACGGGCACGACCGACAGCCGCGACGCGGGCGCCAACGCCACCGGCGAGCTCATGGGCGAGGCCGGGCGCGGCATCTCGGGCGTGGTTCACGGTGCGAACGTCCGCGGCCGCTTCAACATCCAGTCCGCGGAGTCCGGCGTCCTCGGCCGCGTGGCCCTTGGAAAGAGGCTCACGGCCCTTATCACCGTGTTCTCGCTGCTCTTCGCTGTGCTCATCGCCAACCTCACCTACGTGATGCAGATTGACTCGAGCCGCGTGCAGTCGCTGCCCAACAACAACCACACCATCGCCAAGTCCGCCTACGTGCAGCGCGGCGCCATCGTCACCTCCGACGGCGTGACCCTGGCCGAGAGCCTGCAGCAGTCCGACGGCACCTACCTGCGCGCGTATCCTTTGGGAACCCTTGCCTCGCACACCGTAGGCTACATCTCGACACAGTACGGCACCTCGGGCATCGAGGCCACCATGAACGAGACCCTGACCGGCCACGCCGACTACTCCAACTGGAGAAGCGCGCTGTATTCGCTGGCCGGCGTGCAGGTCTCGGGCTCCACGGTGAGCCTCACCATCAACTCGCAGATCCAGAAGGCGGTCGAGCAGGCGCTCGAGGGCTACACCGGCGCCATCGTGATCTTGAACCCCCAGACCGGCGCGGTTATTGCCAAGGCCTCCTCCCCCACCTACAGCAATAAAGACCTGGCGGATGTGGTTGGCGGCACCGGTTCGCAGATGCTCGACCGCGCCACGCAGGCGCTCTATGCGCCCGGCTCCACCTTCAAGACGGTGACGCTCGCCGCGGCGCTCGACTCCGGCCTGGCCACGCTCGAGACCGAGTACGAGGCCCCCTCGAGCCTCGAGATCGGCGGCGCGGCCGTTACCAACTACAACGGCAACGACTACGGGACCCTCTCGCTCAAAGACGCCATCGCGCTCTCGTCCAACACCGCGCTCGCGCAGGTGGGCAATACGCTCGGCGCCTCCAAGCTGGTGAGCTACGCCGACGCGTTCGGCTTCGGCAGCGAACTCGGCCTGGACTTCTCGTGCCGCGCCTCGCTCATGCCCGTCGCCGGCGAGATGACCGAGTGGGAGACCGCCTGGGCTGCCTGCGGGCAGCCCGTCGGCGAGCACACGAGTCCCGCCGGCCCGCAGGTCACCGTCATGCAGAACGCCGTTATTGCCGCGGCCATCGCCAACGGCGGCGTGGCCATGAACCCCTACGTCGTCGACCATGTGCTCTCGCCCGAGGGCACGCAGGTGAACACCACTCAGCCCAAGTCGCTCGGCCAGGTCATCAGCGCCGACGCCAGCGCCGGCGTCAAGGAGGCCATGCTCGCCTGCGTCGAGGAAGGCTCGGGCCAGCGCGCCCAGGTCTCCGGCACGCGCGTGGCCGGCAAGACGGGCACGGCCGAGGTGGGCGACGGCAACGCGAACTCGCTCTTCATCGGCTTCGCGCCCTACGACAGCCCGACGCTGGCCATCTCGATCTGCGTCGAGAGCAACGGCACCGACGTGGAGGGCGAGGCCGCGAGCATCGCCGGGCGCGTCATCGCCGCCACGCTCAGCATCCAAGCGGCGGGGGCTGGTAACTAATGAAGACCAAGTCCAACAACCGTCCGCGCAACTTGATGGCGACCCGACCGCAATTTGGGGACAGTCCCCTTTTTGCGGGCCTGCGGTTTGGGGACAGTCCCCTTTTTGCACACGTGTGCTTGCTGCAGCCTCGTCGCCGAATCGTTGGGCGAATTACTTGCAACGACGGTTCGTGTGCAAAAAGGGGACTGTCCCCAAACCGCAGGCACGAACGACGGGGCAAGCAACCACTAAACGCACCAGCAAACACAACGCACCACAGGATTTCTCGCGGCCAGACCGCGTTGGGGGATAGGAGAGACGATGCCAGGTAAGGTTCTCGGCGGCAGGTACCAGGTCCAGGACAGGATCGGCACGGGCGGCATGGCCACGGTGTTCCGCGGCCGCGACGACGTCCTCGGCCGCACCGTTGCCATCAAGACGATGCTGCCGCAGTACGCGGCCGACCCGTCCTTCGCTGCGCGCTTTAAGCAGGAGGCCCAGGCGGCCGCCGCGCTCCAGAGCCCCTACATCGTGAGCGTCTACGACTGGGGCAAGGACGGCGACACCTACTTCATCGTCATGGAATACCTGCGCGGCGCCGACCTCAAGAGCGGCATCCGCAAGCACGGCGCGCTGGACTGCAAGAAGGTCGCGCAAATCGGCAGCCAGATCGCCCAGGCGCTCTCGGTCGCCCACAAGCACGACATCATCCACCGCGACATCAAGCCGCAGAACATCATGGTGCAGCCCGACGGCAACATCAAGGTGATGGACTTCGGCATCGCCCGCGCAAAGAACAGCCACCTCACGCAGGGCAACTCCGTGCTCGGCACCGCTCACTACGTCTCCCCCGAGCAGACGCAGGGCAAAGATCTTGGCCCCACGACCGACATCTACTCGCTCGGCATCGTAATGTACGAGTCGGCCACCGGTCAGGTCCCCTTCCAGGGCGACGACGCCATCAGCGTGGCCCTGAAGCAGGTCAATGAGCAGCCGAAGCCCCCTTCGCAGCTCAACCCCAGCATCGACCCGTCGCTTGAGGCCATTATCCTCAAGTGCATGCAGAAGGACCCCGCTGCGCGCTTCCAGACCGCCGACGAGCTCAACCGCGCCCTGCGCGACTACCTCGCGGGCCGCATGTCGGCCGTGGCCAGCGCCACCGCCGCATCCGCCGGCGCCACCGCCGTCTTGGGCGCAGCCGTTACCAATAAGCTCGAGGTTGGCCGGGGCGTCACTGCCGTGTCGCGCATCCAGCGAGACAACCGCTACCGCCAGTCCGCCACCGAGAAGGCCGCCGAGCAGGAGGCCGAGCGCTACAAGAAGAGCCGGCGCCGCAAGGCCATCGGTATCGCGGCAGGCATCGCCGCGGCCGTCGCGCTTATCGCCGTTGTCGTGGCCGTGCTCGGCTCCGGGTCCAAGACCTACTCCATCCCCAATCTCTCGGGCCTCACCAAGGACGAGGCCATCGCGGCCATCCAGAAGGACGGGCACTTTACCTACGGCGGGTGCACCGAGCAGTACGACTCGACCATCGAGGCGGGCTACGTCGTGGACCAAAGCCCCAACCAGGGCCGCGAGTATGAGGAAGGCACGTCGATCACCTTCACCGTGTCCAAGGGACCCGAGCCCGCCGCCAGCGTGACGGTGCCCGACCTTACCAACATGACCGTTGAGGAGGCCGAGGCCGAGCTTACCAAGTACAAGCTCAAGGGCAAGAGCGGCAACTCCAAGGCGAGCGACTCCGTCGATGTCGGCAAGGTCTGCGACCAGAGCGTCGAGGCCGGCACCACCGCCAAGGCCGGCGACACCATCACGTATTACCTGTCGAAAGGGCCGGATAAGCTGGAGGTCCCCGACGTGAGAGGCTACAGCGAGGCCGCCGCGCGCACGAAGCTGAGCAAGGCCGGGTTCACCAACGTAAGCGCCACCTACCAGAGCTCCAGCTCGGTGGACGTAGACTGCGTCATCAGCGTGAGCCCGTCCGCGGGCACCAAGCTGACGGCCGACGAGTCCATCGTGCTCACGCTGTCCAGTGGCCCGGCCGACACCCGCATCGAGGTCCCCTACGTTATCGGCGAGAGCTACTCCGAGGCCAAGACCAACCTCGAGAGCCAGGGCTTTAACGTGATGCTCGCCTCCGGGTCCAGTTCCAACGGCACCGTTACCTACCAGTCCGTGACCGACAAGGCCGAGAAAGGCACGACCATCACGCTGACGACCAAGAGCAATTCAAGCAACAACAGCGGGTCCGGCAGCACCGGCTCTAGCAGCACCGGCTCCGGCAACAGCAGCTCCGCCAACAGCGGCGGGAGCTCGGGCAGCACCGGCTCCGATTCCGGCGACAACAGCGGCAGCTCCGGATCCGGCACCGACTCCGGTAACAGCGGCACCACCCAACCCGACACCAACACCTACGGGACCGGCACCACCACCGGCGACACTCGATAAGACAGGAGGACGGTCCCTTCGCCTTATTCGTCCTGCGGTTTATAACAAGGGGACAGCCCCTTCGCCTTATCGGATAAGACGAAGGGGCTGTCCCCTTGCCTGATTCGCCTGTATCTAAAACAAAGCCCAGTTGACAATGAGTGGTCTTATCTGCGCAATACCACTTGGGTATATAGACTTCGAAATTAGCCGTTCACCAAACGCAAACACCGGTGAGCGGCTTGCGAATTGCATTTATGAAGGAATGTTGTAAGACTTATGGAGAATAACATCGCATCCCTTCATATTTCCAAGGGGCCGCGAGACCTAAATTCGCATAGTAAAGGAGGGGCCGAGGGCCCCTAAGTTATCGAAAGGACGGAGGACTCATCATGATGAAGTATCTCCAGAAGCTCGGCAAAGCGCTGATGCTTCCCGTCGCGGCGCTTCCCGTCGCTGGCATTCTTATGGGCGTGGGCTACCTGCTCGCACCCGCTGTCATGGGCGCGGCCGGCGAGACCACCGGCATGGCCTACACGGTCGGCTTCCTGCTCGTTAAGGCAGGCGGCGCGCTTATCGACAACATGGCCTGGCTGTTCGCCATCGGCGCTGCCGTGGGCCTCGCCGACGACCACGACGGCACCGCCGGCCTCGCCGGTCTCGTCGCCTTCCTCATGATCCAGCAACTGCTCTCCACCGCCGTGGTGGGCACCGTCAAGGGCATCGAGGACATGGACACCTGGCTGACCACCACCGAGGGCATCGCCTTCGCCAAGATCAGCGGCAACTCCTTCATCGGCATTCTCTCCGCCATCATCGGCGCCGCCTGCTACAACAAGTTCAAGGGCACCCAACTTCCCGACTGGCTGGCCTTCTTCTCCGGCAAGCGCTGCGTTGCCATCATGACGGCCCTGATCTCCATTCTCGTCTCCGTAGTTCTGCTCTTCGTCTGGCCCGTGATCTTTGAGGGCCTCGTCGCGCTGGGCAACGGCATCGCCGCTATGGGTGGCATCGGCGCCGGCATCTACGCCTTCCTCAACCGCCTGCTCATCCCCACCGGTCTGCACCACGCCCTCAACAACGTCTTTTGGTTCAACACTATCGGCCTCGGCGACCTGTCCCACTTCTGGGCTGGCGAGACCTCCGCTGACGTTACCTGGAGCCTCGGCATGTACATGTCCGGCTTCTTCCCCTGCATGATGTTCGGTATCCCCGGCGCTGCCCTGGCCATGATTCAGACCGCCAAGAACAAGAAGGCCGCCATTGGCCTCGTCGTCTCCGCGGCCATCTGCGCCTTCGTCTGCGGCGTCACCGAGCCCTTCGAGTTCGGCTTCATGTTCCTGTGCTTCCCGCTCTACGTCGTGTACGCCCTGCTCTACGGCATCTTCACCATCGTTGTTTACTACGTGAACTTCCGTGCGGGCTTCTGCTTCTCCGCCGGCGCGACCGACCTGCTGTTCTCGGCCTCCCTGCCCGCGGCTTCCAACACCTGGATGATCATCCCGCTGGGCATCGCCGCGTTCGTGGTCTTTTATGTGGTCTTCCGCTTCGCCATCGTGAAGTTTGACCTCATGACCCCGGGCCGCGAGGACGAGGGCGACGACGTCCTGCCCGTTGCCGCTTCCGGCACCGGCGAGTTCGTTGACCAGGCTGCCAAGATTCTCGAGGCCGTCGGCGGCGCTGAGAACGTGAAGAACGTCGACTACTGCACCACCCGCCTGCGCTTCGAGGTCTTCGACTCCACCAAGGTGGACGAGGTCGCGTGCAAGGCCGCCGGCGCCATGGGCGTCGTCCGCGCGGGCGCCAATGCTGTGCAGGTCATCGTGGGTACCAAGGTCCAGTTCGTCTGCGACGAGCTGCAGAAGATCCTGAGGTAGCCCGCGTCCCACATCGCATAACCCAAGCGAAGCGCCCCGACTCCGCGCGAGCCGGGGCGCTTCTTTGTTGCCCTGGCCCGGGCGACAGGTTCGTTGTGCTGCACAAAATGACAGGTTCGTTTAGCGAGCGATGCTCCCGCCCAGGTAGATGCCCTGCCGTTTGGGGACAGTCCCCTTTCCGCAGCGCTTTTGGGACAGACCTGCAGCGGGTGACAGGTTCGTTGTGCTGCACCTGCCCGCCTGCAATTTGGGGACAGTCCCCTATTTGCATGCGCACGGACGCTACGAGCTCATCGCCGAGTCATTGGGCGAATTGCTTAAACGACGTATCGTGTGCAAAAAGGGGACTGTCCCCAAATGGTAGGCGGGCGCTTACTCGACGAGGGCGCCGCCCAGATAGGTGGCCTCGAGCGTCAGGTCGGCGTTGAGCACGTTGAAGTCCGCGGGACGGCCGGGCAGGATAAGACCGCAGGCGCCGTCAATTCCCGCCGAACGGGCCGGAACCTCGGTGGCCATGCGCAGCGCCTGCTCGGCGCTCACCACGTCCCAGTCGTAGACGTTCTTGACCACCTTGGCGAGCGTGGCCGTGGAACCGGCGAGGTTTCCGCCGTTCACGAGGTAGCACGCTCCCCCGCGCATGACGACGGGCAGGCCGCCGCTCATGTAGTTGCCCTCGGGCATGCCTCCAGGCCCAAGGCAGTCGGTGATAAGCGCCACGTGGTCCCAGCCCTTGGCGTTGACCATGGCGCGAATCGCCCCGGGATTCACGTGATACCCGTCGCAGATCAGCTCCGCGTAGGTCTCGCGCGTGGCCATGGCCGCGCCCACGACGCCCGGCTCGCGGTGATGCAGGCCGCGCATGCCGTTGTAGGTGTGCACAAAGCAGGTCGCGCCGGCGTTGACGGCGGCGAGCACCTGGTCGAAGGTAGCGTCGGTATGACCGATGCAGGCCACGGCGCCCTCAGCGCGGACGCGGGCGCAATAAGCCTCGGAACCGTCGCGCTCGGGGGCGAGCGCCGTCTTGCGAATGCGCCCGCCTGCGGCTTCTTGCCAACAAGAGAAGAGCTCGTAGTTCGGGTCGCTCAGGTACGCCGGGTTCTGGGCCCCCACGTGCGCGGCGGTAAAGAACGGCCCCTCGAGGTAGATGCCCTGAATGCGCGCGCCCACAAACCCGGCGCCGCGCGACTCGTCGGCGGCGGCGATAGACGCGCACGCGGCCTCGATCCTCTCAGCGGAGTCGGTAAAAGTCGTGGGCAGCCAGCTCGTGGTTCCGTGGCGGAGCAGGGCCTCGCTGGAGGCGTTGATGCCGTCGGCGTCGCAATCGTCGGTCGCGTGGTTATGGAACCCGTGGATGTGCGTGTCCACGAAGCCGGGCGCGACCCACTTGCCGGAGCAATCGACCACGGGCATGCCGTCGGGCGCCTCGGCCGTCCAGCACCCAAAGACGCCGTCCTGGATGGTCAGGTAGCCCCCGCGCTGCACCGCGCCGGGAAGAAGGAACTTGCTCGCCTTGATTACGAAAGTGGCCATAGGTCCTCCTCGAAGTCACATTTCACATACTTCGAGTATGGCAGAGAAACCCCTGTTCAAATGGGTCAAAATCCTGAGACCGGGCAAGCGGGCCATATAGGGCTACGGGTTCGTTCTCGGCGCCCGTATCTGGTGACAGGCGCAGGCGGACGGCGCATCGCAGGGCTCAGGCCACCGACTCGAGCGGATCGGAGACGCGCTCCGCCGCGTAAACGGTGAACGGGTCGAGGTCTATGCACTGCGTTGGGTCGAACACGCCCGAGACGTCCCACGCAACCGTGCCGTTCAGAACGGTGATGGCACCCGAGAAGAAATCGTCCGACGCGAGGCAAGAGAACACTCCGCCGGCAGATATGAGCGGCTTCATGTCGACCCGAGTGATGCGCCCATCCGAGAAGTACGCATAAACCGTCTGGTCGGGACCAACCAAAGCTTGCACAACCTCGGGGAAATATTCGCCGGACATAAGCGCCTCCTAAAGCGGTTTGATCTGATTGAGTGGCTTCTGCTCCTTCGCGAGCTCCCAGTTTTGCATAAGCTCATCACGATGAAGTTCGTTCCAGGCAAGGACCAGCTTGAGCTGCCTTGCAGGAAGGGCGCCGCTTAGCACCGCCCCCGACTCAACATCAACCAAGCACTTGCGCCCTGAATACTCTGCGTGGAAATGAGGGGGATTGTGATCGTTGTAATACATGGTAATTCGTACCCCATGAAACTATGAAATCTCGGGCACTGCTCCCCTTTTCTTCGGCATTGATTTGATGGTACCCACTCGTTTGGACGCTGCCGGGCGCTAAGTATGCAATCAAAATGGTTTTTGCCAAGTAGACGCAAGCTGAGAAACGCGTTGACCTGCGATTTTGTTCGCGCGATTTGCAACTCTACTCGGCGAACCCGGTTTTGTTTGCAAACTTAGCAAAAAAGCCCGCCGCCCGCCTGCAGTTTGGGGCTGTCCCTAACTACAGGCGGGCAGCAGTCGCGCAAAAAGCAGGCCGGCGGCGTGGTGCCACTGACCTGCTGCGATGTCTGGTGCCCCCGGACGGATTCGAACCGCCGACACCGGCTTTAGGAGAGCCGTGCTCTATCCCCTGAGCTACGAAGGCATGGAAGAAGATTCTAACACGCGAGCGGCGCGCTCGCGCAGACGGGCTACTTGCCCTTCGCGGCCTTCTTGGCGGCCTTGGCCGCTTCCTGCTCGGCCTGCTCGGCGCGGGCCTTCTCGTTCTGCTCCTTGACGTACTCGGCAACGCGCTTGTCGTTCATGCCCTGCAGGCGCTTCTCGGCGGCCTTGCGGAACTTGCGACGCTTGCGGAAATCGTACACGAATGCGGCGATGATGAACGCGTAAGCCAAGACCAGCGCGATGAGGGCAATGAGGCCCATGCCCCCGTTGCCAAGCACGTAGGTAAAGATGAGCGACACGATGGTCATCGCGAAGCCGACGCCGAGAAGAATCCACCAGGTCTTGTTCGTGGCCTTGTACTCGGGGTTGTCCTTGAGCATGTAGTCGTACGCGGTGTTGCGCTTATCCTCGAGGCGGCGCTCCTCGGCGCGGGCGGCCTTCTTCTCCTCCTTGGTCATGGTGGCGGGGTTCTTCTTGGTGCGGTCGCCCTCCATGCGCACGGAAGCGGCGGCCTCGCGGGCCGGGCGGGCGCCGGCAGCGGAGGACTTTCCGCTCTTGAACGGGTCGTAGGCGGGGACGGCCTTATCGCCGCCGGAGCCGTCCTTGGACTTCTTGGCCATGGCGTCGACGGTGACCTTGGCCTCGTCGCGGGCCCCCTCGATAGTGTCGCGCAGAGACATTAGACTCCCTTTGGTTCGAACTCGGTACCGGTGATGATCTGGAAAGCCTCCTGGTAGCGCTTGGAGGTTCCCTCAATAACGTCCGCCGGGATGCGGGGCGGCTCGCCCTGCATGTTCCAGTTGGCGCGCAGCCAGTCGCGGACGTACTGCTTGTCGTAGCTGGGCTGAACCTGGCCCTCGGCGTAGCCCTCGGCCGGCCAGAAGCGGCTGGAGTCGGGGGTCAGGCACTCGTCGATGAGGACCAGCTCGCCGTCGATGACGCCGAACTCGAACTTGGTGTCGGCGATGATGATGCCGCGGGTGGCGGCGTACTCGGCCGCGGCCTTGTAGATGGCAAGAGACGCGTCGCGGAGCTTGGCGGCCATCTCGTCACCCACGATCTGGGTGCAGCGCTCGAAGCTGATGTTCTCGTCATGGTCGCCCAGCTCGGCCTTGGTGGACGGGGTAAAGATGGGCTCGGGCAGCTTGGAGGCCTCGGTGAGACCCTCGGGGAGCTTGATGCCGCAGACGGTGCCGTCAGCGTCGTAGGTCTTCTTGCCGGAGCCGGTGAGGTAGCCGCGGACGATGCACTCGATGGGCAGGGTCTGGGCCTTCTTGACGAGCATGGAGCGGCCGGCCAGGTAGTCGGCGTACTGCTGGTACTCGGCGGGGAAATCGGCGACATCGACCGAGATCATGTGGTTGGGCATGAGGTCGGCGAAGCGCTCGAACCAGAAGGCGGAGATGCGGGTGAGAATCTCGCCCTTGTGAGGGATCTCGTCGGGCAGGAGGAAGTCGTACGCAGAGATACGGTCGGACGCGACCATGAGCAGGCTGTCGCCGCAGTCGTAGATGTCGCGCACCTTGCCGTGGGAATCCGGGCGCTTCTGAATCTCGGACATCGTATACCTCGATTTCGTTGGTCGGCGACTCTGACGCGTCACCTTGTTCCATAACGTGCAAAAGTATACGTCGGCGCGGCGGGATTTCCCGTACAAAGCGCGCGCCTGCACAAAGGGGACAGTCCCTTTTCTGCAGCGGTTTGGGGACAGACCAGCACCGGGTAACAGGTTCGTTGTGCTGCACGGGGAACCTGTCACCCGGCGCAGATGGGGCTAGCCCTCTTGGATGGCTTGGGCAAGGTTGCGGCGCTTCTGGTCGCGCGGGATGCGCAGCGTGAACTTGGTGCCGCGGCCGAGCTCGGACTCGACAAGTATCGTGCCGTTATGCTTGTCGACGATCTCCTTGGTAAGCGAGAGGCCAACGCCGAGGCCGCCGGACACGCGCTCGCGGCTCACGTCGGAGCGCCAAAAGCGCGAGAACGTCTGCGGGATGTCCTCCTTGGCGATGCCGATGCCCGTGTCCTCCACGCTCATCAGCACGTCGCCACGGTCCTGTTTTACGGACACCTTCACGTAACCGTCGGCGTCCGTGTAGCGCATGGCGTTGCTCATCAGGTTGACCATGGCCTCACGAATCAGGTCGCCGTCGACGTCGGCCATGAGCTCCTCGCGTCCGCTCTCGTTAATAAACCGCAGGTGAAGGCCCTTTTCGTGGAAAAGCGCGTGCTGCGAGCTCACAAGGCTGCGCAGCAAATAGATCACGTCGGTACGCTCGGTCTTTAGCTCGTTGGCGTTGTTCTCGAGGCGGCTCAGCTTGAGCATGGCGTCGACCAGGCGAGACAGGCGCCTGACCTCGGAGGCCACCGTCTCGAAGTGCTCGTCGTCTGCGGGCAGCACGCCATCCTGCATGGCCTCCACCGTGGCCTGCATGGCCATGAGCGGCGTGCGCAGCTCGTGGGCCACATCGCCGGTGAGGCGGTGCTCGAGTTTGATGTCGCGCTCCAGCGTGGAGGCCATGTCGTCGAACGTCTCGCCGAGCTGGCCGATGTCGTCGGTGCCAGAAACGCCGGTGCGGGCGGTCATGTCGCCGTTGCGCAGCTGCTTGGCAGTGCGGGTTATCTTTTGGATGGGCTCGGCCATCTTGCGCGAGGTCACGTAGCCGAGCACGCACGCGAGGACGACGCCGATGATGGCCGCGATGGCGATGGCCTGGAAGGAGCTTGTCTTGAACGCCGCGTCCGCGGTGGTAAGAAGCGCGTCGGAGCCGAACGCCCAAAGCCGCAGGGTGCCGACCTTCTTGCCGTCGGCATCCTTAATCTCGGAGGTTACCGCAGCGTCGGCGCCCGAGGGAACGCGTGAGGCCACGCTCTGCGGCAAAACGATGCCCGTGGCGTCGACGTTTGCCGCGCCGGCGCCGGTCAACGTGTCGTCGAAGAGAACCCCGCCGTCGGCATCGAGCACCTGCACGCCGATGTCGTCCGAGATGCTGGCGGCAGCGCCCGCGAGGCTGACCACGTCAGAGGTCCACTTGTTGCCCTCGCGCTCGTAGGCGCCGGCGATGGACGCCGCCGTCGAGTCGGCGATGGACTGCATGTTTTGCCTGGTATACGACGAGAATTGCCTGCCCCAGACCACGGCAAGCACCACAACGAAGATAAACGCCATCATCATCGCGATGAGCGCGAACGCGAGCGTCATGGACGTCGAGAAGGACGCGCCGCCGGCGGGCTTCTTTTTGATGGTGTTCCACGAGTTGCGCGACGAGGGTTGCTTTGAGGCCTCGTCGTTGTGCGCGTTCTTTCCGATGACGAACTTTGCCGCCACGGCCACCTCCTTCATAAAGCGACGGGCCCGCCGTGGCGGGCCCGCGATCCGGTATTTATTGCTGCGCCGCGAACCTGTCATTTCGTGCAGCAGCTGGTAACAGGTTTATGGTGCAGCGCAGGGAACCTGTCACCCACTGCAGGTCTGTCCCAAAACCGCTGCAGAAAGGGGACTGTCCCCAAATGGCAGGCACGGGCCGCGCTACTTGACCTCGGACTTCTCGGAGGACTCGAAGCGGTAGCCGACGCCGTGGACGGTGTAGAGCCAGCGCGGGTTGCGCGGGTCGTCGCCCAGCTTGGCACGCAGGTTCTTGACGTGGGAGTCGATGGTGCGCTCGTAGCCCTCAAAGTCGTAGCCCAGGACCTTCTCGACAAGCTCCATACGGGTGTAGACACGGCCCGGGTAGCGCGCCAGCGTGGTGAGCAGCTTGAACTCGGAGGCGGTGAGGTCGACCTCCTTGCCCTCGACCAGCACCTTGTGGCCGGAGATGTCGATAACCAGGTCGCCGAAGTCGAGGACCTCGAGCGCCGGCTCGGCCTCGGTGTGGGCGCGGCGAAGCAGGGCGCGGACACGGGCGACGAGCTCGCGCGGGCTGAACGGCTTGATGAGGTAGTCGTCGGCGCCGAGCTCGAGGCCGATGATGCGGTCCTCGACCTCGCCCTTGGCGGTCAACATGATGATGGGCACGTTGGAGGTCTCGCGGATGGCGCGGCAGACGCGCTCGCCGGAGAGCTTGGGGAGCATGAGGTCGAGGATGACCAGGTCGAAGCCGTGCTTCTCGAACTCCTCGACGGCGGACTGGCCATCGCCGACGCCGCGCACGATGTAGTTCTCGCGCTCGAGGTAGGCGGCGACCGCGTCGCGGATGGCCTTCTCGTCCTCTACCAGCAGAATCTTCTTCTCGTCCGAAGCCATGTGGCCTCCCTCGGTAATTGCTTCTTTGTTGGGCGCGAGGCCCGGTTCGGTTGGGCGCGCGGTGTTGGCGCGCAGCCCGTATTGCCCCTAGTTTACCCCACTCGGGGGCGCCACAACTAAGCGTTAAGGCGGAAGGTGCGAACCGTTACGGAAGCGGGGTATCCGGTGTCGGCATCCTTGACGGTGGCAAAGGTGACGAAGAGCTCGCAATCGCCGCAGCGGGCGGGGTACTCGCCGTAGTCGACGGCGCGGTCGATGGACACGAGCGACGAGTACTTCTGCTCCTCGGTGCCCACAACCACGTACGAAGAACGGCTTTTGACCAGGTAGATGCCGTTATGGCCTGCGGGGCACTCTGAAGGCTCGCGGTCGACTTTAACGAAGCCACCCGTGCGCGTGCCGATGTAGGTGCCCATCTTAGAAAGAAGGCCGCCCGTGCTGTAGCTCGCCTCGATGCTAATCACGAACTTGTCGCCGACGCGAGTAGCGCGGAAAGGCTTGACGCTGGCCGGCAAGACGAGCTGGTCAATCTTGGTCGAGAGGTTGTCCGAGATGCTGAAGGCCGTAACGCCGTAATAGGTACCCTCGTCGGCGCGGACGCGCGGCGTGAGGATGCAGTTGGCGCCCGAGACCGTGGGTTTTGTGGCGAAGCGACCCGGGGATTTGACGCACTGGCGCACGTTCTGTTCGCCGATGGCCCAGACGTAGGCGAAGGAGTGCTCGGAGGTTTTCTTGCCGGAATACGAGGGCTGGATCTGCCAGATAACCTTGGAGCCGGAGCACGCGATGGGCGCGGGGTCGTAGTCGGAGGTGGTATCCCAGAGCTTCTGCGGGTCGCCGGTGAGCTCGCCGTCGCTGAACTTGGCAGCATAGAGGGTCCAGGAGCGGTCGGTGGTGTCAAGCTCGGTCCAGGCGTAGACGGAATCCGAGCAGGCCACGTCGTAGATGACGACGGTGGCGGCGTCGCTCACCGGGCTGCTGACGACCTCGGAGAGGGTGCCAGTCTCGGAGGAGAAGGCGCCAGCCTTGACCATGGGGGTAGCCGAGGAGCCGGCAATGGTGACCGGAACCCAGGTGCCCTCGGCCGGGCGCAGGACGGTGCCGAGCGGCAGGGTGTAGGTGGCCTCGGGGGTGTAGCCGTACTCGTCGATAAACTCGTAGGGTGAGTCGTCGGCGGTAACGGAGACGGCGGAGTCAGAGTCGACGACCACGGGCTCAGAGTCGTCGTCGGCGTCGTTGGAGCCGCAGAAGGAAAGGACGCCGATGGCGGCACCGGCGACGCCCGCGGCGGCCGACGCGCGAAAGAATCCGCGGCGGGTGAGGCGGGTGGCAGGGACGTGGGTGCGGTCGGCAGCGGGGCCGTCGGGGTTTTTCTTGCGAAGATGCATCAGACTACTACCTTGACCTGCGGTTAATTGGCCACAGCGGCGGATGGGTCGTTGCCTGCCTGGATGGCTTCCATGGCCTGCAGTAGCGCCTGCGAGAACTGGTCGGCGCACGACGTGCCGCGCGGGCCGCAGGTGTTGCCCTTAAGGATCTCGGCAATCTCGGCCGTCGGGCGGCCGGCAACCAGCTTGGAGATGGCAGACAGGTTGCCGGAGCAGCCGCCGTCGAAGGTGACCTGCTCGATGGTCTTGCCGTCATCGGACAGGTCGATGTGAATCATCTGGCTGCAAACGCGGCGCGGCTTGAAGTCGATGTGCTGCATGGTACTCCCCTCTCGAGTCAACTCACCTCAGTATACCCACGCCCGGCGCGGGCCCGTAGGAGCAATGCGGCTCGAAGCCTGTCCCCAAAGCGCAGCGGTTTAGGGACTGTCCCCTTTTTGATTGTGCTGCACGAAATGACAGGTTCGCGCCACGGCTACCATGCAAGGTTTGGCCGCTCGTGCGACGTCCGGGGGATGCCACTGCAAGGTTTTGCCGCTCGTGCGACGTAAATTCACGCCCGGCAACAGCGCGGCCCCGCAAAACCCCAGTTGGCAATAACTCGCGGGCGCGCAAACGCCGAAATTCGCACGAAAGAACGTCGCACGAGCGGCAAAACCTTGCACGCGACCGTGCTTTACGTCGCAAGAGCGGCAAAACCTTGCGCACCTGACAATGAAACGAAGGGACTGGAACTGTCCCCCTGTCTTATGCGGCTTGAAGTCTGTCCCCAAAGCGCAGCGGTTTGGGGACTGTCCCCTTTCTGCAGGCGGAGGGCGAGGCTAGAAGGTAAGGCGCTCCAGGCGGTCGAAGACGACGCCGGTGCGGGTGAGGAACGCCTTGGGATCAAAGATGGCGTCCAGCTCCTCGGCCTTGAGCTTGGAGCAGCGCGGGTCGGCCTCGAGCTTCTCGCGGAAGGTGGTGCCCGCCTCGCACTGCTGGACCTCGCGCCACGTGGCCATGGCGTTCTCCTGCACGATCTTGTAGGCGTCCTCGCGAGTGATGCCCGTGTCCACCAGGTGCAGCAGCACCTTGGAGGAGTAGATCAGGCCGCGGGTCTTGTTGAGGTTGGCCAGCATCTGGGCCGGGTAGAGCACGAGGCCGTCCACGATGCGAATGAGGCAGCTGAACATGTGGTCCAGCGCGATGAAGCTGTCGGCCTGCGCCACGCGCTCGGCGCTAGAGTGCGAGATGTCGCGCTCGTGCCACAGGGCCACGTTGTCGAAGGCCACCTGGGCGTTGGCCTTCACCACACGAGAAAGGCCGCAGACCTTCTCCACGGTGATGGGGTTGCGCTTGTGCGGCATGGCCGAGCTGCCCTTCTGGCCCTTGCGGAACGGCTCCTCGGCCTCCAGGGTGTCGGTCTTCTGCAGGTTGCGGATCTCGGTGGCGATGCGCTCGCAGGTGGCGGCGGTGGTTGCCAGGACGCCGGCGAGGTAGGCGTGGTGGTCGCGAGAAATGACCTGGGTGGAGAGGGGGTCGTGGGCCAGGCCCAGGTGCTCGCAGACGTACTCCTCCACGCGCGGGTCGATGCTGGAGTAGGTTCCCACCGCGCCGGAGATGGCGCCGAAGGCCACGTTGGCGCGGGCGTCCACCAGGCGGTCGTAGTCGCGCTTGAGCTCCCAAGCCCAGCTGCCGAACTTCATGCCGAAGGTCATCGGCTCGGCGTGGATGCCGTGGGTGCGGCCGACGCACAGGGTGTCCTTCTCCTCGAAGGCGCGGCGCTTGCAGATCTCGCCGAGCTTCTTGCAGTCCTCGATGAGGATGTCGGTGGCCTGGACAAGCTGGTAGCAAAGGGCCGTGTCGCCCAGGTCGGAGCTGGTCATGCCGTAGTGGACCCAGCGGGAGGGCTTGGGCTCGCCCTCGGGCACGTCGGCGTCGATGTAGGAGCCCATGTTGGTGAGGAAGGCGATGACGTCGTGGTTGGTCACGGCCTCGATCTCGTCGACCTCTTCCTTCTTGAAGGCGGCGTGCTCGCGGATCCAGGCGGCCTCCTCCCTGGTGATGCCGCTCTCACCCAGCTCGGCGTGGGCCTCGCAGGCCAGGACCTCGATCTCTTGCCAGACGGCGTACTTGTTCTCCAGCGAGAAGATGTGGCCCATCTCGGGACGGGTGTAGCGATCGATCATGTGGTTCCCTCCAAGGAGTCGAACATCCAGACGCACCCATTCTACCAGCACGGGCCTGCCATTTTGGGACAGTCCCCTTTCTGCAGCGCTTTGGGGACAGTCCCCTTTCTGCACACGCGTGAGGGCTGCAGACTCGTCGCCGAACCATTGGACGGACCGCCTGAAACGGCGTATCGTGTGCAAAAAGGGGACTGTCCCCAAATGGCAGGTGCAGGTGGCGGGCTAGACGGTGCGGCTGGTAATGAGGGTCGGGCTCACCGCCTCGTTGTTCTCGACGGCCTTCTTCTCCACGGTATCCTTACGGGTGGCGTCGCCGGTGTCCATCGTCATGGACTGGAAGCGGTTCTTCATGAAGTCGTCGTCGCAGTACACCGAGAAGAACGTCTCGACGGGCGTCGACGGCTCGAGGCCCGACGAGCGCTCGAACCAGCAGTCGAGGCTGCCCAGCGTGAGCAGGCCGTCGGTGATCATGAACACGGCCACGAGCGCGGTGAGGCCGTAGCGGAAGTCCCACGGGATGAGGTTGATGCCCTTGAGCATGATGGGCAACACAAACTTGACCCACACGAGGCCGAGCAGGCCCCAAATGATGAGGAACATCGTGGCCGTGCGGCCGCCGGTGAGGACGGCCACGGGGTCCGGCATGAGGCCGAACAGCATGTAGCTGCTGTAATCCCAGGCGGTGATGCCGAACGACGCCTTCATAAAGAACGCCGTCGCCGCCTCGAAGCCGCCGCCGACCAGGCCCGCGACCACAAAGGTGATGAGGGGGTTCTTGTCGTACAGGCGGTTGAGCACGATGGTGATCAACACGGCGCCGAAGCCGTAGATAGGTGAGAACGGGCCGATAAGCAGGCCGGCTCGGTCCTGGTAGACGCCTTGGTCGACGACGGTCATGTGCCAGATGATCTCGAGAATCAGGCCAAGAATGCTGCAAACGAAGAACATCCAGAACAGGTTGTAGAAATCGAGGCGGATGTAGCCCTTGCCCGAGACGTCGCGGCCGAGCATGCCCTTCTCGGCGGCATCCATGTCCTGCTCGCGCTCGCGCTCGTGGGCGGCGCGCTTCTCGGCGGCGAGGGTCGGGTCGAGCACGGTCGAGAAGATGACCAGCGCGGCGATCTTTACAAAGA
Organism: Paratractidigestivibacter sp.; assembly: GCF_963660155.1. Lineage (GTDB taxonomy): Bacteria > Actinomycetota > Coriobacteriia > Coriobacteriales > Atopobiaceae > Paratractidigestivibacter. Next base: position 53,782 of record NZ_CAVKWG010000035.1, on the reverse strand, counting down.
TGCCGAAGAAGCTCCACGAGAAGCCGCTGAGCATGTACGAGACGGAGAGGTTGAGGATTGAGATCCACATGAGGCGGCGCGACCACACGGCGGCGTTGCGGTGGATGCTCTTGCGGAGGGATTTGCCCAGCTTAAGGCTGATAATTGCGTCGGCAAGCGTGCCGATGAGCTCGACGATGGAGAGAGCAATGACCAAGGTGCTCGTCTTGAGCTCGGCGATGCCCGCCTGAACGCTGCTCGCGAGGTCCGCGCCCGAGCCCTCGGTAAGCATCAGGGCGAACAAAATGCCGATAGAGACGGCGAGGAAGATGAAGAACGCGAGGGAGAGCCAGCCGGAGATGGTGAGATAGATGCCGTACCAGCGCACGCCACGGGCGAAGGTGCCGTCGTCGTGGACGAGTAGGTCGTTGGCGCGGGCGGCGAGGTCGTCGAGGTCGTCGCCTTCGAGGGTCACAGAGGCGGGGGCGGCGTTATTCTTATCGATATCGGTCAAGATGCACCTCAGGTTCGTTCGTCGTTAATTGACGGTTTGGGGGCGCGCGGTACCCGGCTCCATTATTATCGAGCAGAAACGCGCTTGGCGCGCACATCAGCTTTGTGAACGGAAATTTGGAGGCTCGCGTGGAAGAACACGAGCAGCTGGAAGATAAACAAACCGCAGTTCAGACGAATGCTCGGGCGGCGGACAAGGCAACCGCCGAAGCTCTTGCCGAAACCCCCGTCAAGGCCCCGGCCGAAGCCGCCGGCGCAACCCCCGCCAAGACCAAGCCCCGCCGGCGCAGGCACCGCGGCCTCAAAGTCGCGCTTATCGTCGTCGCGTGTGTGGCGGCGATAGCGTCCCTCGTGTTCACCGGCGTGGTCCAGTGGCGCCTCGGCCTGGCCAGCAGCAGCGACTTTATGATCGGCGAACCGCAGCCCATCGAGGCCGTCGAGGGTTCGGTCGACGCTTCCGGCAACATCACCGCAAACGTTACCTACTCCAGCATCGTGGCCGACGACGGCAAGGACGCCACCGAGACCATCGAGTGGAACGACGACTGGTTCTTCGCCGACTCGAGCGAGTACAACCACCAGCTCGCGCGCACGGCCATCGTGCTCTCCACCGTGGCCAACTCCGAGTCCGTCCACTACCAGGCCGGCAGCGATTCCGGCGACTACATGGAGAACATCCTGGCGCAGCTCGGCTTCGACAACATGTCCACCGCGTCCTACCAGTACCGCAGCGAGATCATCGACCAGCTCTCGGCCGTCTTTAAGGACAAGGGCACCGACGTGACGGCCTACACCATTGCGTCGAAGGAGATCGTGAACTCGCAGACCGGCGAGAAGAAACTGCTGGTCATGGCCGCTGTACGCGGAAGCTACGGCACCGAGTGGCTGTCGAACCTCGCGATGAACTTCCGCTCGAGCATGTCGGACACCTACGGCTACGGCGAGAACGACCACCAGGGCTTCTCCGAGGCGGCGCAGGAGCTGGAAAGCCGCATTTTCTCGTACATCATGAACCTCGGGCACGACCCGAGAGACCTGAGCGACATCTCGCTGTTCGTCTGCGGGCACTCGCGCGGCGGCGCCATCACGAACCTTCTGGGCTCGGCCATCGACAAGGAATACTACGAGGCCGAGGCGGCCACTATGGCGAGCGCGGCGGAGGCCGGCGAGAGCGCCGCGATCGATGGCGCGATCTGGATCAAGGGCTGCATCCCGGCCAGGTCGCTCTACGCGTACGCCTTCGCCACGCCCGAGCTCACCGAGTCGAGCAACTGCCGCGACGCCATGTACAACAACATCTTCAACATCATGAACCCGTCGGACCTCGTGCCGCGCATGCCGCTGAACGTGTGGGGATACGAGCGCTACGGCGTGGACCTATGGCTGCCGGAATACGGAAACCATGGCTTCGACCAGCAGTTTATTGCCGTGTGCGCCAAGTTTAGCGAGCACGTCCGCTGCGAGACAAAAAGTGACCCGACCGATGTTGAGGACGTGGACAAGATCGTGTCCGACATCGCCGAGGTGGCGCCGACCATCGACGACTTCAAGACGCCGGTCGGCGTGGTCAAGTCGCTGTACTCCATGATCAACGGCCACGACATCGTGCGCATCATCCACAGCCACGCGCCCGATCTCTACTGCGCCTGGATGGAGACGATCGACGCCAGCGACCTGCGCACAACCCGCTAGGCGCGGCGCCTGCCATTTGGGGACAGTCCCCTTTTTGCACACGCACGTGCGCTGCGGTCTCGTCGCCGAATCATTGGGCGAGATGCCTGAAACCGCGGTTCGTGTGCAAAAAGGGGACTGTCCCAAATAGCCGGCGGGCCAAACGTTGCTTACAGCGCGGCCTTGGCCTCAGCGAGCTGGGTCTCCACGGCCGCGTGTCCGGTGCCGCCGTAGGTCGTGCGGGCGCGGGCGATGCCCTCGGGGTCGAGGTCGGCGGCAATGTCCTCGTCGAAGAGGTCGGACGCGGAACGGAACTCCTCAAAGGTGAGGTCCTCAAGACCCTTGCCGTTCTTCTCGCAATAAAGCACGAGCTCACCCACCACGCGGTGCGCGTCGCGGAACGGCATGCCCTTCTTGGCCAGGTAGTCGGCCACGTCGGTGGCGGCGGTAAATCCGGTCTTGGCCTGGGCGAGCATGACGTCGGCGTTGACCGTCATGGTCTCCAGCATGCCGGCGGCGATCTCCATGCAGTCGGAGAGGGTCTTGGCGGCGTCCATCGGGCCCTCCTTGCACTCCTGGAGGTCCTTGTTGTAGGCCAGCGGCAGCGACTTCATGGTGGTAAGAAGCGCCATCAGGTCGCCGTAGACGCGGCCGCACTTGCCGCGCGTGAGCTCGGCGAAGTCCGGGTTCTTCTTCTGGGGCATGATGCTGGAGCCGGTGGAGTAGCTATCCGAGAGCGTGATGAAGCCGAACTCGGTGGAGCTCCACAGCACGATCTCCTCGCACAGGCGCGAGAGGTGCATCATGCTGACGCTGCAGGCGTACTCGAGGTCAAGCAGGTAGTCGCGGTCGGAGACGGCATCCAGCGAGTTGGGGATCGCGCGAGAGAAGCCGAGAAGCTCGGTGGTGCGCTGGCGGTCCAGCGGGTAGGTCGTGCCGGCGAGCGCCGCCGCGCCCAGCGGGTTTGCGTCGGCCGCGTCCAACGCGGCCTCCAGGCGCTTGCGGTCGCGGGTGAACATCCAGAAGTAGGCCAGCATGTGGTGCGAGAAGAGCACCGGCTGGGCGTGCTGCAGGTGGGTGTAGCCGGGCATCACAACGCCCATGTGCTTTTCGGCGGCGTCCACGAAGACGCGGCGCAGGGCGTCGTTGCCCTCGATGAGGTGCTGGCAGAGCTCCTTGGCGTAGAGGCGGATGTCGGTCGCCACCTGGTCGTTGCGGGAGCGGCCGGTGTGCAGGCGGGCGCCAGGGGTGCCGATGTTGCGGGTGAGGGCGCCCTCGACGGCCATGTGGATGTCCTCGTCGTTGACGTCCCAAGCAAACTCGCCGCGCTCGATCTGGCCGGAGATGTCGGCCAGGCCGGCGTCGATGGCCGCCTGGTCGTCCTCGGAGATGATGCCCTGCTCAGCGAGCATCTTCGCGTGCGCACGGCTGCCGGCGATGTCCTGCTGCGCCATGGCCTTGTCCTCGTTAAGAGACGCGCCGAACTCCTGCGTGAAGGCGTCGACGCCCTTCTCGAACCTGCCACCCCAAAGAGCCATCGAGCTCCCCTTTCGTCGTAAATCGTCCCAGCTAGGTTACCGCACCTTCAAGTCATGTGCGCGGCAGCGCGCCTGCGGTTTGGGGACAGTCCCCTTTTTGCACACGCTTGAGGGCTGCAGGCTGGTTGTCGAACCATTGGGCAGATTTGCTGAAACCGCGGCTCGTGTGCAAAAAGGGGACTGTCCCCAAACTGCAGGCGCCACAAGAAAAACGGCGCGCCCGAGGGTACCCGGACGCGCCGTCGTCAAGCCGCAGGAAGGCCGACGCTTAGTCGACCGGGGTAAGGCCGGACTTGGGGCCCTGGACCTTGGACCAGGTCTGGGACTCGAGGCCGTGGAGGGCAATGAAGCCGCGGGAAGCGGTGTGGTCGAAGGTGTCGCCCTCGTCGTAGGTGGCCAGGTTGTAGTCGTAGAGGCTGTACTCGGAGCGCATGCCGTCGACGAACAGGCCGCCCTTGCAGAGCTTGATGCGGACGTCGCCGGTCACGAACTGCGAGGTGTAGTCGTTGTAGGCGTCGATGGCGAGCTTGGCCTGGCTGAACCAGAGGCCGTCGTACACGAGGTCAGCCCACTTCTCGTCGAGCTCGCGCTTGGTCTTCTGGGTGTTCACGTCGAGGCACATCTGCTCCATGGTCTCGTGGGCCTGGATGAGCAGCAGGGCGCCGGGGCACTCGTAGCACTCGCGGGACTTGATGCCCACGACGCGGTTCTCGACCATGTCGATGCGGCCGAAGCCGTTGCGGCCGGCGATCTTGTTGGCCTCGAGGATAAGCGAGAGGATGTCCATCTTCTCGCCGTTGATGGCGCTGGGGATGCCCTTCTCGAAGGAGATGACGACGGTCTCGGGCTCAGCAGGGCAGTCCTCGAGGTTGTTGGTCATCGTCCAGATGTCCGAAGGCGGCTCGTTCCAGGTGTCCTCCAAGACGCCGCACTCGATGGCGCGGCCCCACAGGTTGTCGTCGATGGAGTAGGGCTTCTTCTTGGTGACGGGGATGGGCACGTCGTGGGCCTCGGCCCAGTCCATCTCGGACTCACGCGTGGTGAGGTCCCAGACGCGCACCGGGGCGATGATCTCCAGGGAGGGGTCGAGCGCACGGATCTCGGTCTCGAAGCGGACCTGGTCGTTGCCCTTGCCGGTGCAGCCGTGGGCCACGTACTTGGCGCCGGTCTCGTGGCAGATGTCCACGATGTGCTTGGAGATCAGCGGGCGGGAGAGGGCGGAGAGCAGCGGGTAGACCTTCTGGTACTTGGCGTTGGCCTTGATGGCGTGGGTCAGGTACTTCTCGGCGTACTCCTGGCGCATGTCGACGGCCTTGGAGTAGATAGCGCCCATGTCGAGGGCCTTCTGCTCGACCCAGGAGAGGTCCTTCTCGTCCTGGCCGACGTTACCGCAGATGGCGACGACGTCGAGGTTCTTCTCGATCTGGAGCCACTTCACGATGACGGAGGTGTCCAGACCACCGGAGTACGCGAGGACGACCTTTTCCTTCTCAGCCATTTTTGATTTCCTTTCGATTGGCTAATTGGTTCATTTAGCAGGGTTAATTACAGCAGAACGAGGCGCCCGTTGGTGCCAGGCGCGCAAGAATTCATCTGGGGAATAGACCGCCAGGACAAAAACGCAGCGCACGCGGCATCGCGGGCTAGATTCGTCGGTTCTGGCGTCGGGTTCGGGGAGAAGAGATGGCGATGGCCTGGTAAAGGCCCGCAATCATGGCGCCGTAACTCTTCATTAGGCTTCTTTCGCCTCCCCTAAAGACTAGTGGCCCGCGATATGTGCGCGGGGCTGCAATCAACTCGTTCGACTATAGGCCTGCGCGCGGGGGCGATGCAACCCACGTGCTCGGGCGATTCAAGGTTGAAACAAAGAGCGGGCCGAGTTGCCCAGGCCCGTGTTGAAACAAAGAGCAGCCCGAACCACCCCGACCCGCGCGCAGCCGGCCGCCCAACAGCCGCACAAAGAAAGCCCGCAAGCACAGCCTGCGGGCCCTTGGGGGTAGCGACTTTGTGGCTTGGATTAGCCGAGCTTGGCGCCCAGCTTCTCCGTGAGCTCGTTCTTGTCAATGATGTTGTTCAGGACGACCAGACGGTCCTCCTCGATGCCATCGACGAAGTTGGCGAGGTCACGGCCAAAGACGTAGAGGTCGGCGACACCAGGCTTCACCTCGGAGATGGTCGTGTGGGTGACCTCGATGTCGGTCCTGCCCAGCGTGTTCAGCACGCTGTTGATGTTCATCTCAACCATGAGGCTCGAGCCGATGCCGTTGCCGCATGCGCACATGATCTTGTGGACTTCCATGGTTCCTCTTTCCTCTTGTGGCCGCAAAGCGAGCCGTCTGTTTGTTGTTGGGGCCGAGATCATGCTCGGCCCCGCGGTACTTGGAGTCTACCCGCTTAAAGCGCGGTCTTTACTTCTCCTCGGCAGCCTTGGGCTTGGGCGCGACGAAGTTGTAAACGATCGGCGCAGCGAAAAGGAGGACGCAGATGATCAGCAGCGGCATGCCGGGCACAGCCTGGGCAAGGTTGCCGAAGAGCATGCCGAGCCAAGAGAAGTCGGCGTCGGAGAAGGTGGCGGAGGTGAAGCCCAGAGCGGTGAAGACAGGCATGCACAGGGCCGGCAGGAAGGTGATCAGCAGGCCGTGCACGGCGGCGCCGGCGACGCAGCCCTTGATGCCGCCCTCGGCGTTGCCGAAGACACCGGCGGTGGCGCCGCAGAAGAAGTGGGGAACGACGCCCGGGAGGATAAGGGCAACGGGCACCAGGTTGGCATCGATGAAGCTAAGGATAACCAGGCCGAGGATGCCGAAGACGAAGGACACCAGGAAGCCGATGATGACGGCGTTGGGAGCGTAGGGATACGCGACCGGGCAGTCGATGGCGGGGATGGCGCCGGGGACGAGCTTCTCAGCGATGCCCTTGAAGGCGGGGACAATCTCGCCGACGATCAGACGGACGCCGGAAAGGATGATGTAGACGCCGCCGGCAAAGGCCATGCCGGAGGTAATGGCCCAGATGAACCAGTTGGTCTGGGTCTCGGTGCCGACGTTAAGCAGTTCGTCAAGATAGGAGAACTGGGTGGGGTCGGCAGTAAGGATGCCACGCGCAACGGCCACGCCGGTGACGACCACGAAGAAGACCATCATCGTGATGGAGATGGACACGGTGGTATCGCGCAGGAAGACGAGGCGCTTAGGGAAGTTGATGTCCTCGGTGGACTTGGAGGAATCCTTGAACAGAGAGCCGATCTTGCCGGCGATGGCGTAGCCGATGCCGCCGAAGTGGCCGAGCGCGACGCCGTCGGAGCCGGTGACCTTCCTAAAGGTGGGCTGGCAGTAGGCCGGGGAGATGACCATAATCAGGGCCAGGACGCAGCCGCCGGCGACGTACAGGGGGATGCCGGAGAGGCCGCCGATGGAGAGGACGACGGCGAGCATGCAGGCCATGTACAGGGTGTGGTGGCCGGTCAGGAAGATGTAGTGCATGCGGGAGAAGCGAGCCAGAACGATGTTCAGGATCATGCCGATGCACATGATGAGAGCGGACGCCTGACCGAAGTCGGTGAGGGCCATCGAGACGACGGCCTCGTTGTTGGGAACGACGCCCTGCATGTTGAAGGCGAAGTTGAAGATCTCGCCAAAGGCGAGAAGAGAGCCGGACTGCAGGTACGAAGAACCGGCGGTGAGCACCAAGAAGCCGACGATGGTTTTGATGGTGCCCATGACTACCTGCTCGATCGGCTTCTTCTGAAGCACTAGACCGAGGAGGGCTAGGAGGCCGACGAGAATTGCCGGCGTCGACAGAATGTTGACTATGAAGTCGATAACTGCCATTTCTTACCTCTTTCCTTGTTGATTGAACGCTTACGGGACGTGAAATCGCCGAAATTAAGGGGGGTAGGCTTTCGGCGCATTCGCTGAGGTTGGGTGCGGCGTGGCCGCGGGTAGGACGTTTAGGCTACGAAGTAGCCGTAGATCTCGTCGGCGGTCTGCGCCTCGCAGATCTTGGTGATGTTCTCGGGCTCCCCGAACATGGTGGCAAGCTGGCGCATGACCTCGATGTGACCGTCGGCGTCGGTGGCGGCAAGGGTCACGAGAAGGCGGACGTCGGGGCCCTCCTCCTTGAAGCGGACGGGCTCACGCAGGACCGTGACGGCAAGCTGGCGCTTAATGACGCCCTGGTCGGGACGAGCGTGCAGCAGGGCGAGGTCGGGGCAGATCACGAAGTAGGGGCCGTACTCGATGGCGTTCTGGATGATTCCCTCGAGGTAGGCGTACTCGACATAACCCTGGTCCACCAGGGGCTGGACCGCCACGTGAACGGACTCCTGCCAGTCGGAGACCTTCTCGACGATCTGGACGTTCTCACGCTTGAGCATTGAACTCATACTGTTCATCGGGCGCTCCTTTCATGGTTTTTCTTGTTCCGAGGCAAACTATAGACAACAAGCGTCTGTTCGCCTCCTGTTTTCCTGTTTTATCCTGTTCCCTACACCGTTTCTACACATCTACTTGTATCTTTTCACCGAATTTCATTTCTTAAGCACCAAAATCGGGAAATTTGCGGGCATTATTGGTGGGGAAACAGGAAAACAGGAAATTCTGAGGGTCGAAGAGTGTTCCCAAAGCAACGCAGAGAAAAAATTGTCCAGATTCTGGACGAGCAGGGCCACGCAACCGTCGAGGAGCTGGCAGCGCGTTTCTCCGTGAGTGTGGACTCCATCCGCAAAGACCTCGGCGTTTTGGCAAAAGATGGCCTATGCCGTCGCGAATACGGCGGGGCGCACAGGATGGAGCGCGAGGGGGAGCCGCAGCGCATGAGCACGGCGCGCGGCGACGCCGCGACGCCCGTTTCGCCCGCGCTTTCCGATTCCCCCGCCATCGCCGACGTCAATGACGACACGATCCTTGGCGACGAGGGGCGCCGCGCCGTTGCCGCGCGCGCCTACATGGAGATAAACGACGGCGATGCCATCTTCCTGGACATCTCGCGCACCAACATCTACCTTGCCGACATCATCGCCAAGGGAGACAAACGGCTGATTGTCACGACCAATATGATGGACATCCCGCGCCGCCTCTCGGGCAACCCGAAGGTCACGGCACTTCTCACCGGAGGCGTGCTGAATCCTCAGCTAACGGGTTTTATTGGATCAGCGTCGATCAGCCTTTTGGAGCCATTGCTCTTTGCAAAGGCGTTCATCGGCTGCAACGGATGCTCGGTCGACGACCACTCGGTCATGGCCGACAGCATGGACGACGGCTTGGTCAAGGAGAAGGTGCTCCACAACGCCTCATACTGCTTCCTTCTTGCCGACCACGCCAAGTTCGGCATCAAGAACGGCTACCGCTTTGCATCGATCAACGACTTCAGCGCCGTGATCACTGACGAGAAGGACCTCGGCGTGCTGGGAAAGATCACCTCCACCGGCACACCTGCGCTCTGCTGCTAGCGCTGACACGCTGACGATTTCAGCATCATCCAAGTCGGATAAACATAAAAGCCGCAACCAAACAATGGTTGCGGCCTTGTATTTTAGGTGGTGCGCCGTCAGGGTTTCGAACCCTGGACCTTGGGATTAAAAGTCCCCTGCTCTACCAGCTGAGCTAACGGCGCGTGTGCGGAAGTTGATTCTATCACGTCCGCGGCCCGCAGTTGGTGGCAGTCCCTTTGCGGACATAGGGACTGTCCCTTTGTCACGTCCCTGGTGGACAAAGGGACTGTCCGCCCTGTCCGCAAAGGGACTGCCACCAACTGCGGGCGTCGCGGATTTGGGTTACTCTTCCCAGGCCCACTGGCCGTTGACGAAGACGGAGGTCTCGGCGCCGTCGGCGGCCACACCCCAGATATTCATGTCGTCGGAGCCGATCATAAAATCCACATGGGTCGAGCTCTGGTTTACGCCCATGGCAAGAAGGCCATCGCGGTCGGCGTCGAGGCCGCCCTCAACGCACTCGGGGAAGCCCATGCCGAGCGCCAGATGGCAGCTCGCGTTCTCGTCGTAGAGGGTGTCGAAGAAGAGGGTCTTGCTCTGGCGGATCGGCGTGTTTTTGGACACCAAGGCGCACTCGCCGAGGCGGCAGCTGTTCTCGTCGGCCTCGATGATGTGTTTGAGCACGTCGCGGCCCTGCTCAGCGTCGTAGTCCACGACGCTGCCGCCCTCGAAGCGTAACCAAAAATCGCGCACGACCTGCCCCGCGTGCACGAGCGGCATGGCGGAATAAACGATGCCGTCGGCGCGCATGCGGTCGGGCGAGGTGAAGACCTCCTCGGTCGGGATGTTCGGGAAGAAGGCCGTGCCCGACGTGGTGCGACCCGCGCCGCCGTCCCAGATGTGGCCGGCGGTCATGCCCACGGTGAGGTCGGTGCCGTTCGCGGCCTGATAGCGCAGGGCGTCGAAGTGGTGCTTGTTGAGAAAGCGCTTAGTCTTCTCGAAAGACGCGTTGTGGGTCTCCCAGACACTCTCGGGGTCCTCGCCGTCGGCGCGCGACGTGGCGAGGATGAGCTGCCAGAGACGATAGACGGCCTCAGCGGGCGCGAGGTCGGGGAAGACCTGCTTGGCCCACGCCGTTACGGGGACGCCGGCGATGCACCAGACGTTGCGGCCGAAGTCCATTCCTTCGCGAAACGCCTTGCACTGCGTGTTGCGGGCGCGCGAGGCGGTCGCGGGCTTGGCGGGGTCGATGCCCTTGAGAGCGTTCGGATCGGAGCCCTCGAGGAAGAGGAACGCCGCGCCGGCCTTGGCCAGGCTGTTGAGCTGCTCAATCTTCCAGGACGGGGTCTGCTCGAACCACTCGGTCGGCACGTTCTCGTAGGTGAGACGCGTGATGGCGTCGTCGTTCCAGATGAGGGTGACGTGGCCCGCGCCCGCGCGGTAGGCCGCGGCAACGACGCGACGGGCGAAGTCGGCGCGCTCGACGGGCGCCTGAAGCACGAGCTCTTGGCCGGGCCTGATGGCAACACCTTTCTTTACCAGCAGGTTCGCGTAGAGGTCGAGCTGTTCGGAGAGCGCATCGGTGGCGATGCGGCATTCTTCGTCGGTCATAGGGACGAGGGACATGGTAGGTTCCTTTCGGCGATGGGGCCGTGCCCTCTTCGTATACCCAACCGCAGCGGACGGGGGCGAAATTTGTGGCCGAGGGGTGGAATGCGCCGGTAAGAGGAGCGCCCTGCCATTTGGGGACAGTCCCCTTTCCGCAGCGGTTTAGGGACAGACCTGCGCCGGGTGACAGATATCCAACGCTGCACGAAATGACAGGTTCCCGCCGCAGCCGCGCGCCGCTGTGCAAGGTTTCGCCGCTCGTGCGACGTTCAGGGCATACCGCTGCAAGGTTTCGCCGCTCGTGCGACGTAAATTCGAGTCCTGCGGCGCTGCACCTCCACAAAACCCCAGTTGGCGAGAGTCCGCGAGCACGTAAACACCGAAATCCGAGCAAAAGAACGTCGCACGAGCGGCGAAACCTTGCACGCAACCGCGCTCTACGTCGCACAAGCGCCAAAACCTTGCAGTTCTCGCCCCTGTCAAAAGGTGGCAATCCCCTTTCCGCAGCGGTTTTGAGACAGACCTGCACGTGGTGACAGGTTCGTTGCGCTGCACGGGGAACCTGTCATCAGCTGCTGCACGAAATGACAGGTTCGCGTCACAGCCGTGGCGGGCAGCGGCCGTACAAGGTTTTGCTGCTCAACGCAGAAGAGCCACCTAAAGGCGACCCTTATAGTTACGTTTGCCATTTGGGGACAGTTCCCTATTTGCAGGAGCGCCATGCGGGCTCGAATCCCATTGCTTCCTCCTCGCGGCGTTACCGCAAAAAGAAAGGCCCCCGGAGTCGGGGACCTGTGATTTTATGGAGCGGGCAACGGGATTCGAACCCGCGGATGTCAGCTTGGGAAGCTGATGCCTTACCACTTGGCGATGCCCGCAAAGCTGTTTAAGTTTAGCACAGCGCGTCGCGTGCGGCTAGCTGCGGCGGATGAGCTCCGTCACTGCCTCGGCCACAGCGACCGCCTGCTCGGGGACCACGTTGTCGGCAACGTCGGCGGCGGTGTGCGAGAGAGCGCGCATGCCAGCCTCATCGGTGCCCATCACCGTGAGGCCACGCATGGACGAGAGCATCGCGGGCGTGACGTCGGTGGAGGCCCAGTCGTACTTGGCGCGCTCGGCAGGAATGTGCAAGTCATCGACCACGTTTGTCATCATGCGGATCATGCGGCGGTCGGCGCGGCGGGTAACGAGCAGGCCCTCGTGCGAGAGGAGCGTGAGTTCACCGGCGGCCACGGAATCCAGGTTGATGACAAACGCGCCGCGGACCTGATTGCGATGCTGCGCGAGGAAGGCGCGCATGCCGGCGTGGTCGCAGCTGCTCGCGCCGAGGGCGACGAACCAGATGTCGTGGCAGACAAGGGCATCGTCGCCGAGACCCAGGATCTCCTCGCGGAGGTCCTCCTCAGTCGGGACGTACTGCTCGTCGAACTCAAAGCCGAGTTCGTCGTCAAAATCGAACCCATCACCTTCAATCATGCGCAGGCCGGCTCGGACCGCGGCACCGCCCTTCCAGCTGCCGTGCTTGGGCGCGCTGCCGGAATCGGCGGTCTCCTTCTTGCCAAACATGCCCTTGAGGCGGCCGAGGAGGCCGCCGTCGGAATCGGTCTTGGCGGAGTCGGCCCCGACCAGGGCCGCGAACTCCTCATCCTCAACCGAGGTGTTCTGGGAGGCGACGGCACCGCCGTACGAAGTCGTGATCTGGACATCAACAGAGACGCTGACCTTGGGCGCATCGGGATCGGTGCCGAACGGGTCGATGCCTTGTGAAGACGGTTCGGGCAAGTCGAGGAGGGTCGCGCGGCGGGCGACGTTGGACATCTGCGGGCCAAAACTCGTCTTGCCCCACTCGAGGTCGTCGGGGGCGGCATGCTTGGGGTAGCTGGCGACCGCGGCCGGGGCGGCGTCGCCGAGGTCGATGGAGTCCTCGGCGTCGAGACCGGTGTTGTCGGGGTCGATGGCGTAGTCTTCCTCAATCGGCTCAAAGACGACGGCCTCGGCGGAGGTGGGGGCGGCCGGCGCGGCGATGTCAGTGGTCTGCTCAGCGGGCGCCGAGAAGGATGCGGTGGTGGCCGTGGTCACGTCGGCGGACTCGGCAGACTCGTTGAGGGGGATTACCTTGCCTTCGGGTATGACCGGCGCGTCGGCCTGCTGAGCCTCGTCCTCGACCTGCTCGAACTCGGCGATGGAGAGCTCCTCGTCGGCGACGTCGTAGTCGTCGACCCGGTCGAGCTCGGCGAAGCCGGCGGCCACACCGGCGTCGACAGGATCATCGACCTGCTCGAACTCGGCGGTCTCGGCGGTCTCCTCGTAGTCGTCGACCCGGCCGAGCTCGGCGAAGTCGGCGGCCACACCGGCGTCGCCCGTCTCGGCAACCTGCCCCTCAGCCTGCTCGGCGGCGGCGCGGGCCTCCTCGCGCTTTGCGACGACCTTCTCGCCGATGCCGCTCGCGGCGGCGGTCACGCTGTTCTTGACCATACGGAAGAGAGAATTGATGAACTTGAGGGCGGCGGTCACGCTGCTCTTGACCATACGGAAGAGCGACTTGATGGACTCGAGGGCGGTAGGTTTGTCGTCAGCAGCGCCGTAAGGGTCGGCGGACTCGATGCCGACAGCGGCGTCGAACTGGTTGGGGGCAGGGAAATCGAAGTCGTCCGCGGCGGCGGCAACCTCACTCGCATCAGCAACGCCCGCGCCAGCGGCGGCGGCAACGTCCGCGGCGGCGGCAACAGCGCCCGCATCGGCAACGCCCGCGCCAGCGGCGACGCCCACAGCAACGTCCGCGGCGGCGACGCCGACAGCAGCGCCCGCACCAGCGGCGACGCCGGCAGCAACGCCCGCGGCACGCTTGGACACGCCGGGAACGGCCACCGCGACGGGCTCGGGCTCGATGTACTCGATCTCGCAGTCCTCGGGCAGCATTCCGAGGCTCTTGACCACGTCGGCGCCGTGGCGGACACCCTCGACGTGGCCGCGCTTGGACACGCCGGGAACGGCCACCGCGACGGGCTCGGGCTCGATGTACTCGATCTCGCAGTCCTCGGGCAGCATTCCGAGGCTCTTGACCACGTCGGCGCCGTGGCGGACACCCTCGACGTGGCCGCGCCTGTACACGACGACGGGTTCGGGCCCCTTCTCGGCAGCAGCAGCGGCGCGGATTTCGTCGGACACGGCGGCAAGAGGATCTGCCACGACGGCGCTCTGCTCGTTGGGCTCGATGTTGGCCAGCGTATCGTTGAAGCCGGCGTAAAAAATCTCGGGGTTGGTGGTCGCGTCCTCGGCTGCGGCTATCTGGGCCCGGGCCTCGGCGGCTGCGAACATGGCCTCGAGGGCCTGGTCGATGCTCTCGGCGCCGTGAACGCTCTCGAGGCCGGACGGGCGAACGTTCTCCAAAACGCCGAGCATGGCGGCCACGCCGGATTTGTTGTCGTTGACGCCGTCGGTGCAATTTGAGAAGTGTTCGAGGACGGTGGAGATGCCGAGGATGGCCAGCGGGACTGCGGCGACAATGCCGATGATCCACATGAAGCGACGGAACGGCTCGGACAGGAAGGCGAGGGGCTGAAACAGGGTACACACGGCGCAGACCAGCACGCTGTACTTGCTCACCTTCCAGAGCATGGGCACGTAGTCCGCGAGCGTGGTGGCGTACAACGGGTTCTCGCGCGGGGAATCGTAGTGGGCGACAATCACGATGGGGCGGGTGCCCTTCATGACCATGGGGCCCGTGCCCTTGTGGAACGCAACGACGTTCTGGCTGCGGGTGGTGGGCCCAACGCCGGCAAGAAGGTCGCGGCCCAGGTACTTGAGAACAAACAGCGCGACCGGGGCGGCCACCAGCACGAAGCCGATGGCGGTGAGCACCGTCACGCCGATGCCGGCGAGAAAGACGCCGACAAAAATGAGCACGTAAAGCACCGCGGGGACGACGCCGCCGTAGGTCTTGGCGTCGAACTCCTCGATATTGGGCTCGACGTCGTGCTGGCGCATGAGGTCGGCGATGGTCTCGGCTGCCTGGAGCTCCTCTTGGCTGCCGGCGGGGCTGATGCCCACCTTTTCGTTGAGGTAGTCCATGTAGTCATGTGTCATGGCCATTGTGTAGGTCCTTTTGAGCAGAGTCCCGAGAGAACTTCGTGTAGTTACATACAATCAAAAGAGTATACGTCTTGATTATCGTTTTCGCAGATTACGCATCTGTTCTTCGGCGGGGCGACCCAAATATCCGACAACGGACACGCGGATACGACATGGGCGACGGGAGGGTCACATGAGCTCGACTGAGATTGACTTCAACGCCGACGAGCGGCGCGGCAAGAGGGTGGCGACGCTCGGCGTCTTCTTTGCAAACGCCGGCGGGCCGGTGAGCACCTCGATGGTTGACGAGCGGTTTTACGCCGATCTCGGAGACGAAAATCGCAGGAAGACCTTCAAACGAGACCGCGACCTTCTTGCCGAGGCGGGCATCGTCATACGCGAGGCCGGCACGCAGCCCGTGTCGGGCGGCGGGTCCGAGAAACTCTGGGAGGCCGATACCGAGGCCAGCTTCGCGAGCGAAACCGAGCTCGAGCCCTTGGAAGCGATCGGCCTAGACATCGCATGTCAACCCTTGCTTGAGGACCCGGGGTTTGTTTTCTCGCGAGCGCTGCGGCGAGCCTTGGCAAAAATCGATCGGACCTTTGGGGACCCCGACCAGGCGGTTGCCGCAAATACGCCGCAGGTAGATGCCGTCACGGAGGTTATTTCCGACTGCATCGAGAGCGGGGTCGCGGCGCACATCTCTTACCGCGACGCAAACGGCGCGCAAAGCGAGCGTCTCTTTGCGCCGCTCGGCACGTTCTCGCTGCGCGGGCGCGGGTACGCCGTGGGCGACATGGTCGAGGAGGGCGGCGCGCGCAGGACGCTGCGGCTTGACCGCATCCTGGGCGCCGAACGAACAGCGACGCGCTACGACGCGCCGGTGGGCTTCGACATCAACGAGTATCGGCGACTCCCCTTCCAGATCGGCGAGGCGAGGTTCGACGCCGTGTTCGAGGTGCCAACCGAGCGCGAGGCCGACCTACGGCGCGCGGCCATTGGCAAAGGCAAGTTTGCCCAACTAGACGGCCGCTTAACCTGGCGTGTCGACGGCGTGGATGAGAAGGCCGCCGCCGCATGGGCCGTGGCGCAGGGCATACGACCCTTGAGCCCACAGGCGGTTGTCGACGCATGGAAACGCTGCTTGGAGGGGGTGTTGGCGCGTGGCTAACAAGAAAAACGCAGGCAGGCGCGGCGCGGCCGAGATCGTGCTCGACCTGCTGAGCCTCGCTTCTTCCCTCTCGGACCCGGGCGATTACGTCAGCGAGGGCGCCATCCAGAAGCGCTTCGGCTGCAGCCCCGAGCAGGCAGCGAAGCTCTACGCGCTGCTGACCAACCTCGTCGGCGACCCGAGCGGAATCACGGCGTACGAAGACGAGGAGGGTCTCGTCGTTGGGTCCACAGGGTCCTTCGGCCGTGCGCTGCGCCTCAACGCGAGCGAGACGTTTGCGCTGGTCAGCGCTTTGAATCGCCTTGGGATCGACGAAAATCACCCGCTGCGCGCAAAGCTGCAGGGAAGCCTCGCCAACGACAGCGCCGGCCAAGAGCTCGCCCGGCGCATGATCGCAGTCGCGCCCGAGACCGAAGTGAGAGACGCGGTCTCCGCTTGCTCGGCCGCCATCGCCGCACTGCACGACGTCGAGTTTGAGTACCGCAAAGCCGGCGGCACTCCTGAGCTGCGGCACGTTCGCCCCGAGCGCTTTTCTTTGGAAGACGGCGCGTGGTATTTGCACGGGATCGACCTGGATAAGCGCGCGGAGCGCGTGTTCAGGCTCGACCGTATGGACGAGGTCCGCGCCGTCGCGCGCGGCCGGGGCGACGAGGGCAACGACGCGCAGAGATGCGCGGCGCGGCGCGTTGAGCTCGAGTTTTACGATAAATGCTGGCTCGACCTCTTCCAGTGGCCGGGCCTCGAGCTGCGCGAAGCCGAGAGCAGCGAGGTCGTCGGCACTGTCCCTTATTTCGGCGGCATGTGGCTTCCCCAACAGATTGCCGGCTGCGGGGGAGACGTCGTCGCGCGCGATCCGGAGGTCGACGCCCTTATCCGCGAGTACGCCGCTGCCCAACTTCGCGGGTAGCTGCACGAAGGCGTTCCCAATAAGGCGAGCAATACCAGTGACTCGTCGCCGGCGATTGGTATTACTCGCGATTTTGAGACATCGGGGCAGAAATTCCTCAAATAATCGAGCGATACCAATGAATCGTGCCCGGACGTTGGTATCGCTCGAGTTTTTGGGAGCAAAGTTATGTGGAGGCTGTCGCCTGCAAAAAGGGGACTGTCCCCAAATTGCAGGCACAGCGACTTTACAGGCAGAAACCGGGCACGACGCCGACCTGGTTGGGCAGGGCCGGGTTGCGCGAGTAGGCGGGGTTGCCGTCCTCGTTACGCGGCGCGAGGTAGCGCTCGGCGTTTGCGGTGTCGGGGCTGCGGGTCCACCAGTTGACGCAATCGCCGCCGACGATGAGCTGGTTGGAAGCCTGGCTCCAGGAAACGCCCTGGTTGGCAAAGAGCTGGTACTGATCGCCCTCTGAGTTATAGCTGTAATAGCGATCGCTGCCGTCTTCGAGCGGCCCCACGAGCTCAGAGTACGAGGCGAGCCACACCTTGTCGTCGGTGACCTCCTGCTTCTGCGTCAAGGTGTAGCGGTTGGTCTGCTTCGAGACGCTAACCAGGGAATCCTTGACTTCGGTGGGCAGGCTCTCGAGGAACTCGCCATTGAGCCACTCGCGCAGGGTGGAAGAGCCCCAGTCAGTGTAGCCGGACTCGCACATGGCGCGCGTGCCCACGGAAGCATCGGCGATAAACGAGATGCCGGCGTGGCCGGTCCCGTCGGACTTGAGATCGTGCCAGAAGCCGACGATGCGCATGTTCACCGAGGTGCCGTCACTGAGCCGCAAGGTCTTGGCCTGGCTTCCGTCGAGGGAGCCGGAGGCGGAGCAGAGGTTGTACTTCTTTGCTACCTCGAGGGCCTCGGTCTCGCTTGTCTTGGACGAAATGACCGCCGCAATCTTCGAGAGGTCGGACCACGAGTAGTCATTGACGCTCGCCTCAACGGCGACGGCGATCTCCTCCTCGGGCTCGGCTTCTTCCTCGTCGGAGGCATCCTGGCCGGGCAACGTGACCTCGGTCGCAGGCTTGAGCTGCGGGGTCTCGGACTCGGCGGGCTTGCTGAAGAACGCCGCGAAGGCGCCGATGCCGATAAGGACCACGGCAGCAACCGCGATGATCGTCGCGATGAGGGGCTTGTTGCGCATCTTGTAGCGATCGTGTGCGTAGACGTAGCCCTCCCGCGCGGGGATGTCGGCATCGTCGTCGGTGTAAGGGTCGCTCGACCAGAAGGCGGAGACGTCGTCGGATTCGATGGAGTCGTCGTCAGTGGAGGGAATCTCGGGGACGTCGGGGAGGGTGACCGCGCGAAAGGCCGCGGAGGCGGATGCCGGCCTGGCGGCGGGGGCGTCCTCGGCGGCATCGATGGCAACAGTCTCCGCAAACTCGGTGACGGCGTCGGCTTCGAACGCATCGACAGATGCGGCCTCGGCATCAGCTGCGACCTCGGCAACCTCGGCATCAGCCGGCTCAGCGACCTTCTTGCTCGCCGCGACGGGGGCCTCGTGCTCGAGGCGCTCCTCCTCGCGCTCGGCCGCGGCGCTGGACTCGGTGCTCTCCTGCTTCTGGACCCTGTGCGCTGCTTCCTTGATCTCGCGCTCCTGGCGCATCTTCTCGGAGAGGGACGCGAACGATGCGTCCCAAGAACCGAAGGCCTTGGTGAGCTTGCTCTTCATATCGTCGATGGCACCGGCGACTCCCGCAGCGTCACCAGCCGCTCCGATAGCCCCCGTAGCCGCGGCCTCGGCGTCCTTCTCACCGTTGCCCGCGTGAGATCGCTCCGAGTTCTGCGACCAGCCTGCGTTTTTGTAATTGGAGGCGCTGGCGGGTGCCGAATTCACTCCCGAGCGAGGCGTCCTGTTCGGCTGGCTCATGCGACGCTGGACGTAGACTGAGCGCGAGGCCGGGACCACGGGCACGAGAGGTACGGCCGCAACGGGCAGCGTGCCTTCGAGCTTGAAGGGCACGGGAATGGTCTCGCGCTCGTCGATGGTATCATCCTCGAACTCGCCCACAACCACGGCGGCAGCGCCGGCCTCGGCGCCCGCCTCCTCAGTATCCGCTCCCTTCGCAGCAACGGCATCGCCGTCCGCAGTTTCCCCCACCGGAACGGCACACATATAGCAAAAACGGGCGCCCTCCGGCAGCTCCGTTCCGCAGTTCTCACAACGCATCGGCATCCTCCAGAACGCCTCGATACAATCCTTTTCCAATTTACCTGATTACAAGGGCGGCCCGCTTTGACACGGGCCGCTTAATTTTAATTATTTGAACCGCTCAGGATCTGGACCGGCGTGAACGATGTGGTGATCTGGTCTCTCAGCTCGTCTTGCAGCGCGTCGTCGATTCCCGTGATCGTGCAGCTAAAGTTGACGCCGGAGCTCGACTGAGTTTTTGTCCATACGAACGTCATGAACGATGTCACGTCACCGGTGGGTTTAAGGAAACCGAAAAGCTGCGAACGCTCGATATTGCCGTTCTCGTCGAGATGGACGTTAACGTGGTAGACCACGGTGTCGATCTTGGGGTTGAGCAGCGAGTTTACCGCGAAGGCCGTGGCCTGGACCTGGCTGCCGGCAAAACACTCGAGCGCGTTTTCGGAGCTGGTGTCGGTAACGGAGACCTCGATGCGGCCGGTATTCTCGTCGGCCTCAATAACGGAGAAGTCCTCGGGGAACTGCGTGAAGCCGTTGCCCCACTCGACGCCGCCGGAAAGCGCGGACGCGACGGTCTTCACGTTGACGTTCTCCGAGAGGTTCGAGGTGTTCGAGCGGCGAACGAAGCCGAAAACAACCTGCATGACGACGACGAGCGCGAGGAAGAAGACCACGAAAACGACGGCGGTCTTGGCGATGACCTTCTCGACGTTGGAGCCGGACGGGTCGTCGCCGGTGAGGGGGTCGACGTCGACGCCGGCGCCCTTCTCCTTGCGGCGGCGGCGCTCTTTGCGGGCGCGTTCCTCGTCGGTGTGGCCCGTCTCGTCGACGGTCGCGAACAGCGCCTCCGCCTCGTCGGCGGTGAGAGCGCCCTTTTGGATGCGCGCGATCTCGGTGTTCTTTGCCATGGTGTTCTTCCCTGAGTTTGGGCAGCGATATAGTCAGTATAGCGCCCGTGCCCCAACCGCGCCTGCCAACTCAACAACCTGCACAGGGTGACAGGTTCGCGCCCAGCCCGCCCCGCCGCCTGCGGTTTGGGGACTGTCCCCTTTTTGCACACGCGTGGAGGCTGCGGGCTCGTCGCCGAATCGTTGGGCGAATTGCTTGCGGCGGCGGTTCGTGTGCGGTTTGGGGACTGTCCCCAAACCGCGGGCGCCACGCTATTGCGCGAACTGCATGCGATAGTAGCGGGCGTACGTGCCGTCGGCGGCGAGAAGCTCCTCGTGCGTGCCGCGCTCGACGACGCGCCCGGCCTCGACGGTGGCTATCTCGTCGGCGCCCTTAATGGTCGAGAGCCGGTGCGCGATCACGATGGTGGTGCGCCCGCGCGCGAGCTCCTCGAGCGACTCCTGCACCACGCGCTCCGACTCGTTGTCCAGCGCGCTCGTGGCCTCGTCGAAGATCAGGATCGGCGGGTTCTTGAGGAAGACGCGCGCGATGGCGATGCGCTGCTTCTGGCCGCCGGACAGGCGCGTGCCGCGCTCCCCCACCTCGGTGTCGTAGCCGTCGGGCAGGCTGTCGATGAAGTCCGCGATGTTCGCGCGGCGGGCGGCCTCCACGACCTCCGCCATGCTCGCTCCAGGCTTGCCGTAGGCGATGTTCTCGCCGATGGTGCCATCAAAAAGGTAAACATCTTGCTGCACGAGGCCGATGACCTGGCGCAGGCTCTGCTGCGTGACGTCGCGCACGTCTTGCCCGTCGATGCGGATGGCGCCGGACACCACGTCGTAGAAACGCGGCAACAAACTGCAGGTAGTCGACTTGCCGCCGCCCGAAGGGCCCACCAGCGCGAGCGTCTCGCCGGGCTTGACCGCAAGGCTCAGGTGGTCGATGACCGGGCGCTCGCGGCGCTCGCCGTTCTCGTCGAGCTCCACGTCGGGGTAAGAGAAGCACACGTCGTCGTACTCGATGGCGCCCGCGCCGCAGGCGAACTCGGCCGCGTGCGCGGCGTCGGCCACGTCGGGGACGGTTCGCAGGACCTCGTCCATGCGCTTAAAGCCGGCGATGGCCTTCTGGTACATCTCGGTGGAGTTTACCAGCGTCTCGATGGGCGTCGAGAAGAGCGTGATGTAGAGCGCGAACGTGGCCATGTCGACGGCCGAGAGGTCGCCTTGCGCCACGAGCCAGCCGCCGAGGACGGCCACGACGGTGTAGAGGCAGCCGGTCATGAGGCCGTAGACGCCGTAATAGCGGCCCATCGTACGGTACATGTCCTCCTTGGAGACCAGGTAACGCTCGTTGGACTCGGCGAATTTGCGCTGCTCAGTGGCCTCGTTCGCAAAGGATTTGGCCACGCGGATGCCCTCGAGCGAGTCTTGCAGCTGGGAGTTCACGTCGCTTATTTTCGCGCGGTTGTCGGCAAAGTTCGCGCGCATGGTCAGGTTCATGCGGAACATGACGGCGGCGAAGACGAGCGTGACCGCGAGGATGGCCGCCGAGAGCGCGGGCGAGATGCCGAAGAGGATGATGAACGAGCCTACGATCTCGATGGAGCACAAGATGATCCACTCGGGCATGTGGTGGGCGGCCTCGCAGATGTCGAACAGGTCGTTGACCACGCGGCTCATCATGTCGCCCGAGCTGTGGGAATCGAAGTACGAGAAGCTCATGCGCTCGTACTGGTCAAAGAGGTCCTGACGCATCTGCGACTCCATGCGCGCGCCCATGATGTGGCCCTGGGCGCTCACGAAGTAGCGGCAGCCGCAGCGCACGAGGTACATCGCGGCGAGACCGGCGGCGATGGCGGGCAGCGCGGAGAGAATGGTCTGGGCGCCCTCGGTAAACAGGCCGTTCGTGAAGCCGCGCAGGATGATGGGAAACGCCAGGTCAACGGCCGCGATGACGACGGCGGCCACCGTGTCGGCAATAAAGAGCCCCATGACGGGGCGGTAATAGGCGATAAATCGCTTAAGCATTCAGGCTTCTTCCTTGCGGACAAAGGGACTGTCCCTTTGTCCTCTTTTTACAGGCGGTGGCTTATAGCGTCGCAGATCAGGGCGCCGACGACGGTCTTGGCGTCCTCGATGCGGCCGTCGAGCACGGCGTCCACGAGCTCGCCCACCTCGACGAGGTCGACGTTGATGAACTCGTCGGCGTCTGGGCTCGACTTGTCGAAGGTAAGGCCGGTGGCCATGTAGATGTGGATGAGCTCGTCGCAGAAGCCGTCCGACGTGGCGATGGTGGTGAGAAACGCCATCTTCTCGGCGACCATACCGGTCTCCTCGAGCAGCTCGCGGTTGGCGCACTCCAGCGGGTCCTCGCCCGGGTCGAGCTTGCCGGCGGGAATCTCGACGGTCACGCGGCCGAGGGCGGTGCGGTACTGGCGCACGAGGCAGATGCGGCCCTCCTCGGTAAGGGCAACGATGGCGACGGCGCCGGGGTGGCGCACCACGTCGCGCAGCGCCTTGCGGCCGTCAGGCAGCTCTACTTGCAGTCGGTTGACGTTGAAGATGCGGCCAATCCAGGCCACGTCCTCGGTCAGGGGTTTCTCGGCGAGGCCGGCGTCGCGCGGGTCGTCCTCGCCGAGCACCAGGTCGCGCTCGAGCGGGGAGCCGGACTCGTGGGTCTTCTCGGCGCGGTCGCCGTCGAAGGTAAAGGCGGCCACGGAGTCGCGCATATCGTCGAGCACGTCGCCGAGCTGGTCTTTGTTGTCGTTCTCGCTCATGGTTCCTCCAAATCAAGAGACGAACCTGTCATTTGGTGCAGGTCTGTCCCAAAACCGCTGCGGAAAGGGGACTGTCCCCAAACTGCAGGGGGTTGGTTAGCGGCCCTGGATGCAGCGCAGGCCGATGTCGGTGCGGAAGGTCTTGCCCTCGAAGTCGATGAGGTCGCAGGCGGCGTAGGCCTGCGCGCGGGCGGCCTCGAACGTGGGCGCCACGGCCGTCACGTCGAGCACGCGCCCGCCGTTGGTGAGCACCTCGCCGTTCTCGCCGAGTTTCGTGCCCGCGTGGTACACGGTCACGCCCTCGAGCACCGATGCGTCCTCGATGCCGGTGATGACCTTGCCCTTCTCGTAGGCGCCCGGGTAGCCCGCCGACGTCAGCACGACGCTGACGGCCCAATCGTCGCCCCAACGCACATCATGAGGGTCCAGCGTGCCGTTGTCGCAGGCAAGAAAAACGCCGACCAGGTCAGCCTGCATGCGCGGCAGCACGACCTGCGTCTCGGGGTCGCCAAAACGGGCGTTGAACTCGAGGACCTTCGGGCCCTCGTCGGTCAGCATAAAGCCGCCGTACAGGCACCCGGAGTACGTGATGCCCTCGGCCGCGAGCTCGGCCACGACGCGTTTCTCGATGTCGATCATCTGCGCGAGCTCATCGTCGGTGACCATGGGAACCGGGCTGTACACGCCCATGCCGCCCGTGTTGGGGCCGCGGTCGCCGTCGAGCGCGCGCTTGTGGTCCTGCGCGGTGGCAAGAGGAACGAGCGTCTTGCCGTCGGTGAGGGCCAGAAGCGAGCACTCGGGGCCCTCCATCATCTCCTCGACGACGACGGTGGCGCCGGCCTCGCCGAACGCGCCCGAGAAGCACTCGTGCACGCCCTCGAGCGCCTCCTCGGTGGTCTTGGCCACGATGACGCCCTTGCCCGCGGCGAGGCCGTCGGCCTTGACCACGATGGGCCCGCCGACCTGGCGCACGTACGCGGCACACTCGTCCTCGCTGGTAAAGCTGCGGTAGGCGGCGGTGGGCACGCCGGCGCGGGCCATAACCTGCTTGGCGAACTTCTTGCTGCCCTCCATCTGCGCGGCCTCGCCGGACGGGCCGAAGCACGGGATGCCGGCCGCGCGCACGGCGTCGGCGACGCCCGCCACGAGCGGGGCCTCCGGGCCGATGACCACGAGGCCGATGCGGTTCTCGAGCGCCCAGGCGGCCACGGCCTTGGGGTCCTCGGCGTCGAGGTCGACCTTGGTCGCGCGCTCGTACATGCCGCCGTTGCCCAGCGCGACGTAGATGTCGCCGGCGGTAGGCGACTCGGCGAGCTTTACCAGCAGCGCATGCTCGCGGCCGCCGGAGCCCAGAAGCAGGATATCGACCTTACCACTCATGAGATCCTCCAAGTAGATGTTTGACGTGCCAGTTTGACATTGGTTTTATCTGTATGGTTGCTTAGTATTTTGATGCCTGCTGGTTAATTAGCGGCCCGTCGGCGCCCGCGGCGAGGTACAGGTCTTTGGGCGCAAACCCCACGCCCACCGCCTCGGGACCGATGCTCGCCATGATCGACGGCGACGCCGAGGCGTGCCCCAGGAAGAGCGAGCAGAACTCGTTGGTGTCCAGCGGCTTCTCGATGGCGCGCACGGCCTGCGGCGACGTGCCCGCCATCACCGCGTAGACGAGCTCGCCTGAGCCGGAAGCCACCGAGCTCATGGCATGCGCGACGCGGCCGCACAGGTCGGTCATGTCGGTCGAACGGGCCAGCGCGGTGTACTCGCCGCCGCGCAGCAGGTAGAGCGAGCGCTCCCCCGCCAGGCGCAGACGCAGGCTGGCCGCGCGCGCGAGCAGGCCGCGGCGGCGTCGGCGAAAGGCGCGCTGCACGAACGGCGCGGACGACTCGGGGATGTAGAGGAAGCGCACCTCGCGCGAGAGGGCGCGGGCGCGGTCGACGGCATCGTCGAAGTCGACACCGGCCGCGCGGGCGCTGGCCAGGCGCTCAATGACCATGGCCGTGGCCACGGCGGCGACGCCCGTGTCAACGGTGCGGATGCGCACGCCGGGGTTCTGGAGCTCGGCCACAGCCTGCTCAGCCTCCGACCAGATGCCCGTCGCCTCGAGCGAGCTGCACACCACGGCGATCTTGTCGTAGCCGTCGTCGGCGAGGCACTGATACACCGAGAGGAGCTCGGCGGAGTCGGGCCGGCCCACGATGACGTCGGCGCCGGCCGCCGCAATGGCCTCGGCAGCGGTGGCGTTATCCTCCCCGTCGAGCCAGGCGCGGCCGCCCGCCTGCACGTGAAGCGGTACGCACACGACCTCCAGCCGAGTAAGAAGCTCGGACGGGAGGCCGCAAGTGCTATCACAAATTATGGCGAAGCTGTTGTTGGACACGCAGGGCTGCTCGCTTACTTCCAGTAGCGGTTGATGGTCTGCTCGCGGTCGGGGCCGACGGTGATGATGGACGCGCGGACGCCGGAGACCTGCTCGAGGAAATCAATGTAGTCCTTAGCCTCGCGCGGCAGCTGGTAGAAGTCGCGGACGCCGGAGATGTCGCACTTCCAGCCGGGGAGGGTCTCGTAGACCGGCTTGGCGTGGTAGAAGACGCTCTGGTGCTCGGGGACGGTCTTGTAGGTCTTGCCGTCGCACTCGTAGGCGACGCAGACCTTGATCTCGTCGAGGCAGCCGAGGACGTCGAGCTTGGTGATGGCCAGGTCGGTGAGGCCGTTGACGCGGGCGGCGTAGTTGACGACGACGGCGTCGTACCAGCCGCAGCGGCGCTTGCGGCCGGTGGTCACGCCGTACTCGTGGCCGACCTCGCCGAGCTTATCGCCGATCTCGTCGAAGAGCTCGGTCGGGAAGGGGCCGGAGCCGACGCGGGTGAGGTAGGCCTTGGCCACGCCCAGGACGCGTTTGATGTGCACGGGGCCCACGCCGGAGCCGGTGACGGCGCCGCCAGCGGTGCAGTTGGAGGAGGTGACGAACGGGTAGGTACCGTGGTCGATGTCGAGCATGGTGGCCTGGGCGCCCTCAAAGAGGATGTTCTTGCCGGCCTCGAGCTGCTCGTTGAGGAAGAGCGACGACTCCACGATGTAGGGGCGGATGCGCTCGGCGTAGGGCAGGTAGGTCTCGCAGATCTGGTCGACGGTGTAGGTCGGCATCTCGTAGATCTTCTCGAGGATGGGGTTGGTGTAGGCCAGGGCGGCCTCGAGCTTCTCGCGGAAGATCTTCTCGTCAAGCATGTCCTGGATGCGCAGGCCGATGCGGTTCATCTTGTCCATGTAGCAGGGGCCGACGCCGCGCTTGGTGGTGCCGATGAGGTTCTTGCCGAGCTTCTTCTCGTGGGCGCCGTCGAGGTCCTTGTGGTAGGGCATGACGATGTGCGCGTTGCCGGAGATCTTGAGGTTCTCGGCGGAGATGCCCTGCTCGGCGAGCATATCAATCTCGCCCAACAAGATCTCGGGGTCGACGATGCAGCCGTTGCCGATGACGGGGTAGGTGCCCTCGTACATGACGCCGGAGGGGACCTGGTGAAGCGCGAGCTTCTTGCCGTTGGCAATGACGGTGTGGCCGGCGTTGGCGCCGCCGGCGTAGCGGCAAACGACGTCAAAATCGCCGGAAATCAGGTCGGTGACCTTGCCCTTTCCCTCGTCGCCCCACTGCGTACCCACGAGCACTGATGCAGACATGCGTTTCCTCTCGTTGAGAAGACATAATTACTTCCCAAGTATAGCTACATGCACCCGCCTACACGCCGCAAACACACCATCCGCCAACACCGGGTGACAGGCCCGCGCCTGCGGTTTGGGGACAGTCCCCTTTTTGCAGCGGTTTCGGGACAGACCTGCACGTGGTGACAGGTTCGTTGTGCTGCACGAAATGACGGGTTCGCGCCCGCGGTTTGGGGACAGTCCCTTTTTTGCACACGCGTGGAGGCTACGGACTCGTCGCCGAATCATTGGGCGAATTGCTTGAAGCGGCGGTTCGTGTGCAAAAAGGGGACTGTCCCCAAACCGCGGGCGCGGGCCGGCTAATCCTGGTAGCGGTTGTCGATCTCGACGAACTTGGTGGAAGCGGCCAAAAACGTCAGCGGCACGTCGCAGATGGAGCCCGAGCGGTTCTTGGCGATGATGAACGTGGTCTCGCCTGCGTTTGGGCGGTCCTCGCGCGCGGCCTCGTCGTCGCTCATCGAGCGGTCGAGGAAGCAGACGATGTCGGCGTCCTGCTCGATGGAGCCGGATTCGCGCAGGTCAGAAAGCTGCGGGCGCTTGCCGGTTCGGTTCTCGACGGTACGGTTGAGCTGCGAGAGGGCCACGACCGGCACGCCCAGGTCCTTGGCCATGATCTTGATGCCGCGCGACATCTCGCCGACCTCGGTGGCGCGCGAGTCGGCGCGGTGACCGCCCTCGGGCGGCGAGACGAGCTGCAGGTAGTCGATGACAATGACGCCGAGTTTCTTGCCGCGCAGGATGCGGCGGGCCTTAGCTCGGATCTCGGTGACGGTCGTGCCCGGCGTGTCGTCGATGACGATGTCGAGGTTGGAGAGCTGGTTGACGGCCTCGAGTATCTGCGGCCACTGGTCGTCGCGGATGCGGGCGGAGCGGATCTCCTGCAGGCCGATGCGCGCCTCGGCGGCCAGCAGGCGCTGCGCGATCTCGGCCTTGGACATCTCGAGCGAGAAGAACGCGACCGACGCGCCGTGAAAGGCGGCGTTGGTGGCCAGGTTCAGCGAGAACGAGGTCTTGCCGACGCCGGGTCGGGCGCCCAGGACGATCATCTGGCCGGGGCGCAGGCCGAGCAGGCACTCGTCGATCTTGGGAAAACCGGTCTGCACGCCGTGGGTCTTCTCCCCGGCCATGGCCTGTTCCTCGAGCTCCTCGTACAGCTCGCCCATGATCTCCTCGAGCGACTGCTCGCTTTGGCGCACGTCGCGGTTGGTCACGTCGAGCAGGAGCTTCTCGGCGCGGTCGACGACCTCCTTGGTGTCCTCGGGGGCGTCGAAGGCGAGCGCCGTGATCTGCGCGGAGGCCTGAATCATCTTACGCAGGGTGGTGTCGCGATGGAGCATCTCCATGTGGCGGCGCCAGCCGACGAGGGCAAGGGAGTTGTTGCCCAGGCCGAGCAGGAACGAGCGGCCGCCGATGCGGTCGAGCTCGCCTTTGGAGCGCAGGTAGTCGGCCATGCTGATGGCGTCGATGGGCATGTTCTTGTCGAACATCTCACGCATGGCGATGTAAACCGTGCGGTTCGACGGGTGGAAGAAGTCATCCGGGGTGAGGCCGATGAGGCACTCCTGGAGCGCCTCCGCGGAAATCATCATGGCCGAGAGGACCGAGGACTCGGCCTCCAGGTCCTGGGGCATGTTGCGCCCCTCCTCCATGGTCATCTTCGTCGGGTTGATGCCGTAATCGCCTGCCACGCTCGCGCCTTTCACTCGAATTAGAGTCGATATTTTACTCGCATGGGGGCGAGTGTGGCGCGCCTGCCAAAAGTGATGGTCATTGGAAGCTGATTCACCTGCCACCAATAACTGTCACTCTTGGCGGGCGGGCCGTGACGGGTTTTCAACGTTTTCAACATTTACTGAACTGCGCAAGGAGCCAGTTTTCAACATTCAAGATTGACTCAAGCAAAACACCTGCGTAAAGCCGGCATCGCCGCGCGTCGTCTCATAAAATTCTGGTTCACTTTTGCATAACCGCAGGTAGATGCCTACGTAAATGTGTTTGCAAATAAGAAACCCCACATAACCTGCAGGTCATGCGGGGTTTCAAGATGTGCTTGAGTAAGCGGTGACCAGTTTGTAAGTCATCGCTTTACCTGCGGGTTTTGAAGAAAACCCCAGTTGAGCGAAAAACCGGTCGAAAACCGTTGCTACTCGGCGTCCTCGGCAGTCTCGACGTCCTCGGCGGCCTCGGCCTCAGCCTCGGTCTCCTCCTCAGCGGTCTCGGCCTCGGTAACGCCCACCAGAACGGTCACCTCAGCGGTGATCTCGCGGTAGAAGTTGACCTCGACCTTGTGGGCGCCAACGGACTTGATGGCGTTGCCACGGCCGACGCGCTTGCGGTCGACCTCGGTGCCGAGCTGAGCCTTGATAGCGTCGGCGATCTGAGCGGCGGTGACGGAGCCGAAGAGCTGGCCCTCCTCGCCGATCTTGGCGTCGACGGTCACGGACTTGCCATCGATGGCGGCCTTGAGGGCCTCGGCGTTGGCCACGCGCTCGGCCTCGCGCTTCTCGATGTTCTTGCGGCGCTGCTCGAGCTGCTTGATGTTGCCCGGGGTGGCGGGCTGGGCCATCTTGTTGGGGAACAGGAAGTTCTCCGCATAGCCCTGAGCGACGTCTACGATGTCGCCCTCGCCGCCCTTGCCCCGAAGCTCACCCAAAAGGATGACTTTCATGGGTATCTCCTTCTTACGGCCGACGTTTGTCGGCCTTTAATCCTGCTTCGTCGCGCCCGCGGTGTCCCGGGTGCCGTTCTCCTCGCCTCGCGTGAGGTGTCGGAAATTGGCCCACACGTCCACCAGGCCGACGATGCTCATTACGATGAACTGCACCTCGAGATAAGCCGCCGCCAAAGCCGCCAGCACGAAGGCGAACGCAGGGGTGTTGTTCCTGCGCATATGCCCTTCGAGCACAGCGAAGCCCTGTGCCGCCAAGGCGTACCTCACGACCAGAAGGGCGTTGCCCGAAATCGCAAGAAGCGCGTCGCTGCGAAGTGCCGGCTGGGTAACCCAGGCGGCCATTCCCGCGACGGCCGCGACAAAGATCGCCACGACCCAAAGCGGAAGGTCGAAGAGGCCGAAATCTGGCTTCTTGACCTCACGGTCCTGCAGGCGGCCGGCCGCAAGGCCAGCGCCCGCGCACGAGCAGAGGAGCTCGAAGACGGTAGACGTCCCAAAGACCGCAGGCCAAAGAAGGCCCATCGCCCATTTGAGCGTCTGCCAGGTGCCGTCGTCGATGCCGGCGGCCGCGAGGAGCTCTTTGTTGCCATCGAGAAGCCCCGCGAACGAGCTTGCCAACGTCGTCTGGTCCGCCGCCGCGAACGCCTCGGCGATGCCGATGTGCGCGGCTGTGGCCAGGATTCCGGCCACGATGGCAACCGTCGGCGTCAACTTCCCCCGGCGGGCCAACTCGGCCAGCGCGAGAGAGAGGACGCAGGCGACCATCGCGTCGGGCACGGCCTCGATGCCGAAAACGGCGCCGCCGATGCCCGCGAAGACGAGCGTTCCGGCAGCGACGAGGACGCGGACGCCCACGTTCTTGCCGGCACCCGCTGCGAGGGCCCCAAAGCCCACGAGCAGGCAGGCGAGCGGCGAGAAGAACCCCGCCGCGAATCCTCCGACCATGCAAAGAATGCACGCGAAAAGCATCGGAATCCCTTGTCCGGCGGTTTTATCCTGCCGGTCCCTGAGCACGATGCCTTTTTGCTGAGCGGGGCCTCCAGCGCCTGCCCCGGACATACCCTCGGGAACCGGGGGCCGCCCGTTGTCATGCGTTAAAGCCACTGCTCACGCATCCTTTCTCGAAGCGGTTCGAAATCCCTAACCGCGGTTACGGCCGCCGCGGCTGGAGACCACGGGAACGGTGTAGGGCAGAAGGGCCATCTCGCGAGCGCGCTTAATGGCGTTGGCGATGTCCCTCTGGTGCTGCGTGCAAGCGCCAGTGACGCGGCGCGGCTTGATCTTGCCGCGGTCGGTCATGTACTTACGAAGAAGCTGCGTGTCCTTGTAGTCGATGAACGCAGTCTCCTCCTTGCAGAACTGGCAGAACTTGCGACGCGGCTGGCGCGAAAAATCTTGCTTCTGCTGAGCCATGTCTGGTTGCCTTTCGTATGACGGCCCGAGGGCCGCCGGTGTTTAAAACGGGATGTCCTCG
Organism: Paratractidigestivibacter sp.; assembly: GCF_963660155.1. Lineage (GTDB taxonomy): Bacteria > Actinomycetota > Coriobacteriia > Coriobacteriales > Atopobiaceae > Paratractidigestivibacter. The sequence goes on along the minus strand of NZ_CAVKWG010000035.1, from coordinate 23,182 downwards.
TCGTAGACGTCCGCAGGAGGCGGGGTCTGGACGGGACGGGCGGCCGGCGCTGGCGCCGAGTAGCTCGGAGCGGAGGCCTGGTAGCCCTGGTTGACCTGGTTGTACTGCTGGGCAGCGGGAGCCTGGTAACCCTGGCCCTGGCCGCCCTGGCCGTTCCTCGAGGAGAGGAACTCCAGGTCGTCGACGACGACCTCCAGCTTGCTGCGGCGGCCGCCCTCCTTCGCCTCCCAGGAGCTGTAACGAAGCTTGCCCTCGATGGCGACCTTCGAGCCCTTGGCGAGGAAACGCGAGAGAGGTTCGGCGCGCGCGCCGAAGACCACGCAATCGATGAAGTTGGGGTAGTCCTCCCACTCACCGGTCTGCTGGTTGCGACGACGGTCGTTGACGGCGACCCCGAAGTGCAGGATCTGCGTGCCGCCGCCCGTCGCGCGGAGCTCGGGGTCCCTCGTAAGGTTGCCCGTGATCATCACTTTGTTGATGCTCATTTAACTCACTCCCTCTCATTGCAGGCGCGTAGCCTGCGCTTCCATTTAGTCCCTGTCCTCGCGGCGCGTAATCATGTGGCGCTTGACGGCGTCGTTGATGCGAAGGACGCGGTCGAGCTCCGTGATCTGCGTGGGGTCTGCGTGGAAGTTGATCAGGGTGTAGTCACCCTCGGTGAGCTTGTCGATCTCAAAGGCGAGCTTGCGCTTGCCCCAGTCCTCGACGCTGTCGATGGTGCCGCCGTCGGTGGTGATAGCAACCTCGATGCGCTTCATAGCGCCCGCGCGCTGCTCCTCGTTGGACGTGGGATCGACAAAATACAGCAGTTCATAAGCCTTCATGTGGTCACCTCCTCTGGGCTAATGGCTCCGGGGAGTGAAGGTGCACCCGGAGCAGGAAAGTTCCGACCGAGAATATTAGCATATGCGCAGCCGTTTTTTAAATAGAAGCAGCTTATACGCCGTTTTTTCTCACCATCGGAGCTTCCGCAGGCCCCTGAATTCGTTTGAGAAGAAGCTTAGCAGGCGCTCCGGACAGAAATCTAACCGCAGTCTTCCCGCAGGTCGGAGGTGTTTTCAACAATGCGCGGGCAGGGACGTCGAGGAACCTGAAAGCTCCTCGACGTCCCTGCCAATATACCCATCTTTTCTCCATGGAACCCCATGTTTTGGGCGGTTTTTGAGGGGTCGGGAGAATTCTTACGCGGAGGGCGTGTCGGTTTCCGTCGGGCTCTGCGCGTCGGCGGCGCTCGCGGCGGGCGCGGGCTCGGCGGGCAGCGCAACGGCCACGGGCTCCACGGCAACGATCTCCTCTTCCTCCTCGGCGGGCGTCTCAGGCTCCTCATCCGCACCTGGCACGGGCGGCTCGTCGTCGGCGTCGGCAACAGGCTCGTCGGCAACAACCTGCTGCTCAGCGGGCTCAGCAGGCTCGATGGGCTCGGGCGCCTCGGGCTCGGGCGCAACCGGCTCCGGCTCGATCGGTGCAACCGGCGCCGCAGCCTCGCTCGCCTCCGCCTTCGCCGTGATCGCGCGCTCGGGCAGCGGGTCCTCTTCCTTGCCCCACTTATCCACGTCGAAGCGACGCATCCACAGGCCGAGGCCCGCGTACATCAGCAGCTTCGAGAACACCTCGACCGCGATGGCCACCAGGATTGCCAGCACGATCGCCGGGCCGAAGCGGCCGATCAGCGCGGCGACGATCTCGAGCACGTAGCTGTCGCCCACGCCGTAGCTGTAGTAGCTGGAGTAGTTCTCGACATACTCGAACAGCCGCACAATCCACGAGAGCGACGAGACGATGGTCGGGACGATGATTGCCATGCTCGCCACGAAGTCGACGATGTAGGCCGCGAGCTGGATGAGCCACACTCGAAGCAGGCCCCGGGGATCCTCGGCCGTCATCTGGTACAGGGTCTTTACGCGGTAACCGGCCTTAAAGTCCTGGTAAATGGTGGCACGGACGGCCGCAGCCATGAACACCATGCCAAGCAGAATGCCGAAAACGGACCACACGAAGTCAAGCAGCTCGCCCATGTAAGGGACGTTGCCCAGGATGTTGCTCACAACCATGCTGGCTAGGGTCCAGCCGCCGGCGACCACGACGCCGCGCCAGCCGCTGCGGATCAGCTCGCCCACCTTGACGTGGCGAGAGGGGCCCTCCGTCGAGCCCCATGCTACGCGGCGGCTCCACTCCAGCGCGTAACCGAGCACGGCCAACGGGCCCACAATGGGCACGAAGCTCGCGGCCATGCAGATAAGGACGGGCTTCCACCAGCCCTTCTCGCTGGTAAGAAGCGCCCAGCTGCGGGCGATATAGCGGTCGGGCTGGTAGCCGCCGGTTTCGACGTTCGATGCCATGATTCTCCTATCGTTGGGTAGTACCTAGGGTACCCCACCACGCTCAATACCCGCTTAACACCCGTCATTTGGGGACAGCGAACCCGCCATTTCGTACAGCAGCCGGTGACAGGTTTATCGTGCTGCACAACGAGCCTGTCGCCGCATGCAGGTCTGTCCCAAAACCGCTGCGGAAAGGGGACTGTCCCCAAATGGCAGGCGTGAACCTGTCGTTTGGGGACAGTAGCAGGAACCTGTCATCCGGTGCAGGTGGGGCGGCGCGGCACTAAAAAAGCCCCGACGCGGGCGCCGGGGCTCATCTCTTATAAATGGCGGAGGAGGAGGGATTCGAACCCTCGTACCCCGAAGGGTAAACGGTTTTCGAGACCGCCGCATTCAACCACTCTGCCACCCCTCCGTAGGGTGAACAGGGGCCCGCAGGCCCCTGTTAAAAATTCTGGCGGAGAGTCTGGGATTTGAACCCAGGATACGCTTTAGACGTATACACGATTTCCAATCGTGCTCCTTCGGCCACTCGGACAACTCTCCAGTTGAAGTGGTGCGGGGGTTATTGTAGCGGAACTTTACCGAGCATGTCCACCAAAATTTGCGTCAATTGCTAGGATTGTTGAGAAAACCTCGCAACTCACGCCCCAGGGAGACCGATGATCCTCTCAATTGCGCAGAACAACCCCGAAATCGCCGTTTCGCTCCCCGCATGGCTCGACCTCGCGTCCGTCGCGGTCGGCGGCATCTCGGGCGCGCTCGTGGCAAAGGAACGCCATCTCGACCCCATCGGCTTCATCGGCCTCTCGATGCTGTGCGGCCTCGGCGGCGGCCTGATCCGCGACATGGCCATGCAGGTCGGCACGGTCTACATGATCGACAACGAATACGCCATCCCCGCGGCCATCTTCATCGGCCTCGCGGTGTTCTTCTTCGCGAGGGTATTCGAGAAGGTGCCCGGCCTGATCGAGTGGGTCGACATCATCTCGGTCGGGCTCTTTGCGCTGGGCGGCACCGACAAGGCCATCGTGTACCACCTGCTGCCTGTCTCGGCCATCCTGATGGGCACGCTGACGGGTGTCGGCGGCGGCATGCTGCGCGACGTTTTCCTCGGCGACGTGCCACGGATCTTTAAGCCTAGCAACTTCTACGCCGTGTGCGCCGTGGCCGGCAGCGCCGTGTATTACGCGCTGGTCGTGTGGGTCGGCCTCGACAAATACGTCTCGGCGGTGGTCCTTATGGTGGTGACCGTGGGCCTTAGGCGCTGGTCACTGAGCCATGGGGCCACGACCCCGGGCGCGCACGACCTGACGCCGGCGCTCAAGCGCGCCATCAGCGAGCGCAAGAAGCGCTAACCTCTGGCCGCGCCCGCCCGCAGTTTGGGACAGACGCCTTTTTGCACACGAACCTTGGTGTCGGCAAATTTGCCCAAGGATTCGGCGACCAGCTCGCAGCTGCGACGCGTGTGCAAAAAGGTGTCTGTCCCCAAACTGCGGGCGGGCGCGCTCAAGCCTCCCAAAATCAAGCGCGGCGGCCGAAGGTGTTCGCAAATCTTGAGCTGTACCAATCGTTTTGACGACGCGATTGGTACAGCTCGACTTTTTCGAACATTCGTCCACAAATGTTCGCAAAAGCCGAGCTGTACCAATGGGCGTCTCCGATTCATTGGTATTGCTCGCGATTTGCGAACACCCCGGAAGATCGGACAATCGACGGCAATGAAAAGCCGACCGGCGCCGAGGCGCTAGGCGGCTTTGCTTTGCTGGCCTTGGTGCGGCTAGCTAGACGGGATTGCTCCTCGTAGCGCTTTCGGCTGCGGTGCAGGCCCGCCGCCACGAGGGCGAGGCCGACGGCGACCACAACGGGAGCCACGTTCAGAGCACCTCGCCGGTAGAAGGCATAGTGGACTTCTTAGAAGACGTGGTCGAGCTGGCGGTCTTATAACCAGTGCTCGTTCTCGTAGAGCTCGGTGTCGATGGTGTTGTTGAACCAAGCGGCATTGTGCTCGCCGGCCTGCAGAGAAACAATGTCAGGGACCCTGCCAGCCTCGATGTCCCTTGAGCGAGAACTCGAAGGTGCGCTGCCCGTCCTTGGTCACGACGACGGAGATATACGCAACGCCGTTGACGGTCTTGTAGACCGATGTGGTTGCGTTGCCCACGGTGGCGTACTTCTTCGTGAACTCGGTGACGTTGGTGCCGCGGCCGTACTTCTGCTCGATTTTGAGACTGCGGTCAACGTTCTGGGAGACCGTAACATCAGCGGTGACGTCAGAGTCGGCGATCAACCCCTTGTCGTTATGGCCGACCTCGATGATCATGCACCTTTAGGTCTTACCTGCCTCGGCGAGAATATAGATGACGCCCTCGAAGGCAACGGTCTCGGGGCCGCCGTTGACGGTCTTGTTCACAATGCCCATATGAACCGCAGTGTTCCTGATCTCGGCGCCGTCGCCCACGTTGCCGACGGTGATGACGTCATACGTAACCGTTACGAGCAGGCCGACGAGAACTTCAAGGGTCGGGGTCTTGCCTTCCTCGCTGAGGCTGGAGCCCTTAAGGACGTTGTTGCTGTTGTCGACCGCAGTAAACGCCTGAGGCAGAAACGTACCCCTGTCGTTAACGGTGTCGGAAAGAGTGAGCCTGTCGAATTTGGCGTCGAGGTCCAGGCCACCCTCATTCACCTTGATGGTATAGCGAATGTGGTTGCTACTTTCCACCTGCTTGCCGGACTTGGTCAGGTGGGTCTTCTTGATGGTCACCTTATCGGGGTCGGCGGGGAACTTAAGAGATCCAGCCTCGGCGTAGGCGGAGTTGGTGAGAATAATCTTGGAGTCAGCGGCAGAAATCTTAGACGCGGCCTAGCTGGTCTTGCACTTCAGCTCCACCATCCCTTGCTTGGAGCTCAGTTTGGAGTTGTCGATGGTCTAAGTTGCAACACCATTAGATATCGCGGGATTAAGGTCCGTTTTATTCCACACACCATTTTTGGGGAGGGAGTAAACAGCGCTGCCCTCAACGTAGCTAGCGCCGTTCGGCAACGTGTCCCTAATCACGATGCTGTCGCCAATCAACGTCTCATCGGCATCTCAGCTCGTCGGGTTGGAGTTGTTGGCGTTAAAGTAGACGGCCAACTCGACGACGTAAGAGTTCGTGGTGGCGTCGTAGGTAGCCGTACCGGCCTTCTTCAGGACGTCAGGAGCATTGCCCGTGATGTCATGCGAAGCGCCGGAAGAAGTGTTGAGCACCGTTGCGGTGTTGGCGTAGGTGCAGGTGCCGTAATTTGCCGTAGCGGTCGTGTAGGTCACGGGCACATCGGTATTGCCACGATACTTTTTAATGGCGGCGACGGCGAAGGTGATCTTGAAGCTGTTGTTCAGGCGATTGTTGCCGTCCACGGCAAAGCTGTAGTCGATACCCGCCTTGAGCGTAACGTCACCAGCCTTGGCCACAAGGTCGGTCACGGTAACCTTGTCGGACTTGGAGTTCGCCGTAACAGGCGTCGAAAGCGTGTCGGTCATTTCCACCGACATAACGGTGTCCTTCATCTTGCTGAAGTAAATAGCGGTGGACCACTTGGCCTTGCCGTCGATGACGGCGGCGCTGGAGTCGACGAGCGCCTTCTCAACGTGCTGAGTCTTGTCGGCCGAGGTGAAGGAGCCCTCGGCCGCAAAGCCTTTCTTGCCGTCGTTCACCTTAGCGGTGTCTCCACCGGGCTCGTGGAAGAGGCGTCGGGCAGCTTGGTGTTGTACGCAATGGCGTACTGGTACTTACCCGCATTCGCAGGGACGTGCAGGTAAAGCTGCTGCCGCTGATGTTAATCGTGTTGCTGGTACCGTCGTCGTTCTCGATGGTAGCAGCGCCGATAACGGCGTGGCCAGTTTCGGCGATGTAGGTAAACATCCAGCCCCTCACGCCACCCTTCAACTGGCCGTCATTAACGGCAACGGTCCATGCAGCGATGCCATCCTTGATTTCGGTACCGTCGGTCTTTGTGATAGCCGCCTTGCTCAGGTCGACGGCGCCGGTTGCGAGGGTAGTGTTCTTACGGCCGTTGCCCCAAGACCTGTTTACCGTGTTATCGGTGTCGGAGAGCTTCCCGCCGTTGACAAGTGCGTCGATGGCGGGCTCGCCAACGGTAGTCTCGTAGGTCAGGTTGGATCACCATTGGTGACGCTGCCTCATTTAATGGTTGCGGTCTGGCCATCGATGGTGCAGGTAACCTGATTGCCGTCAAGCTTGAAGGAGTCGGCGAAAAGCAAGAGGTTCTGCCAAGGGTATCGGTCACAACGAGGTTCATCATGTTGGAAGTGGGCTTAAGGGCAATGATCCAGGTGACCTTGCCGGTGTTGGCGTTATAGCTGCCGGACTTGGAACCGGTGACGTCACCCTCCTCGACCTTAATCGTGATCGAGGTGCCAATACCCGGGAAGCTTGCCTTAACTTCGCGCTCGCCAAAGCCGCTCGTAGAGCCGAGCGTGAACTTGAATTTGAGGTAAGAAGTCATGTTGGACGAGTGCTCCTCAACCCAAGTAAGGTCGTAGACGAAGGCCACCACGTTGTTTGCGAGCGACCAGGTTCCGACCTAATTGCTTTCAGCGTCATTAAGGTCACCGCCAGTAGCATTCACAGCAGAGATGTTCGTCGGGAACACATACTTAATGGTCTGGTGGGTTCCATTCGCGAGGGGCTTATCTTTAGTAATTTATGTTGAGCTTGCCATACAGCGGGTTCCATCCGTGATGGCAGCGCCGCTGTACGCGGTTGTGCAATTCTCGTTCGTATACACGCCCAAGGTAATCATGGGATCACCATTGCCTAGGGTGTACACGGTGTCGCCGGAGGCAGCCACGACGTTGGCCTCGGGCTCAGCCTGAGACTCCTCGACCGGGGCCTGGGGGTCGTCGCCTTGTGCGGCGAGCTCGGTCTTGGACTCGGTGACGACGTTCGAATCGTCCTCAAGCATCTGGGCCACCTACTCCCGAGCAGCGGTCTGCTCCTCCTGAGCGTAGGTGATCTGGAAGGGTGAGATGCACATCTGCGCATCCATGACGGCGGCCACAAAGACAGATAGTACCTTCTAGCTCATCTCACCTCTTACTTTCATTGGGTCTCTCCTTGATCGGACAACCCGCGCGGCGCCTCCGGCAGCCACATCGGCGGCTCCACACATAGCCGTCCCCTTACATAGGCTGTATAAATTTACGGTTCCTAGAGATTTTTAAGAAGAAATATAGCTTTCTAAATAAAGCCTTAAATAGTTATTTTGTGGATATGACGCCAGCCCTAATACCAGTTTGCATACCAGTGCTCCCATGCCTCCGACGTGCCTATTGTTGAAAACTCCCGACCAAAAACGACAGATTCGCACACCGACGGTAAGAATTCGGTAAGAATTCTGCAAGATTGCTTCCCTCTCCCCGCCCGCGCACCTGCGATTTTCTTCGTATGATGCTCCCCCAGAAACTTGCGGACAAAAGGACGGCCCCTTTATCCGCGTAGGGGTCAACCAAAAAAGCACATGCCCGGGAGGTTCAAATGACGAATTACGTTGGGATGCGAGGGTTAAAACAACCGCAGGAAAAGCTCGGCGTGGCTAGAGAGGGGGTGAACGAGCGCGACGAGTGGCTCATACAGGCATGGGGATAGTGCTTTCACACGGCTCCGCGCTCGAGGTGATTCGCAGCTGGAATATGCGCGCGCACTTCGAGCGGCGGGCGCCGTGCCGCGGACAGATTCCAAGCACACGGCCGACCGACACCGATCTCTGCGCGTACGAGCTCCGTTGCTTCCGCGTCGATGCGCGCTCGAAACCCGTTCACATCCTGGTGGCCGGGCGCGAAGCGCGTGTGCGAACGGCCGAGTTCGAGTCGCACATCTGCGGCGCCGATTTGCCGGCCGGATCCATTCTCAAGCTGCCTTATGGGCTCGCGTGCGTCTCGCCGGAGCACCTAATCGTGCAGATAGCTTCGAAGCTAAGCCGCCTCGAGCTGCAGGTCCTCATATATGAATTCGTCGGAACGTATGCCCTGACCAATGAATTCGAGGACGGCATATTCCAGCGACGCTCCCCTATCTTGACCCTCGAGTCACTTGGCGCGCACCTCGATGCGCTCGGAAAGTTTCCGGGCGTGGCCAAGGTGCGCGGCGCGATGGCCGGGGTGGTCGAGGGGTCGGCGTCCCCGCGCGAGACACAGCTCGCGCTGCGCTGTTGCCTCAAGCCCGGCCAGGGCGGTTACGGCATCCCCATCCAATCGATGAACCAGCCGTTGCCGGTGCCGCGGCTCGGGAAGGCCGGAATCCTCGGTGTTCGCAAGCCCGACATCGTCATCGCCGCGGCAGAGGGGTCAGCCGCCCCGTTCGCTTTCGTCGCCGTAGAATACGACGGCGCGGGGCATCTCACCAGCGAGCAACAGGGCATCGACGCCCAGCGCACCGACGAGATCCTCGCCCTCAACGGCAAGGAGTACCGCGTCAACAAGACCATCTACGACGACATGGACATGATGGACGACATCTTCGGCTTCATCCGCAAGGACGTCGGGCTCGATCGGCGCCAAACCATCAAGGCGCGCCAGGAAGCCCGCCTCAAACGCCTGAAACTCAAAAAAGAGCTCGATTTCGTGATGAGCACCTCCTCAATACTCCCCCATCAGGACTGAGGTGTTCGCAAAACTCGAGCAATACCAATGCCTGGACAAGGTTCATTGGTATTGCTCGAGTTTCTGGAACATTCGGGGCAAAATGTTCGCAAATCGCGAGCAATACCAATGCGAACCTCAAATCGATTGGTATTGCTCGCGATTTGCGAACAGGTGCCGACGAGGAACGTCCCCGGAGGCACCCACAACACAGATTTCGAGGTCTGTGGCCCTTACTTCTTGACCTTGCCGTTGCGCACGGCCCACTTGCGGCGCTCGGTCTCGTTCAGGATGCGCTTGCGCATGCGGATGGACTGCGGCGTGATCTCCACGAGCTCGTCCTCCATGATGTACTCGAGCGCCTCCTCCAGCGAGAAGGTTTTGGGCGGGGTGAGCTGCACGGCCACGTCGGCGGTTGAGCTGCGCTGATTGCCGAGGCTCTTGGTGCGCGCGATGTTGACGACCATGTCGCCGGGCTTCGAGCGCTCACCCACGAGCATGCCCTCGTAGCACTCGTCACCGGGCGCGACGAAGAGCTGGCCGCGCTCCTGCAGGGTACCGAGCGCGTAGGCCACAGCCTTCTCGGTGCTCATCGAAATCATGGCGCCGTTCTGGCGCACACCGATCTCGCCGGCATACTGGCCGTACTCGAGGAACGTGTGGTAAAAGACACCCTCGCCGTGGGTCACGTTGAGGATGCGGTTCTTCAGGCCCATGATGCCGCGGGTCGGGATCTTGAACTCAAGGTGCGTCTGCACGGCGCCGCTCTCCATGCTGACCATGGTGCCGCCGGCGTTGCCGAAAACCTCGATGACCTTGCCGGAATACTCGCCCGGGCACTCGACGACGGCCTGCTCAACAGGCTCGACGGTGTTGCCGCGGTCGTCCTTCTTAAAGAGGACGCGCGGGCGGCCGACCTGGAACTCGAAGCCCTCGCGGCGCATGGACTCCATCAGGACGGAGAGGTGCAGGATGCCGCGACCGGAGACCTCGATGCCGGTCTTGTCGGGCAGCTCCTCGATGCGCATCGTCACGTTGTTCTCGCGCTCCTGGAACAGGCGCTCCTTGAGCTGGCGGCCGCCGACGATGTCGCCCTCGCGGCCGACGAGCGGCGAGGTGGACGGCTCGAACACGATGGAGAGGGTCGGCGGGTCGATCTCGATGGGCTCGAGCTCGACGGGGTTCTCGGGGTCGGTGTAGACGTCGCCGATGTCGGTGGAGTCGACGCCCACGACGGCGGCAATGTCGCCGGCCACGGCCTCGGTGCACTCCTTGCGTCCCAGGTAGTCAAAGGTAAAGAGCTGTTTGACCTGGCTCATCGCGCGGCTACCGTCGTTCTTGACGACGAGGATCTTGTCACCGGAGTGGATGGTGCCGGAGTAGATGCGGCCGATGCCGATGCGGCCGACGTAGTCGGAATGGTCAATGGTGACGCATTGCAGCGCAAGGGCGCCGTCGGGATCCACGTCGGGCGCAGGCAGGTCGTCGACGATCATGTCGAGCAGCGGGAACATGTCGGCGTTGTCGTCGGCGGGGTCGAGGCGGGCGAAGCCGTTGACCGCGGAAGCGTAGACGACGTGCTCCATGGCGAACTCGAGCTGCTCGTCGGTGGCGCCGAGGTCGGCCATGAGGTCGAGGCAGTCGTTGTAGGCCTTCTCGGGGTCGGAGCCCGGCTTGTCGATCTTGTTCACGACGATCATGACGGAGAGGCCCGCGGCGATGGCGTGCGAGAGGACGAAGCGGGTCTGGGGCATCGGGCCCTCGGCCGCGTCGCACAGCAGCAGAGCGCCGTCGGCCATGCGCAGCACGCGTTCGACCTCGCCGCCGAAGTCGGCGTGGCCCGGCGTGTCGATGACGTTGATCTTGATGCCTTTGTACTCGATGGAGATGTTCTTGGCCAGGATGGTGATGCCGCGCTCGCGCTCCTGGTCGTTGGAGTCGAGGACGCGCTCCTCGACCTGCTGGTTCGCGCGGAAAGCGCCGCTGGCCTTGAGCAGCTCGTCAACGAGCGTGGTCTTGCCGTGGTCGACGTGCGCGATGATGGCGATGTTCCTGATGTTCTCCTGGCGCATATGTCCCTCTCGTGGTTGTAATGCCTCAATTTTCGGCAACTGGGGCATTATACAGCGCGAACGGCGGCGAGAGGCGCGTATACGGCGCAGTCACGGCATCTACAGCAACCCGCCCGCAGTCCGGGGACAGTCCCTTCTGTCCGCGAGGGGGCTGTCCCCGGGCTGCGGGCGAAACGCTAAAGCAGCGGGGCGACCTCGCCGGCAGGCTCGGGCTCGGTCCAACCGAAAGTATCCTCGTCGCCGGTTACATCTACCAGCGAAAACGCCGAATAACTGTGATAACCGCGCTCGCCGAATTCAAGGATCACGGCATCCTGGTAGGCACCGGCCTCGTCGGCGATAGCCCCACGATACGCGAGCGCGGCGCGAACGACGGACGCCCCGGCCTCGGCAGCCTTCTTGCGGGCACCCTCGAGGCACTCCTCCGGGCCGTCGTCGGCAAACTCGAAGCTCGAAACCTCGCCCGCCTCGTCGCCCAAGGCAAGAAGAACGTGCAGCTCCTCGCCCACGGCCAACACATCGAGCGCCCGGCCGAGCAGCGCGCTCGCCATCTCGTCGGTCGCCGCCGAAACACCGTCTCGAAGCTCATCGTCTGCCATACCCAGCCCCTTCCTCGTCATTTAACACCAGCATCCTACCGCATGCGCCCTACTCCCCGGCGAGCGCCGCCCAATCCGCAGCGCCAGGGTCCGGCAGCTGGTGACGAAGGGCGTAAAGATGAACTGTCCACTCTCCAACGTGGTAGTACAGAATGTAGCGCCCAGCCGCGGTCGCCCCGAGCTCTATCCCCGCCTTCCTCGATTCTTCCTCCCTCACCGGATACATCCGTGGAAACTCGGCTAGAAGGTGCATGAGACCCTCAACGTCGGCCGCGAGGTTCGCCACCGCTTTACCGGACTCGTTGCACCGCACCAGGTAATCGGACGCCTCGATGTAGTTGGCCTGGAACTCATTGGAGACTTCAACATTAAAGGCCATAGCGCACCTTCATCTCCTCCATGAACTCAAAACCGTCCTTGACCTCGTCGCGCTGGACCTGGGCATGGGCCTCGCGCAACTGCCTCACGGTCTCGTCCATCCATGCCTCGCGCGCCGCCTTGTCAGCCTCGACCTTGCGAACAATCTCGTCGTAGCGCTGGAAAGTCTCCATGCTCATGATGGCCATGTCGCCGTAGCCGTTCTTGGTCACGAAGATCGGTTCATCGAGCTCGTGGCACTTTTCCGAGATGGCAGCGGTGTTCTTCAGCTCTTTGATCGGCACAATGGTCATGATTTTCTCCTTTTTAAGACATAATCGTGGCCTTCTGATACTAAATCACCACAAAGAAAAACCGCCGGGCCCAAAGGCTCGGCGGCAACAAATTCATGGTGGAGACTATGGGGTTCGAACCCACGACCTCAGGCTTGCAAAGCCCGCGCTCTCCCAGCTGAGCTAAGTCCCCGATTGCGTGATCATCCCTTACATAGAATAACCGCCCCAGCGGCGACTCGGCTAACGCTGGGGCGGCTATTGCCAAGAAAAAGATGGTGGGCCTGACAAGGTTCGAACTTGTGACCTCCCGGTTATCAGCCGGACGCTCTGACCAACTGAGCTACAGGCCCAACGCAAGAAGTAATATTACGCATCTCGAACACCCGCGTCAACAACTTTTTTGAAAAACTTTCGTGCGCCATGCGCGGCGGCGCAGGACGGGTACCATAGCACAGCACACCGAACAGTAAGGAACCGCTTTGCCGCTAAAGAGAGTGAATATCCGCACCGTCGCGATGGGCCAGGGCCCCCTACCGTCGTTCCTCGTGCTCGAACAGCACGAGGACGGCAAGGCGAGGCGCATCCCGATTCGCATCGGATCGGTCGAGGCCGCGGCCATCAACTCGGGCGTCCACCCCGCGAAAAAGCAGCGTCCACGAACGCACGACCTGCTCAAGGCAACCATCGAGACGTTGGGCGCGCAGCTTCTGAACGTGCGAATCTGCGGCGTCGAGGGGACGACCTTCTTCGCTCAGCTCGTCCTGCGCACGGCCAACGGGCGCGAGGTCCGCGTGGATGCCCGCCCCTCCGACGCCATCGCGCTCGCCGTGCGCTGCGACGTCGACGTGCTCATGGCCGACGAGGTCATCGAGGCCGCGTCAATGCTCGACCTCGAGGATGTGCGCGAGGCCGAGCAGGCCGCCGAGGCAGCCGATTTCCACGACTTCGTAGAGCATCTCTCCCCCGACGACTTCGCGGAGTAGCTGCACCCGCAGCTTGGGGACAGTCACCTTTTTGCAGCAAGACTTCGCCAAGAAGACGCCTGCAGTTTGGGGACAGTCCCCTTTTTGCACACGAAACGCCGTTTCGAGTGATTCGCCCAATGATTCGGCGTTACACTCCCGGCTCTCGTGCGTGTGCAAAAAGGTGACTGTCCCTAAACTGCAGGCGAGCTGGTTCTTACTCGGCTTCGGCGTCGTTGCCCTCGCCGTCGCCCTTGTCGTCCTCCAGGCGAGCGATGGCGCTCACGGTGTCGCCGTCAACCATGTTCATGACCCTGACTCCCTGCGTGGAGCGCCCGAGCTGGCTGATGTCGGCGCTCTTCACGCGGATGACCACGCCGTCGTTGGACATGATCATCAGCTCGTGCTCCTCGCTGACGATGCGGCAGGCCACCAGCTGACCCTTCTTCTCGGTCATCACGATAGTAAAGACGCCTTGGCCGCCGCGCTTGTGCTCAGGGTAGTCGGAGACGGGCGTGCGCTTGCCATAACCCTTCTCGGTGATGACGAACAGGTCGCCCGACCCGTCGGTGATCTCCATACCGAGCATCTTGGCGCCGTCCTTGAGCGTGATGCCGCGGACGCCGGTGGTGTCGCGGCCCATCGGGCGCGCGTCGCCTTCGGGGAACATGATGCACTTGCCGTCGGTCGAGACCAGCATGACCTTGTCGCCCTCGCACACGCGACGGACGTTGACCAGCTCATCGTCATCGCGCAGGTTGATGGCGATGATGCCATCGCGGCGCGTGCGATCGTAGGCGGCCATGGAGGTCTTCTTCACGGTGCCGTTGGACGTGGCGAACATGAGGTACTCGTCCTCGGGGAACGTACGGCAGGTGATGACGGCCGTCGCGTGCTCGCCCTCGGCGAAGGGCACGAGGTTGACAAGCGCCGTGCCGCGCGCAGTGCGCTGGCCGATGGGCAGCTCGTGCACCTTCATGCGGTAGACCTTGCCCTTGTTGGAGAAGAACATCACGTAATCGTGGGTGCTCGCCACAAAGAGGTCCTCGACGAAGTCCTCGTCCTTGAGGTTCACGCCCTGGACGCCCTTGCCGCCGCGCTTCTGGGCGCGATAGGTGTCGAGCGGGGTGCGCTTGACGTAGCCCGCGTGCGTGCAGGTAACTACCATGTCCTCCTCGGCGATGAGGTCCTCGACGTTGTACTCCCTGGTGCCCTGGGCCGAGATCTCGGTGCGGCGCTTGTCGGCGTACTTGCGGGAAATCTCGCGCATCTCGTCCTTGATGACGGCCAGGATCTTCTCGGGGTTGGCAAGAAGGTCCTCGTAGTAGGCGATGGCGCGGCGGAGCCCGGCGAGCTCCTCCTCGATCTGGTCGCGGGAAAGGCCGGTCAGGCGGCGTAGGCGCATCTCGAGGATGGCCTGGGTCTGCTCGGGCGAGAAGCCGAAGCGCTCGATGAGGCGCTCGGAGGCCTCGGTGTCGGTGCGACTCGCGCGGATGATGCTGATGACCTCGTCGATGTGGTCGAGCGCGAGCAGATAGCCCTCGAGGATGTGGGCGCGGGCCTGGGCCTTCTTGAGGTCGAAGCGGGTGCGGCGGGTCACGACATCGACCTGGTGGTCGATGTAGTGCTGCAGCATTTCTCGCAGGGTGAGGAGCTTCGGCGTGCCGCCGACGAGCGCCAGGTTTATGACGCCGAACGTGGTCTGGAGCTGCGTGAACTTGTACAGGTTGTTGAGGACGACCTGCGGGATCACGTCCTTCTTGAGCTCAATGACGAGGCGGATGCCCTTCTGGTTGGACTCGTCGCGCAGATCGGAGATGCCCTCGATGCGCTTCTCGTTGACGAGCTGCGCGATCTTCTCCTGCAGGGCGCCCTTGTTGACCTGATAGGGCATCTCGGTGAAGACGATGCGGTTGCGGCCGGTCTTGGTCGTCTCGGTGTGGGCCTTGGCGCGCACGGTGATGGAGCCGCGGCCGGTCTCGTAGGCCTCGCGGATGCCGTCGGTGCCCATGATCACGGCGCCCGTCGGGAAATCAGGGCCGGGCATGACGCCCATGAGCTCCTCTGTCGTGGCGTCCGGGTTGTCGATGAGCAGGCAGGTGGCTTCGATGGCCTCGCCCAAGTTGTGGGGCGGGATGTTGGTGGCCATGCCGACGGCGATGCCGCCGCAGCCGTTGACCAGCAGGTTCGGGAAGCGCGCGGGCAGGACCTGCGGCTCGGCGAGGGACTCGTCGTAGTTGGGCTGCCAGTCGACGGTGTCCTTCTGCAGGTCGCGCAGAAGCTCCATGGCGGGCTTGGCCAGGCGAGACTCGGTGTATCGCATGGCTGCGGCGCCGTCGCCGTCGATGTTGCCGAAGTTGCCGTGGCCGTCGATGAGCGGCGTGCGCATCGAGAACCACTGGGCGAGGCGCACCATGGTGTCGTAGACGGCGGAGTCGCCGTGCGGGTGGTACTTGCCGATGACTTCGCCGACGGTCCAGGCGGACTTCTTGTGCGGGCGGTTCGGGAAGATGCCCGACTCGTTCATGGCGTAGAGGATGCGGCGGTGGACCGGCTTCAAGCCGTCGCGGACGTCCGGCAGGGCGCGGGCCGTGATGACCGACATCGAGTACTCGATGAAGGACTGGCGCATCTCGTGGCCGAACTCCTTGAGCTGCAGCGCGCCGCCGTGCTCGTCGGTCTCGCCGGCGTCGACGCCGGTGCCGGCGTTACCGAACTCCTCCTCGAGCTCGTCGTCGTCGACGTCGTCCTCCTCGGCGTCGTCGGACTCCTCGGTCTCGTCGTAGACGTCCTCGCCCTCGTCGGAGGCCTGAGCGCGCGCCAAGAGCCGCTGCAGGTCCTCGGGCAGCGCCTCGCCGTCCACACCCTCGTTGTTGTTGATATCGTCTGCCACTTACGGCCTTTCTCTAGAAGTAGAACCCGTTATTGGGAAAGCGCGTTACGCATCGAGGAAGCGAGCATCATGCGCGTGTTTCTCAATGTAGTCGCGGCGATACTCGACCTGATTGCCCATCAGCTCGCGGACAGCCTTGTCGGCCATGGCCGCATCGTCGATGGTCACGCGCTGCAGGATTCGGGTGCGCGGGTCCATGGTCGTGCTGGCCAGCTGTTTAGGGTCCATCTCTCCGAGGCCCTTGTAGCGCTGGACGGTGTAGGGGCGCTTCTTTTTCTTCGCCTTGCCGTTGGACATCTCGTCGCCGTCGTCCGCGTCGTCCGCGTCGCCGAAGCCGAGCTCGCGGATCTTGCGCTTCAAGATCTCCTCCTCGGGCTCCTTGCCGTTGGGGTAGACGTAGTAGATCTTCTTGCGCACCTTGATGCCGAAGATCGGCGGGCAGGCGGCGTACACGTAGCCGGCGTCGATGAGCGGGCGCATGTACTTGTAGAAGAAGGTGAGCAGCAGGATGCGGATGTGGGCGCCGTCGACGTCGGCGTCCGTCATGATGATAATCTTGTGGTAGCGCGCCTTCGAAAGGTCGAAGTCGCCCAAGTCTCCGCCAGAGCCGGTCACGCCGGTGCCGATGGCGGTGATGAGCGCCTGAATCGTGTCGGAAGAGAACGCGCGGGCGTCGCCGACGCGCTCGACGTTCAAGATCTTGCCGCGCAGAGGAAGGATCGCCTGGATGTCTCGGCGACGGCCGTCCTTGGCCGAGCCGCCTGCCGAGTCGCCCTCCACGATGAAGAGCTCGGTGAGGTCGGCGTTTCGCTCGGAGCAGTCGGCGAGCTTGCCGGGCAGGTGCGCGGTCTCGAGCAGCGACTTGCGGCGCGTGGCCTCGCGGGCCTTGGAGGCCGCGGTGCGGGCCTTGGAGGCCTGCAGGGCCTTGTTCACGATGCTGCGGGCCGCCTTCGGGTGCTCCTCAAGGTACTCGGCGAGACCCTCGGAGACGACCTTCATGACGAGCGGGCGCATGAAGGAACTGCCGAGCTTGGCCTTGGTCTGGCCCTCGAACTGCGGGTCGCCGAGCTTGACGGAGATGACGGCGGTGAGACCCTCGCGGATGTCGTTGCCGGTGAGGTTGGCCTCCTTCTCCTTGAGCAGGTTCTGCTTGCGCGCGTAGTCGTTGACCACACGGGTCAGCGCCGTGCGGAAGCCCTCCATGTGCATGCCACCGTCGGGGGTGTAGATGTTGTTGGCGAAGCTCATGACGTGCTCGGAATAAGAGCCGCTCCACTGAATGGCGACCTCGACCTCGCCGCGCTTGGCGTCGTCTTGATCGTCGTTCTCGCCCGAGAGGTAGATGGGCTCCTTGAGGGTCTCGGGAACGTCCTCACCCTCATTGAGGAACTTGACGAAGTCGATGATGCCGCCGGTGTAGCAGAACTCCTCGACGTGCGGGGTGCTCTCGCGCTCGTCGGTGAGGACGATGCAGAGACCGCGGTTCAAAAACGCCATCTCCTGCAGGCGATCGTGCAGCGTGTCGAAGTCGTAGACGGTGGTCTCGAAGATCTGGTCGTCCGGCCAGAAGGTGATGGTGGTGCCGGTCGTGTCGGCGGTGCCGATGACCTGCATCTTCTGAGTGGTCTCGCCGCGCTCGAACTTCATCTCGTAGATGTTGCCGTCACGCTTGACCTGGGCGACCATCTTCTTGGAGAGGGCGTTGACAACGGAGGAGCCGACGCCGTGCAGGCCGCCGGACACCTTATAGGCGTTGTTATCGAACTTGCCGCCCGCGTGCAAGATCGTGAGGACAACCTCAAGGGTCGGGATCTTCTTGACGGGGTGCAGGTCGACGGGGATGCCGCGGCCGTTGTCCACGACGGTGATGGAGTTGTCCGCGTGGATGGTCACGAGAATCTTCGTGCAGAAGCCGGCCAGCGCCTCGTCGACAGCATTGTCGACGATCTCGTACACCAGGTGGTGCAGACCGGAGGCGCTCGTCGATCCGATGTACATGCCCGGGCGCTTGCGGACGGCCTCAAGGCCCTCGAGGATCTTGATCTCGCTGCCGTCGTACTGCGTATCGTTGGTCTCTGCCACGCGCATGTCCTTCCTAGGGAGGCCCCCTCCCCTTCAGCTTTTCGCGGAACGGCCGCCGGTCGCCCGGAGGCCGATTCAAAAAATAGGCGTAGTTGACCCAAGACCATACGCATAATGCCTGCTCAGCTGTATGCCTGCGGTTTGGGGACAGTCCCTTTTGCGGACAGAGGGGACTGTCCCCAAACCGCAGGCCGTCCCGCCTTATGCGTATGGTCATGAGCCATATATAGGCGTATCTACCTTATGATACCTCACCAGAAGCCATCAGAGACGTTTTGAGCGGTAATTTACGAATTCTGCGCCGAATCGTACTTCTGGCGCCTTACAGACGCGCACATCGCCTTATAGGCCCTCTCACGCAAATTCTCGGGCTGATCTTCGACCGCGGCACGGATGCGGGCCTCCTCCTCGGCGGTGAGCTCGGGCAGGCGCGGCGCGGCGGGTTTCTTGGCGCTGCGTGCGCGGCCGGCGGCCTCCTTTTGGGCCGGGCGTCGGTCCTGCCTGAACTCGATGTCCGAGAACTCGAAGCCAGCGGCGGCCATGCGGGCCAGGTAGACCTCACGGTTCGCGCGGAAATCGATGGCGCAGGTGCGGGTATCGGTGTAGACGACGAAGGTGGGCGCGTCGCCGGAGCGGCGGCCTCGGGTCAGGTAGGTGCCGCGGGTATGGGCGCGCTCGATGTCGCCGTTCACCCGGTACCACGCCTGCTGCGCCAGGCGCCCGGGCCCCATAGCCCGCTTGGCCTGCGGCGTGTCGAGAAGCCCGCGCAAGGCGTCGCCCACCCCCTGGGCGGCCGCGAACTCGTCGGTGCGGCTCATGTTGATCATCCGTAGCTCACCACCTCGGCGCCGCAAAGGACGCCGTCCGAGAAGTACCCCAGGTTCGTCGTGGTGATGACGGCCTGAGTGTCGGCCAGCAGCATCCCCACGACGGCGTCGCGGCGGGCGGCGTCGAGCTCGCTCATCACGTCGTCGAGCAGCAGCAGCGGCCGCGAGCCCGTGACCTCTTCGGCAATGCTCGTCTCGGCCATCTTGAGCGCGAGGACGGCCGAGCGCTGCTGGCCCTGGCTTGCGAAGGCACGGGCGTCTCGCCCGTCGATGAGAAACGACACGTCATCGCGGTGCGGGCCCACGGTCGTCTGCTGGCGGCGCAGGTCGTCGAGGCGCGCGGCGGCCAGGGCTGCGCCGAAGCGCTCAGCCAGCGAGTCGCGGTCGAGCTCGACGGCGGCGTTCCCCAAGCTGCACACGTATTCGCAGCTCAGCGACTCACCGCCCGAGATCTGGGCGTAGGCCTCGGCTACCTTGGGCGCGAGGCGCGAGAAGAGGCGCAGGCGCGAGTGGAGCAGCGCGGCTCCGCCCACGGCCACGCTCGCGTCCCACGCGTCGAGAAGCCCCGGATCCGGGCGCTCCTCCCTGAGCAGGCGGTTTCGCTGCTCGACGGCGCGGGTGTAGGCGGCGAGGAGCCGCGAGTAGCCGGCGGCCGCTTGACGGCCGAAACCGTCGAGCTCCTCTCGCCGCACGGAAGCGCCGCGCTTAACGAGCGCCAGGTCATCAGGGGTAAAGAGCACCGAGAGAAGCGTTCCCGGCACATCGGTCGCGTGGCATTTCTTGCCGTTGCGAAAAAACTGGCGGCGCCCCTGCGCCACGTCGCAGCGCATGTCGACGACGCGGCCGTCGCCCTCGAGGCGCGCCTCGATGCGCGCGGCCGCGGCCCCCTCGCGCACGAGCTGTCGCGGCTGTGGCCGGCGAAAAGAGTAGCCCGCCGTGAGCATCTGCAGCGCCTCGACCGTGTTCGTCTTGCCCGACGCGTTTGGGCCGACGAGCACGGTCGTGCGCCGAGACAGCTCGATGGAGCGGCTCTCCGAATTGCGGAAGTCGTCCATATGAAGACCCTTTACCGCGAGCCCCATGCAGTTGACCAGCCCTGACCTGCGACGATATGCCCGGCTAGAGGCGCACGGGCATGAGCAGGTACAGGTAGTTCACGGCGCCGTTGGACTTGAAGATGCCCGGCTGCGCGGAGCTCTGCAGCTCGAGGCGCAGGTTTTTGGAGCTCGCGACGGCGTTCATGCAGTCGAAGACGTAGTGGTAGTTCAGTGCGATGGAGAGGCTCTGGCCGGCGACCTGGGCGTCGAGAATCTCGGAGGACTCGCCTTGCTCGGGCGAGCTCGCGGAGAGGCGCACAAAGCGGCCGTCGGCGTCGATATCGAAGCGCACCGAGGCATTGGTCACGGCGATGACCGAGACGCGCTTAAGGGCGGCGGTGAGGGCCGCGACGTCAAGATTGACCGCGGTGTTGCAGGAAGGCGGCAGGAGCTGCTTGTAGTCGGGGAAGTTGCCCTCGATCTTGCGGGTGACGAAGGTGGTGGTGCCAAAAGTGAAGACGACCTGGCTCTCGGCCACGCCGATGCGCACCTTCTCGGTCATGGACGGCATCGAGAGCACGTCGTGGAACACGTTGCCCGAGACGATGGCGCGGAACGCCTCTCCCGCAGGGGCCTCGGCGGAGGCGTCACAGACCGCCAGGCGGAAGGAGTCGGTGGCCACGAGGCGGATGGTGTTGTCCTCGACGGTGAGCAGGATGCCCTGCAAGATGGCGCGCGAGGTCTCTTTGGAGGTCACCTTGTAGACTTTTTCGACCATGTTGGCCAAAAGGTCGCTTGGTAGCTCGATTTCGCGCTGGGCGTTGACGGCCGGGAAGCCGGACCAGTCGGCGGGCGAGAGCGTGTTCAGACGGAAGGACGACTTGTCGCATGAGATGGAGATGGTCCTCTCGCCGCCCTCAAAGGTCACGGCGGCATCCGGTAGGGTCTTCACGATGTTGGTGATGACCTTGCCGGAGACGACGGTCTCGCCCTCCTCCTCAACGTTGGCCGGGATGAGGTGGCGGATGGAGATGGTGAGGTTGTTGGTCTGGAATTCGAGCGTGCCCTCGCTCGCCCTGACGTAGATGCCCGAGAGGATGGGCAGCGTCGAGTTAGCGCCCATGCCCTTGGCCACGACAGAGAGAGCCTTCATGAGAGACGACTGGCTGACGGTGAACTTCATCGGCGACCCCTTCTATTTGTTCTTATATATATTCATAAAACCAGTAGTAATAATAAAGCGTGTTGAAAAGAAGATAACTTGGTGTTTTCCGAGGTCAGACGCTTAAATTTCATTCATCGGAAACCGACATCCTCTCAACGACTCTCAACATTCCAAAGAGTGAAGAAAAGCTTTCGACACGGTGACGCGGTTTTTCAACATCGGGCCTACCGCTTGTCACCAGCTTTTGAACACGGCCATCAGAGGCCTCCCGTAATAGCTTCACGGACCTTCGCGATGCGTTCCTGGAAGGCTCGGTCGTGGCGGGCCTCCTCGATGACGCGCAGGCTGTGCATGACTGTGGCGTGGCTCCGCCCGCCGAATTTCTTGCCGATGTCGGCCAAGGTTTGGTCGCAGAGCTCTCGGCTGAGCCAGACGGCGACGTGGCGGGCCTCCATGAGCGATTTGTTGCGCTTGTTGCCCACGAGGTCGGCGTGGCTGACGTCGTAGTACTGCTCGACGCCCTTCTGCACCTGCTCGACGGTCACGCGTTTCTCGCTCGCCGGCCATACCTCGCGACTGATCTCGCTGATGTCCTCCTCGCGCAGCGTTCCGCCGGCCTTTCGGGCGCGACCCTCGGCGATGAGGCAGCGTTGGCAGAAGCCTTCGATGAGACGGATGTTGTTGCCGGCCTTCTCGGCCATGAGGCGCTGTATGGGGGCGGCGACGGCGGCCATGGAGTCGCCGAGATGCTCTTTCTGCGCATCCTCGAGCGCCCGCTCGCAGAACTTCTCGATAAGGCGCACGCGCAGCTCGTAGCTGGGAACCTGTACCGACGCGGTGAAGCCCCCGCCGATGCGGCTGGTCACGCGCTCGTCGAAGCCGTCTTTGCCCATGCCCAGCTCGGCGGGGGTGCGGTCGGCGGCTAGCACGACCCACTTGCCCGCGGCGCGCAGGGCATTGAACGTGTCGAAGAAGAAGTTGATGGTGCCCGCCTTGCCGGCCAGCCCCTGTACGTCGTCGATGATGAGCACGTCGATGTCAGCGTAGTTCTGGCGCAGCTCGTCGGCTGCCGACTTGTTCTCGGAGCGCGAGGCGTTGACGTAGTCGGTGATGAACGACGAGGCGTCCTTGTACACGCAGATGCGCGACGGGTCGTTCTCGGCGATGTAGTTCTGGATGGCGCGCAAAAGGTGCGTCTTGCCGAGGCCCGACTTGCCGTAGATGAAGAGCAGGCTGTAGCTTTTGTTCACGCCGTTGGCCACCTGGACGGCCGAGTCGTAGGCGATCATGTTCTCGTCGCCGCGCACGAAACGGTCGAAGGTGAGCTTGGAGTCGCCCGCGCCCACATCCTCTACCAGCGGGTTGTTCTGCCTGCGGCGCAGGTTCTCCCGCTGGGCGTGCTCGGCGTCGTCTCTCCAGCCGTCGTCCTCGATGCGGGAAGAGGGGGCGTTCGAGGGGTTTGCCGCGGCCGGCTGGGGAGCCCAGGCGCGCGCCTCCTCGGCCGTCATCGTGGAGAGGTGGGCCTTGGGCGCCGTGTGGTTGCCGCCGAGGATGGCCTCTATCTTCACGGGCTCGAAGGCCGCGCGGGAGAGCACGTCCTCGAGGACCTCGGTGTTCGCGGCGATCTTCTTGAGGACGAGGCGCATGGAGGCCTCGACGCGCAGCGTGCCGTCTTCCAGCGAGGTGGGCGTGCAGCTGCGGAACATGGCGAGAAGCGACTCCGGCTGGCCCTCGTCGGCCAGCAGGTCGAGAGCGTCTTGCCACAGCGCCTCGGCGTCGGATTCCTGGGTGATGTCCATAGCTCTGTCCTTGTGATTGTTGAAAAGTGTCGTTAAGTATAGAGCATTGTTGAAAACTTTGAACACCCGCGAACCTGCAGAAAGGGGACAGTCCCCAAACCGCTGCAGAAAGGGGACAGTCCCCAAACC
>NZ_CAVKWG010000034.1:0-14684 GCF_963660155.1 Paratractidigestivibacter sp. | reverse complement strand
GCCAACACTTATCGCCTCGACCGCGACTAACCCGTTGCACACGCGTGGGCCTGCGATTTGGGGACAGTCCCCTTTTTGCACACGCGTGGGCCTGCGGTTTGGGGACAGTCCCCTTTTTGCACACGCGTTGACGCTGAGGCTTTGTTGCCGAACCATTGGGCGAAATGCTTGAAACGACGGTCCGTGTGCAAAAAGGGGACTGTCCCCAAACCGCAGGCGCGGTCCTTGTCGCGCTATGATGCCAATCACGCAACCGACGAGGGGACCCAAGCCATGGCGGCAAACAACGGCCAGCAGGCCCAGCAAACCTGGAACATCAAGCAGATTCTTGACTGGACCTGCGGTTTTCTTGAGCGCCACGGCGACGAGCACCCGCGCCTCTCGGCCGAGTGGCTGCTCTGCGACGTCATGGGCCTCTCGCGCGTCGAGCTCTACGTCAACTACGACAAGCCGCTGAACGAGGACGAGCGCGCCCGCATGCGCGAGGCCGTCCGGCGCCGCGCGGCCGGCGAGCCATTGCAGTACGTTACCGGCGAGACGGCGTTCCGCCACATCGTCCTGCGCTGCGAGAAGGGCGTCTTGATCCCCCGCCCCGAGACGGAAGTGCTGGTAGACGCCGCGCTCGAGGGCGTCGATGCCGCCGCGGCCGCGGCCGGCGGGCTGCCGTGCCGCGTGCTCGAGGTCGGCTGCGGTACGGGTTGCATCTCGCTTTCGCTCGCCTACGAGCGCCCGGGCACCAAGGTCACGGCGACCGATCTTTCGCCCGCGGCCATCGACCTGGCAACGCGCAACCGCGCCTCTTTGGGCCTCGACGATGCGGTTGACCTGGTCGAATGCGACCTTGCGTCCGGCGTCGACCCCGCGCTTGCCGGAACCTTCGCCGTGCTGGTGAGCAACCCGCCCTACATCCCCACGGCGGTTCTTGCCGACGAGGTCCCGCCCGAGGTTAAGGACAACGAGCCCGAGCTCGCCCTCGATGGCGGCGCCGACGGCCTCGACGTCTTCCGCCGCCTGTTGGAGCTCGCCCCGGGTGCGCTTTGCCCTGGAGGCATGCTCGCCTGCGAGCTCTACGAAGGCCACCTGGATCAGGCTGCTGAGCTGGTGCGCAATGCCGGCGGCTGGGCCTCGGTCGAGGTTCGCGAGGATCTCGCCCGCCGCCCGCGCGTGCTCGTGGCCGTCCGCGAGGGCAAGCTGCCCGCGTCCTCTTCCGTCGCCGCCGAGAAGATCGTGCGCGTAGACCCTGCCGACCCCGACCCTGCCGTGGTCGCCCGCGTGGCCGAGGTGCTCGCCGACGGCGGCGTCGCCGTGCTGCCGACCGATTCCGTCTACGGCCTGTCCTGCGCCGTCGCGCCGAACAACCCCGCTCACCGGCGCATCTTCGACATCAAGCGCCGCGACCTGCGCCAGACGCTGCCGTGGTTCGTCTCCCGCGAGGGCGGCCTCGACCGCTGGGGCCGCGACGTGCCAGACTACGCCCGCGCCCTTGCAAAGAAGTTCTGGCCGGGCGCCCTCACCCTCGTGGTGCGTGCCGCCGACGACATCGACCCCGAGTACCTGCAGGCGGCGGACCCGCTGCACCCCGCGGCGGGCGGCACCGTGGCCCTGCGCGCGCCCGGCTCCGAGCTCATCGAGGCGGTTCTTGCCGAGCTCGACGCGCCTCTTGCCCAGACGAGCGCGAACCTGCACGGCAAGCCCGCCGCCACCTCGGCCGCCGAGCTCGACCCTGCGCTCGTTTGCGCCGCCGATCTGGTCGTCGATGGGGGAGAGGCACCTTTGGCCGAGGCCTCGACCATCGTGGACTGCACCGGCGCCGTGCCCGTCATCCTGCGCCCCGGCGCCATCCCTGCCGCCGCCATCCTCGCCGCCTGCGCTGGGTGACAGGTTCGTTGCCCCCGGCCTGCGATTTGGGGACAGTCCCCTTTTTGCACACGCGTTGATGCTGCGTCCTCGTCGCCGAACCATTGGGCGAAATGCTCGAAACGGCGTTTCGTGTGCAAAAAGGGGGCTGTCCCCAAACCGCGGGCCTGCAAAAAGGGGACTGTCCCCAAACCGCGGGCGCGCCGCGCCATGTTCTTAAACCTACGTTTCCGCAACGTGACCTCGCGCGTTGCCCGCGCCCGCCCGCGCGTGCCAGTGCTACCCTGTATCCACGTGTAAATAAGCGCGGAAAGGAACCCCACATGCGCATCGCTGTTGCCTGCGACCACGGCGGCTTCGTCCAGAAGGACGCTATCGTCGAGCACGTCCGCTCCCTCGGCCACGAGGTCTTCGACCTTGGCACCAACTCCGAGGACTCGGTCGACTACCCCGACTTTGCCGACCGCGCGGCCCGCATGGTTTCCCGCGGTGACGCCGACCGCGCCATTCTCATCTGCGGCACCGGCATCGGCATCTCCATGGCCGCCGACAAGGTCGCCGGCGTCCGCGCCACCCCGGTCCAGACGCCCAAGTTCGCCGAGCTCTGCCGCCAGCACAACAACGCCAACGCCATCGGCCTTTCCGGCCGCTTCGTCACCCTCGAGCAGAACCTCGAGCTCATCGACATCTTCCTCACCACCGAGTTCGAGGGCGGCCGCCACGCCACCCGCGTCGCGAAGATCATGCGCGAGGACGACCCCGATTTCCAGGGCGTCGACGCCTAGAACGCCGAGTAAATCAGCACCCCGGGCGGCCGAACGGTCGCCCTTTTTGCCATAAGGAGAAACCCGTGAACTTCGACAACCTCAGCACCCAGGACCCCGAGATCTACTCCGCCATCGAGGCCGAGCTGCGCCGCCAGCGCGAGTCCATCGAGCTCATCGCGTCCGAGAACTTCGTCAGCCCCGCCGTCATGGAGGCCGTCGGCTCCGTCCTTACCAATAAGTACGCCGAGGGCCTGCCCGGCAAGCGCTACTACGGCGGCTGCTGGGCCGTCGACGTCGTCGAGAACGTCGCCCGCGAGCGCGCCAAGAAGCTCTACGGCGCCGGCTTCGCCAACGTCCAGCCCCACTCCGGCGCCCAGGCCAACTACGCGGCCCTCGCCGCGCTGGTCAAGCCCGGCGACACCGTCATGGGCATGAGCCTCGACAACGGCGGCCACCTCACCCACGGCTCGCCCGCCAACTTCTCCGGCAAGCTCTACAACATCGTCTCTTACGGCCTGAACCCCCAGACCGAGCGCATCGACTTCGACGACGTCGAGGCCAAGGTCGCCGAGTTCAAGCCCAAGGTGATCATCGCCGGCGCCTCCGCCTACCCGCGCACCATCGACTTCGAGCGCTTCGCCCAGATCGCGCACAACAACGGCGCCAAGCTCATGGTCGACATGGCCCACATCGCCGGCCTCGTGGCCACCGGCCGCCACCCGAGCCCCGTGCCCGTGGCCGACGTGACCACCACCACCACGCACAAGACCCTGCGCGGCCCGCGCGGCGGCCTTATTCTCACCAACGACGCCGACCTCTCCAAGAAGCTCAACTCCGCCGTCTTCCCCGGCACCCAGGGCGGCCCGCTCGAGCACGTCATCGCCGGCAAGGCCGTGGCCTTCGGCGAGGCCCTGCAGCCGAGCTTTGCGGACTACTGCGACAACATCCTGGCCAACGCCCGCGCCCTCGGCCGCGGCATGGAGTCGCGCGGCCTGCGCCTCGTCACCGGCGGCACCGACAACCACCTGCTGCTCGTTGACCTCACGCCCGCCGGCGACGTTACCGGTAAGGACGCCGAGCGCGCCCTGGAGGAGGTCGGCATCACGGTGAACAAGAACACCATCCCCGGCGAGACCCGCTCCCCGTTCGTCACCTCCGGCATCCGCGTCGGTTCGGCCGCGGCCACCACGCGCGGCTTCGGCGAGCAGGAGTGCGAGCGCATCGGCGAGCTCATCGGCGACGTGGTCAGCAACATGGGCAACGACGCCCTGCTCGACCGCACCCACGCCGAGGTCCACGAGCTCCTCTCCGCCCACCCCCTCTACCCGCAGCTCTAGCCACCTGCAAAAAGGGGACAGTCCCCAAACCGCTGCAGGAAGGGGACAGTCCCCAAACCGCTGCACAAAGGGGACAGACCTTGCGCCCGGCACAGCCCAGATCGCGTTAACCGAACCTCCGAATGTGTCAAAACTGCGCCGCGCGAACGAATGTCGTTGATTTTTGAACCGAGTTCAATTATTGTGACCCACGGCCTTTTGAAGGCCCGATCAGCAGGAGGCGAGACGTGCCAGAGCTATCCACGATCCTCGCCGGCGCGGCCTGCGCGGCCATTGGCAGCGCATTTCCCGCAATCCTGTTCGAAAAGGCCCTCCGGGAGGGTAAAAGGGCTAAAGTCAATATGGCCTTGGGGTTGGCGAGCATCTTCTCGTCGTTCGTCCTCCTCACGGCGGCTCAACTGGCGGTTTACCGCTTCGCGAGCGAGAAGTTTTTCGCGTTTGGTTGTGCCATGGTGGCCTTCTTCCTGCTCATTTGGGCAGTGGAGGCAATAAGGGCCTGGAAGTCCGCGAACGGCGGCGCCTCCGGGCCAGAAGAAAGGAAGGAACGTAAGTGAATCCCCTCGACAGCCTGAGCGGTGAGGTCAACGAGCTCGTCTCGAGCTTCACGTCGACGCCCATCGTCGGCAACCTCGATACCATCGGCTTCACCCAGTACATGTTCTGGTTCGCCGTCGCGGTGGCCATCATGCTGGTGCTTCTCTTCGTCTTCAAGGCCAAGCAGTCCGCGAGCCTCGTGCCGCAGGGCCGCTTCGTCAACTCCATGGAGTTCCTGGTGGAGTTCATCCGCGACGACATGTGCAAGGGCCTGCTCGGCGACACCTGGCGCAAGCACTTCCCCTTCATCGCGTCGCTGTTCCTGGTGATCCTCGCCAACAACATCGTCGGCATCATCCCGGGCTGTAAGCCGGGAACGGGCACCATCTCCACCACGGCCGCCCTCGCCATCGTCTCGTTCGTCTACTTCATCGTCTGCGGCATCAAGAAGCACGGCGCCCTGGGCTACGCCAAGAGCCTCGCCCCCGCCGGCGTCGCCTTCCCGCTGAACGCCCTGGTCTGGCTCATCGAGGTCCTCTCGACCATCCTGCGCTTGGTCACCCTGGCCGTCCGACTCTTCTGTAACCTCTTCGCCGGCCACGTCGTCATGGGCACCTTCGCCATCCTGGCGTCGCTGTTCTTCGAGCCGCTCATCACCAGCTTCTCGGCCATCGCCGTCGCCCAGGCGGGCGCCTCGGTCCTGTGGGTCGCCATCCTGCTCGTCATCTACGTGGTCGAGATCATGGTCGCGGCCATCCAGGCCTACGTCTTCGCCCTGCTCTCCGCGGTCTACATCCAGATCGCCGAGTCCGACGAGGAGTAAGAAGCCCGGCCGCACCCGCGGCCACGCGCGCCATCCGCGCAACCCGGCCGCCCGGCGGCCACCTAAGCAAGGCAACTCGCGGGCACCCGCCCGCAGTTCATAGCACGTCGTAAGTTTGTTTTTGGAACTCGCCCCACTAAACAAAGAAAACCAGGGGCGAATGACAAAGGAGGAATTGTGGGAGCTCTCGGTGTCGTTGGTTATGGTCTTGGCGTTATCGGCGCTGGCATCGGCATTGGTCTGGCGGCGTCTGGCGTCGCCCAGGGTATGGCGCGTCAGCCTGAGGTCCAGGGCCGTCTGTTCACGGTCTTCATCCTCGGCTCCGCTTTCGTCGAGGCACTCGCCCTCATCGGCTTCGTCGTCTCCCTTATCGTCAAGTAAAGACGATCCGCGAGAAACGACGAAACCCGTTATGGAGGCAACCATGAAGAGCACTACCAGAGGCCAGTTCGCGCGCGCCGCAGCGGTCATCGCCGCAGCCGTCGCCGTGTGCCCGGCCCCCGCGCTTGCGGAGGAGGCGGTCGGGGCAGACATCTTGATCCCCAAGGTCGCCGAGTTCGTGCCTGCGCTTATCGCCTTCCTCGTCATCTGGATTGTCCTGGCCAAGCTCGTTTGGCCGCAGATCCTCGAGATGATGGACAAGCGCCAGGCCAAGATCCAGGAAGACCTCGACGCCGCCGAGAAGGCGCGCCAGGAGGCCGCTGAGTCCGCCAAGGTCTACGAGCAGAAGATCCTCGAGGCCCACCAGCAGGCCGACGAGATCATCTCCAAGGCCAAGAAGGAGGCCGAGGAGGAGCGCTCCGCGATTCTCGCCAAGGCCCAGAAGGAGGCCTCCGACGTCATCGCTAAGGCCCACGGCGCCGTGGATTCCGAGCGCCACAAGGCCATGATCGAGCTGTCCGGCTCCGTCGTCGACCTCTCCGTCGAGATCGCGACCAAGATCATCGGCAACGACCTCTCCGCCGATCAGCAGCGCAAGCTGGCCGAGAAGTACCTCGCGGAAGTGGGCGCACCCGATGGCGAATAACCACAGCGAGGCCGAGAAGGTCGAGGCATACACCAGGGCGCTCCTCGACGCCGCACGCGGCGAGGGCCGTGCCAACGCCGACCTCGTGCAGTGGCAGCACGCCAAGAAGTTCTCGCCCGAGGTCCTCGAGACCCTCGCGGCCATGCAGAAGGAGGACGACCTCGGTCTTATCGATGAGGTCTCCAAGCAGTACAAGGAGCTTCTCGATAACGAGGACAAAACCGTCAGCGTGACCGTGACCACGGCCGTGCCGATGGACGACGAGCTGCGCGCCAAGGTCAAGGCCAAGGCCGAGAAGGACCTTAACGCTCCGGTCTACCTGGTCGAGCGCGTCGACCCGTCCATCATCGGCGGCATCATGCTCGAGCAGCGCGGCAAGCGCTACGACGCTTCCATCCGCGCCCAGCTCTCCAACATCAGAAAGAAGCTCTCCTCTTCGTTCAACGGAGGTGAGGAATAAATGACGACTGAAGAAACCATCAGCTCCCAGAAGATCCTGGAGACCCTCCGCGCCAACCTGAGCGCGATCAACGCCACCGTTGACCACCAGGAGGCCTCCGTGGTCACCGCCGTCGGCGACGGTATCGCCCACGTCTCGGGCCTCAAGACCGCCATGGCCGGCGAGCTCCTCAAGTTCACCAGCTCCAAGACCGGCAACGATGTCTATGGCCTGGCCCAGAACCTGGACCGCGACGAGGTCGGCGCCGTTTTGTTCGGCGACGTCGAGGACATCAAGGAAGGCGACGAGTGCCGCACCACCGGCCGCGTCATGGACATCCCCGTGGGCCACGCGATGCTCGGTCGCGTCGTGAACCCCCTCGGCCAGCCCATCGACGGCCTCGGCCCCATCGTCACCACCCACCGTCGCCCCATCGAGTTCAAGGCCCCCGGCATCATGGAGCGCCAGCCCGTGTGCGAGCCGGTTCAGACCGGCCTTCTCGCCATTGACGCCATGGTCCCCGTGGGCCGCGGCCAGCGCGAGCTCATCATCGGCGACCGCAAGACGGGCAAGACGGCCATCGCCATCGACGCCATCGTCAACCAGGCCGAGACCGACATGGTCTGCATCTACGTTGCCATCGGCCAGAAGGCGTCCACCGTCGCCAACATCCGCGAGTCCCTTTCGCAGCACGGCGTCCTGGACAAGACGATCATCGTCGCCGCCACGGCCGCCGACTCCGCGCCGCTGCAGTACATCGCCCCCATGGCCGGCGCGGCCATCGGCGAGTACTTCATGTACAACGACGCCAACGGCAACTCCGCCGACGAGACCCACCCCGGCGGCCACGCCCTCGTCATCTACGACGACCTGTCCAAGCAGGCCGTAGCCTACCGTCAGATGTCGCTTACGCTCAACCGCCCGCCCGGACGCGAGGCGTACCCCGGCGACATCTTCTACCTGCACTCTCGCCTGCTCGAGCGTGCCTGCAAGCTTTCCGACGCCAACGGCGGCGGCTCGCTCACGGCGCTGCCCATCATCGAGACCCAGGAAGGCGACGTCTCGGCCTACATCCCGACCAACGTCATCTCCATTACCGACGGCCAGATCTATTTGCAGTCCAACCTCTTCTTCCAGGGCCAGCGCCCGGCAGTCGACGTGGGCATCTCGGTGTCGCGCGTCGGCGGCGCCGCGCAGGTCAAGGCCATGAAGCAGGTCGCCGGCACGCTGCGACTCGACCTCGCGTCCTACCGCGAGAAGCAGGCCTTCTCGCAGTTCGGCTCCGACCTCGACGCCACAACGCAGTACCAGCTCAACCACGGCGCCCACATGATGGAGCTGCTCAAGCAGCAGCGCTACTCGGCGCTCGACGTCTGCGACCAGATCGCCGCCATCTTCGCCGCCAAGGAGAACTTCCTCGACGACGTCGACCTCGATCACGTCACGCTCTTCCGCGACCAGCTCGCCAAGTACATGTCCGAGCGTCACCCGCAGCTGCGCAAGTCGCTTGCCGAGGGCGGCCTGGACGACGACAAGCAGTCGCGCCTCAAGCTCCACATCGAGCACTTCAAGCAGAGCTTCCTGCTCGAGCACCCCAACAAGGTCACCGCGACCGACGTCGAGGGCGCTGCCGAGAAGACCGTCCAGCCGGATTCCACCAAGAAGGGCCAGGAGTAGGCACACAATGGCAAACCTTCGCGAGATATCGAGGCGCATGAGCTCCATCAAGAGCACCATGCAGATCACTCGAACGATGGAGATGATCTCCACCGCGAGGATCCGGCGCGCTCTTGAGCGGGCGGAGCAGGCGGAGCCCTACAAGGACGCCGTCACCCGTATGCTGGCCAACGTGGCCAGCGCGGGTTTCGATGCCTCTCAGCCCCTGCTCGCAAAGCATGGGGAAGAGAAGCACGTGCTCTTCATCCTCATCGCCTCCGACCGCGGCCTTGCCGGCGGCTTCAACATCGCCCCGCAACGCGAGGTCGAGAACCAGATGAAGACGCTTGCCAAGAAGGGCGTGAAGTCCAGCGTCATCACGTGCGGCCGCAAGCCCACGGAGTACTTCACGTACCGCAAGATGGAGCCCGCGATGTCGTTCGTCGGCATCTCCTCGGAGCCCAACATGGACGAGGCCGACCGCATTGCCTCCTACGTCATGCAGGGCTACGCGAGCGGCCACATCGACCGCGTCGAGCTCATCTACTGGCACGCCAAGAACCGCGTCGACCAGACGCTGGTCACCGAGCAGCTCCTGCCCATCAGCAAAGAGCAGCTCATGATGCCCAACAAGCCGCGTACCCCCGACGCTCTCAGCACAATCGAGGGCCAGGAGTACACGGATTTCGCCTTCGACCCCTCCGCGGAGGAGGTCTTGGGCCAGCTTTTGCCCGCCT
Organism: Paratractidigestivibacter sp.; assembly: GCF_963660155.1. Lineage (GTDB taxonomy): Bacteria > Actinomycetota > Coriobacteriia > Coriobacteriales > Atopobiaceae > Paratractidigestivibacter. The sequence continues at coordinate 5,507 of NZ_CAVKWG010000034.1, read as the reverse complement.
ACTTCAGGACGGTCATCTTCCACGCGCTTCTCGACTCGGCAGCCGCCGAGCACGGCGCCCGTCGTCGCGCCATGCAGTCCGCGACTGACAACGCCAATGAGGTCCTCAGCACCCTGAGCCGCACGTACAACCGCACGCGCCAGGGCGCTATCACCACCGAGCTTACCGAGATCATCGCGGGCGCGTCCGCATTGGAGGAGAAGTAATGTCAGAAAACACCCAGGAGCGCACCGCCCTCGAGGAGGCTGCGTACCACAAGCTCAACAAGAGCGTGGGCAACGGGCGCATCGTCCGCGTCGTCGGCCCCGTCGTCGACGTCAAGTTCGACGACCAGGTGCCGGGCGTCTACACAGCCCTCGAGGTCGACGGCGACACCCCCATGGGCCACGTCAACGCCGTCCTCGAGGTCGAGTCTCAGCTCGAGGGAGGCGTTGTCCGCGCGGTCGCCATGTCCTCGACCGACGGCCTCACCCGCGGCCTCCCCGTACACGACACCGGTCACCCCATGATGATGCCCGTCGGCCCCTCTACGCTGGGCCGCGTTTGGAACGTCATGGGCCAGCCGGTCGACGGCAAGGAGGTCCCGGACGACGTCTCCTATTACCCGATCCACCATCCGGCCCCGGCCTTCGACGAGCTCACCACCCAGACCGAGATCTTCGAGACCGGCATCAAGGCCATCGACCTTCTGGAGCCCTACGTCCGCGGCGGCAAGACCGGCCTGTTCGGCGGCGCCGGCGTCGGCAAGACGGTCCTTATCCAGGAGCTCATCAACAACCTTGCGCAGCAGCACGGCGGCACCTCGGTCTTCACCGGCGTCGGCGAGCGCACCCGCGAGGGCACCGATCTCTACCTCGAGATGACTGAGTCCGGCGTCATCGACAAGACCTGCCTGGTCTACGGCCAGATGAACGAGCCGCCCGGAGCCCGTATGCGCGTCGCGCTCTCCGGCCTCACCACCGCCGAGTACTTCCGCGACCAGGGCCAGGACGTGCTGCTCTTCATCGACAACATCTTCCGCTTCTCGCAGGCCGGCTCCGAGGTCTCCGCGCTTCTCGGCCGCATGCCGTCCGCCGTCGGCTACCAGCCCACGCTGGCCACCGAGATGGGCGAGCTGCAGGAGCGCATCACGTCGACCAAGGAGGGCTCCATCACCTCCGTCCAGGCCGTCTACGTCCCCGCCGACGACCTGACCGACCCGGCGCCCGCCACCACGTTCACCCACCTCGACGCCACCACGGTTCTGTCGCGCTCCATCACCGAGCTCGGCATCTACCCGGCCGTCGACCCGCTGGCCTCTTCCAGCTCCGCCCTCGACCCCAGCATCGTCGGCGAGGAGCACTACCGCGTGGCCATGGCCGTCCAGGAGACCCTGCAGGAGTACTCCGACCTCCAGGACATCATCGCCATTCTGGGTATGGACGAGCTCTCCGAGGAGCAGCAGAACGTCGTCGCTCGCGCCCGCAAGATCCAGCAGTTCCTCTCGCAGTCCTTCCACGTCGCCGAGAAGTTCACCGGCAACCCGGGCTGCTACTGCACCATCCAGGACACCGTCCGCTCCTTTGCCGAGATCATCGACGGCAAGTGCGACGACCTTCCCGAGCAGGCCTTCCGTTACGCCGGCACCATCGAGGACGTGCGCGCCCGCGCCGCCAAGATGTCCGACGCCGCTTAGATTCAGGTAAGAAATGGCTGAGCTGAACGTACAGTTCGTGCGCCCCGACCGGGCCCTCTATGAGGGCCCGGTGGTCAGCCTCGTGCTCATGACCTACGCTGGCGAGCTGGGTGTCTACCCCGGCCACGCCGCCGAGATCGTCGCTTTGGGCGACGGCGTCGTGCGCATGAGGCTCACCGAGGCCGAGGGCGGCGGCGAGCGCGACGTGGTCGTCTCCGGCGGCTACGCCGAGATCGACCACGACCAGGTCATCATCCTGGCCGATCACGCGCGCCGAACCGACGACATCGACGTCGACGTCGTCCGCAAGACCCGCGACGAGTCCATCGACCTTCTCGACATGTGCGCCGCCGACGACCACCGACGCGCCTACTACGAGAACAAAATCAATTGGTGTAATCTTCTGTTGAAGCAGACCATGTAAGCTAGTTGCAGGTTTTTAGCTGATTCGGAGGGTTCATGGACGTCATTAAGGTCGAGGGCGGTCACCGCATCTCAGGTGAGGTTACCGTCGAGGGAGCAAAGAACTCCGCTCTTAAGCTCATGGCGGCCACCCTTATGGCCAAGGGCGTGAGCACCCTCACCAACGTCCCGAACATCTCCGACGTCCACATCATGGGCAAGGTGCTCAAGAACCTCGGCGCGAGCATCGAGGTCGTCAACGAGCACGAGCTAAAAATCGATACCACTGACGTCGACTCGTGGGAGACCCCCTACGAACTCGTCGTCCAGATGCGGGCCTCCACTGCGGTGCTGGGCCCGCTTCTTTCGCGCTTCGGCCGCGCCGTCGTGGCCATGCCGGGCGGCTGCAACATCGGCGCCCGCAAGATCGATATGCACATCCTGGGCCTCGAGGCCTTAGGCGTCGAGTTCAAGATTGACCACGGCAACATCCATGCGAGCGCCCCGAACGGCCTTTGTGGCGCGACGGTTACCCTCGCCTTCGCGAGCGTCGGCGCCACCGAGAACCTCATGATGGCCTCGGTCTTCGCCAAGGGCACCACCATCATCGACAACGCCGCGCGCGAACCCGAGATCGTCGACCTCGCCAACCTCCTCAACGAGATGGGCGCCGACATCAAGGGCGCCGGCTCTCCGGTCATCGAGATCAACGGCGTCTTAGAGCTGCACCCGGTTACCCACGCGGTCGTCGGCGACCGCATCGAGGCGGGCACCTTCATCGCCATCGGCGGCCTGTGCGGCGAGCCGATTACCGTCAAGGGCTTCGACCTTCTCCACCTGGGCCTCGTTCTCAAGAAGTACGAGCAGATGGGCCTTAGCATCCAGCGCGGCCAGCGCGAGTGCACCGTTTGGCGCGAGGGCAATATCCATCCCGTCGACATCCAGACCCTGCCGTTTCCTGGTTTCCCGACCGACATGCAGGCGCAGACCATGACGTTGCTCGCCCTGTCCAAGGGCTCCTGCGTCATCACCGAGAACGTCTTCGAGAACCGCTTCATGCTGGCGAGCGAGCTTTCGCGCATGGGCGCCGACATCACGATCGAGGGACATCACGCCATCGTTCACGGCGTCGATGGCTTCTCGGGCGCGCAGGTCATGTCTCCCGATTTGCGCGGCGGCGCTGCTCTCGTTATGGCCGGCCTCGTGGCCGACGGCGAGACGATCGTCTCCGCCATCCACCACATCGACCGCGGCTATGAGGGTTTCGTCGACAAACTCGTCTCTCTCGGCGCCCGCGCCGTGCGCGACACGCTGCCCGATTTGACGGCCTAGCCGGAAATGTTAGTGGGTATAGTGGGGCTTGGCAGACCCGAGTGTCACAGAAAACGGTGCAACTATGACTATCAACTCCAACGACGACCATTCCCTCACTCGAGCGGGCGAGGATTATCTCGAGTCGATCTATCGCCTCGCGCTCAGCAGCTCCGAGGCCGATAAGTCCGTGCGCTCCGTCGACGTCGCCGAGCAGCTCGAGGTCTCCAAGGCCAGTGTCAACAAGGCGTTGAACCAGCTCAAGGACATGGGCATGGTCATCCAGAACCGCTACGGCCGCGTTACCCTTACCCCCGAAGGCGAGAAGTACGCCAAGATCGTCTGGCGCTCGCACCGCGCGCTGCGTGCGTTCCTCGAGACCGACCTGGGCGTCGAGGCCGAGGTTGCCGACGAGGAGGCGTGCAACATGGAGCACGTTCTTTCCGCCGATACCATGAGCCGCCTGATTGCTTACCTAGAGAAGCAAGGCGTCGATATCGATTAAATCCGCGGGCACGGTCCGCGTTTACCCCTTCTGAGGTGTTTTGCTTTGGATAGACATGCCGAAATGATCCGCTTCGGCAACGATGGCTGGAAAACTCGCTACGACGACGGCTTTACCGCTGAGAACGCCGCGAGGGTAGCCGATGCTATCGGCGTGCTCTGGGCCGACGGCCACGAGGGCGCCACCGTCTACGTCGGCTACGACACGCGCCGCGATTCTTGCGACGTTGCCCAAAACGTTGCCGGCATCCTCGCTTCCTATGGCCTCAAGGTCAAGCTTTCCGATGCCGCCTGCCCGACGCCCGCGGTTTCGTGGGCGTGCGCCCAAGACGGCGCGTCCGTCGGCGCCGTTGTCGTCACGGCGAGCGAGCTTTCCTGCGACTATGGCGGCATCATCGTGCGCGGGGCCGACGGCGGCCCTTGCTCGCGCGAGTTTCTTGATGACATCGAGCAAGCGGTTCCCGGCGAGGCGCCTGCCGACCGCGCATCATACGATACCTGCGATTTTGTGTCTGCCTACGTTGATCATCTCAAGCAGCTTGTCGACGGCGGGGCAATACGCGCCCGCGCGCCCAGGGTTGTGGTCGACCCCATGTACGGCGCGTCTGGGGGCATCGTCTCCGCGATTCTTCGCGATCTTGGCTGCGACGTCGTCGAGATCCACCAGAAGTCGCTCGGCGATTTCGGCGGCATCCACCCCGCGCCTACCGACCCCTGGGCCGACGAGTGCGAGCAGACGGTGGCCGAGACGGGCTCCGACCTCGGCCTTGTCCTCGATTGCGACGCTGACCGCGCCGCGCTCGTCGACGAGACGGGGCGCCTCTTGGCTGTTCGCGAGCTCGTTCCCCTGGTCATCCGCTCCCTGGTCGCGCGCGGGGCCGGCGAGACCCGCGTGGTCTCGACCCTCACGTCCTCGGCGCTCATCGAGCGCCAAGCCGAGCAGCTGGGGCTTGCCTACACGCCGGTCTCCGTCGGCTTTACCTATATATACGACGAGATGGGGGAGGGCGACGTCCTTCTCGGCTCCGAGGAGTACGGCGGCATCTGCATACCTTCTCACCTGCGCGAACGCGATGGAATCTATGCTTGTCTGCTGGCCATCGAGGCCCTTTGCAGGTCGGGAAACAAGCTCTCTGAGCTCGTCGAGCGTCAGGACCGCGAACTCGGCCATTCCTGCTGGCTGCGCCGCGACGTCCGCATCGACGCCGCCTCCGCTGAGGCCCTGCGCAATATCCTTCCCGGCGTGAACCCCCCCGAGATAGCTGGTAAAAAGCCTGCCGAGGTGAGCCACGCCGATGGTTTGCGCCTCGGGTTCGATGACGGGTCCTGGGTCCTTGTCCGCCAAGCAAGAACCGAGCCGATCGTGCGCGTCTATGCCGAGGCGGCCGACGCGGCTTCCCGCGACGCCCTTATGGACGCGGCCCGCGACCTGGTTTCCACCGGCGCCATCCTTTCGTAGCGACCCCCCTATATATAGTGCCTTCCGGCGGCGAGAACCCAAGATGTTATCGCCGCCGTTTCTTTGTGTGGAGACTTGTGGAGGAAATATGAACTCCCTCCCCCGCCCTTGCCCGCGGGCGGGAGGGTGCGTATAGTAATTCCTCGCGCGGCAACA
>NZ_CAVKWG010000033.1:0-104811 GCF_963660155.1 Paratractidigestivibacter sp. | reverse complement strand
GGCGCCCCGATGACCGAAGGCCTCCTGCTTTTGAGGGTTTTGCGCCGCGCGTTTTGGACACGGGGCGCAAAACCCTTTTTTCGCGGAAGAAAGCATCCTCGATTTGAGGGTTTTGCGTCGCGTGCCCAAAACGGAGGGCGCAAAACCCTCAAAAACAGGAGAGGGGAGGCCCGCTATAAGACAAGTGGTCAGTCCCTTCGTCTTATCCTGCCCCCGAACGGATTCGCATGAACCGTTCGGGGCGCCTTTGTTTGCCGGCTGGGCTCACTGCGCTATGGTTGGAAGCACATTGGGCGCAGGACGCGCGAGCATGAAGGGGCGTTGTATGGATAACTTGACCGATGATTTTGAGCTGACCGGCGGCGTTGGGATTCCCTGCATCGGCTACGGCACGTGGCAGACGCCCGACGGCGAGGTGGCCGCGGCGAGCGTGGCCGCGGCCATCGAGGCGGGCTATCGCCACATCGACACGGCGGCCGTCTACGGCAACGAGCAAAGCGTCGGCGAGGGCATTGCTCGCGGCGGCGTACCACGCGACCAGCTGTTTATTACAAGCAAGCTGTGGAACACCGAGCGCGGCTACGAGAAGACCCTCGCGGCTTTCGAGAAGACGTGCGCGGACCTCGGGACCGATTACCTCGACCTGTACCTGATTCATTGGCCGGCCTCCGAGCACCAGTTCGAGGATTGGGAAGAGGTCAACCTTGCCACGTGGCGCGCCATGTGCGAGCTCCACCAGGCGGGCAAGATCCGTGCCATCGGCGTGTCGAACTTCTTGCCGCACCACCTCGAGGCGCTGATGAAGACCGACGTCGCCCCCATGGTCGACCAGATCGAGTTCCACCCCGGCTGCATGCAGGCAAAGACGGTCGAGTATTGCCGCGAGCACGGCATCCTCGTGGAGGCGTGGAGCCCGCTCGGCTGCGGGCGCGTGCTGCAGAACGCCGACCTCGGCGCTATTGCTGCCAAGTACGGCAAGTCCGTGGCGCAGATCTGCATCCGCTGGATCTTGCAGCACGAGGTCCTTCCGCTGCCCAAGTCCGTCACGCCCTCGCGTATTCGCGAGAACGCCGATGTCTTCGACTTCGAGCTCTCGGCCGAGGACATGGCGGCAATCGATGCGCTGGGAGAGTTCGGCGGCTCCGGGCTTCACCCCGATAAAGTTGATTTTTAGATGAGTGGCGCGTCCGCGACGAGGAGTTTGGCATGAAGGAGTACTTCGGTATCGACATCGGTGGAACGGCCGTCAAGTGGGCGGTTCTCACCGAGGACTACCGCGTTGTGGAGCGCGGCAGCTTGCCGACGGCGTTCGAGTCGGCCGACGAGGTCGTGGCCGTGCTGGCGGACCTGGTCCGGCCGTACGTGGGTCGCGTCTCGGCTGTGGGCGTTTCGGCCCCCGGTGGCATCTACGAGGGAGACCCCGACGGCACCATCCACCGAGGAGGCGCGCTGCTTTACATGGACGGCTGCCCGCTGGGACGCCGCTTGCGCGAGGAGCTCGGCCTTCCCGTGGCCGTGAACAATGACGGCAAGTGCTGCGCGCTCGGCGAGTACGCGGCCGGCGCCCTGCGCGGGGTGAGGACCGGCGTCGTACTCGCGGTCGGCACCGCTATTGGCGGCGGCATCGTGCTGGACGGCCATGTGCTGCGCGGCGCCCATTGCTTCGCGGGGGAGTTCTCGTTCTTGCGCAACAGCATCGATGAATCGGAGGGCGGAATGCCCCCGACGTTCGCCATCTCCGGCGGCTGGCGCAGCCTCGCCGGGCTCGTGTGCGAGGAGAAGGGCATCGAGCTCACCGACGACATCGACGGCCGGGTCGTCTTCGACTGGGTCGAGGCCGGCGACAAGGCGGCGCTGCGCGGCCTCTCGCGCTACGCGCTGCTGTTCGACCAGTGGCTCGCCAACCTGCAGGCCGTGCTCGACCCGGAGGTGTTCGTCATCGCGGGCGGCATCTCTCGCCGCCCGGAGCTCATGGCGGCCCTGCGCGCGCAGATGCCGGCGGCCATCGCGCCCTTCGAGGCGTTCGGCGGCATGCCCGAGCCGCAGGTCAAGGCCGCTGAGATGGGCAACGACGCGAACCTCGCCGGCGCCGTCATGGAAGCCATCCGCCTGGCCGGCTAGCGCGCGGCCCTCCCGCGCGGGCCCGCGCCCCGGGCCGGCCCGCGCACCTGCCGGCCTGGGGCCGATTCGGCGCCCGGTTCAGGCCCCTTCTGATATCTCGGGCGACTTTTCCGGGACTAAAACCGGAAACCCTGAGTAGCCTCCCGCTTCGCAGCGCGCTTACCTGCGGTTTTGCGACCCATGGTGGCCAATCTACTCGCCAGCTCCAAATTTAGTCCCGGAAAAGTCAGCCGACCTAGTCGGGCAACCAATAATTCGCGCCTATTGGTCACTAACGGCGGCGGTGGCGGCGGCGAAGCTCGGCGCGGCGGGCAAGGAAGTCGGCCGACGAGAGGCGCACGCCCTCCTCGCGAAGGTGTTGGCGCTCCTCGCGCAGCTCCTCCACGCGCTCGTGGGCGTGCTCGTGGTGCTCGTGGATAATCTCGCGCATGTGGTGCGGGTGCTCGGCCATCTCGTGGACGGCGTCGATGGGGTGGGCCGCCACGGCGCGCACCGAGAGGCTCGTTATGACGGGGATGACCAGCACTGTGAGGGCGCCCGCGCACACAAGCACACTTGCCATCGCCTCGTCCATGGCGCCCGCGGCCACGGCGGCCTCGGTCAGCGCCACAATCAGCGGCAGCGCCATCGTGCAGTACAGCGACGCAGAGATCTTCTCGCCGAGCGGCATGGTCCGCGTCTCGGGGGACGCCGTCAGGCTCACCAGCAGCGGCAACGCGCGCACCAGCAACAGCAGCGCCATAAAGCCCACCAGCAGCCCGGGGTTCTCGCCGACGGCTCGGAAGTTGATGCCGATGCCCGAGTACACGAAGAACACGGGCACAAACAGGCCGTTGCCCAGCGCCTCCACCTTGTCCATCAGTCGATGCCCGTGGTCCGCGGGCATCACGTGGCGTAGGATGAAGCCGGCCGCGAAGGCCGCGAGCACCGCGTCGAGGTCGAGCACCGCCGCCAAGGCGAGCAGCGCGCATAGCAGCGCGACCACCGCGCGCAGCGTGGGCTGCGAGCTGCTCTCGGCGTTCTCGTGCAAAAAGCGCGAGAGCCGCGAGCCCAGGTCGCGCGCCGTCGCCCCCTGTACCGCCACGAGCGCGCAAAAACCAATAAAGCCTAGCAAGACGGCCACGTTCGCGCCGAGCGAGCGACTCGGGGAGAGAAGCACCGACATGGCCACGACCGGCCAGATCTCGCCCATGGCGCCGTAGGACTCGATGACCTCGCCGACGGAGGTCCCGGCGAGCTCGCGATCTCGCATGATGGGCACGAGCGTGCCGTAGGCTGTGGTGGTCAGCGCGATGGCGAAGGCGGCGCAGCCCGTCTGATCGAGGCCGAGCCTCAGCCACGGCACCACCAAAAGCGCGATGCCGAACGAGGCGGCCCAGCACACGCTCGCGTGGCGGCCCATGGTGCCCGTGAGCTCGCGCAGGTCGAGCTCGTAGCCGGCCATGAGGAAGAGGAACCCCATGCCTAGGCGGCTCACCAGGTCGAGCCCGGGCGTCGACTGCACGATGCCCAGGCAGTTTGGCCCCACGATCACGCCCGCGACCACGAAGAACACGACTTCCGGCACGGGGCGGCCAGGGATCAGGCTCGCGACGAACGATGCGGCCACGACCGCGATCATCATGACGGCGAGCATGCAAAGATTGGCAACCAAAGCGATCCTCACGACGGCGCTGCAGACGATCTTCTCTTACCCAATCGCACGGCGTGGACAAAGGGACAGTCCCTTTGTCCACTTTTTGCAGGTCTTGTCGCGGTTCGAGCAACCTCTTTACAGCGGCGCGGGGTTTCCTTTAGCATATGGACGTTTCATGCCATGCGCGGCGAAGGGCCGCATACAAAGAGGAGATGTGCATGTCCGGACACTCTAAGTGGGCAACCACTAAGCACAAGAAGGCCGCTATTGACGCTAAGCGTTCCGCGCTCTTCTCCAAGCTTTCCCGCAACATCACCGTTGCTGCCAAGCTCGGTGGCGACCCCAACCCCGAAAACAACGCGTCGCTCGCCGCCGCCGTCGCCCGCGCCCGCATGGTTTCCATGCCCAACGCCAAGATCAAGGCCGCCATCGACAAGGCCTTCGGCGCCGGCGCCGACGCCGCCGTCTACTCCGAGATCGTCTACGAGGGCTACGGCCCCGCGGGCATCGCGGTCTACGTCGACTGCCTGACCGACAACAAGAACCGCACCGCCGCCGACGTCCGCTCCGCGTTCGCCCACTCCGGCGGCTCGCTGGGCACCTCCGGCTCCGTCGCCTTCCAGTTCGAGCGCAAGGGCTCCATCGCCGTCGACAAGGTCATCAAGTCCGACGACAAGAAGGTCGCCGACCGCGAGAACGCCGTCGACGAGGACGAGTTCATGATGGCAGTCGCCGAGGCCGAGGGCGACGACTACGAGGACGCCGGCGAGCAGTGGATTGTCTGGACCGCCTACGACAAGATGCAGGATGTCCAGAAGGGCCTCGAGGCCCAGGGCATCGAGGTCAAGGGTTCCGAGCTCACCATGGTCCCGACCACCCCGACCGACGTGACCGTCACTGACGCCAAGAAGGTCCAGCGCCTGGTCGACCGCCTCGAGGAGCTCGAGGACGTCCAGAACGTCTACCACACCATGAACATCACCGACGAGATCGCCGAGGCACTGGCCGAGGACGAGTAAGACTCGCGCACATGCTCTAACGCTTGCGGGCGGCCCCGAACTTCTCGGGGCCGCCCGTTTTTTCTTGCCCGCGTCCTCCGAGCGCGCGCCTATTCCACCGTCCCGTAGACCCCGCCCCAGCCATGGCCGACGAGAATCGAGTTCATCTGGTCGCACAGCTGCACGCGCGTGAAGCTGCGGGAGGGGAGAAGGTCGATGACTTCCTGCAGGTCGGCACCAAAGTCGAAGGTCTCGGCGCGCGTGAGGACGTCGATCTTGCTCACCGTGGCGTGCGCGGACACGCCGGGCCTGAAGAGGGTGTCCACCAGGCGCTGGAGCTCGCCGTACTCCTCGGAGCGAATCTCGTACATGTCCATCTGAATACCTTTCCGCAGGTGTGTCGCGGCCGGCCGCCGCGCCAATACTATACTCAGCGCAGCCACTGACTAAGGAGGACATTCATGCCCAACATGTACGAAGCGATGGCCACCCCCGAGCTCGACGCCGCCATCGCCGACCTCGAGCGCCAGGCAGACGAGGTCCGCGCCAAGGGCCTCGCGCTCGATATGGCCCGCGGCAAGCCGAGTCCCGAGCAGACCGCTCTCTCCAAGCCCATGCTCGACCTTCTGACCTCCGAGACCGACCTCACGGACGAGGGCGTCGCGGTGGACAACTACGGCCTGCCCGACGGCATCCCCTCCGCCCGCAAGCTCGCCGCCCAGATCCTGGGCGTGGACGCCGCGAACGTTATTGTCAACGGCTCCTCCAGCCTGAACCTCATGCACGACTTGGTCTGCCGCGCCTACACCCACGGCATCGCAGGCGAGAAGCCCTGGTGCGAGCAGGGCGAGGTCAAGTTCCTGTGCCCCGCCCCTGGCTACGACCGCCACTTCACCGTCACGGCCAGCTACGGCATCAAGAACATCCCCGTCCCCATGACCGAGGGCGGCCCCGACATGGACGTCGTGCGCGAGTACGTTGAGAACGACCCGCAGGTCAAGGGCATCTGGTGCGTGCCCATGTACGCCAACCCCACGGGCATCACCTACTCTGACGAGACCGTGCGCGCCTTCGCCGCCCTGAAGCCCGCTGCCCCCGACTTCCGCATCTTCTGGGACAACGCCTACTGCGTCCACACCTTCAGGGGCGAGGGCGACCACCTGCTCAACATCTTCGACGCGTGCCGCGAGGCCGGCGCCACAAACCTCGTCTACGAGTTCGGCTCCACCGCCAAGGTGACCTTCCCCAGCTCCGGCATCGCGTTTGTGACCGCCGACTCCGACGACATGGCCCAGATTCGCGCGGCCTTCTCCACCATGCGCGTCGGCCCCGAGAAGATCGGCCAGCTCGCCCACGTCAAGTTCCTGAAGGACGCGGACGGCGTCCGCGCCCACATGGCAAAGCACGCGGCCGTGGTGGCCCCGCGCTTTGCCCTTGTGGAGGAGAAGCTCGAGGCCGGCCTTGCCGCAACGGGCGTTGCCACCTGGACCAAGCCGAGCGGCGGCTACTTCGTGAGCTTCGACGGCCCCGAGGGCTCCGCCAAGGTGATCGTGGCCCTCATGGCAGAGCTCGGCGTCAAGCTCACCGGCGCCGGCGCCACCTGGCCCTACGGCGCCGACCCCAAGGACACCAACATCCGCATCGCGCCCACCTACCCCTCGCTCGCCGAGCTGGGAGAGGCCCTGGACGTTTTTGTCATTGCGGTGAAGCTCGTCTCGGCGCGCCTCGCCCGCGCGGCCCGCTAGCGCCGCTCGCCGCAAGTCTGTCCCCAAACCGCTGCGGAAAGGGGACTGTCCCCAAACCGCTGCGGAAAGGGGACTGTCCCCAAATGGCAGGCGGGTGGCTGGCTCGTCGCGCCGCATACGCTTTTTTGGATTAAGGAGGGCCCTTCCGCACACGCGGGAGGGCTCTCGTGCCATACTCTATAAACTTGCGGGCATAATGCCCACGGATGTTTGGCAATGAGAAAGGCCCCGAAACATGGCCCAGCAGAACACAAAGAAGAGCACCAACAAGGCGGACAACCTTGGTATCGGCGCCAAGTTCGTCATTGCCCTGTTTGCCCTCCTCATGGCGTTCTCGCTCGTTCTGCCTATGCTCTCGAGCGTCCTTTCGTCCACGAAGTCCACGTCCACGAGTACCGATACCACCACGGACACCAGCTCCGAGAGCGCCGACGACTCCGAGGAGAAGACCGAGGTCGAGAAGGCGGACGACAAGTACGGCGCCCTGGTGTCCTCGCTCGAGGAGAAATACGCTTCGGACTCCACGAACCTCGCCACCCTGCTTAACCTTGGCAAGGATTACATGGCCTGGGGCGCCTATGTGCGCTACTACGGGTCAACCGACAGCGACACCACCCATGCCAACGAGCTTCTCGACAAGGCCGTCACGTACTACGACGAGTACCTCGCACAGCGCGAGTCCAGCGCCGTGCGCGTCGACAAGGCCCTGTGCGCGTACTATCAGGAGGACGGCACCTCCGCGCTCAACCAGCTCAAGGCGCTCACCGAGTCCGCCCCCGATTACGGCCCCGCTTGGGCTAACCTGGGCCTCGTTTACGAGTCGTCCGGCGACACCGATTCTGCCAAGGAAGCCTACGCAAAGGCCGAGGAGGCCGACCCGAACGACGAGTACGGTGCAAAGACCTACGCCGAGCAGCGCCTCTCTTCCCTCGACTCCTCCGAGAGCACCGACGAGTCGAGCAGCGACTCCGCGACCTCCACGAGCACCTCGACCGGCAGCTCGACCACGTCCTCGTCTTCAACCAGCCAGGGTCTTTCCGACACCCTTTCCGAGCTCAACGGCCTCTAAGTCGCGAGCGCAGAGCCAACGTTCCAAGGGAGGAATCCTCATGAGCCTTTCCATCCAGACCATCGCCGACGCCGGCGCGACCAAGGTCCTCGTTGCCGGCGAGGTCGACGTCTCCAACGCCGATAAGCTGCGCGAGGCGGTCGATGCCGCTCTCGCCGCCGCCGGCGGCGAGCTCACCGTCGACCTCGCGGAGGTCCCCTATATCGACTCCACGGGCATCGGTGTCCTCGTCGGCGCCGCGCATCGTGCCGCCGACGCCGCAAAGAAGCTCATCGTCGCCAACCCGCAGAAGAACGTCGCGCGCGTGCTCGGCCTCCTCGGCGTCGCCGGCGACCTCAACATCTAGCAGTAAGAAGGGATCAGACCAGTGTTTGGCATCGGAGAAACCGAGCTCGTACTCATCCTGCTTTTTGCCTTTATGATTTTCGGCCCCGACAAGCTGCCCGGCATGGGCAAGACCCTGGGCCGCGCCCTGCGCCAGTTCCGCAACGCCCAGGAGGGCTTCACGCAGGTCGTCCAGACCGAGATCGTCGACCCCGCCACCGAGGCCATGAGCGACTCCCCCAAGAAGCCGAACCGCGAGTTCGATGAGGACGCCGACCTCGACGGCGAGGGCGCCGCTCCCGTCAAGAAAGCCGAGACCTTCGCCGAGCGCAAGCGCCGCCTCGAGGCCGAGCGCAAGGCCAAGGAGGCCGCCGAGAAGCAAGTCGCCTCAGATGAGGCCGACGCCCCTGCCCCCGAGGTCCCCGCAGACGCCCCCACCCCTGCTCCGATCGCGGAGGAACCGAAGAAGCCCTCCGTCGCCGACCTCTACACCATGAAGCGCCCCGCCGCCCCCGAGGCGACTACTGACACCCAGAAGGAGGCGTAATCCCCATGCCTATCGGTCCCGCACGCATGCCCCTCTTTGATCATGTCGGCGAGCTTCGCCGGAGGGTCACCATCGTCGTCGTCTCGGTCCTCGTGGCGGCCATCGTCATCTACTTTGCCACGCCTTCGCTCATCGAGCTCATGATCGAGCGCATCTCCGATGCCATGAACGGCGGCTCACTCTACGTTTTCACCGCGCTGGGCGGCTTCACCATTCGCTTCAAGGTGGCGTGCTTCTTCGCCGTCATTGTGTGCACGCCCATCATTATCTGGGAGCTCATGGCGTTCTTTTTGCCGGCGCTTAAGCCCAACGAGCGCAAGTGGGTCGTTCCCACCGTCGCCGCCATGGTCGGCCTCTTCTTCCTCGGCATGATTTTCTGCTACTTCATTATCCAGCCCGCGGCTTTTGGCTGGCTGCTCGGCGAGTCCGATGCCTTCGCGACCACCATGGCCGATGCTGAGGACTACCTCAACATCTATATGATGCTCGAGCTCGGCTTCGGCGTCGCCTTCCAGCTGCCGCTCATCATCTTCTACCTCACGATTTTCCACCTCGTGCCCTACTCGACGCTGCGCGGCCAGTGGCGCTACGTGTATGTGGCCCTCATGGTCTTGTCAGCTGTTGTCACCCCCGATGCAAGCCCGGTGACCATGTTCCTCATGTTCGCCGCGCTTATCGCCCTCTATGAGGTCGCCCTCGCTGTTGCCCGCTACGTGCTCGTGGCCCGCGACGGCAAAGAGTCCCTTAAGTGGACGCGCGCCGACTATGAGGAGCATGTCTTTAACGAGGCTTAGGCGAACGGTCTTTTGCCGGGCGGGCGGTGGGCGAGGGCCTTGCCGCCCGCCCGCTTATTTCTATAATGTGCTCCACATGCACAACCGCGGCCGACGCGCCGCGCGCACCATCACGGATACGAATAGGAACCGCTCTTGAAGCTCATCGTCACCGAGAAGAACGACGCCGCCGGCCAGATCGCCCGCCTGCTCTCCGAGTCGGGCAAGCCCACGGCCGACAAGGTCTACGACACGCCCGTCTACCGCTTCCGTATGGGCGGGGAGGACTGCGTGACCATCGGCCTGCGCGGGCACATCCTGCAGCCCGACTTCCCCACGGAGCTCAAGTTCAACGATCGGGAGGGCTGGTTCGCCGTCGACTCCAACGGTGAGATTATGCCCGCCGATTTGCCCGACGGCCTCGAGCACCCGCCGTACAAGTCCAAGCGCAAGCCGTACCTTAAGGACGGCGTCGACATCAAGGGCTGGAAGATCGCGAGCCTCCCGTACCTCGTGTGGGCCCCGATCCAGAAGCTCCCTGCCGAGAAGGGTATCATCCGCGCGCTCAAGAACCTCGCCAAGAAGGCCGACTCGGTCGTCATCGGCACGGACTTCGACCGCGAGGGCGAGCTTATCGGCTCCGACGCCCTGCGCCAGATCCTTGAGGTCAACCCCGACGTGCCGGTTTCCCGCGCGCGCTACTCCGCCTTTACCAAGGGTGAGATCGACCACGCCTTCGCGAACCTCGTCGACCTCGACCAGGACCTCGCCGATGCCGGCGAGAGCCGCCAGTACATCGACCTGATCTGGGGCGCCGTGCTCACGCGCTATCTCACCACGGCGCGCTTCTCGGGCCTGGGCAACACCCGCTCGGCCGGCCGCGTGCAGACCCCGACCTTGGCCCTCGTGGTCGAGCGCGAGCGCGAGCGCCTCGCCTTCGTGCCCGACGACTACTGGGTGATCTCCGGCGAGGCCAGCCACGACGGCTCCGAGTCCTTCAAGATGACCCATGCCGAGGGCCGCTTCTGGAAGAAGGACGCGGTCGACGCCGCTTGGGCGAAGGTCGCCGACGCCAAGGAAGCCAAGGTCACGGGCGTCGAGAGCAAGAGCCGCCAGCAGAGGCCGCCCGCGCCCTTCAACACCACGAGCCTGCAGGCCGCCGCGGCCGCCGAGGGCATCAGCCCCGCGCGCACGATGCGCCTCGCCGAGAGCCTCTACATGGACGGCCTCATCTCGTATCCCCGCGTCGACAACACCGTCTACCCGAGCTCGCTCGACCTCAAGGACTGCGTGCGCACCATCTCCAAGGTGCCGCAGTACGCGCCCACCTGCAAGGAGCTTCTCGCCCAGCCGAAGCTCACCGCGACGCGCGGCAAGCAGGAGACGACCGACCACCCGCCCATCTATCCCACGGGCGCGGCCGACCCCGACAAGCTCCAGCCCGCGGCTTGGAAGCTCTACAACCTCATTGCCCGCCGCTTCTTGGCCACGCTCATGGGGCCCGCGACCATCGAGGGCACCAAGGTCTCCCTCGATGTCAACGGCGAGTCCTTCACCGCTTCCGGAAACGTGCTGGTCAAGCCTGGTTTCCGCAGCATCTATCCCTATGGCCTCAAGAAGGACGACCAGCTGCCGGAGCTTCGCGCCGGCGACGTGTGCGCCGTCGAGTCCATGGACTTCGCCGCCAAGCAGACCGAGCCCCCCGCGCGCTACAGCCAAGGCAAGCTCATCCAGGAGATGGAGAAGCGCGGCCTCGGCACCAAGTCCACGCGCGCGAGCATCATCGACACGCTTTACCAGCGCAAATACCTCAAGAACGATCCTTGTGAGCCGAGCCAGCTGGGCATGGCCATCATCGACGCGCTCCACACCTACGCGCCGCGCATCACCACGCCCGAGATGACCTCCGAGCTCGAGGACGACATGACCAAGGTCGCCGAGGGCAAGGACACGCAGGCGGACGTGGTCAACCACTCCCGCGCGCTTCTCGCCGGCATGATGGACGGGCTCATCGAGCACACCGAGGACCTCTCGGAGGCCATCGCCGACGCCGTTACCGCCGACGCGAAGATCGGCGTCTGCCCCAAGTGCGGCCGCGACCTCGTGGTCAAGACGAGCGCCAAGACGCGCGGCAGCTTCGCCGGATGCATGGGCTGGCCCGACTGCGACGTCACCTATCCGCTCCCGCAGGGCCGCATCGAGGCCCTCGAGGGCGAGGCGTCCGTGTGCCCCGACTGCGGCGCCCCGCGCGTGAAGGTCCACCCGTTCCGCAGCCGCGCCTTCGAGCAGTGCGTGAACCCCGCCTGCCCCACGAACGTGGAGCCCGACGTCGAGGTCGGCACCTGCAAGGCGTGCGCCGAGGCGGGCCGCGAGGGCAAGCTCATCGCCCACAAGTCCGAGCGCACCGGCAAGCGATTCATCCGCTGCACGAACTACGAGGAGTGCAACACGAGCTATCCTCTGCCCGGGCGCGGCAAGCTCGAGGCGACGGGGGAGGAGTGCCCCGACTGCGGCGCGCCGATGGTCGTCGTGACCACCCCCCGCGGCCCGTGGAAGCTCTGTCCCAACATGGATTGCCCCGGCCGAGAGAAGAAGGAGGCTGCGAAGGCGGCCCGTGGCCGCGGCGGCGCGAGCAAGTCCTCCGCTGCTAAGAAGCCCGCGGCAAAGAAGACGGCGGCGAAGAAATCGACGGCCAGGAAGACGGCCGCAAAGAAGTAGGACAGAACGCAAGGCCACAGGCTCCCGCGGCAAATGCGGGGGCCTGTTTTTGGATAGGGGAGACGCACATGCTTGACTTCGCGCGCGTGCTCAAGGTGGGGCTCAAGCACCCGGCTGCAGGGCCGCTGATTCCGCTCACCACCCCGTGGGGTGAGCGCATCCTCGCAGGCGAGGAGCCTGCGTGGTCGCATCCGCGCCCACAGTTCGCGCGAGACGGCGCCATCTGCCTCAACGGGTGGTGGGGCTTCTCGGCGGGCACGGACGCGCTCGACCGGCAGGTCCGCGTGCCCTTCTCGCCCGAGGCGGCGCTTTCCGGCATCGGCGAGAGGACCGAGCCGGGCTGCGAGCTGTGGTATCGGCGCGAGCTGCCCGAGATCGACCTTGCGGGCGGCAAGCGGGCGCTTCTTCACTTCGAGGCTGTGGACTGGGAGTGTGAGGTTTGGGTCAACGACGTGCGGGTCGGAGGGCATAAAGGGGCATATTTGCCCTTTGCGCTCGACATCACCGAGGCGCTGGCCGCCAAAGATTCCGGCACGGCCGTGCTCAAGGTCCGCGTTTGCGATCCGGGCGATGCCGGCACGCAGCTTCGCGGCAAGCAGAGTTCGACGCCGGGCGGCATCTGGTACACGACGCAGTCGGGCATCTGGCGGGACGTGTGGCTCGAGGTCGTTCCTGCGACGCACTTGACGTCGCTGCAGGTGGACGCGTCGCTTGACGGAGAGGTGTCGCTCACCGTGGGCGTCGACGGCGCGGGCGCGGAGGCTGCCGTGGTCCGGGCGAGGATCCTCGACGAGGGCGAGGAGGTCGCGGCCGCGGCCGGCGTTGTCGGTGCGCCTCTATGCGTGCGCATCCCGCAGCCGCGGCTCTGGTCGCCCGCCGATCCGCATCTCTACGACGTTGAGCTTACGCTGGGCGACGACGTCGTGCGCAGCTATTTCGGCATGCGCGAGGTGGAGGTGCGGCCCGACGTCGACGGCTGCCGGCGGTTCTTTCTCAACGGCGAGCCTCTCTTTATGCGTGGGGTGCTCGACCAAGGGTATTGGCCCGACGGCCTCATGACGCCGCCCAGCCCCGAGGCGCTCGAGTTCGACATCCGCAGCATGTTGGACGCCGGCTTCAACCTGCTGCGAAAGCACATAAAGGTCGAGGACGGCCGCTTTTACGAGCTCTGCGACCGCTTGGGAATGCTTGTCATGCAGGACGTCCCCTGCGGCGGCGACGCCTACTCCTCGTGGCATTCCAGCAAGAAGCCCACGCTGTTTCGCGCCTCTTGGACGGCCGTGCGCGACACGGGAGAGCGAGCTCATCGCGCCCTGGCCGCCAGCGACGCGGCCTACCGTGAGGAGTGGGTCGCCACGTGCGAGGGCATGGTCGAGCTGCTGCGGGCTCACCCGAGCGTTGTGGCCTGGTGCCTCTTCAACGAGGGTTGGGGGCAGTTCGACGCGGCTGAGGCGGCGCAGCGCGTGTGGGCGCTCGACCCCACGCGCCCCGTCGACGCAACGAGCGGCTGGTACGACCAGGGCGTGGGCGACTTCTGGAGCATCCACAACTACTTTCGGCCGCTCGGGCCCGAGCGCTGCCGGGCTGCGGAGGGGAGAGCCTATCTGCTTTCCGAGTTCGGCGGCGTCACGCTGGCCGTGGCCGGGCACGTGAGCCGCGAAGATACCTACGGCTACGTCGAGGCCGCCGACGGCGCGGGCTTTAGGCGAGAGGTCGCGGGGCTTCTTGCCCAGGCCGACGCGCTGGAGGCGCAAGGCTGCGCCGGCTTCGTGTACACGCAGCTCTCCGACGTGGAGGAGGAGGTCAACGGCCTTCTTACCTACGACCGCCGCGTGAACAAGCTGGCGGGCTGATCGTGTGCCCGCGACTTTTTGAATCGCGAAAACAAGAAGGCAGGGCTCGGGGCCCATGGCGGCGCCCCTCGCCTTGATTCGCCCGTTGCGAGCAGGCCCGATGAACGGGTATGGTCGGTCGCGTACAGAGGCTTTCGCCCTCATGTATAAACGGAGATAGTGGGTTTTACCCCAGAATCAGCCGCCGTGCAGGGCGGCTGATTCGCTTTACGGGACACTCACTACCAAGAAACCTAGAGCTTAGAGATCAGGCGATAGATCGCCGCCGCCAAGAAGAGCACGGCCACCGACAAAGCCGACACGGTAATTCCGTCCACACGAACCCCCTAATCTGCCTGCAGGACTCGGAGGGCGCCGCTGCGCGCGTGCGAACAAAAGTACCATACATGTGTGGGGTGTGAGCTGGGAATTTTGGCCGATATGGTCTACGAACGTCCGCGTAAGGGCGTTTCCGGTCCGGCGGCTGCAAAAAACCGGGGATGGCGGCAGTTTTCTGCGGACCTTCCGAGTAGGTCGCGCTCTATGTCTAACAAAACCGCAGGTAGATGAGCTGCCAGGATTTCGGGTACTCGGGCCGCTCGCGGAAAACTGCCGCCATCCCTGGTTTTTGTGCGCGCGAGGTCGCGGCGGGAGCCGCTGACGGCCGACGCGCGCCGCCGGAGGGCGATGTTGCGCAGAAGGACGCAGGTCATTTTGGCCGAACCGAAGAATCGCGGTATGATTAGAAGGTTAATTCGGTGCAAAGCGGAAAGCGGGTGCCATGCAAGGGGTCTTCATCACGCTCGAGGGGGCTGACGGCTGCGGAAAGTCGACGCAGGCCGCGCGCCTCGCCACGGCGCTGGAGGAGGCCGGCCGCGAGGTCGTGCGCCTGCGCGAGCCGGGCGGCACCCCCATCAGCGAGAAGATCCGCGCCCTCGTGCTCGACCCTGCGAACGCCGAGATGGCGCCCGAGTGCGAGCTGCTCCTCTTTGAGGCGAGCCGCGCGCAGCTCGTGCGCGAGGTCATCGAGCCCGCGCGGACCCGCGGCGCCGTGGTGCTGTGCGATCGCTTCTACGACTCCACGTACGCCTATCAGGCCGCCGGCCGCTCGATTGGCGAGGGTACCATCCGCCGCGCGAATGCTCTCGGGAGCTGCGGCGTCGACCCCGACCGCACGCTCGTGCTCGATATGGATACCGACGCCGCGCTGGCCCGCGCCACGCGCGATGGGGCCGACCGCATGGAGGCCGAGGGCGTCGCGTTCCAGCGTCGTGTTCGCGAGGGGTATCTGCGCCTGGCCGCCGAGGAGCCCGGGCGCGTGCGCGTCGTCGATGCGTCGGGCACGCTCGATGAGGTCTCGGCCCGTCTCGCCCTTGCGCTCGCAGACGTGCTCCCCGAGCTTGCAGGCGGTGCCTGATGGACGCCCCCCGCGCTCTCGACGCCATAGCTGACCAGCCGCGCGTTCGCGAATTTTTGGCCACCGCCATCACGGAGGGCCGGCTCTCCCATGCGTATCTCTTTGTGGGGGCGCCCGGCTCCGGCAAGGTGGACGCTGCCTGCGCGCTGGCCCGCGCCGTCGTCTGTCCGAACGGCGGCGACGGCACCTGCGACGAGTGCCGCCGTGTCTCTCACCACACGCACCCCGACGTGCATTGGCTCGCTCCCGCGAGCGCCACGGGCTACTTGGCCGACCAGATCCGCGATTTGATCGCCGACGTGAGCCTCGCGCCCATGCGCGCGAAGGCCAAGGTCTACATCATCGACCGCGCCGACCTTCTGCGCGGAACGGCCGCGAACGCCCTGCTCAAGACCCTTGAGGAGCCGCCCGGGGGCGTCGTCTTCGTCCTCTGCGGGCGCACTGTGGCGGCCATGCTCCCCACGATCGTCTCGCGCTGCCAGGTCGTTCCCTTCCGCGTGAGCTCGCCGGACGCCGCGCTCCAGGCGACGGTGCGCGAGTCCGGCGCCTCCGAGCGCGACGCCCGCATCGCCCTTGCGGTGGCCGGCACTCCTGCCCGCGCGACGGAGTTCCTCAATTCCACCGAGCGACGCCAGGTCCGCCGCCTCGTGGTCCAGGCGCTGGGCGGGCTCGCCCGCGACGACTCCTGGGATGTCCTCAAGTGCGCGCAGGAGATCGCAGCGGCCGTCAAGATCCCTCTCGCCGCCATCAAAGATGCTCAGGAGGAGGCCGTCAAGGAGAGCTCCGACTTTCTCACCTCCGCCGCGCTCAAGGCGGTCGAGGCCGCCAATAAGCGCGAGCTTACGGCCCGTGAGCGTTCAGGTATGATGGAGGCCCTGGCAGCAGCCGAGTCGCTGCTGCGCGACGTGCTCGTCCGCTGCGAGGGCGTCGATTCGCCGATTGTCAACGAGGATGCCGCGGCCACGGTCGACCGCATCGCCGCCCGCTCCACGACCGCGGGGGTTGTGCGCGCGCTCGGGGCCTGCTCCGACGCCGCCGCCAACCTCTCGCGAAACGTTTCTGCGCAGCTGACCCTCGAGGTCATGCTGCTCGCCATAAAGGAGGCACTCTAAATGCCCAACGTCATTCCCGTTAAGCTCGAGTACGCGGTGCACGAGCTTTGGTTCGACCCCGCAGGGACGGGTGCCCAGGAGGGCGACCACGTCATCGTTCAGACCGAGCGCGGCCACGAGATTGGCCTCGCTGTGGGCGACGCGCAGTCCATGAACAACGACGAACTCACCTTGGCCATCGGCCACGCGCAGCTCAAGAGCGTGTTGCGCATCTGCTCGGATGCCGACCTCGACCACGCGGAGCAGCTGGCCCAGCGCGGCGACGAGGCGCTGCCGGTGTTTCGCCGCTACGCCTCGGCCTCCGGCCTCGAGATGAAGCCCGTGGGCGTCGAGTTCCTCTTCGACGAGGACAAGGCCGTCTGCTATTTCGCCGCCGAGGACCGCGTGGACTTCCGTCAGCTCGTGCGCGACCTCTCGCGCGAGCTGCACGTCCGCATCGACATGCGCCAGATCGGCGTCCGCGAGGAGGCCGCAATCGTGGGCGGCTACGGCCACTGCGGCCAGGAGCTCTGCTGCCGGCGCTTCTCCACGAGCTTCGACCCGGTGAGCATCCGCATGGCCAAGGAGCAGGACCTGCCGCTCAACTCCACCAAGATCTCGGGCGCGTGCGGCCGCCTCATGTGCTGCCTGCGCTACGAGTTCGAGGCCTATCGCGACTTCAAGGGCCGCGCGCCCAAGCGCAACGCCGTTATCGACACGCCGCTCGGCAAGGGCAAGATCGTCGAGTACAACACCCCCAAGGAGCAGATCGTACTGCGCCTCGAGGGCGGAAAGACCATTCGCGTCGACCTCGCCGATATGACGGCCTCCGAGGCCGCCTGCAAGAAGTCGCAGGAGCTCGGGTGCGCCTGTCGCCCGGACACCGTGACGCGCGAGGTGCTCGAGAAGCTCCAGAGCCCCGACGTCCAGATGGCGCTGGCCGAGCTCGACCGCAAGAACGGCGTTATCCCCGCCGAGGGCCCCGACGCGAGCGACATCTTCGTCGACACCCGCAAGCGCCGCCGCGAGCGCCTGTCCGCGCAGAAGGACGAGGGCAAGGCGCAGGGAGAGGACACGCGTCGCCGCCGCGGCGGCGAGAATCGCGCAGCGGAGCAACCCGCCGCAGCTCAGGAGGGTCGCCGCCGCAAGCGCCGCGCTCCCGGCGACGGAGGCAACGGGACGGCTCCCGCGCACATGAAGCCGGCTGCCGATGCTGCCGAGCCCAAGGCCGGCGGGGCCACGCGCAGGCGCCATCACCGTGCGGAGGGCGCCGACGAGGCATCCGAGCAGGAGCGCCAGCAGCCGCGCGGCGGCGGGATGCGCCCGCGCCGTCGCCGTCCCGGCGACAAGGGCGGCGCGGCGGCCCAGCAGCAGACGCAGGCGCCTAAGCAGCAGGGACAGGGCGGCCAGCAGGCCCAGGGCGGCCAGCAGGCCCAGGGCGGCCAGGGCGGCCAAGGCGAGAACAAGCCGCGCCGGCGCCGCCGTCGCCGCGGAAACGGCGGGGGTCAGGGTGGCGGAAACGCCCCGGCGGCCGAGTAAACCTAGTCGTCACCAAGCTGGCGCAATCGGTACGTTTTCTCAGCAAAATCCGTACCGATTGCGCCAGAATTTTGTCTTGCAGAGCAAAGCGGCCCGAATAGGGGAGGATACACATGGATTCAGAGACCTTTGACCAGTTGGTAAAGGGCGCGAGGACGTATCGGCGCTACGACGGCGAACCGGTCGGCGAAGACGTGCTCCGCGGGCTCGTGGACGCCGCGCGCTTTGCCCCGACGGGCAACAACATGCAGCTCCTGCGCTTCCATGTGGTGAGCGCCGACGATACCGCCGAGGCGGGCAAGGTCTTCTCTCACCTGCACTGGGCGGGCGCGCTCAAGGACTGGGACGGGCCCGTCGAGGGCGAGCTTCCCGGCGGCTACGTGATCATCTGCCTGCCCGAGAAGCTCGCCGAGAATCCCGTCCGCCTCATCGACGTGGGCATCGCGAGCCAGACCGTCGTGCTCGCCGCCGCCTCGCGCGGCCTCGGTGCCTGCATGCACAAGAGCTACGACGCGTGCCTGGGCGACGAGCTCGGCCTCACGGATGCCGGCTACGTCGTGAGCATGGTCGTCTCTCTTGGCGGGCGCGGCGAGAAGGTCGTCCTTGAGCCCGCGACGACCGAGCATGGCCTCACCTACTGGCGCGAGGCTGACGGGAGCCACCACGTGCCGAAGCTATCCTTGGACGACCTGCTCATCTAGGCGCCGGCCTGCAGGTCTGTCCCAAAAGCGCTGCAGAAAAGGGACTGTCCCCAAACCGCTGCGGTTCGGGGACAGTCCCCTTTCTGCTGCAGGTTGGGGACAGACTTGCTGCCCGGCGGGTTAGCAGAGCTCGGTGATCGCGAGGGCGAGGCCGCAGGACTCGAGGGCATCCCGGCCGCCGAGGACGCAGACCGACGAGGCGGGCTCGGCGTCGGCGAGGCTCGCGGCCAGCGCGCGGAGGTCGTCGCGCGTGACGGCGAGCTCCTCGGCGCGGACCTGGTCGCGGCGACCCTCCGGCAGCAGGTTGAAGCGGGCGACGTCCTGACGACGCGCTAGCGCGCGCGGCTTCACGGGCGCGTCGTGGGCGGCTACGGTGCTCACGATATAGCCCGTGAGCTCCTCTTCGGTGCCGTCCCACTCGGCGAGCCAAGGCGCGCAGCCGTCGTAGCGGCCAAGCGTCCCGTCGATGGCCGGGTCGCGATAGGACCAGAACGCGCGCGTGCCCGCGGCGCCGTGGCGGAAACCCGTGCCGTAGGCGCCGCCCTTGACGCGCACCTCGTTCCACAGGTAGTCGTAGGTGACGGCGCGCGTGGCCACGGCCCAGCAGCCTCGCGTCCCGCCGTCGAGCGCAGAAGGAGCGCTCGCGCGGACCACGTAGCTCACGTTGGAGGGGATGGCGAAGCCCTCGCTCATGGCGCCGGCGGGCTTCACGTCGAGCACGTGCGCGGCGCCTTCGCCCAGCGTGGGCAGGCCGAGGTCGCCCGCGGCGGCCCAGAAGCGCTCGCGGTCGGCGGCGCTGCCGATAAAGCTCACCGTGACCTCGTCGGCCGTGAAGATGCGCCCGCAGAGCTCGCCGAGCTTCTTGGCCAGCGCCTCTTTGCGCTCGTCCCACGCGGCAAGAAGCCCGCGCAGGAAGAGGTAGTAATCGATGCCGCCCATGAGGCCCGCGACCTTGCTACCGGCGGCGTAATAGGTCATGGCGCGCGACATGGCCGCCGAGTGGCCGCTGCTCACGAAGTACTGCTCGAGTGCGACCTTGCGCTGCGTGAGGATGTCGCGGATGTCGTCGAGGTCGTCGAAGCGCGTCGCGGACCAGACCTCGCGCGGGATGTCGGCCAGGCGCTCGACCTTCTCGGAAAGGGCGCTCGCGCTCACCACGAAGGCGGGGTCGGCGTAATCGAGGCGCTCGGCGGTAAAGACCTCGGTAAAGAACCCGAGGCCGCCGAGGTTCGTCTCCACGAGGGTGTCGAGGTCGGAGGCGGTGTGGGCCCAGGTGTCCAGCTTGCCGAGAAGATCGGAGAGCACGCCCACGTAGGGCAGCTCGTCGGCCGCAAGGCGGTGCAGGTCAAAGTAGTGGTACACGTAGGCGATGCCGTGGGTGTCGAGCTCGTGGGCGATGCAGGCAAGAGGGGCGTCGACCATGGGGGCCGCGGGCTCGGGGGCGGGGTCCTCGATGTCGGCCACGCTGAGCTGCGGCAGGCAGGCGAGCGCCTCGGGCGCATCGGGTGCCTCTTGCTCGGCGCGCAGCGCCTCTACCTCGGCGGCCACGGCGGCGAGCTCCTCGTCGCTCATCTGGGCACGTATGCTTGCCAGCTCGGCTTCCTCCTCGGCCGCGTCGCCGCCTTCCACGGGCACGAGCTCCACCTCGGCCGAGTGCTTGCTCTCGCAGACGATCTCGCGAAGAAGCTGCTCGTAGAGGCCGCGGTCGAGCCCCGCCTTGGCATAAGCGAGCGCGTCCTCGTAGTGCACGTAGTCGAGCGGGCGCTCGTCGTCGTAGAGCCAGGAGGACATGACGACCATGGAGAGGGCCACGCCGTCGGGGTAGCCGCCCCAGTCGCCCTCGCGCAGGTTGAACTCGGCCTGGGCGAGGGCCGCCGCGAGCTTGTCGCGCGGGATGCCGTTTTCCGCGAGCTCGGCGCAGGTGGACTCGAGCAGCGGGCGGAACTTCTCGGCGCAGCCGGGCTTGACGCCGCGCAGGGTGAACATGGCCTGCGGTTGCAGGATGCCGTCGATAAGCGCCCCGTCGAAGTCGTCGGCCAGGCCGGCATCCAGGATGGCGCGCTTGAGAGGCGCCTCGTTGGAGCCGCAGAGGGCGTCGAGCAGCACGTCGATGGCAAGAACGCGCTCGCGCTGGCTCGCCTCGGCGACCACGTACGAGACGCCTACCTCGGCGTTGTTCTCGGCGGTGGCCATCTGAATGCGCGCGGGCGCGGCCTCGACGGGCGCCTGGGGCTCAAGCGGGTTCGGCGCGCCGGCGTCGCGCTCGCAGGCGCGGGCGAAGTGGCCGTCGATAAAGACGAGCTCGCGGTCGATGTCCAGGTCGCCGTAGAGCACGGTGTAGCTGTTGGCCAGGTTGTAGTGGCGCGCGTGGGTCTCGAGGAACTTCTCGTAGGTGAGGGTGGGGATGGCGCGCGGGTTTCCGCCGGACTCGAAGCCGTATGCCGTGTCGGGGTAAAGCGAGCGAGAAAGCGCCTGGTAGAGCACGTCGTCGGGGTCGGACAGCGCACCCTTCATCTCGTTGAACACGACGCCGTTGTAGGCGAGCTTGGCGCCCTCACCCTCGCCCTCGACCTCCAGGTGCCAGCCCTCCTGCTCAAAGATGCGCGGGCGGTTGTAGATAGCCGGGTGCAGCACCGCGTCCAGGTAGACGCCCATGAGGTTCTCGAGGTCGGCGGTGTTTGTGGAGGCCACCGGGTACATGGTCTTGTCCGAGAAGGTGAGGGCGTTCAGGAACGTCTGCATGCTGGTCTTGAGCAGGTTGACGAAGGGCTCTTTGACAGGATAGGCGTCGCTGCCGCACAGCACCGAGTGCTCAAGGATGTGGAAGACGCCCGTGTCGTCTGCGGGCGGGGTCTTGAAGCTGATGGCGAACGACTTGTTCACGTCGCCGCAGGCGAGCCAGATGAGGCGCGCGCCGGAGGCGTCGTGGCGCATGACGTAGGCCTGGCCGCCGATCTCGGGCACGGCCTCGACGCGGGTGACGGTGAAGCCGGCGTGCGCGGTGCCCTCGGCGAGCGCCGGGTCGGCAGACGAGAAATCCTTGATGTCCATGGAGCTCCTTTGCTTGAGTTTCATACGTGTTGGAGCATACCGCACCCACGCGGGTGTTAACCTTGTTGGCCGACACGTGATAAGGAGACGTAAAACATGCCCGACCAGACCGCCGGCAAGATCGCCGAGAAGAACGCGCCGATCGCCCAGCCCGACGCCGGCGAGAGCCGCGCCCGCGTGCGCCGCGGCGTCGTCTGCGTGCTCATCGGCGGGACGTTCTGGGGGCTCAACGGCACCGTCTGCAGCTGGTTGATGGGCACCTACGGCATCGATCCCTTGTGGCTCGTGTGCCTTCGCGAGCTCACGGCTTGCTGGCTGTTCCTCGCCGCAGCGGCGGCGCGGCCCCAGAGCCGCGCCCAGCTCACGTGCGTGCTGCGCGATCGCGGCGGGCGCGTCGAGGTGCTCGCCGTGGCGCTGGGCGCGATCCTCTTCTCGCAGGTGGCCTATCTGGAGGCGGTTGACTGGACAAGCTCGGCGACGGCCACCGTCATGCAGAGCCTCGGCATGGCCCTCGTGCTGGCGTTCACCTGCGTGCGGGCCCGCCGGGGACCCCGCTGGAAAGAGGCGCTTGGCCTCGCGCTCGCGCTCGCGGGAACGTTTCTTCTTGCCACCGGAGGAAACCCGGGGCAGCTCAGCCTGCCTTTTGAGGGTCTCGTGTGGGGGCTTGTGTGCGCCGTTTCGTCGGCGTGCCTCTCCATCCTGCCCGCGCGCCCCATGGCCAAGTGGGGCAACTTCACGGTGAACGGCCTCGCGTTTCTCGTGTCGGGCTGCATCCTCTCGGTGTGCTACCAGCCGTGGAACCACATGCCGGTGCTCGACGGCGCTGCCGCGGCGGCGCTCGTGTTCTCGGTGGTTGTCGGCACCTTCGGCAGCTACGCGCTGTATTTGCAGGGCGTGCACGACGCCGGCTCCATGCGCGCGGCGCTTCTCGGCACCTCGGAGCCCATCGCGGCCACGATCTCGACTGTGCTCTTCCTCGGCACGACCTTTACTCCCGTTGACCTGGTCGGCTTCGCGCTGATCCTGGCCATGGTCTACCTCACGGCGTAGGGGCGAAAACGGACAAAGGGACAGTCCCCCTGTCCACTTCGGCGGTTGGAGGGGGCCGTCTCCCTGTCTTAAATGGAAGGGTTTCGGGCCGGTTGCTGCAAAAAACCAGGGATGGCGGCAGTTTTTTGAGGACCCTCCGAGTAGCCCGCATTTTGCGATCAATAAAACCGCAGGTAGATGCGTTGCTCGAAAATCGGCTACTCGGGTGGTGCGCAAAAAACTGCCGCCATCCCTATTTTTGTGCGTGCGGGGCCCCGAGTTTGGTGGCCGGGGCCGTCATAAAGCCCCTTAGAGCACCATCCGGGCGCCGAAGTAGGCGATGACGGCGATGCCGAGGACGATGCGGTACCAGCCGAAGGGCTTGAAGTCGTGCTTGCGGACGAAGCCCATGAGGAAGCGGATGCAGACGAGCGACACGAAGAAGGCTACGGCGCAGCCCGTGAGCAGGATGGCCGTCTCGGCGCCGGTAAAGATGTTGCCCTTGAGGAAAAACTTGACGAGGCGCAGGGCCGAGGCGCCCGCCATCACGGGGATGGCCAGGTAGAACGTGAACTCGGCTGCGACGGTGCGCGAACAGCCGAGAATCAGGCCGCCGATGATGGTGGAGCCGGAGCGAGAGGTGCCGGGGACCATCGAGAGCACCTGGAAGATGCCGATGCCGATGGCCGTCTTCCAATCGAGTTCCTCGATGGTCTGGACACGGGCGCCCTCATCTGCCAGCTCGGAGCGCGTGGCGATCTCGGCCGTGCTCGCCGAGACGGCGAAGTGCTTGGGCGCCGCGCGCAGCGTGCCGTTGCCGACGCCGGGAAGGGACCGGGAGGCGGTCTTCTCGCGCATATTCTCGATGACGATGAAGGCAATGCCGTAGACGATGAGCGCCGCCGCGATGACGAACGGGCTCCCCAGGTGCTCCTCCATCCAGTCGTCGAGCGGGATGCCGATGATGGCCGCGGGCACGCATGCCACGATGGTCTTGCCCCACAGCGTCCAGGTCTGGCGCTTCTCGTAGCCGCTCTTGGACGGCGCGAAGGGGTTCAGCTGGTGGAAGAAGATGACACAGACGGCCAGGATCGCGCCGAGCTGGATGACGACCAGGAACATGTCCCAGAAATCGGTGGAGACGTCCATGGTCAAAAACTGGTTGAGCAGCAGCATGTGTCCCGTCGACGAGATGGGCAGCCACTCGGTGATGCCCTCGACCACGCCGAACACGGCGGCCTTTAGGAGCTCGATGAAGTTGCTCACGTTCAAACCTTCCTTCTTTACGTAAAAAACCACTGTGCCGCAGCAAGAGAGGACCGCGCGGCGTCGTCGCCCCATAGACAGGGAAAAACCACGCCAGCGGGGAGCGCTCGCGCCGCTCGGTAGTGTAGGAATGGTGAGAACCCTCGACCTCGGCTAAAATGTTTTCCAATATGTTGCCGAAAACACGGCTTTATTCCGGGTTCCCGACGCAAAGGTTTTAATCGCTTGTTTGACGCAAAGAACATGCCGCACGCCCGTCTTCTCTCGCTGCCCCTGGCGCTCGCCGTCGCGGCGTCCGCGAGCGTGCCGGCTGCGCTTCTTGCCCCCACGTCCGTCCGCGCCAACTCCATTTCTGAGCTGACCCAGCGCATCGAGGAGAGCGGCGCTGCCTACGACGAGGCTGCCAAGAACATCGAGGAGCTGCAGGCAGAGATCGAGGAGAACGAGGACCGCATCGCCAAGCTCGAGGCCGAGATGCCTGCGAAGAAGCAGGCCGCGTTCGAGTCCATCCGCATGTCGTATAAGCTGCAGCAAGCCGGCGGCGGCCTCATCGAGTTTTTGCTCTCGGCCGAGGACTTCAACGACGTCATCTACAACGCCCGCTACCTCGAGACCATCTCCGCCAAGAACAACGAGGCGGTCCAGGAGCTCGTCTCGGCCACAAGCGAGCTCGACCGGGCCCGCAGCGCCCTGGCTTCCGAGAGGGCCCAAGCCGACTCCGAAGCGAAGGTCGCCAAGGACGCCTTGAGCGAGGCCATCGCTGCCCGCCAGAAGCTCATCGAGGAGCAGCAGGGGAAGGCCGCCGAGGAGACCGCCGCGGAATCGGCCGATGCCGCTGCAACCGATGCTGCCGCCGACGAGACCGCGACCCTCACCACGCAGTCCGGCACCGAGGCGAAGGTCGAGGTGCCGAGCACCGATGCGATCTCCGCCGTCACCACGACCGATGCCGGACTGGCCGACGCCGAGAGCGAGTTCGTGAACATGTGGCAGCCGCGCATCGACGCGTACTT
Organism: Paratractidigestivibacter sp.; assembly: GCF_963660155.1. Lineage (GTDB taxonomy): Bacteria > Actinomycetota > Coriobacteriia > Coriobacteriales > Atopobiaceae > Paratractidigestivibacter. The sequence continues at coordinate 79,941 of NZ_CAVKWG010000033.1, read as the reverse complement.
GGCCGGCTCTCCGCTCGCCGGCTACGGCAAGACCTTTGCCGAGGCTGCCTGGACCTATGGCACCGACCCGCGCCTCTCGCCGGCCATCAGCTGCGTCGAGAGCTCCAAGGGCGTCGTGTGCTCCAAGTCGCACAACGCCTGGGGCTGGGGCTCCTCGAGCTGGAGCGACTGGGATAGCGCTATCCGCGACCACGTGAAGGGCCTCGCCACCACCTACGGCGGCCAGCTCACGGTTGGCGGCGCGCAGATGTACTGCCCGACCACTTGGCAGGACTGGTACTCGTCGGTTCTTTCCGAGATGAACTCCATCTAATGGCCGTGCGCAAAGATACAAGGCTGTGTCGCGGCACCGTGGCGGCTGGGCTTACGCTCGCGCTGGGCGTCGCCGGTCTCTTTCCGGCGCGCGCCGAGGCTGCGATCCTCGATGAGCTGCAGTCTCGGATCGACTCGTGTACCGAGGCATACAATACGGCTGTTGATCAAGCGATCGAGCTACAGAACCAGATTGGCGCCGACGAGCAGCGCATCTCGCAGATCGAGGACGAGCTGCCCACGAAGAGGGATGCCGCCTCGGCTTCCATCCGCATCATGTATAAGCTGCGGCAGTCGACGAGCGGGGTCATCGACCTGCTGCTTTCTGCCAGCGATTTTAACGACGTGATCACGACGGTCCAGTACCTCGACCACGTGGTGACGCGTAACAACGAGGCCATCTCGGACCTGACGCGGGCGACCTCCGAGCTCGAGCAGACGAGAAACGCCCTGGCGTCCGAGAAGAGGCGGGCAGACGAGCAGGTGAGCAGCGCGATGGCCTCGCTCGAGCAGGCGAATTCCGCCCGCGAGCAGTACGAGGCCGAGGCTGCGGCGCAGAAGGCGGCCGCCGAGGCCGCCGCAAAGGCCGAGGCTGAAGCAGCCGCGAAAGCCCAGCAGGAAGCCCGGGCCAAGGCGGAGGCCGAGGCGGAAGTGGTTGCATCGGCGGCGACCAGCGCCGAGTCTGCGCAGACGACCTCTGAGAGCGCGGCGACCCAGCAGGATCCGACGAGCTCCTCGAGCACGGCCACGGGTTCCGGTTCGGCTTCCGACACGTCGTCCAGCACGACCTCGGGTTCCGCGTCCAGCTCCTCTTCGTCCGACGTCAAGGACGAAGGCGAGTGGATGAGCGGCCTCGCCTCCGCTTACGGCATCGACAATAACACCGGCAGCACGGCAACGGCCTCCGGAATCCCACTGACCAGCGATTCCATGACGGTCGCTGTGCCTGTGAGCCAGTCTTACCTGCTCGGGAGCACGGTCGAGATCCGCTACGGCGGCAAGACCGTGACCGCCACGGTAACCGACACCGGCGGATTCGCGAGCTACGGCCGCGTGCTCGACCTCGCTGGCGGCGTCTGGAAGGCCTTCGGCTTCTCGAGCGACTCCGACTGGGGCGTTCGCGCCGTCTCTTACCGCTTCCTATAGGGGAGAGGCGGCGTTTCGCCGTCGGCTCGCCCCGAAACCACTTCATCCAGTAATGACGGGCTCGGCTTTGCCCCGGTATCGCAACATCCAGCAACGAAGAATTGCTGGGTGGCGCTGAATCGGGGCGAAAGAAGCCCCCGAGTTGCTGGATGTCGTTGTTTCGGGGCGCCGGGCTTCCTTGCCGCAGGGAGATGGGCCGGGGCTCGCGCGGCGCCTTGATTGAACGCCGGCACGCTCGCCGCGGCCCTCTCGCGCGGCTACAGCGCGGTGGGCACTCGGCTCACGATGAGCTTCATCCGGCCCGTGAGTGTGGCGTCGCCGTAGGCGGCGGGCACGATGAAGTGGTCGCCGCGGCGCACGGGCCGGCCCTCGGCCTTGCCCTCGCCCTCGATCACGCTCACGCAGCGGAAGGTCGGGATTGCCGAGAAGGTCTTCTCGCCGTCGAAGCTCACAAGGTCGACGATGTAGCGATCGGTGTCGGCAAGGTGCTGGATGCCGTCGATAACGGGCGTCGTGACCTTGCCGGATTCGGGTGCCTTGGCGTTGAAGTCCACGCACTCCACGCTTTGCTCGAGGTGAAGCGGCCGCGCGGTGCCGTCGTCCTGCATCCGGTCGTAGTCGTAGACGCGGTAGGTCACGTCGCTCGACTGCTGGGTCTCGAGAATCACGGTGCCGCCCTTGATGGCATGCACGGTCCCGGGATCGATCTGGAAGAAGTCGCCTTTGTGGACGGGGACCTCGTTTAGGAGCTCCGACCAGCGGCCCTCCTCGACCAGCTGCCGGAACTCGTCCGCGCCCGCCGCGCGCTGGCCCACAACGATGGTGCCGTCCTGATCGCAATCGAGCACGTACCAGCATTCCTTCTTGCCGAGCGAGCCGCCTTCGTGGGCGGCGGCGTACTCGTCGTCGGGGTGCACCTGGACGGAAAGATCGTCCGCAGCGTCGAGGATTTTGACCAGCAGCGGGAACTCGCCTGCCTCGCCTCCCCGCCCGTCGGGCACCGCGCCGAAGACCTCGCGGTGGTCGTGCCACACTTCGGAGAGCAGCATGCCGTCGTAGGTGCCGCCGTCCACGGCGCAGTCTCCGTTCGGGTGCGCCGAGATGGCCCAGCACTCGCCAATTGGGCCGTCGGGAATCTGGTAGCCCCAGTCGTCGGCGAGCTTGCGACCGCCCCAGATTTTCTCGTGGAACACCGGTTTAAGGAAGATGAGACCATGGGGCGACTGCGACATTGCTGCTCCTCTGCTCGACTGCCCGCCATGCATGCGACGAGTCTAGCTTAGCGCCTCGATGGGCTTCCGGGGTCCTCGCGCGGCAATTTGCGTACCGGCAAGAGAGGTGCCGCACCGTCCTGCGCCCGGCATGGGCCCAGGCGATGGTCCACATGCTGTGATTTGTGTCCGGTGGTTGGGCTAGACTCGAGTGCGGCATTGGGATCAGTCAGAAAGAGGAACCCTTGACCTCGCAGAACCGTTTCAGCCTTACCCGCGCCGCACTTGCCGCGGCCCTTGCTCTGAGCTTTGCTTTTTTGCCTGCGCTCGCGCGCTCGGCCGCGGCCGTTGATGTGGTGGAGACGAGCGCAACCAGCGCCGCTACAGGCGGCGATGCAGTCACGAGCGGCGCGACCGCGAGCGACGCGTCCACGAGCGACGCCGCCACGAGCGCCACCGCCACGGCCCGTGCCGTCTCCGTCGACGGCGAGGCACTGTCCAATCCCACCGAGGCTCCCGAGACGTACACCCCGGCGGCGTTCCTCGTCGACCGCGACAACGGCCAGGTGCTCTATGCCAAGGAAGCCGACGCCCGCCGCTACCCGGCCTCAACGACTAAGGTGATGACCGCCCTTATCGTGCTCGAGCGCTGCAAGCTCACCGACGTGGTCACCGTCGAGGCGGGCGACTTCACCGAGCTCGGCGAGGACAGCATGATGAGCGGCATCCAGGTAGACGAGCAGCTCACCGTGAAGGACCTGCTCGCGTGCATGCTGCTGCCCTCGGGCAACGACGCGGCCTACGTGCTCGCGCGCGCGGCCGGCGGCAGCTGGCAGCAGTTCGTGGCCCTCATGAACGCCAGGGCGACCGAGCTCGGCTGCGAGGATACCCACTTCGCCAATCCCTGCGGCCTGCACGACGACAACCACTACACCACGGCGCGCGACCTGTGCCGCATCTTTGAGGCCGCGCTGCAGAACGAGATGTTCTGCGAAATCGCGGGTGCCGCCACGTGGACGCTTCCGGCCACCAACAAGAACGAGTCACGCGTGCTCGAGACCACCGACTATCTCATCGACGCCGAGAGCGACGCCTACGCCGAGGGGATGACCGTCATCGGCAAGACGGGCTATACCCTCGAGGGCGGCAAATGTCTCGTCGTGGCTGCCGAGAAGGACGGGCGCCACCTGGCCGCCGTCACGCTGGGAGGCGAGAACGACGCCGAGTACGGCACCGCCACCTCAAACTTCTATGGGATGCGCGACCTTCTCAACTGGGGCTTCGACGCTTGGGAGACGACCGACGTGGTCAAGCGGGGCGACGTGCTCGCCTCGGTGGGCGTCGCGCTCTCGGAGGACGGCACCTCCGTCGGCGCAGCCGCTTCCGGCGCCGTCAACGCTTTTGTGCCCGCGGGCCTCGCGCTCGCCGACCTGACAATCGAGGCCGACGTGCCCGATTCCGTTGAGGCGGCCGTCTCGCAGGGCGATCCTCTTGGCGAGGTCATGGTGAGCTATGCCGGGCGCTACCTCGGCAGTATTCCCGTGGCCGCCGCCTCGTCCATGGGCTGGTCGCTTCGCCTCTTTGTGGGCGCGTGGCTTTCCGAACCCGCGCACCAGCTCATCGTGGGCGCCGTGCTCGTCGTTATCCTCGCCATCGTGATCGCGCTCATTGCCCGCGGCCGCAGGCGCTGCAAGCCCGCGCCCGCCCCCGAGGACGGGGCCGACCGCCGCAATGCGGATGCCAAGGCTCCCGGCGCGGCCCGCGGCGGCGCGCACTTCAAGTAAGCAACCGAGTAAGGAGCAAAGTCATGGAGAATAACACCGACCTTATGCCGCGCCCCGAGGGCGAGGACGTGCTCCAGCCCCAGTTGCGTCGCCAGCCGGATGATGCCCTTGCCGTCGTGCCCGACGAGGACTTCTCGCTGCGTGCGAAGATCATCGGGTGCATTGCTGCGGCGCTCATCTTGCTTCTGAGCATCTTTCCCGCGGCAAACTGGCTGTCCTCGCCGGCCACGCATGCCGAGAGCATAGCCAAGCTCGATGCCAAGGCCGAGACCGTGACGGCGCTCGTGGGCTCGGCCACCGCCGCCTCTGTGGCCATCACGCTGCTGCCCGACGACGTGGGCACGCCCATCGCCGATAAGCTCGTGGATGTCGCGGCCGATTTCGCCATCGTCCTTGGTGCTATCTATCTGGAGAAATACCTGCTCACTATCGCGAGTCTCGCGGCGTGCAGGGTCATCGTACCGCTAGCGTGCGTGGCCTTCTTCTTATTTATGATTTTGCCGCGCCGCGAGGCTAAGGAGAAACTCCTCTCCCTTTCGTTGCGCCTTGTGCTTCTCGCCATTGCGGTGGCCGTCGTCGTGCCTGTGAGCGTATGCGTCTCGTCCCTCATCGAGGACACCTACCACTACGACGCGAGCGGCGTTGCGCAGAGCCTGGGCGAGGAGGCGCAGAAGTCCGAGGAGGGCGACGTGAGCGACGCGACGAGCGACAACGGCTCTTCGTCGACGGACTCGAGCAGCTCCGACGGCAACTGGTTCAACGACTTCATCGATTGGGCGGGCAGCCTCGGCCAGACCGTGGCCGACGCCGCGGCCAGTGCTGCGAACGGCATCACCTCGGGCGTGACGGGTGCCCTCGACTCTGCCAAGGCATGGGTTTCCGACCTCGTGGAGGCCTTCGCCGTCATGATCGTGACCTGCTGCGTGATCCCGATCCTGGTGCTGCTCTTCTTTGTGTGGGTCATCAACCTGCTGCTCGGCCTGAACATCCAGGTGCCCACGGCGGCCATTGCCGGAGCGAAGGGGCGTCTGCGCCGCTCCGCTCGCGTGAAGCGGGTCCGCAAAGCGTAGGCTCGACCTGCAATGGGGACAGTCCCTTTTGCAGGTCCGACCTGCAAAAGGGACTGTCCCCATTGCGGGCCGGATGCTATTTGGTGAGCCCGAGCTTTCGGAAGAGGGGAGCGCGCACGGTCTGGTCGAGCACGAGCAGACAGAGCAGGAGCGCCAGGCTCATGAGGATGCCCACGGCTATGAGCTGGTAGGACGTGTTGCCCGGCGTCTCGTACACGGCCGTGAGCAGCTCGTGGAACCAGGGGCTCCATGCCGGCATGGTGAGCGCTTGGACAATGTAGAATCCGAGCACGCCCTGCGCGAGGCGACAGGCGATGGCGGATGCCGGCTCGGTCTTTCCGGGCGTCGCCCCCGCCGCGCCCGCTTGTCCGGGAACGCTTCTCGCGAAGAGGACCGCCGCGACAGCCATTGCGAATGCGAGCAGCGACGTTGACTTGAACGAAGTCGCGTACATGAGGTCCATCTCGCGTGCACAGGCCAAGCAGGCCTCCACGGCAACAGTTGCCGAGATGCTTACGGCAAGAAGCGCCCCCGCGCGTCGGCGGGGGAGACGCACGCGCGAAAGCGCGCCGCCCGCGAGAAACGCCGCGAAATACGTTGCCGCGCTCATGAGTTTTCGCCAGTCGAGAAGATCGCGGTCGATGTCGCCACGGTCGAGAAACGCGATATAGCCGTTTACACAGAACACGACGACGAGCAGCGCCAAAACAAGCACCCAAGGTCGGCGTATTCGCCCCCAAACCCAGCCGATTACCGGGACAATCGCAATAAATAGCAGGTAAACCCACATGAACTCGACCCACGCAAGAAATGCGGGAAACTCCGCGAGCGAGAGGCCCTCAACGGGTAGGACGGTTTCGCTCAACACGAGGCAGGCCGCCGTGTAGAGCGCGAGACTCGCCAAGAGCCCGCCCGCCCGCCTCGCCGTCCTGCGCACCTGCAAGCCCCAATAACCCGTCTCGCGGCTCGCGCGGGCACACGCCGGAATCAAAAACAGCCCCGAGACCATGAAGAAGACGTTGTTGCCGAAGGAGCCCAGCTGGTTGAAGAACCCCAGGGCAGTGCAGGTCACCGGGTTGTCGACGATATAGCCGCCGCTGCCGACGATCGAGGTCATCTCCTCGAACCAGGGCATGAAGGTGTGGAAAACGGCGATGCCGGCGGCGGCGACCAGGCGCAGGAGCTCGATCCGCGCGTCTCTTGTGCTCGCCCTATTCGCCACGGGTCACCCACCTTATCGTCTTCTTGCCGTTTTCCCGAGTATATGCCAGCGCGGCCTCGCATCGTCCGTCGCCCGATTGTAAGCTGCGTGTAAGCGTTGACCTTACAAAGCCCCTCCGCGCCTTACTTTGGCTTAAGAAACCGAATCTTTACGGTATTCTTAACGGGTGCTTACAGAAGCACGACAGTAAAGGGCGCATCGGTTCTTCGCGCATGTGTGGAAAAGAGTGCACTTGGTTACCCTAGCTGATTTTTTTGGTCTTATGGCCGCCAACCCCTTCCTCATCCTGGTGATGGTCCTGGTGCTCGGCACCATCTTCGTCAACGGCGCCACCGACGCCGCCAACGCCATCGCCGAGGTCGTGGGCACCCGCTCGATGGACGTCGATGACGCCATCACCATGTCCGTTATCTGCAACTTCATCGGCCTCGTCGGCATGACGTTCATCTCGACGGCCGTCGCCGACACCATCTCCGGCATGGTCGACTTCGGCGGCGACTCGCGTCTCGCCATGATCGCGCTGGCCGCCTCCACCGTCGGCATCGTCGCTTGGGGCGTGGCCGCTTGGATCTTCGGCATCCCGACCTCCGAGTCCCATGCGCTCATCGCCGGTCTTACCGGCTCCGCCCTCGCCGTCTCCGGTGGCCTTGACGGCGTCAACATGGACGAGTGGGTTAAGGTCATCTACGGCCTCGTCTTCTCCACCGTGCTCGGCTACCTCGCGGGCTGGGTCATCGCCAAGGTGATCCCCATCGCCTGCAAGAACGCCGACCGACGCCGCGCCAACAACTTCTTCGGCAAGATGCAGATCGCCGGCGCCGCGGGCGTCGCCCTCATGCACGGCGCGCAGGATGGCCAGAAGTTCATGTCGACCGCCATGCTCGCCATCGCCCTTTCCATGGGCAAGACCGTCGGCGAGATGGGCGGCTTCCCGCTGTGGATCGAGATCCTCTGCGCCGGCACCATGGCCATCGGCACCGCCATCGGTGGCAAGAAGATCATCAAGAAGGTCGGCATGGAGATGGTCCAGCTCGACAAGTACCAGGGCTTCTCCGCCTCCATCTCGGCCACGGTGTCGCTGTTTATCGCTACGGTGACCGGCCTGCCCGTCTCGACCACGCACACCAAGACCGCCGCCATCATGGGCGCCGGCGCCGCCAAGGACATCCGCTCCGTCAACTGGGGCGTCTGCAAGGAGATGGTCCTCACCTGGATCTTCACCTTCCCGGGCTGCGGCCTCATCGGCTTCGCGCTGGCCAAGCTCTTCCTCATGATTTTCTAAACCGATCGTCTCGACCCGTATCTACCGCATAGACAAGGAGCCCCACCATGGCACGCAACAAGAAGGAAGACGAGTTCTACACTCTGCTCAAGGATTTCTCCGCGCTTATCGTCGAGGCCGCCGAGGAGTATGCCGGCATCATCCACGACTACCCCGACTCCATGAGCCGCCTCCCGCAGATGAAGGTCTACGAGACCAACTGCGACGAGCGCGTGAAGACCATCATGCAAAAGCTCTACACCTCGTTCATCACCCCGCTCGACCGCGAGGACATCTCTGAGCTTGCACTGGCCATGGACAACATCGTCGACTCCATGTACGGCGTTACGATGCGTCTGGACCTCTTCAACATTACCGATATGCGCGTCGAGGCCGAGCAGGCCGCCGACCTGGCCGTCACCGCGGTCAAGGAGCTGCAGGAGATGATAAACCGCCTGCCCGACTACAACAAGAAGCCCGAGCCCGTCATGGAGAAGGCCATCTCGGTGGGCGACATCGAGGATCAGGGCGACACCGTGTACCAGAACGGCCTGCGCCGCCTCTTCCACGAGGAAGAGGAGGGCCACGGCGGCAAGTACGCCGTCACCTGGCTGCGCATCTTCGACCGCATGGAGCAGGTCCTCGACGCCTGCGACGATGCTGCCGGCATCGTGCGCGCAGTCATTATGAAGTCCGCGTAGACTCGCGTCGGGGGCGCCGAGAAGGGGGCCCGCGGCATGCCTCAGTGCTCAAACAGCTTCGAAAGGCCTCGTCATCTGTCGATGACGAGGCCTTTTTTGCAGAGCTGCGCCCGAGGCGCGTCGCGGGTTCCCTTCTCGGCGTCGTTGCCACAGGCCTAAGGCGTGGGGCAGGGCTCGAAATGCGGTCGCCACGTTATCTTGGAGGTGCAGCCCCGCCTCGTTGCTGCTCGGAGGTGATGTTCAGCTCTTGAATGTCTTTTTTGGCGGTTCGGACAAACAAACTTCGGCATTTGAGTGCCTTAATGCGAACTACCTGAGTAGCAACGTTGGTTTTGCCTGCTAAACAGCAGCTCGCTCGGTCTTGCTACTCTACGCAGCTGCGTTAAGGCACTCAAATGCCGAAGTTTGTAAATTTCCTGCGCTTCTATAGGCGGTTTGGTCGCTTCAAAGGGGGGTGGACCGAAATGGAGCCGCCCCGGCATCTGGGGATGACGGGGCGTTTTAGAATTGGGGTATGGATACGGGGGATTTGACATATTCGGATTACGCGGCGTTCTCGCGGTTGACGCTCGATGAGCTGGCGAAGCAGTGCGATGTGCAGGTGTTTCATGCCACGGGGCCGGGCGGGCAGGGTGTGAACACGACCGACTCGGCGGTGCGCACGACGCATGTGCCCACGGGCATCGTGGTGGTGAGCCGCGAGTCGCGCAGCCAGTACCGCAATCGCCAGATCTGCCTGCAGAAGATTCGCGAGGAGCTCGCTCGCCGCGGAAGGCCGCCCAAGGTGCGTCACAAGACGAAGCCGACGCACGGCTCAAAGGAGCGCCGTCTTGCCGCCAAGCGAGTCCGATCGCAGGTCAAGCGGCTGCGCCGCCGCCTCATCGACGAATAGGACAAAGGGACAGTCCCTTTGTCCCTTTTTCGTTAAAGGACCTTGGCGAAGGCGAGAAGCTCATCGACGTGCTCCTCGCGCGTGGCCCAGGAAGTCACGAAGCGGATGACGAGGCGGCCGTCGGGGAGCTGCGCGAAGATCTCGCAGCCTACGGCGTCGATGAACTTCTGCGCCACGTCCTCCTCGACCACAAAGAACTGCTGGTTGGTGTTGGCGGGCAGGTAGGACTCGAAGCCCAGGGCGTTCATGCCCTCGCGCAGCTTAAGCGCGTGCTCGTTGGCGCCGCGCGCGAGCCTCCAGTAGATTGCCTCGCCGCCGTCGGCCGGCTGCTCGAAGGCCGCCTCGAACTGCGCGCCGAGCAGGCGCCCCTTGGCCATGAGTCCGCCGCGCTCCTTGATCAGGTATGGGAACGCCGTCTTGAGCTCGGGGTCGGCGATGACCATCGCCTCGCCGAAGAGCATGCCGTTCTTGGTGCCGCCCAGGTAGAAGGCATCGGCGCGGGCGGCCAGGTGCCTAAGCGTGAGGTCGTTGCCCTCAGACGTCAGCGCCGCGGCCATGCGGGCGCCGTCGACGTAGACCTTGAGGTCGTGGCCGCGCGCCCAGTCGCAGATGGCGTCGAACTTCTCGCGGCTCCAGACGCCGCCGAACTCGGTTGCGTTTGTGATATAGATCATCTTAGGTAGCGTCATGTGGCGGCCGGTCATGGTCTGGTTTACGTACATGAGCTCGGCCAGCTCAGGCGAGAGGAACCCGTCTGTGTCCTGCGTAGCCAGCACGGTGCGCCCGCAGGCGGCGATGGCGCCCGTCTCGTGCACGTTGATGTGGGCATCCTTGGTGCAGATGACGCCCTCCCAGTCGTGCAGCATGCCCGTCACGCCCACGATGTTGGCCGAGGTGCCACCGATGCAGAACTCCACATCAACGTCGTCGCGGCCGCAGGCCTCGCGGATGAGCTCGCGCGCGCGGGCGCAGTGAGGGTCGCCTTCGGTGTAGCCCACGCACTGCTCATCGTTCGAGCGCACGAGCGCGTCCAGGATCTGGGGCGCGGCGCCCTCGGAGTAGTCGTTTCTGAACAGGTGCATGGCGGGTCCTTTCACAGTCGCGCGCGTTGGAATTGGAGCCGTGGTTACCCTAGCAGATAGAAGGACGTGCTAGTCCAGCAGTTCTCAATCGCTGATCATTGAGAAGCGATTCATCGGATTGCGACGCAGATTCTCGATTGCGAGGATCGTGATGATCAGCTTTTCCTCATCGATGTGGTAATACACGCCATAGCGAGCGCAGAAGAAGACGCGGCAATCTATTGGCGGACGTGCTGCGTTATATGCCGGGTCGTACTCCTCCCCGTAGTAGGGGTGTTCGGCGAGAAAGTCGATCAAGGCGCCGATTCGCGCATACACATCGTCAGGCTGCACCGCGGAGTATGCGTAAACCGCTTCATCGGTCATCTCGATGAGGAATGGGGTGCGAGGCTCCTCGTCGACCGAGTAATTCCTACTCGGCATTGCGGGCCGCCCGAATCCGGTCGGCGTCCTGCTTGGCCTGGGCCCACGGGCGGGTACGGCCGTTGAGCATATCGTCGTATCCGCGGGCAATGGCGCGCTGTACGCGCTCCTCGCGCTCTCGCACGGCGGAGAGCGCGCGTGCCTGGCGGTCGAACTCATCGGCATCCATCACGACGAGAGATGCCGAGCCGTTCCTGGTGAGATATACCGGCTCGCCGGTCTCGTGGCATACCTGGGCGATGGACCCAAGGTTTCTCTGCAGGTCAGAGATAGGCTTTACCACAGGCATATGGTGCTCCCTACGTAGGATTGCACATAAAATCACCTATATGATAGCAGGATATTTACGCCGCCCGTGTTTGGGGGCGCGCACATGGGAAGACGCCCCCTCAAGCTTTGTTAACACCGAGACACGCGGTTGCCCTCGCTCGGAAATCGGGGCTAACCTAATGACTTGCGTACCAATAGGTTCGATCGGCGACGCGCGGCGCCGCCCCGCAAGGAGATCAAGCATGGAGAAGAAGGACATCGACTGGGGCAGCCTTGGCTTTGCCTACCAGCACACCGACTACAGCTACGTCTGCAACTACAAGGACGGCGAGTGGGGCGAGGGCGAGCTCACGCCTGACCACTCCATCGTCATGTCCGAGTGCGCGGGCCTTCTCCACTACTGCCAGGAGGTCTTCGAGGGCCTGAAGGCCTACACCACCGAGGCCGGCGACATCGTCTGCTTCCGCCCGGACATGAACGCCGAGCGCATGTACGACTCCGCGCAGCGCCTCTGCATGCCGCCGTTCCCCAAGGACCGCTTCGTCGATGCCGTCGAGCAGGTCGTGAAGGCCAACGCTGCCTGGGTGCCGCCCTTCGGCTCCGGCGCCACGCTCTACATCCGCCCGTTCATGTTCGCCACCGGTGACGTCATCGGCGTCAAGCCCGCCGACGAGTACCAGTTCCGCATCCTCGTGACCCCCGTCGGCCCGTACTACAAGGGTGGCGTCAAGCCCGTCAAGCTGCAGGTCCCCGAGTTCGACCGCGCCGCCCCCCACGGCACTGGCAACATCAAGGCCGGCCTCAACTACGCCATGTCGCTCTACCCGAGCGTTCTTGCCCACCAGGCCGGCTACGCCGACAACCTCTTCCTCGACCCGCAGACCCGCACCTACGTGGAGGAGACCGGCGGCGCCAACGTCATGTTCGTCAAGCCCGACGGCAACCTCGTGGTCCCGCAGTCCTTCACCGACTCCATCCTGCCCTCCATCACCCGCCGCTCGCTCGTGCAGGTGGCCGAGGACCTCGGCCTTGAGGTCGAGCAGCGCCCGGTCAAGTTCGACGAGATCGACCAGTTCGTCGAGTGCGGCATGTGCGGCACCGCGGCCGTCATCTCCCCGGTCGGCGAGATCGACTATGGCGAGAAGAAGGTCGTCTACGGCATGGAGCACGTCGGCCCTGTCATGCAGAAGCTCCGCGAGACCCTGACCGGCATCCAGTCCGGCGCAGTCGAGGACAAGCACAACTGGGTCCACAAGATCGACGTGGAGTAACGCCCGAGGGGGGCTCCCCACGGTTGCCCCAGTGCTCAAACAGCTTCGGAAGGCCCGTCGGCAAAGCCGGCGGGCCTTCCTGCAGAACTGCGCCCGAGGTAACTGTGGGGAGCCGCGCGCGTCACCCCAGCCTTCGAGGGTGATCTGTTGGTGCGTGGACACAAATCGGTCTCGTGCACTATTTGTTGCAAACCTTATATTTGGGCCCAAGTTATCTACCTGCGGTTTTGTAATTTCGGGTGTTCGACTGCCTCCTGGGAACCGGCAAAAACGCTCCCAAAACGGGGGTCCGATAGTGCACAAGAGCGAGTTGTGTCCAAAAGTGGAGGTAAATCGCGCCAGGCTCTCCAAATCCCATCTCTTAACGTGTGGCAACTTTGGTACTAGCGGCGACGGTGGGGGAACAAGCGGCATCATTGCCCCGCGCTGGCCGATAAAGACGCGGCCGCTGGTCAATCCAAGGTAAAGTCGAAGACAAGAAGTGCCCGCAGAGCGACCTACTTGGGGAGGCATGTCGCTTGGAGCTGTTCAACCTCATCAACGGCGAGACGGTTAACACCGGCACCTTCATAACGGACGTGCTGTTTGCCGTTTGTGCCGTCATCCTATTTGGCGAGCTCAAGCCAAGCGCAAAGGCCATTGCCATAAACGCGCTCGAGGTCCTGCTTGTCTATGCCCTTGAGAACGCCCTCTGGCTCATCCTTGACCTGATGCTCGGCCTTGCAAACACAAGCGCACCATCGTATTGGGCGCTGTTTGGTGCCCTGGCGATCTACGCCCTTACCCAGCGCCGGCTCACCTTCACCGATAGGCTCGTGCGTTTTTCGACCTTCGGCACGTCTTTCATGATCACGGTCAGCATTACGGGCATCTTTGGCGCCGCCGTCCCCGTTATCCAGCGCTTTTCGTTCTGGTACGCGATTCCCAGCGTGCTCTCGTACGTGATGATGCTGACCTTCGCCATCGTGCTGCGCGTCTTTTCCATCGCTCACTTTCACTTTGTCCCCAGCAACTTCGTGGGACTGATCGTGGCCACCGACATCTTTGGCGTGGCGGCTGCGCAGAGCTTCATCCTCTTCATGACCGACTTCAAGAACCTGCAAGGCTACTCGTACGCCTCAAACGTCTTGGGGCAGGTCAACCATTCAGCCTCGCTCGTGAATCTGCTGGTGGACGTGAGCTTTCTTCTGCTGATCCTGTTCTCGTACATCATGTTCTATGTCCTGGCCAAGGAGCACGAGCAGCGCGCCGAGCTCCTGATCACCCAAAAGAGCGAGTCTGACGCCGAGGCCATGATGGGCGTCACGTACTCCATGAACGAGAACCTGCGCGAGATGCGCCACGAGCTCAAGAACCACGACGCCTACATGGCGGCCTTGCTCGAGGCCGGCGAGTACGACAAGCTGCGCGTCTTCTTTGAGGACTGCCAGGCCATCAACTACGACATCCTGCACTACGTCTCGTGCGGAAACCCGCTGGTTGACGCCGTGGTAAACGCCAAGATGTCACTCGCGCGCTCGAAGGGTGTCGAGGTCCAGACCATGCTTGCCGTGCCCGAGGTGCTGCCCTTCTCCGAGGCCGCCGTCTTCAGTCTGGTGGCAAACCTGCTGGACAACGCCATCGAGGGCACGCTCGCCAGCGCCGCACCGCAAGGGCCCATCCACCTGACCATTCGCCCGGCCGGCGGCTATTATGTCTTCTCGGTGTCAAACCCGTGCAACCCCAAGAAGGTCCGCCGCAACGACGAGGGTGCACTTCTGACCTCAAAGGGCAACGGCCAGCTGCACGGTTACGGCACCAAGGTCATTGCGGGAATCGCCGAGCGCTACAGCGGCGTTGCGCGCTTCAAGACAAAGGGAACGACCTTCGAGGCGGACGTGATGCTTGCCGCCGCGAGGGCAGAGTAGGGGACAAGCATGGCAGAAAGACTTCGCGTTGCTGTGTGCGATGACGACGAGGCGGCACTCGGCATCATCTCAAGTTCGCTCAAGGACGTTTTTGCGGCCCACGGCATCGACGCCACCACGTCTCTCTTTCCGTCTGCGCAGGAGCTCTCGCAAGCAATGCCAACGCGTCGCTACGACCTCTTGCTGCTTGACATCGACATGCCCGGGCTCGACGGCATCACCTTTGCCAAGCAGCTGCGCGAGCAGCGCGACCGGGTGGACATCATGTACATCTCCAACCGCGAGGACAAGGTCTTTGACTCCCTGCGCGTCTCTCCGGTGGGCTTCATCCGCAAGAGCCGCTTTCTGTCAGACATGTCCGAGGTCGTGGGGACCTATCTTGAGCAGCGCCGCGGTCGGCACAGCCAGTCGACGGTCATGCTGCGCGACTCAGACGCCGTCTATCCCGTGCGCGTGGACCAGATCTCCTACATCGAGGGCCAGCGCAAGTACCAGGCCGTCCACGTGGAGGGTCGCAACAGCCCAATTGTCTTGCGCCGCACCATGGGCGAGCTCGAGCGTGACCTTGCCGACGAGGGCTTCATTCGCATCCACAAGGGCTACCTCGTCAACTACCGCTTCATCGAGGTCGTGGGGTCAGGCGAGGTCCGGCTTACGAACGGCGAGGCGCTTCCGGTGAGTCGCCGCAAGGAAAACGAGACGCGCGAGAAGCTCCTCGAGTTTGTCCAGGACAACGACAGGATCGTCTTCTAAAAAGGCCCCAAGCTCTCAAGCCATTGGCTGTCGCCACGACCCCTCGTCCCTGCGGCGAGGGGTCTTTTTGTCTCCCTGCGTGCTGTCACTGTGTGCCGTCGTCGGCGGTACGACCGGAACCAACGGGTGAACGACCGGGCAGGTGGCAAGAAATACCCGCCGCGTGGCATGTGCCTGACTGGTCGCGCCGCTCGTTCCGCTGTTTGTGCCGCTGGTTCCGCGGCGCCCTCCCTTTTGTTCCGCCGCCGCCCGCGTGGTTCCCGACCCATTGAGGGCGCCAAATCCTGAACGCAAACTCAAGGCAGTCAAGTGCCCGCATTCCGTGCGGGCCAGGCGCGGCCCAGGCAAGGGGAAGGAAGGAGCAGCTTGAGTGCCAAAGGTGCGCGCCTGCAGGTAAACCAACGTAAGGGAGAAGAGAATGGCTAGTATTTCGAGGCGTAACTTCCTCAAGACGGCAGGCCTTGGCCTTGCCGGCACCGCGGGTCTTTCCGCGGCTCAGCTGGTGGCCCCCGCGACGGCTCTTGCCGCCAACGAGACGACCTCCAGCAGCACGACGACCTACGATTCCGACTACTGCTACAACGAGGGCTACGAGTCCTGCGTCAACATCGTGTCCGAGGGCGCCGTTCTTCTGCGCAACCAGGACAACCTGCTGCCGCTTGCCGAGGGTAGCAAGGTCACCCTTCTGGGCGCCATGTCCTACAACTACGTCGAGGGTGGCACGGGCTCCGCAGGCGGTGCCGACGACGAGAACACCGTGCTCATGGGCGACGCCATGATCGAGGCCGGCCTGGACGTCAACGCGTCCGCCTGGAGCTGGCTCGAGCAGCAGTGCGGCGGCTCCCGCGGCGTGTCCGCCAACGACCCCGGCGCCGAGAGCACCGGCGACGCCGGCGGCATGGCCGGTGGCATGGGTAGCTCCAACACCTGGGAGGAGTACCAGTACATCCACGAGTTCCCGATCGAGACCTACGAGGGAGCCAAGTCCACCCTGTGCGCTGACGGCTACACCGACTACGCGATCGTGACCTTCTCGCGCTCCGGCGCCGAGGGCGCCTCGCCGACCATGGACTACGACGGCGACGGCTCCACCCTCACCGGCTCCACCTACTTTGAGCTCAACGACCGCGAGAAGGCGCTTCTGGCCTTCTGCAAGGAGAACTACAAGCACACCATCGTGCTGGTGAACTCCGCCGCTGCCATGGAGCTTGGCTTTGCCGAGTCCGACGAGTACAACGTCGACGGCATGTTCTGGATTGGCCACCCCGGCGAGGCTGGCGTCTCCGGCGTCGCCCAGCTGATCACCGGCCGCTCCAACCCCTCCGGTCGCCTGGTGGACACCTACACCTACGACGTGACCACCAACCCCACCTACTACAACACCGACGACAACCGCTACACCAACGTGACGATTGCCACCGGCCAGGTGGGCATGGGCACCCAGCAGGGCAACCAGACCTTCTACCAGTACGAGGAGGGCATCTACGTCGGCTATCGCTACTACGAGACCGCCGCTGCAGAGGGCTACTTTGACTCCTCCGACTTCACGTCCCTCTCGTTCAAGAACGGCTCGGTCAAGGGTTACGACCAGGTGGTCCAGTACCCGTTTGGCTACGGCATGTCCTACACCGAGTTCACCGAGGAGATCAGCTCCTCCGACGTCAAGCTCGAGGCCCACGGCACCAACACCGTGACCGTCAAGGTCACCAACACCGGCTCGGCCGCCGGCAAGGACGTCGTCGAGCTCTACATGGACGCTCCCTACCAGACCGACACCGACAACTTTGGCATCAAGGGCAAGGGCCTGGAGAAGGCCAAGGTCACCCTCGTCGCCTTTGGCAAGACCGACATCATCGAGGCCGGCAAGTCCGCCGAGATCACGCTGAGCTTCAACACCGACGACGTTGCCGCCTACGACTGCTTTGGCCAGGGCTGCTACGTGCTGGAGAACGGCACCTACAAGTTCAACGTCCAGAAGGACGCTCACCAGTGGGGCGAGGCCGGAAGCGACAACGCGCCCTCCGCAACCGTCGAGGCCACGCTTGACGCCGCCATCATCTACGACGAGTCCGGCGACGTTGCCGGTGCCACCTACGCCGGCCCGCGCGACGGCGACGCCCAGGCCGCCAAGAACTCCATGGACGACGTCACCGCAGGCGACGGCAACATGCTTGACGGATACCTCTCCCGTGGCGCCATTGCCGCCGGCCTCAAGCAGATCATGACCCACACGTCTGACGAGACCCCCAACGAGCAGATGACCGAGGCCGCCAAGGCCGTTCTGGAGTCCTCCGGCAAGACCGAGACCCAGTACACCTTCGAGACCTACATCAAGGGCGTCAAGACATCCGTCACCGAGACCCTCTACGCCAAGGGCGCCAACATGATGCCCTTCGCGTCCAAGACGCCTGACGGCATTGACGTCTCCAACATGGACTTCCCCGAGTGGGAGAAGACCTACTGGGTTGTCGAGGGTGAGACCGTGGGCGACGGCGTGCCCAAGATCGTGGACTCCGAGCCCTCCGGCTCTTCTCACAAGCTGACCATCGACGACCTTGCCGGCGTCTCCATCGAGACCGAGGAGGGCCTGGACGCTTGGAACAAGCTTGCCAACATGACCACCATCGACGAGGCCATCGAGGTCCAGGGCAACTCCGGCTGGAAGGTCCCGGCCGTCCAGTCCGTGGGCATGCCGCAGCAGAAGTGCCAGGACGGCCCCGGCGAGCCCGCCAACGGCAGCCGCGAGGGCAACACCTGGTTCCCCTGCGCCGTCATCATCGCCGCAACCTGGAACACCGAGCTGGCCTACGCCGAGGGCGTCGCCTATGGTCACCAGGCCATCCTCTCCGGCGTCCAGGGCGCCTACGCCCCGGCCATGAACCTGCACCGCAGCCCGTTTGGCGGACGTAACTTTGAGTACTACTCCGAGGACGGCTTCATCTCCGGCAAGATCGGCGGCAACGCCGCGGCCGGCATCATGTCCACCGGCACCAACGTCTTCATCAAGCACTGCTCGATGAACGACGGCGACACCAACCGTGGCGGCAACACCTGCTGGGCTTCCGAGCAGGCCATCCGCGAGCTCTACATGCGCCCGTACGAGATCTCCATCAAGGAGTTTGGCGTCAACGGCGTTATGGGCTCCCTGAACCGCATTGGCCTTTCCTGGTTCCACTACGGCATGTACGTGACCATGATGCGCAAGGAATGGAACTGGTACGGCTACCTCATCACCGACGGCGATGGCAACGACGGCGACGTCTACAACTCCCCGCAGATGATGCTCTGCATTGACGGCGCAATCCTGAACAACGGCGGCTACATCAACAACGCAACCACCGTCGCGGCCTACGGCGATGCCACCGAGTACGCCTACGCCCAGCAGTGCCTGCACAACGTCATCCGCTACGCCATGTACCAGTACGCTGGCCCCCACGGCAAGGACGCAGAGGGCAACGCGGTGACCACCACCACGACCACCACGGGCTCCACCAGCGGCTCTGGCCTTCCCACCGGTGCCATCGCCGCGGGCGGCGTGGCTGCGGTTGCCGTCATCGCCGGCGTGCTTGTTGCCCTCAAGAAGAAGGGCTCCGCCGACGAGGACGACGACGAGGACGATGCCGACGACACCGAGGACGAGTCCTAGTCGCAAAGACGGAGGACTCAAAGAAAGAAGGCAAGAAATGATTGAGAAGAACGTCTTTGCCCAGCGCATCGGCTCCGGCCTTATGGCCTGCGCCCTTGCCACCACCCTGGGCCTTGGTCTTGTCGGCTGCAACTCGGCCAGCACAAGCACCGATTCTGGCTCCAGCACCACCGCGCAGACCCAGCAGTCTGCCGACACCCTGGCTGCCCCCACTGACCTCAACATCGACTTCAAGACGGGCAAGTTCACCTTCACGTCCAACGACGAGGGCATCGGCTACTACTTCCTGCGCGTCTACCCCACGAGCTCCGACGACGGCACGGACGAGTACCTTGCCACCTCCAAGCGCATCAACGGCGGAACCGGCCAGCTCTCCGGCTCGGTTGACGTCTCCAGCCTTGGCTGGGGCCAGTACAAGTTCAACCTGGTGAGCTTTGCCTCCACCGGCAGCGAGAAGTCCGCGCCCGAGGTCCAGAGCTGCGTCTACCAGCTTGGCGTGGGCGGCGTTATGGAGAAGCCCGAGATGATGGTCCTTGCGGACGGCAAGCAGGCCGAGTTCTACATCGACTGCTTCACCCTGTCCGACTGGTATGAGCAGCAGCGCATGCCCGAGGTCGAGTTCAACGTCTACTCCGACGCCGCCTGCACGACCCTGGTCAAGAGCCAGACCGTGGACCTGACCGACCTGGCCCCCGCCGCGGCGAGCGGTCCGTGGGTGACGGGTACCAACTGGGCAACCGATCCCGACGCGCTGCACAAGTACCTGCAGCCCGCCGAGGGCGGCTCGTCCGGCCCCATGGCCGTGACCGAGCCCGCCGGCCTCACCAGCCAGCTTGTCCTCGACGACCTTGACGCCGGCACCTACTACGTGACCGCAACCGCCAAGGGCACCTCCGACGGCAAGGTCTCTGACTCCAAGGCCAGCGACGTCGTCGAGTTCACCGTGACCGCTGACGCCCCCACCGGCGAGTTTGTGGCCACCAAGACCAGCCTTTGGGCTGATCCGGAGCTCGGCGGTGGCGGAGCTTCCGCCTCTGCGGGCGCCCAGGAGGGTCGCGTTGACTCCGCGGCCTCCCAGACCACCACGGGCGAGCTCGTTTCGTAGAGATCTCCTTTCTCCCCTGGCCGCGCGTCCTCTACCTCTTCCCGGGGGACGCGCGGCCCTCCCTTGTTTCTCTTCCAGATTTGCGAGGTGTGACTGATGGCAACTGCCACAACTAAACCCACTACAACCAAGAAGAAAAGGAAGAAGAAGGCCACGCCGCTCAACGGCTTTTTCCACTACGCCGAGCAGGGCGGCACCTTTGGCGGCGAGATTTGCGCCGGCATTGGCATGGCGGTTCTCGCCGTGTGCGGCATGTTCATGAACATGCAGCTTGTGGCCACGCTTTCCGTTTCCAACTACGCAGAGTCCACCATGGCCCAGATTGCCACCAACGGCGAGGTCTATGCCATGACCTGGCTGGCCTCGATGATCGCGGCCGTGATCGGAACGCTGATCATGGGTCTTGTTGCCCGCCGTCCGTTCGTGCAGGTGTCGAGCCTCGCGCTTTCCTGCGTGCTGGTGAGCACCGTCAGCCTGAACTCTGGCCTGACCTACTACAACATGCTGGCCATTTGCTTTGTGGCAAACGTCGTCTACCTGCTGGTTTGCGCCGTGCCTCAGGTGCGCCGTACGGTCTTTGGAGCGCTTCCGGCGCCTGTTCGCGCGGCGCTTCCTGCCGCCGCCGGCCTGCTTCTTGCCTGGATTGCAGCCCAGCTTACCGGTCTTTTCTCGGTGACGTCCAACCTGATGCCCAACTACGGCACCGCCTCCGTCATGGGTACGGGCTATGTTGCCCTGTCCGGCATGACGGACATCTCGGACTTCTCCTACATCACGGACATCTACCACCCGCAGATGCTGATTTCCGCCATTGCCGTGGTGCTGACGTTTGCCGTGTTTCTCTATGGTCGCGGCAGGAAGGGCGGCTATGGCAAGGCGCTTGCCATCGGCACCGTCTTCTTCCTGGTTGCCTCCGTGCTTGCGTGTGGCGTCAACTGGAAGAACTTCAACTTTGCGCTTTCCTTCCTGTGGGGCCGCCTGTGGATGGCCGGCTCGGAGGACGCCATGCAGGCCCACCTTTCCGCCGCCATCGCGAACTTGGGCATTGGCAAGGTCTTCACGCAAGGCTTTGACTTCAGCGGGTTCACCGGCAACGGCGGGAACTTGGCTGTCCTGTTTGGCTCTTCGCTTCTGAGCTACGTCTTCATGTTTGCCGCTGACGCCGAGTCCACCGTGGCCGCCTGCGACGCGGCCCTGCCTGTCCGCGCCACGGCCGAGGGCGAGGCTGCGCCCGAGCCCAAGGACAACGGCCTGGTGTTTATCGCCAACGGCGCCGCCAACGTTGTGGCCGCCGTGCTGGGCGCCTCGCCGGTTGCCGTGGGCAAGGAGTCCGTGGCTGGAGCGCGCGATCGCGCACGCTCTGGGCTTGCCGCCGTCGTGGCCGCCGCTGTGTTTGCCGTGAGCGCTGTGGTGTGGGTCGTGCCCACGCTGTGCGCAACCATCACGTCCTACACGATCAGCTTCAACATGTATGGCCACTATGGCTATTGCATGCAGCTTCTTGCCCAGACGAGCTTCTCGGTTGCCGACGCCGTCATGGTGATCGTTGGCCTGGGCATGGCCGTGCGTGCCGTGACCATCGACGTCCGAGACACCACGCAGGTGGCTCCGTTTGCCGCCACCGTTGCCGCAACCGTGCTGACCACCAACCTTGCCGTGGGCGTTGCGGCCGGCGCCGTGGCCCACGTGCTGGTCAACCTTGCCGCACCGCGCCGCAAGAAGGGCCAGCCCAAGAGCAGCCTTATTGAGCGCGTCGGCGGCGTGGACAAGCTCGTGCTTGCCGCTGTGAGCGTTGTGCTTCTGGTCTTGGTTGCCTGGTAAGACGCAATTTGGCTTAGCGCCTATCGCCTTTTGTTAGCGCGTCAGTGCACGAGGTGGACAAAAGTCCGCCTCGTGCACTGTTTGTTGCAAACCTTATATTTGGGCACAAGTCATCTACCTGCGGTTTTGTAATTTCAGCTGCACGGCCGTCTTCCGGGGGCCGGCAAAAACGCACCCAAAACGGGGGTCCGATAGTGCACAAGAGCGAGTTGTGTCCAGAATCTTTGGGAAATCGCTCCAATCGCCCTCGAAGCCCCCTTTTAACGTGCGGCCGCCCCCTCCGTCCCCCTCCTCGCGCTGAGTGCGGGCTGGAAGGGGCCATTTGCCCGCACTCAGCGCGTTTTTTGGCAAAACAGCCCGCACTCAGCGAGAGGGGGAGCGGCCACCGGCACCCCGTGTATACTGGCACGTGGCAAACTGTGCCCGCTACGTGCGGGCTTCTCTTGAGAGGACACATCACATGGGACAGAAGGTTCAGGGCACCGAGGACCTCTTTGGCAGCTACATGCGCGCCTGGCAGCACATGCAGGACGTCGCCCGCGACCTGTTTGGCGCCTATGGCTTCGACATGATCGAGACCCCGGCCATCGAGCAGGTGGATACCTTCGTCCACGGCATCGGCGAGTCCACCGACGTCGTCCGCAAGGAGATGTTCCGCGTGGTCTCCGGCGCGCTCTTTGGCGACCTGCTCGAAAAGGGCACCGAGGCCGGCCTCAAGCCCCGCCAGCGCATGGCCATGCGCCCGGAGGGAACCGCAGGCGTCGTGCGCGCCGCCGTGGAGAACAACTTCGTGCCGCAGGGCGCGGCTCCTGCCAAGCTCTGGTACGCCGAGGCGATGTTTCGCGGCGAGCGCCCGCAGAAGGGCCGCCTGCGCCAGTTCCACCAGGTGGGCGTCGAGTGGCTGGGCGCCCCGGACGCCGCCGCGGATGCCGAGTGCATTATCATGCTGATGGAGTACTTCAAGCGCCTTGGCTTTGACCCCGCCAAGCTCCACCTCTCCATCAACTCCATGGGCGACGGCGCCTGCCGCCCCGCCTATCGCGAGAAGGTCCGCTCCTTCATCCTGGACCACAAGGACGAGATGTGCGAGGACTGCCTCGAGCGCGCCGAGATCAATCCGCTGCGCGCCTTCGACTGCAAGAACCCGCACTGCCACGAGGTCATGGCCGCCGCACCTCTGGTCAACGACAACCTCTGCGAGGACTGCGCCGCCCACTACGCGCAGGTCAAGCGCTATCTGGACGCCGCCGGCGTGGCCTACACCGAGGACCCCACGCTCGTGCGCGGCCTTGACTACTACACCCGCACGGTCTTTGAGGTCGAGGTCGAGGGCGCGGGCGTCGGCGCCATCGGCGGCGGTGGCCGCTACGACGGCCTGATGGAGCTCGAGGGCGGAAAGCCCACCCCGGGCATCGGCTTTGCCGTGGGCTTCGAGCGCATCGCGCTGGCCCTGGCCTCCCAGGGCGTCGACCTTGCCACGCCCGAGCCCACCTGCGTCTACGTGACCGGCACCGGCGCCGAGACGCGCGACGCCGTCTTTGACGCCACCCTCGCGCTTCGCGCCGCGGGCGTTCGCACCGAGGCCGACTACCAGGGCCGCAGCCTGAAGGCCCAGTTCAAGCAGGCCGACAAGCTCCACGCCACCCTGTGCGTGGTGCTCGGCCCCGACGAGGTCGCCGCCGGCGCCGCCACCCTTCGTAACATGGCCACCCACGAGCAGGTCCAGGTTCCCATGGCAGACCTCGCCGCCGAGGTCGCCGCACGCCTGGCGTAGGGCCGCGCCTCCGTGAGCGCCCCCGACCTCAACGTCATATACGCAGACGACGTCTTTCTTGCCGCCGATAAACCGGCCGGGCTGCTCGTGCACGGCGACGGGACGGGGACGGCGACGCTCACGGACGCGGTGGCCGCGCACCTGGCGAGCGCCGGCCGCGTGGGCGTCCGCCCGCAGGCAGTGCAGCGCCTTGACGTGGACACGACCGGCCTTGTGCTCTTCTCGCTCGATCCCGCGACGCAGCCTAAGCTCGACGCGGAGGTCGCTGGCCGCGATATGCGCAAGGTCTACCTCGCCGTTGTTGCCGGCCGCTTTCCGTGGGCAGAGAAAACAATTGATGCGCCTATCGGCCGCGACCGCCACGATGCGCGCCGCATGCGCGCGGCTGGGGCGGGGCAGGGCAAGCCCGCGCAGACCCGCGTGCGCAAGCTCGCCTTCAAGGGCGGGCGCACGTTGCTTAAGGTGGAGCTCGTGACCGGCCGGCGGCACCAGATCCGCGTCCATCTGGCGAGCCTCGGCTTTCCCATTGTGGGCGACGCGCTCTACGGCGGCGCCCGCGCGGACGCGAGGCGCGGCGAAGAGGGCCTGCTTCTCCACGCATACGCCGAGGAGCTCGCGCACCCCGCGACCGGCGAGCCTCTCTCGCTCAAGACCGACTGGCCCTTCCGCCTCGGCGCCTCTTGGTCGCCCGTCGACCTCGCATAAGACACGGAGGACAGCCCTTTCGTCATATATGGAGCCACAAGACGAAGGGGCTGCCCCTTTGCGCTGATAAAGTAGAACGGTTAAGCCGCGTGAAGAAGGGTCGTCCCGCATGCTCAAGGTCAGCCAAGCTATCCTGCACGTCTTCGACTTCGAGGAGGGGTCGCGCTACTTCTCGGAGCGCCCGCTCGATCTCGAGGCCCGCGCCACCAAGTCCTACGTGCAGCGCCGCCTGCGCAAAATCGTGGCCAACCTCGAGTCCAACCACGGCGAGTTCACGCAGGATTCCGGCTTCGCGGGCGAGCTCGAGCACTACCTCATGGGCGGCACCGAGTTCGCGGAGTTCTCGGTGAGAATCGCCGACTGGTTCTGGAACGAGCTGCGTCGCGCGGAGGACCTCGAGCAGGTCGACCTTCTTGCCGCGGACTTTATCGACACCGACGCGGCGCCGGTGGACGCCGCCGCGAGCGACGCCGAGTTCGACGCGGCCTTCGACGGCCCGGCGGGCAAGCGCTTCTTTGCCATCGCGCTCCTGCCGCGCAAGCAGTCCTTCGTGCACGAGGTCGGCGGCTCGGCCAACGAGATCCTGCGCATGGACACCACGCTGCCCAACCCCACGGCCAAGATCGACACCTACGCGCTCATCGACTGCGACTCTTTCGCCATCGACTTCCACGACAAGGAGCGTACCATCGGCACTGAGTCTGTGCAGGTCCTGCCCGACAAGTTCCTGCAGTGCAGCGCCGCGGCCTCCACGCGCGAGGTTTTCGACGAGGTGAGCGTCATCGTGAGCGACGTGGCCGAGGAGTACGGCCTCACGCCGGCCGTCGAGGTGGGCCGTGCCAAGGCGGTCGTCGCCCAGCAGGCCGACCGCGACGAGGTCGTGCAGCCCGCCGAGGTCGGCCGTGTGGTCTTTGAGGACCGCCCCGACGTGCAGGAGGTCTTCGAGGAGCGCGTGCGCGAGGCCAAGCTTCCCGAGGAGGCCCCGGTGCGCCGCGGCGTGGCCAACCGCCTCGCCAAGAACCACAAGATCAAGACAGACACGGGCATCGAGATCACCTTCCCCTCCGACCTCGCCGACAAGCCCGGTTACCTCGATTTCGCCACCGGCGCGGACGGCACCATCACCATCAGCATCGGCAACGTCGCCCACATCGAGAACAAATAAGGGGGCGGGACAAAGGGACAGTCTCTTTGTCCACCAAAAGCGTGGGCGGGACAGAAGGGACAGCCCCTTTGTCACGCGTTCTTCTCCTTACGTGTGCATTTGGTCGCGTGCGACGATAAGGCGCTAAGATGGACATACTCTTTCTCACCTATGCCTAAACCACATCACGGGGAGATGTATTTTATGAACGACAAGGCCAGCAGTATCTCTCGCCGCGACGCGCTTCGTCTGCTCATGGGCGCGGGCGCCACACTCGGCGCCGCCGCAGCCTTCAAACCCGCGGCCGCTATCGCCGTGACCGCTCAGCAGAAGGCCGACAATGCTCAGGCCCAGGCCGACAAGACCCAGCAGGACCTCGAGGCCGCCCAGAGCGAGTACGAGGCCGCGCAGAAGAAGCTCTCCGCCATCGCCGACGAGTACGCCGCCGCCGCTGCCTCCCTCTCGGCTACCCGCGGGCAGATTGCGGACCTGACCTACCAGATCTCGGTCGCCGAGGAGACCATCTCGGCGACCGAGAAGCAGATCGAGGAGACGCAGAAGGACATCGAGGCCAAGCAGGCCAAGCTCTCTAAGCGCATGAGTGCCGCGTACAAGTCCGGCGCCCAGTCCACCATCGACCTGCTGCTCAGCTCCACTTCGTTCGAGGAGCTCACGAGCAACGTCTACTACCTCGACCACATCACCGAGTCCGACAAGTCCATGATACGCGAGGTCAAGACCCTAAAGGCGAGCCTAGAGGAGCAGAAAGCCGCCGTCGAGAAGCAGAAGGCCGAGCTCGAGAGCGAGAAGGCCGACCTCGAGGTCCTCGAGAGCCAGCAGGCCACCGAGCTCGAGGCCGCGCAGGTTAAGCAGGACGAGGCCGCGAGCTACGTCAGCAGCCTCTCCTCGTCGGTGCAGTCGCTCGTGGCGCAGCACGATTCTGAGCTGGCGGCCGCCCAGGAGGCCGCGGCCGAGGCAAAGAAAATCGCCGCCCAGGCCAAGACCGAGAAGAAATCGTGGGCCACGACTGCCAACACCCAGGTCCTCGGTAACGGCAACCTGGCTAAGCTGACCAGCGCGGTCGCCACGACGGCCTCTCCCGGCAGCGGCCTGTGCGCGGCCTGGGTCACCTACGTCTTCGCCAACGCCGGCCTCGGCTCCTACGACGGCAACGCATGCGACATGTGCGCCTGGTGGTGCGGCACCTCCGTCTCCAACATCAAGCCCGGCATGATCATCGCCGTCGAGAGCTCGAGCTCGGGCTCGACCGCCGGCAAGATCTACGGCCACATCGGCATCTACCTCTCCGACGGCCTCGTCCACCACAACGTCGGCTACATCATGACCGATACGGTGGCTAGCTGGACCGCCAAGTACTGCAAGTACATGGACGCGCGCTGCGGCTGGCTCGGGGGCATCGCCCTGTCCTAGGGCCACTCGCCGATTCGCTGGCGCGCCGAATTTCGTCAAATACCGAGAAACGCCCGCGTTTTCGTGGGCGTTTTTCTTTCTTTTGGCCTGACGTCGCGGCATTGCCAAGGGCTTGTTGACGCTGAACTTGAATCCGTCTGTATCGAAAAGCTCACGCGTCGGGGGATTTACATGATCCAACCGAGGAATATGACCCGTAGCCAGGCACTGCGGCTCGCGGGCTCGGCGGCCCTCGCCGCAGCGGTGTCGCTCGCCGCGCGCTCGTTGAGCTCGGGCCTGGGCGCCTCCGGCATAGGCGCGCTCAAGGTGGGCGTCCGCGCCGACATCGCCGGCGTGGACCAGTTGAACGAGGCCAACGGCAAGTATTACGGCCTCGAGGTCGACATTGCCGCCGAGATGGCCTCTCGCATGGGCTACGCCGGCTGCGAGTACTCCACCGTCACGCCCGACTCGCGCAAGGAGAATCTGCTCGACGGCAACATGGGCTGCCTCGTGGCCTGCTGCTCCGCGAGCGGCAAGCGTCGCGAGAACTTCGATTTCTCGCCGACCTATTACGAGGACCAGATTGTGGTCGCGGTCGAGAAGAGCTTGCTCATCACCAAGGTCGACGGCCTCAAGGGCGGCGTCTTCGGCACGCTCACCGGCGCGAACACGGCCGCCTACCTGGCCAACAACCTCTATGAGCGTGGCTTTATCGACGGCAAGGTCGTCTCTGCCAACGCCGTCAACACCGACGTGGCCTTCGATACCTGGCACCTCTATGAGTTTGAGAGCTACTCGAGGCTCTCCGACGCCTTCCGATCGGTGCTCGATGACGACACGCGTCATCTCTGCAAGTGCGGGGTCGCCGCGCACATCACCGACGCCAACTCCGGCCTCGCTACCAAGGAGAAGCTCCAGGAGCTCGCCGATGTGCTGCAAATCGCCGCGGTCTACGTGCTGGACGGCAACGGCGACATGATCGCCTCGTCCACGCCCGTCAAGAGCTACAGCCTCTCGACCGACCCCAACGAGAGCTCGTATGAGTTCCGCGAGCTTCTCGGCGGTAAGGACGAGCTCGTGCAGTCCGTCTCGACCAACGGCTCCACCGGCGAGGCGCAGCAGTTCATCGGCATGGCAACCCGCGACGAGCGCGGCTACGCGAGCGGCATCGCGCAGATCGCCGTGCGCCCGACGCGCCTCACGAACCTGCCCAAGTCCGTGAAGATCGGCCACGCGCTCGACAGCGTCAAGGTGGGCTCCGAGGGTTTCGCCTTCGCCGTGTCCAAGGATGATAACACCATCGCCTGCTTCCCGAGCGACAATATCTAAGGCGAGCAGACCAAGGCCGCCGAGGATCTGGGCAACGAGGCGGCTCGCGCCGCGCCGTCCGCACAGCAGGGAAGAAGCGCCCTTCGGGTGCCTCTTCTCATATTCGAGCAGGAGCTGCCGACCCATCTGAATCGGCGGCAATATTTGCGGCCATGAGGGCTCCGGATTGTGCCGTAAGCGGGTCCCGCCCGCAGCTATTTTGAAGCCTTGAGAAGCCCATTGGCCACAAACGACGGCGCAAAACCGGACTTGTCAACGATATTTTGCTCATGAGCAAAATATCGCGTCTGATTGAATCATCACGACCTGCAGTTTTGTCGAGTCTGCGAGACCTGCTACTCGATGAAACCCAAAAATTCGTTGACAAGTCGGTTCTTCGTGCACTTGCATCTCTGTCTGTCAAGAAAAACGCCCCGCGACCGAAGCCGCGGGGCGCCGAGCGGGTGCCTTATGCGTGCGAGGCGCTACTATTCGCCGTCGGCGATTTCGTCTTCACCGAAGATGTTCTCGTCCTCGTCGTCTTCCTCCTCGTTGATCACGAGGGGCTTGAAGGTCGCGGTGTCGCCGCCCACGAGATCCTTCAGCGTGCTCACGATGTTGTTCTCGCGGTCGCCGCGCATAGTCATGCTAAAGATGTCCTCGTCGTCGTCGACGGCGTCCGGGGCCGCCTTCGCGCTCTTCTCGAGGCGCTTGGGCGAGCTCGGTTCCGCATCGAGCAGCTGCACGCGCGTGAGTTTGTGCTGGGTCTTGCGTTTGGAGAACAGCGGCACGTACTCGAATAGGATGCTCGAGTTCTCGAGGCCGTACCACTTGGCGGGGCTGCCGCACATACGGCGGATCAGGTACTTGAGCTCCATCACGCGGTAATCGAGGCCGGAAAGGTCGGTCTCGGGGCTGATGACCTTGCGAATCAAGCAGAACCGGAAGTCGCCGACCGCGCTATGCGTGCGGTAGATCGAGTACTTGTGGTTCTGTGGGGAGATCTGGTGGTTATCGACGAGCTCCTGCACGATTTGGTACAGGTAGGTGTTCACGCGCTGGTTGACCTTGAAGCCGAGGCGCAGTTGCACCTTAAAGAGGAAGTCGGTGTCGAAGTCGTTGACAATGTACTCGTGCGTGAACGGCTCGTCGGTGACCTGCACGTTCAGGAAGTAGTAAGCCTTTGCGCGCTTGGGTTGCTTGTCCAGGATCGAGTAGAGGATGTCGCGGTCCAGCTTGTCGATGGACGAGTCGTTGGTGAGGAACACCAGGTTGTCGGCCAGGTAGGGGACCTCGTCGTCGTGACAGAGATCAAAGAGCTGGTCGAGGTACTTGTCGACCGGCAAAAAGACCGTCTGCGTGCGCTCGATGGCCGTGCCGCGGCGCCAGGTGTACATGACCACGAAGAGAACCGCGGCCAGGATGACCATCACGTAGCCGCCGTCGAAGAACATGGTGAGGCAGGACGCGAAGAACATGGCCTCGATGGCGCCGAAAATGACGGCGAAAAGACCCGCGCCCGCGGGGTTTTTGCGAACGCCCGCGATGTAGCTCGTGAGCAGCGTCGTCGTCATGAGCATCGTGATGGTGATGGCCAGGCCGTAGGCCGCCTCCATGCGCTCTGAGGTTTGGAAGAGCAGCACAACGAAGATCGTGCCGATCCACATGATGGAGTTGACCATGGGGATGTAGATCTGGCCCTTGGTCTCGGACGGGTAGTTGATGCGCATGTGCGGCATGAGGTCGAGGCGCACGGCCTCAGACACCAGCGTGTAGGAGCCGGTGATAAGCGCCTGCGAGGCGATGATGGCCGCAACGGCCGACAGGATGATGGCGAAGGGGCGCATCATCTCGGGGAGCATCTGGTAGAAGGGGTTGACGACGCCGGTGAGGGTGGGGTCGGCGGGGTCGCAGCCGAGCAGCCAAGCGCCTTGGCCGAGGTAGTTCAGGATGAGGCAGATCTTGACCACGGGCCAGGAGGCGTAGATGTTGGACTTGCCCACGTGGCCCATGTCGGAGTAGAGGGCCTCGGCGCCGGTGGTGGCGAGGAAGACGTAGCCCATGACCTGCAGGCCGGAGTTGTTCACTGGGCTCACGAGGAACTGGATGCCGTAGATGGGGTTCAACGCCTTGAGCACGACCGGGTTGCCGAACAGGTTGAGCAGACCCGCACCGCCGAGGAAGAGGAACCACAGCGTCATGACGGGGCCGAAAAACTTGCCGATGGAGCTCGTGCCGGCGCGCTGCACGGCAAAGAGCACACAGACGATGGCGATGGTGATGGCCATGACGAGGCCGGGGCCGTCACCCAAGATCTCGTGGCCCAGCGGAATGGTGCGAAGGCCCTCGATAGCGGTGGTTACGGTGACGGCGGGTGTCAGGATGCCGTCGGCAAGAAGCGCCGCGCCGCCGACCATGGCGGGGATGATCAGCCATTTGGCGCACCGCTTGACCAGCGAGTACAGCGCGAAGATGCCGCCCTCGTGATGGTTGTCGGCCTTCATGGCGATGACGACGTACTTGACGGTGGTGACCAGCGTCATCGTCCAGATAACGAGCGAGAGCGCGCCGATGATGAGGCTCTCGCTGACCGTGGAGATACCGCCGTTGTTCGCGACGATGGACTTCAGCGTATACATCGGGCTCGTGCCGATGTCTCCGTAGACGACGCCTAATGTGACGAGGATCATACCAGCGGACAGCGGGATGTCGGCGTTTCTTGCCTTGCGGGCAGCCTTGCGGGCGCGCACGCTCTCCGCGGTGTCCTTAATCGATGCTCCCATGACGCTCCAAACTCGGTGCCGATACAAAGCCCGAATGGGCCGATTCAAAACATCTATACAAATATAGTCGTTTGCTGAGAAGGCGGCGGTTGGCGGGCCCGGGCGGCTAACGCGGCCGGAAGTGGCTTCTCGGGTCTCCGGCGGTCCACTCTATGTTGATGAGCTGCACGAGCGACTTGGGCTCGTCCACCATGTGGTAAAGGGTGAACGGCGCGCCGGAAAGCGGCAGGTACCTGCAGGGAAACGGGGGAGTGGCCGCAGGGTAGTCCGGCAGGTGCTCAGGCCCCGCGAAGGGGAACTCGGCCAGCATCGCCACGGATTGCTCGATGCGCGCCATCGTCGCTTCACGATTGACGTTCTCGAGCAGAAACGACTCGGCGGAATCGGTGTACTCAATCCTGAACATCACGCGTTCCAGCCCTTGGCGGCGCGGATTCAGACAAAAACGTCGCCCGTCTCGAACACTTTGCCTTCCTGCGCTTCTTGGTATCCGGCAAGAAGGCCCCGATAGACATCCATTTCGCGCTCGTGCTCCTGCTGTCGGCGCGATATTGCCCGGTCAATGGCCTCCGCGTCCATCACGACGACGGCGCTCTTTCCGTTGCGCGTGAGATAGAGCGGCTCCGCCGTCTCTTTGAGGCGCGAGATCACGGCGCTTTGGTTGCGGTTGAAATCAGCTAAAGACGTGATGGCGGGCACCCGATCCTTCTATGCGCAAGAACAACAATAAATTTACTGCGGATGTATCATTCGGCATCGATGGCGCCCCGAACGACGTGAGATGGAACTGCGGGCGGGTCTTGTGGTTCTGCCGCACTTTTCGCATATGGGCGAGGCCGCTGCGCTGTCGACGCTAAGCTGGGGTAGTTGGTTGTTGCGTCTACGGGCGAAAGGTGTCCCGCTATGGAGTTCGTCGCTACGTGCCCTAAGGGGTTCGAGAAGCTGCTGGCCGAGGAGCTGGCGTCGCTTGGTGCGCCGCAGGTCCGCCAGTTGCGCGGCCAGGTCGCGTTCGGAGGCGAGCTCGCCGATGCTTACCGCGCCTGCCTTTGGAGTCGTCTGGCCTCGCGCATCCTGCTCGTGCTCGCGCGCGTGAGCGCCCGCGACGCCGACGCGCTCTATGAGGGCGTGCGGTCCGTCGACTGGTCGGAGCACCTCGCCGAGGGCGCGACCTTCGTCATCGACTCCCACGGCACGAACGACAACCTGAGAAACACCCAGTTCGTGGCCCTGCGCTCCAAGGACGCCATCTCCGACCAGCTCTTCTCGGCGCGCGGCATGCGCCCCGTGGTGAACACCGACGCGCCCGACGTGACCATCGACGTGCGCCTGCAGCGCGACCGCGCGACCATTTCCATCGACCTCACGGGCGAGCCGCTCTTCCACCGCGGCTACGATTCGCGCGCCGCCCGCAAGGTGGCGCCGCTGCGCGCCGACTACGCGGCCATGGTGCTCGCGGCCGGCCGCTGGTACCGAAACGTGCGTCACGGCGCGCCCGTGCTCTGCGCCCTTTGGGCAGGGCAAGGCGCTGTGCTCGTGGAGGCCGCCGGCGAGGCGCTCGACCGCGCGCCGGGCCTTCTCCGCGCCCGCTGGGGCTTCGAGGGCTGGGCTGGCCACGACGCGGACGCCTGGGACGAGCTGCTCGAGGAGGCAGACCGCCGCGCCGACGCCGGCGCCGCCAACAAGCTCGCGCTCTACGCGGCCGACACGCGCGCGGGCGCCGAGGCCGCCTGTCGCGGAGCCCTGCGCGCGGCCGGGCTCGACTGCGAGCTCACCTTCGTGCCCGCGGCCGAAGCGCTCGACGCCGCCCGCGCGGCCGGCGACGACGCCCTTGTGACCTGCGACCTCTCGTGGATCGGCGCCGATGAGCTCGCGAGCGAGGCCGCGGCCCTCACGACGCTCTCGGCCGCGGCGGGCCAAAACGTGGCCGCCCTCGTGCGCGACTCGTCCTGCGACGCCGCGCTCAAGCGCGACCCCGACGCCGTCTTCGACGTCATCTCCGGCCGCGAGCCCGCCTACGTGCGCTGCTTCGACGCCGTAGAGGGCGAGCCGGCGCCCGAGCCGACCTGCGTTGCCCTTGCCGGCGGCGAGAAGGCCTCCGTCCTCGTGCCCGCCTCCGATCAGTTCGCCGCGCGTCTCGCCAAGGTGGCCAAGCTCCGCGCCAAGTGGGCCCGGCGCGAGGACGTGAGCTGCTACCGCGTCTACGACGCCGACCTGCCCGACTACGCCGTCGCCATCGAGCTCTACCAGGGTGTGGACGGCCGCGGCCGCTGGCTGCAGGTCTCCGAGTACGCCGCGCCCAAGGAGGTCGACCCCGACCTCGCGCGCCGCCGGCTCATGGACGTGCTCGCCATCGCCCCGCGCGTCATGGGCGTGGACCCGGCAAACGTCAACCTGCGCGTGCGCACCCGCGCCCGCGGCGGCTCGCAGTACTCCGATGAGGGTAGCGCCGCGTCAAATGAAGCGCAGGTCAAAGGCGAGTTTTCTCGCATCCGCGGCCAGCGCGCCGACCAGCGCAACCGCCGCAAGCCCAGCCTCACCGACCTGCCAGCCGGCGCCCATCTCATCGACGAGGGCGGCCTCACCTTCGAGGTCAACTTCTCCGCGCGCCTCGACTGCGGCATCTTCCTCGACCACCGCGACACCCGCGCCGAGGTCCGCGAGATGATGAAGAAGACCCTGGGCTCCAAGCGCTTCCTCAACCTTTTCGCTTACACGGGCACCGCGACCTGCTACGCGGCCGACGGCGGCGCCAAGCACACGACGACCGTCGACCTCTCGCGCCCGAGCCTCGACTGGGCCCGCCGCAACATGGCTCGCAACGGCTTTACCGGCGCCGAGCACGAGTTCGTCCAGGCCGACGTCATCCAGTGGGTGCAGGAGCAACGCCACACAAAGAACCGCTGGGACCTCGTCTTCTGCGACGTCCCCACTTTCTCCAACTCCCAGCGCATGAAGAAGTCCAGCTGGGACGTGCAGCGCGACCACACCGAGCTCATCATCGGCGTCTCCCGCGTGCTCACCCGTAACGGCTGCGCCATCTTCTCGTGCAACCTGCGCAACTTCAAGCCCGACGAGGAGGCGCTCGCCAAGGCAGGCGTCGTGCTCGAGGACATCACGGCGAGCACCATCCCCGAGGACTTCAAGCGCAACCAGAAGATCCACCACGCCTATATCGTCCGCCGCGGCTAGCCCGCGCAATGAAAGGAGTCTGCGTCATGTCCAAACTGCGCGTCACCCACCCGTTCCTCTATGCGGTGGTCATATTCCTCATCTTCGGCTTCACCATGCAGTTGGCGTCGCTGGTGGCCACGATGGTCTTCACGGTCGCCTTCGGCAACGAGCCCATCGTCGAGTCCGCGAGCACGCTCTTCGGCGAGATCGCGGCCGGCCTCGTCCTGTGCGCCGTGCTCAGGGGCGCCGGCCGGGGGTGCCTGCTCACCAAGAAGGGCCGGGGCTTTGTGCCCGGCCTGGCCATCGGCGGCTACTGCTTCGTGTTCTTCGCGTTCGTCGCATGCGAGGAGATCGTCGAGCTCATGAGCGCCGGCGCCTTCTCGATCAACCTCGCCCCGGCCTCCGCGGTCTGCGTGCTCTCGATGCTCGCCGTGGGCGTCACCGAGGAGATCGAGGCGCGCGCCCTTATCGGCGAGACGTTCCTCGAGCACTTCGGAACGACGCGCGACGGTGCGCTCAGGGCCGCCGTCGCCTCCGGCCTCATCTTTGGCCTCATGCACATCACCAACGCCATCGACGCGCCCTTCTGGGACACCGTCAGCCAGGTCATCCTGTGCTTCACAGGCGGCATCCTCTACGGCGTCATCTATTTCCGCGGCGGCAACCTGTGGTCCATCGCGCTTATCCATGGCCTGAACGATGTCTTCGCCTCGCTCGACACCTGGCTCGTCAACGGCGGCGCGTCGCCGGCCATGGTGGACACCGGCTTCAGCGCCATCGCCCTCGCCGTCACGCTGCTTGTGGGCGCGCTCGACATCGCGGTGTCGCTCTACCTGCTCAGGAAGGACCGCGCGGGGGAGGTCGCGAAGACCTGGCCCGAGATCAGCGAGTCCGGCGGCTGGGCGACAGGTGAGCCCGCGGCTGCGCTCGACGCGGCGCCCGAGCGCCCTGAGGGCCTGTAAGGAGCCTCGCGGCTCTGCTCACAACCCAGAACATCGCGCGTTTCCTGCCCGGGCTTCGACCGTTCGCGGATAAGCCCGGGCTTTTCGCGGCCGATTTCCGCGGGGTAACTAAAATGAACCTCATCTATCGAAATTCGGCGCGGGCGCCGCCTGCGTCTTTACGAGAAGTGGGGGAGCATTACATGGACCAGTCCATCGAGCAGACCGTCAAGGTTTGGCAGGACAACGTGCACGAGGCCGACCTCGCCGAGGAGCTTTCCGCCCTCGTTGCCGAGGACGGCGACAAGCTCTACGACGCCTTCTATCGCAGCCTTGCCTTTGGCACCGCCGGCCTGCGCGGCACGCTCGGCGTCGGCACCAACCGCATGAACGTCTACGTCGTCGCCCAGGCCACCCAGGGCGTCGCCGATTACCTCAACGCCCACTACGACAAGCCCACGCTGGCGCTGGCCCGCGACTCTCGCCTCAAGGGCGAGGACTTCCAGAAGGTCGCCGCCGGCATCCTTGCCGCTAACGGCATCCACGTCTACGTCTACCCGCGCATCGAGCCCGTCCCCACGCTGTCCTTTGCCGTGCGCGAGCTGGGCACCTCGGCCGGTATCGTGCTGACCGCCTCCCACAACCCGGCCGCCTACAACGGCTACAAGGTCTACAACGACAACGGTGGCCAGATCACCGACGAGGCCGCGGCCGAGATTTCCGCGAACATCGCCAAGGCAGACCCGTTTGAGGCCTACGCCGGCGCCATGGACTTTGACGAGGCGCTGGAGAAAGGCCTTGTGGAGTGGACCCCCGAGTCCGTCCTTGACGGCTTCATCGAGAACATCAAGAAGGTCTCCGTCCCCGGCTTCAAGGCCTCCGACGGCTACTCCGTGGTCTACACGCCCTTGAACGGCACCGGCATGGAGTGCGTGACCCGCATCCTCAAGGAGATCGGCGTCGAGGACGTCTCCGTCGTTCCCGAGCAGGCCGAGCCCGACGGCAACTTCCCCACGTGCAACTACCCGAACCCCGAGTTCCGCGAGGCGCTTGACCTTGCCCTCAAGCTCGCCGAGGAGGTTAAGCCCAACTTGGTCGTGGCCACCGACCCCGATGCAGACCGTATGGGCACCGCCATCCCGCACGACGGCGACTACGTGCTTCTCTCCGGCAACGAGATGGGCGTTCTGATGATGGACTGGCTGGCCAACATGGCCGCCGAGAACGGCGAGGACGTTGCGTCCAAGGTTGCCGTATCCACCATCGTCTCGTCCTCTATGCCCGACGCCATCGCCAAGGACAAGGGCTTCGAGATGCGCCGCGTTCTCACCGGCTTCAAGTACATCGGCGACCAGATCGACCAGCTCAAGGACGCCGGCGAGGAGGATCGCTACCTCATGGGCTTCGAGGAGTCCTATGGCTACCTGGTGGGCACCCACGCCCGCGACAAGGACGCCATCGTGGCCACCATGCTCTGCGTCGAGATGGCCTCCTACTACGCCTCTAAGGGCATGGACCTCTACGAGGCCATGGACGCGCTGTACCAGAAGTACGGCTACTACCTCAACGGCACTATCAACGCCTCCTTCCCGGGTGCCTCCGGCGCCGAGAAGATGGCCCAGATCATGGACGGCCTGCGTAAGCAGCCGCTGGCCGAGATCGCCGGCTACAAGGTCGAGGGCGTGACCGACTACGCCACCGGCCCCGAGATGCCGCGCGTATCCGGCCTGCAGAAGGAGGCCGCGCAGGTGCTGCCGCCGGCCAACGTCATCGAGTACCGCCTCGAGGGCAACAACAAGGTCATCTTCCGTCCCTCCGGCACCGAGCCCAAGGTCAAGGCTTACCTCTTCTCCGTGGGCGCCACCCGCGAGGAGTCCGAGGCCGTACGCGACAAGCTCGGCGAGGCCGCTAAGGCCATCCTCTCGTAAGGCAACCAGCCGATTTTGAGCGCAGGCGCGCCGT
This sequence comes from Paratractidigestivibacter sp., assembly GCF_963660155.1. Classification (GTDB taxonomy): domain Bacteria; phylum Actinomycetota; class Coriobacteriia; order Coriobacteriales; family Atopobiaceae; genus Paratractidigestivibacter. The sequence goes on along the minus strand of NZ_CAVKWG010000033.1, from coordinate 42,863 downwards.
CGGGAGTAACCGGCGGCGCGTTTTTGAGCGGCAGACTCCGCTTTTGAATGCTTTTCGGAGGCGCTTTCTTTGAAAACGGACCAACCCCGCCCATTTTCTTTGCGAACGACTGCGGCCTTCCGGTGGTGATCGGCAGAGCCGGCGCCGCGTCGTTGGAACGTTGGACGGGCTAGTCGGAACTATCCGAATCGCTGCTCTGGGCGCTCACAGCATAGAAGGTGTCGCAGGCCGAGGCGATGGTGAAGGAGGACCAAGGGCGCTCGGAGGCCTGGGGGTCGGTGGGGTCGTAGATGCCCACGGTGCCGTCCGAGTTCTCCGACACGACAAGAATCCAGTGCGCGTCCTCGGAGAGAGTGTCCGCCTTGGCCTCGATGAGCAGGTAGGTCCCGTAATCCAGCACCGCGTTGAGGTCCACTGCGTTCGACTCGTAGGACTCGACAGTAAGGCCAAGCCCGGACGCCGCGGACGTAAAGAAGGTCGCGGCGGTGCCGGACTCGCCGGTCGCGGCGTTTGCCTCGGTGGCCAAGGCTGCGATGTCCGCCGGAGTCTTGTCGTTCTTGCCGGTAAGCCCCATATAAGCCATCGAGAAGGCGACGGGGCCGGAGCCGGAAACCGCCAGCGCGTGCCCACCGTAGTCGACGGCTCCCCAGCGCGCATCCCAACAGTAGAGCTCGGGCGCCTTGCCCTTCGTCACGCTGCTGCCGAAGGCCTGGCCGGTCTTCTCGGCGTCGGGGTAAGAAGCAACGAAATCGATGGCCTCGGGGTGGGCGAGCGCGAGTTCGACCAAGAGGGTGTCGGCGTACTTATCGGCGTTCTGTGCGATTTGCGCGAGCTTGTCGTTACGGTCGAGAGCGGACTCGAGGCGGCTCGTGAGGTCGTCGGAGATGCCGGCGGCGACGCGGGGAGGCTGCTCGCTCTGCTGGGCTTCCTGCTGCTGTTGCGTCTCTTCGCGCTTCGCGTTGCAGCTGCTCACGCAAGAAGTGACCCCGACGACGAGCAGGATGGCCAAAACGACGCCGAGCGCGGCAAGGGTCAGTGCCCTGCGGTCCGCCATGCGCCGCCCGCGCCCGCCCTGGAAATTGATGCTTCGGGTGCGCAGCGGGTAGCCGCTGTTGCCTTTTCCGCCGGTGAGCTTGACGCCGCCCGCGCCCCTCAGCCCCCCGCGACCGTTGCCTCGCGATTGCGTGCCGCGCGGGCCGTGGTAAGAGCCGCCGAGCGTCACGCGCTCCGGGGGCCGCCCGCTGCCGTAAAACGAGCCGTTCGACGAGTCGTTCGACGAGCGGGAGGAGCCGCCGGAGCGGCGTCGGGAATCGGGGGTACTATATGCCATGTGGTTCCTCCGTTTAAACCTCATTAACCTTACCAATGATAAAGCACGGGCCCCCGAGGACGTTTCGCACAGCCGGCGCCAATCCGCGAGTGAGCGCTTGCAGGTTGGGGAGCGGCCTTTCTTCACAAGAAAAGCGCGGGCCCCGTGAAGCCCGCGCCTCGCGTTTCTCTGTGCTTTGGTCGCGATCCAGCCTACGTCTTACTCGCTATAGTCCCCGTTGTCGGAATTGCTGTTCGAGTAGTTGCTGTTCGAGTAGCTGCTTGAGCTGTAGTAGCCGTTGTTGTAAGAGGAGCTCGTCTCGGCGAAGGTCCAGGAGCTGTTGGACTTGTAGCTCGCGGTGTGGTCGGCCTCGGGGAACTCCTCGCGCTTCTTGCCGGCGAGGATGGAGTTCATGAAGGTGGCCCAGATGGGCTGCGCGGTGTTGGAGGTCGTGGCGTGGCTGCCCTGGTAGTAGGCGGTCTTGTTCGTGCCGTCGCGGCGGCCGAAGCGCACGACCGTGGTGACCTGGGGAGAGAAGCCGCAGAACCAGAGGTTGTCGTAGGACTCGGTGGTGCCGGTCTTGCCGCCGACGGGCTGGTTGATGTTGAGCATGCTGAGCACCGTGGAGCCGGTGCCGTAGCTCACTACGTTTTCGAGGACCTCGCGGGTGTCCTGGGCCACGGCAGAGTCGACGACCTGCTCGGGCGCATCCTCGTGCTTGTAGATCACGCTGCCGTTGCGGTTCTCGATCTTGACGATGGCCACGGTGTCGCGGTGCTCGCCGTTGTTGGCGATGGTCGAGTAGCCCTCGGCCATCTCGAGCGGCGAGACGCTCGAGGTGCCGAGCGTCGCCGTGCCGTAGGGGTCGATGGTGGAGTCGATGCCCACGAGCTTGCACATGGTGATGAGCTTGTCGACGCCGATGGTGTCGATGAGCTGCGCGTAGCCGGTGTTGGAGGAGACCTGCGTGGCGCGGTCGAGCGTGATGTAGCCGTACTGGTGGTTGTCGATGTTCTGGACGTTCCAGGTGCTGCCGATCTTCATGGGCGAGTTGCAGTTGAGGATGACCGTCGGGCTCATGCCCTCATTGAGCGCCGCGAGCAGGGTGAACGTCTTGAACGAGGAGCCTGCCTGGAACTTGCTCGTGGCCAGGTTGACCTGCGCGCCCTCGAGGTCGGTGCCGTAGTGCTGGCCGCCGACCATGGCCTTGATGTAGCCCGTGGAGTTGTCGATGCAGACGAGGGCGGCACTGACGTCGTCGTTGCCGGCGGCGCTCACATACTTATCGGTGGCCGCCTCGGCCGCGGCCTGGTAGTCGGGGTCGAGCGTGGTGTAGACCTTGAGGCCGCCCTGCATGATGGTGTCGCTCGAGAAGTTCTCGAGGAGTAGCTCGCGCACGTAGTCGGTGAAGAATGGGTAGGAGCCGCTCGCCTCGGTGAGCTCGCCGGGGTTGAGCACGAGCTCCTCGGCCTGCGCGGCGTCGTGCTCCTCTTGCGTGATGTCGCCCGCCTCGAGCATGCGGTCGAGAACGAGGTTGCGGCGAGAGACGCAGTTCTCGGGGTTCCTGAAGGGGTCGTAGATGGTGGGGGAGTTCGGCAGGCCGACGAGCGTGGCCGCCTCGGCAAGCGTGAGCTCGCTGGCGTGCTTGTTGAAGTACGTGATGCTGGCCGCCTCGATGCCGTAGGCCGAGTTGCCGTAATAGATGGTGTTCACGTACATGTTGAGGATCTGGTCTTTGGTGTACATCTTCTCCATCTGGATGGCGATGTAGGCCTCGCGGACCTTGCGCTTGAGCGACATCTCGAACTGCTCGTCCGAAAGGATGGTGTTTCTTACCAGCTGCTGGGTGATGGAGGAGCCGCCGCCCTGGCCGCTCTTGCCGGTGATCTGGCCCACGACGGCGCGCAGGATGCCCTGGGGATCCACGCCGCTGTGCTGATAGAAGCGCTTGTCCTCGGTGTCGACGGTGCCCTTGAGCACGTACGGCGAGACCTGGTCGAGGTCGACCGAGCGGCGCTGCTGCAGGTAATAGGTCGCGATTTCGTTGCCGCTGGCGTCGTAGATGCGCGTGGGCTCGGCGACCGCGTAGGAGTCGGCCGAGGTGTAGTCGGGCAGGTCCTCGAGCCAGCCGAAGACGACGCCGCCCATCGAGAGGCAGGCCGCGACGATGAGCAGCGCGACGAATCCGACGGCGCCGGCGAGGCCGAAGCCGACGATGTGGGTCCTGGAGTGCTTATGAGCCCTGCGGGTTCGAATACCCATGTACCCTCCTTGAGGGAGTCGATTCACATAAATCCAATTATAGAGGTCAGCTAGCTTTGTCTACCTTTGGGAATGCGCGGGTGTCGTGTTGTTGTGGAGTGCGTAGTCATTCGGCCTGCGGTATGCTATAAGGCTGTGATTCAAATCGAAGAATAACCCTTTGGAGGACAGAAAATGCTTCCCGTTGACGAGCAGCTCAAGGTCATCACCTCCGGCACCATGCAGATCGTTCCGATGGACGAGCTCAAGGCCAAGCTCGAGAAGGGCACCCCGCTCAATATCAAGCTGGGCGTTGACCCCACGAGCCCAGACCTTCACCTCGGCCACGCTGTCCCGCTGCGCAAGATGCGCCAGTTCCAGGACCTGGGCCACAAGGTCACGCTGATCATCGGCTCCGGCACCGCGCTTATCGGCGACCCGTCCGGCCGCGACTCCACCCGTCCGCCGCTTACCGAGGAGCAGGTGGAGGCCAACGCCAAGACCTACGTCGAACAGGCCATGAAGGTTCTTGACCCCGCTAAGACCGAGGTCGTCTACAACGGCGACTGGATCAAGCCGCTGAATCTTAGCCAAATGCTGGGCCTCATGAGCAAGTTCAACGTGGCGCGCATCCTCGAGCGCGAGGACTTCCACAACCGCTACACCGAGGGCAAGTCCATCGCTCTGCACGAGTTCATCTATCCGGTGCTTCAGGCCTACGACTCCGTGGTCATCAAGGCCGACCTCGAGATGGGCGGTAACGACCAGATCTTCAACCTGCTTGCCGGCCGCGACCTCATGCGCGCCGAGGGCATGGAGCCCCAGGTCGCCCTCACCATGCCGCTTCTGGTGGGCACCGACGGCAAGAAGAAGATGTCCAAGAGCTATGGCAACTACATCGGCCTCACCGACGAGCCGGCCGACATGTTCGGCAAGGTCATGTCCATCGCCGACGAGATCGTTCCGATGTACTACCGCCTGTGCTCCACCAAGGACCTTGACGAGGTCGACGCCATCGATGCCGCCTTCGCCGACGGCACGGCCGACCCCTATAAGCTCAAGCGCGAGCTGGGCGTGAACATCGTGGACCTCTACCACGGGCAGGGCGCAGGCGAGAAGGCCATGGCCGCCTTTGACGCCCAGTTCAAGGAGAACAAGGTCCCCGACAACATCGCCGAGTTCCCGGCGAGCATCGTCGAGGTCAACGACGAGGGCAAGGTCTACCTGGGCAAGTTGCTGGTTGACGTCAAGATCGCCGCGAGCGCCGGCGAGGCCCGTCGCCTGGTTGACGGCGGCGGCGTGAAGGTCAATGGCGAGGCTGTGGCGCCCAAGTGCTACAACGTGGACCCCGTGCCCTTTGCCGCCGGCACCATCATTCAGTCCGGCAAGAAGCGCTGGGCCAAGCTGGTCTAGTCGGCAATTATTGAGCGATGAGCGCTCCGGCGGACCGTTTTCGCCGGAGCGCTATTTGTGAGTGCGACGCCCGCACGGTGGCGTGAAGAGGAGAGGGTCATGGCCCACAAGAACGTGATCGAGCTCTTGGCGCCGGCGGGCGGGCCCGAGTCCTTCAACGCCGCGCTGGCAGCGGGCGCAGACGCCATCTATTGCGGCTTGGGCAGCAGCTTCAATGCCCGGCGCAGCGCCGACAACTTCGATGACGAGGGCTTCGCCGCCGCGTGTCGGTCGGCGCATCTTGCCGGCACGCGCGTCTACGTGACCATCAACGTTGCCGTGGCAACAGACGAGATGCCGCGACTCTTGCGGCTGGTCCGCCGGGCGTGGCTGTTCGGCGCAGACGCCTTCATTATCCAGGATTGGGGCGTGTTCTCCGAGGTCAGGCGCCTGTGGCCGCAGATTGAGACGCACATCTCCACGCAGGCGAACATCCATGACGCACGCGGCGTTGCGTGGTGCCGCGAGCGCGGGGCCGACCGTGTGACCCTCTCGCGCGAGCTCTCGCTGACAGAGATTCGCCGGATCGCCCGCGAGGGCGTGGAGCTCGAGTGCTTTGGCCACGGGGCGCTTTGCTTCTGCTACTCGGGCGTCTGCATGATGAGCTCGCTTGCGGGCGACCGTTCTGCCAATCGCGGCCTGTGCGCCCAGCCCTGTCGCCTGCCGTACGAGCTTATCGACGAAGAGGGCCGCATGGTGCCCATCCCCGACGTGGCCACGGCCGGCATGGCCGAGACGATGCGCGGAGTCGGCGGCACGCGCGCCCTTTGCCCCAAGGATTACTGCCTGGTCGACCACATCGACGAGATGATTCTGGCGGGCGTGGGGTCGCTCAAGGTCGAGGGCCGCATGAAGGCGCCCGACTACGTCTACCAGGTGGTGAGCGCCTATCGCCGCGCCATCGACGCGAGCATTGCGGGACGTGCGCTCTCGGACGAGGAGAGTGGCGCGGTGCATCGCCAGCTCAAGCGTGCCTTCAACCGTGACTTTACCGATGCCTACCTGCTCGGTCTTTCCGACAACCGCATGATGAGCTACGAGCGCTCCAACAACCGCGGCGAGGTCGTGGGCGAGGTCGTGTCCGGCCGAAAGTTGGAGGACCTGGTCGAGCGCCGCGGCGGCGGCAACGGCGGGCGCACGCGCATGAGGCGCTTCTCCCGCGCCGAGGTGACCATTCGCCTCACACAGCCCGTGGGCGCGGGCGACCTTCTCGAGGTGCGCCCGGTGAGCGACCCCACGCAGTTTCTCACTGTGACGGCCGAGCGCGACTCGAAGGCGAGCGAGGTCATATGCGCCACGGCGCCGCGCGTGATGGAGGCGGGCGCCATCGTGCGCGTGATCCGCTCGCAGGCGGCGCTTGCCGCCGCGGCGCGTGTGGCCAAGGCGGACGTGCAGAGAAAAAGGCCCGTCTACGTGCGCGTTGTTGCCCGGCTGGGCCAGCCGTTCGTCGTTGAGCTGGCGTGCGTCGACGGCGAGGCGGCCGCCCGCGCGGAGGGCTTTGTGGTCGAGGAGGCAAAGACACGCCCGGTGGGGGAGGACGACCTCGTGGCCCATGTCGGCCGTATGGGTGGAGGTCCCTTCGAGCCGGTGAGCTACGACGTCGAGCTCGACGACGGCTGCGGCATGGGTTTCTCGGCAGTGCACAAGGTCCGCGCAGAGGCTGTGCGCGCGCTGGAGGAGGCGCTTCTTGCTGGCTATGCCGCGCGTGAGGAGGGCATGGCCAAGGCGCCGTCCGAGTACGCGATTGCGGCGAACCTCGAGGCTGAACGTGCAGATCATGGCCTTGAACTGCGGAGCGTTGGCATAGAAGAGACTTGTGTCTGCGCGCTCGTGACCGATCCCGCTTGCGCCCGCGCGGCGTTTGCCGCCGGTGCCGCCCGCGTCTACGCTGCGGTGGACGACCTCGCGGCGGGTGAGTGGCCACAAGGCGTGATTCCTTGGCTTGACGGGGTCTGCCGCGAGGCCGATCACGACCGCCTTGACCAGCATGTTGTTGCCGGGAAGCCCTGCGCCGTGGGCAATATGTCCGAGCTTGCCCTGGCGGCCGAGCTCGGCGCGGCCCCGGAGATCCGCTCGTGCGTGCCCGTGCACAACGAGAGCTGCCTTGTGACCTTGGAGGCTGCGGGCGCCGCGGGGTTCTGGCTCTCGCACGAGCTCACGCTGGAGCAAATCTGCGAGCTGGCGCGGCGCTCGTCTGTGCCAGTGGGCCTCATGGTTTATGGCCGCGAGCGGGCCATGACTTCTGAGCACTGCGTGCTGCAGGTCATGGGTAAGTGCATCCACGACTGCGCGCGCTGCCCGCAGCGAAAGCGTCGGCTCAGCCTGCGCAACATCGAGGGGAAGCTGCTTCCTGTGCGCACCGATATCAACGGCCGCAGCCGCATCTGGGCGGCCCAGGTGCTCGATGCCACGCCCGAGTCGGTCGAGCTTCTGGCCGCCGGCGTCACGCGCTTCTTGGCCGACTGCACGCTGCTCGACGAGGCCGAGACCCGGCAGGCCATCGCTCGTGTGGCGGCCGCCCTCGACGCCGCCCGCGTCGGCAAGCGTCCCGCCGAGCGTGAGGCGGGCGCCACCTCCGGTCACCTCTACGCCCCTATCAAGTAGGGTGAGCTGCAGGCGGCATCGTCTCGCGGGCCCTCCCCACGGCGTTCGCTCAGTTTTTCGATGGTTAAATTCAAATCTCCGAGTAGCGGCCATTCGCCAACTGGGCAAATGCGATCGAATTCAGGTCTCTATACTCACCAATTCCGATTTAACCATCGAAAAACTGGACGAACCTAAAACCGTCTGCATGGGCCGTGCTCTGCCGCGCGACTGCAGCCCCCGAAACCCGCGGATGGCGGCTCGGAGCAGCTGAGGGCGATGTTATTAGGGTGGTCACGGGCCATATTGGGTAATATGAACTTCGCGTATTTCTCGACGAAAGGACATTAACATGGCTGTCGATAAGCAGCTTCTTGAAGAGACCCTCGACATCATCCGCCAGAGCCTGCAGGCCGACGGCGGCGACGTGGAGCTCATCGACGTCGACGACGAGGGCGTCGTCACCCTCGAGATGCAGGGCGCCTGCGCCGGCTGCCCGCTCTCGAGCCTCGACATGTCCGAGGGTATCGAGCGCATTCTCAAGGAGCACGTCCCCGGCGTGACGCGCGTCCAGCCTGCCGTTCTCTAGGCTAGGCAGCGCGTTGTTCCTCGACGATATCTATCAGGCCCTCGACCCTGTCGCTTTCACGTTGGGGCCGCTCACCGTGCGCTGGTACGGCTTGGCTTACCTTGCCGGGTTCGTTGTGGCGGGCATCGTCATCTGGCGCGTTTCTCGCCGCTGGGAGCTCGACCTTTCGGCTGACGACATCGTGAGCATCGTCATCGGCGTTGCGTTCGGCGTTATCATCGGCGCGCGCCTCGGTTACGTGCTCTTTTATGGCGCGGGTTACTACCTCGAGCACCCGGTCGAGATCATCGCCACCTGGGACGGAGGCATGAGCTTCCACGGCGGGCTCGTCGGGGCCGTGGTCGGCGGGTCCATCGTCTGCCGGCAGTACCGCATCAGCATCCCCACCATCTGCGACTTGGGCGTTATCGGCGCCACTTGGGGGCTTTTCTTCGGCCGCTGCGCGAACTTCGTCAACGGCGAGCTCTGGGGCAAGGAGTGCGACCTGCCGTGGGCCGTCGCCTTCCCGTCCGGCGGGGGTGTGTATCGTCACCCGTCGCAGCTGTATGAGGCGTTGCTCGAGGGGCTTGTTATCTTCTGCGTGCTTTGGGCGCTTTCTCGCAAGAAGCCCGCGCGCCCGCAGGGGACCTTTATGGGCACGTTCCTTATGCTGTACGGCATCTTCCGCTTCCTCATCGAGTTCGTTCGCGTGCCGGACGCGCAGCTCGGCTACCTCTTCGGGCCCATCACCATGGGTCAGTGCCTGAGCCTGCCGCTCGTTGTGCTGGGCGTCGTCTTGCTCGTCGCCGCTCATAAGCTCGCGAGACCGCAGGTCGGCAGGCTTCCCGAGCAAGACTAAGGAGGACACATGTCTGCAAACACCGAGGCGTACTCCTATGCCGGCGAGAACCCAGAGGTCGTGACGCTCGACGCCGCGTGCGTCAAGTTCGACGCCACCGGCCTCGTACCGTGCGTCGTGCAGCAAGAGGGTACCGGCGAGGTGCTCATGGTGGCGTGGATGAACGAGGAGTCGCTTGCCCTCACCATAAAGACCGGCACCACCTGGTTTTGGTCCCGCAGCCGCCAAGAGCTCTGGAATAAGGGCGCTACCAGCGGAAACATGCAACAGGTCAAGCATCTGCTCGTAGACTGCGATGCCGACACGCTGGTGGCCGTCGTCGACTCCCCGGGCCCTGCCTGCCATACCGGCCACCGCAGCTGCTTCTTCCGCGAGATCAAATAAGAACGGACAAAGGGACAGTCCCTTTGTCCACCATCTTTAGAAAAGGAGGCCCCGCGTGGGCGAGAGGACCAAGAACGTTCAGGACGGCAACATCGGCGAGACTCTCGAGGGCCTAGCCGCGGTGATCCGCGGTCGCCGCGACGTGTCGCCGGAGGAGTCCTATACCGCCAAGCTCCTACAGGGCAACTCGGACAGCCTGCTCAAGAAGCTCACTGAGGAGGCGACCGAGGTCGTCATGGCCTGCAAGGACAACGACCACGATCACATCCGCTACGAGGCGGGCGACCTCATCTACCACCTGCTCGTCGCGCTCGAGCGCTATGACGTTACGCTCGACGAGCTCGCGGGCGAGCTGGACGCGCGCAGGCACTAGCTGCCGCATCTGTCGCAATAAACCGCACGTAAATAAGCCCCGTTCGCTGTGAACGGGGCTTTTCTTTGCTGCAAATCCGGTGTAGGCGAGGAGCTTAGATGGGCGAGCCGCCGCCGCAGAAGCCGGAGCACCAATTGACGCTCTCGACGGAGACGCCGGTGCTGTCGCTGGACTGAACGACCTGTCCGTTGCCGATGTACATGGCCACGTGGAAGGTCGACGCGCCGCCGTCGTAGGAATAGAAGACGAGATCGCCGGGTTGCATCTGGGAGACGGAGCTGACCCAACGGCCGGAAGCCTTCATCCACTGGAACTGGCCATAGGCGTAGTGGCCGGACGCGTGCGGAATGGTGACGCCGGCTTGGCCCCACGCGTACCAGCACAGGCCGTTGCAGCTGAAGCCGGCGCTCGGGGAATCGGACCAGCTGTAGCCTTTGCCGACCTGCGCCAGCGCGGCGGCGACCGCGGCGGAGCGGGCGGAGCTGGAGTCGCCGGTGTACGTGCTGGCCGAAGAGGAGCTGGAGCCGCTTGAGCTGCTGTTCATATTGCTCGACGCCGCGGCTTCCTCCTGTGTCTTTTGTGCGGCGGCCCTGGCAGCCTCCTCATCGGCCTTCTTCTGCGCGGCCTCGGCGGCGGCGCGCTTCTCGGCCTCGATGCGCTCCTGCTCGGCCTTCACGGCTGCCTGCAGCTCGGTGGAGAGGCCGTTGACGTAGCTTGACTGCTGCGCGACGGCCTCGTTGGCCGCTTGCGCCTCGGCCGTCTGTGACTCCAGGAGCTGCTGCTGTTCCTGCTGCTGCTTCTCGAGTGAGGACTTCTCGCTGTTGAGCTCGTTCTCGAGGTTCGTGACGGTCTCGATGCTCTGTTGCTTGGCGGCCGAGACCCTGTTGGCGTAGTACACGCGCGAGACGAGGTCCTCGAAGTTCTGCGAGCTCAGGACGAGCTCGAGCAGGGTGGCGCCGCCGCCGCTTTTGTAAGATGTGGAGATGTGCTCGGAAAGCTCCTGCTTGGCGACGGCGAGGTCGGCCTCGGTGTCGCTGATCTGGGCCTGGAGCTCGGAGATCTGGGAGATCGTCTCGTCGAGCGCGTTGTTGGTCTCGTCGAGCGCCCGCTCGGCCTCGGCGACGTCATCCTCGAGCTCGTCCAGGTGTGCCATGGCGCTGTTGAGCTGGGACTGCAGCTCCTCGATGGTCGCGGCCTGCGCGGTCACGGGGACCGCGAGCGGGAGGACGGTCAGGGTGCCGGCGAGAACCGCGGCAAGTGCGACTCGGGAGGAGAGCGTGATGTGTTTGCCCTGCATTTTTCTCCTTCAATGGCGCGTGCTTTCGCGCCTGGGCCTAATTGATGAATACATGCGTAGACGGTCTATTATGATAGCGCGACGGCCAGGCCTTCCATAAGATATCTTCGAGATTCCGCTGCCCTGAATCTCTCCTTGAAGCTTATCCCGCGGGCGCCCCGCGAGGCTCGCGGCCATAGATACAGAATCCGTGGAACGCGCGCCGGCGTCTTCGGGCGCGAGCACCCGAGGGATAAACTATTGCTCCGTTGTGTACCGTGAACACTGGCCCGTTGGGCTTTTTTCATGTCTGGGGATGCGCAGGTGGACGCAGATATGCAGGCTGATGACCGTACCAAGCCGTTTTACGTGCCCAAGCACCTTGCCGGCGCGGGCCCGCGCGTCGATACCGGGGAGGGCGCGACCCCGGCCCTCGAGGCGGTCGGCGAAGCCGTCGCGATTGCCGCCCAGGCGCCTGCGGAGGGCGATGAGGTCGAACTCAGCGAGGAGGTCGTCAAGGAGCAGGTCGGCCGCTCGTCCAACATGGTGAGCATCCTCGTCATCATCAGCCGCATCACCGGCTTTCTGCGCACGTCTGTCCAGGCCTGGGCCTTGGGCGCCGCCGGTCTCGCCAGCGCCTACACCGTGGCGAACAACCTGCCCAACATGCTCTACGAGTTTGTCTGCGGCGGCATGCTCATCACGGCGTTTCTGCCCGTCTACCTCTCGGTAAAGAAGAAGCTCGGCCGCGAGGGCTCGAGCGCTTACGCCTCCAACCTGCTCTCCATCGTGGTCGGCCTCATGGTCATCGTCACCGTGGTGAGCCTCATCTTCGCCGCGCCCATCATCTGGACGCAGTCGGCCGGCGCCACCGAAGGCTTCGACTCCGACCTCGCGGTGTGGTTCTTCCGCTGGTTTGCCTGCGAGATCGTGCTCTACGCGCTCTCGTCCATCATCTCGGGTGTCCTCAACGCCGAGCGCGACTACTTCTGGAGCAACCTCGCCCCCATCTTCAACAACGTGATCACCATCGGCTCCTTCGTGGCCTACGGCTACCTCACGCAGGAGCTCGGCGTGGCGTGGCGAGAGGCGGCCGTGGTTCTCGCCATCGGCAATCCCCTGGGCGTCGCCGTGCAGGTCTTTTGCCAGATGCCCGCCCTTGCCCGCCACGGCGTGCACCTCACTCCGCGCGTGAACTTCCGCGACCCCGCGCTCAAGGACACCGTGACCATCGGCCTGCCTACCATCGTGGCAACCCTCGCGTCGGTGCCCACCACGGCCGTCGCCTCGAGCTGCGCGCTCTCGGTCACCGCGGCCGGCGCCTCCATCTCCTATTACGCCCGCGTCTGGTACGTGCTGCCGTATTCCATCTTCGCCATCCCCATCTCGGTCACGATGTTCACCGAGCTCTCGGCGAGCTGGATCTCGGACGATAAGCAGGCCTACATCGACTACCTCGCCGACGGCATGAAGAAGATCCTGTTTACCATCATCCCGTGCTCCATGCTGCTCATCGTCTTCGCGCCGGCCCTCATCGCCGTCTTCGGCGGCGGTCAGTTCGATACCGAGGCTGCGAGCCAGACCGCCGAGTATCTGCAGGCCCTCTCGCTCGCGCTGCCGTTCTACGCGCTCTCGTCGTATCTGCAGAAGGCCTGCTCGTCCATGATGCGAATGAATTTCTACGCCTTCGCGAGCGTCGTGGCCTCGATCTTGCAGGTCGTCGTCTGCATCTGGTTCACGCCGGTCTTCGGCCTGCTCGTCGTGCCCGTCTCGTCGGTGCTCTTCTACGGGATCATCGACGTCTTCGCCCTTGCTCGCATCCGTGCGATCGTGGGTGGCATCGGCGCCTCCCAGCTTGTGGCGCCCATCATCCGCTCGTTCGTGTTCGGCGCGATCGGCAGCGTTGTGGGCTTTGTGCTGCTGGAGCTCCTCGAGGCGCGATTCGGCATGTGCTACGGGGCGGCCCGCGGCCTCATGTACTCGGCCGCCGCGGGCATCCCGGCGATCCTCGCGTGCTTCGGGCTCGCGAGCTTGCTGCACATGTCCGACGCGCCGTTCTTCGACAGCATCTTCTCCAAGCTCGCCCGGCTCGTCCGTCGCGGCAAGTAGGGGAGAGGCGCGCCCCGCGCCTGCGCAGGCCCTGGGGCAGCCGCGGCGTATACTCGTGTCGCGCAACCACATCGATCCGTCGCGGCCGAGCGCCGCGCGAAGGAGCATCTCAATGGCAACCAAGAGAAACGACATCGTCCCGGTCATCCTCGGCGGCGACATGTCCTCTTACCCGCTGGCCCGCGAGTTCAATGAGGCTTTTGGCGTCAAGTGCACCTGCGTAGTGCCCGAGCCCATCCGCATCATCGAGCTCAGCTCCATCATCGACGTGCGCCACGCCCCGGATATGAGCGAGGACCACCTGCGCGGCGCCCTGGAGCAGATAGCGGCCGCCAACGCGGGCAAGCACGTCGTCGTCATGGCCAACTCCGACGCCGTGGTCGAGCGCCTCGAGCGCGTGCTTCCGGGCCTGCCCGGCAACGTGATCTCGCCCATCGCCCCGCGCGACGTCATGCTGCGCGCCTCCGATAAGATCCAGTTCGCCGAGATGTGTCGCGAGTACGGCCTCGAGGCGCCGCACTCCGAGGTCGTGCACCTCGCCGGCACCGACCCCATCCCGCCGACGCGGATCGAGTTCCCGCTCATCGCCAAGACCGCGGTGAGCTCCGCCGAGTACAACAAGCTCTACGCCAAGGGCTTCAAGAAGATCTATTTCCTCCACGAGCAGGCCGAGCTCGACCAGCTGTGGCAAGACCTGCGTGCCGAGGGCTTTACCGGCGACTTCCTTGTGCAGGAGCTCATCGAGGGCGATGACACCTACGTGGACATGATGACCGTTTACATCAACCAGAAGGGCGAGCCGACCATGTTCGCGGGCGCCCAGGTGCTGCTCGAGGATCACGCGCCGTCGCTCTTTGGCAACCCGGTGGCCATGATTACGCGGCCTTTGCCGGAGCTTTGGGAGAAGGTCGGGCACATGCTCTCCGATCTGGGCTGGCGCGGCTTCGCGAACTTCGACATGAAGCGCGACCCCAAGACCGGCCGCGAGATCTTCATGGACTTCAACCCCCGCATCGGCGCGAACTCCTACTACGCGTGCGCGGGCGGCCTGAATCCGATGGAGGCCCTCGTCGACGACTTCGTGGATGGCGGCTCCAAGGTGCTGCGCACCTCTCGCGAGGCCATCTACTCGCGCGCGCCTGTCTCGATGGTGCGCAAGTACATCGCCGACGCCGACCTGCTCGCCGAGTACGACGCGCTGGCCCGCGCGGGTGAGGTTTACAACCCCGTGCGCTACAAGGGCGATAGCCTCCGGGCGCGCATCATGGGCCTTCTCATGGAGAAGAACTACGTCCGCAAGTTCAAGCGCTACTACCCGGAGCGCACCGACACCGCGTTTTAGCCGGCTGCCTGCGGTTTGGGGACAGTCCCCTTTTTGCAGGTGGCGAGTCGGCGGGCGTGCCTGCGGTTTGGGGACAGTCCCCTTTTTGCACATGAATCGCCGCTTCAAGCAGTTCACCCAACGATTCGGCGACGAGTCCGCAGCCTCCACGCGTGTGCAAAAAGGGGACTGTCCCCAAACCGCAGGCGGGCGGAGCTTGCGCGGCTAGAGAAGCGCGACGACCGGCAGGTCCTCCACGTATTTGGCGCTGTTTTCGCGGTAGAACTCGACGCAGCGGTCGGCGAGCACGTCCATGGCGTCCACGAGGTACGCGGGTTTCTCGTCGAGGTCCTGGTAGACGACGGAGAGCTCGGTGCAGCCCACGATGACGGTCTCGCAGCCCTCCTCCTCGTGCAGGCGCCGCGCGACCTCGAGGAACTCGGTCGCGTCGTAGGGGAGGTTCTTCTTGATGTGGTCGTAGATGAGCGGCATGACGACCTCGTCCTGCTCGCGCTTGGTGGGCACGACCGCGCGCAGGCTCGCCTCGCTGAGGTAGTCCTGGAAAACGCCCGACTCCACGGTGCCCGAGGTGGCAAGAAGCCCGACCGAGCTCTTTGGGCCTGCGGTCTTGAGGATGCGCGCCACGGTCTCCCTCATGATGTTCAGCACGGGGACGTTGGCCGCCTCGACGATGGGGTCGTAGAAGTAGTGGGCCGTGTTGCAGGGGATGGCGATGTAGTCGGCGCCGGCGTGCTCGAGCCATGCCACGACTTTTTCCAGCTCAGGCAGGGGGTTCGGCTCGCTGTGGTCCAGGATATAGGCCGTGCGGTCAGGGATTTGGGGGTCGTTGAACACGACCATGGGGATATTGTCCTGGTCGCGCTCGGCCGGGGTCTTATGGATGACGCACTCCATGAAGTAGGCGGTGGCGAGCGGCCCGACGCCGCCGAGGATTCCGAGGATCGGCCTGTGCATGTGCGCTCCTTCCCGCGTTTTTGTTAGCGGCCCAAGACCTTGTGGGCGAGCTGCTTGGCCTTGTACGTGAGGGGCTTCACCGGCAGGGTGAAGGAGCCCATCATCTCGAGCACGTAGCCGCCGAAGCCCTGTTTGAACTCGAGCAGGCCGCGGCCGGGGTCGGACGGGTCGTCGAAGACGCCGTCGATGCCGTAGAAGTTGTACTGCTCGACGCCGCGCTCCAGGCACTCGAGCATCATGCGGTGCTGGATGGCGGTGGAGGCGTAGAACTTGGCGTACTTGGGGTCGCTGCCCGAGAAGAGGTAGACGCACTCGCGCGGGTGCCAGACGAAGAGCGCCGCGGCGGCCGGGATCAGGTCGCCGCCCTCCTCGATGTAGGCGCGGGCGGTCTCGATGCGCTTGAGCGAGGCCTCGTGCTTCTTGCGGATGTCGTTCAGCTTGCGCTCGACCTTCTCGGGCGTGCGGGCGGTCTCGAGGGATTTCTCGAGGTGCTCGATGTCGGCCTGGAACGCGTCGCGCTTGTCTTCCCAGCTCTTGAGGTGCGCCTGCGTGTCGAAGTAGGCGATGGTGAACTCAGCCGCGTCGCCGAGGCCGTCGTAGAGCGACTCGAAGTAGGAGAGCGGGCGGTTCTCGAAGCCCTGCTTCTCGCAGCTGAGCTGGCAGATGGCGTGAAACGTCGGCAGGTCCTCGCGGCCGATGCGCTCCACGCGCACGCCGTTGTCCTGCGCGATGCGGACGTTTCGCTTGGTGTTCTTGGCGTAGGTGGCAAGAAGCGCCTTCTCGTCGGCGATGCCCGTGAGGTCCTTGACGTAGCGCCAGCGCGGCACCGCCTGGTAGCCGAGGACGAAGCCGTCGTGCTCGAAGCCGATGTGCTTGAGCTCCTCGACGCCCGCGTCGTCGGCGCCCGCGCGCGCCCACGCGGGGACGCCTGCCGCGCGCTCGCCTGCGGCCACGGGCGCGCCGTCCGAGGCGCGGTAGCGGTAGACGTTGTCGGGCGTGATCTCGAGCTGCGCGGCCCCTGCGGCCTTGGCGCGGGCCTTGAGCTCGGCGAAGACGAACTCGGCGAGCTCGGTGTCTGCGAGGTCGACGAGCGGCCCGTTGTGCACCTCGGCGAAGGTGGAGAGGCGTCCGCGGTGGAGCTCGAGCTGCGTGGCGGCAACGAGCGTGTCGCCCTCGTAGAAGCCGAGGCAGCTCACCTCGATGCCGTTCTTCTCGCGGACGCGGCCCATGCCGGAGCTTTGCTGGAAATTGCCCCAAGGGCTCTGGGCGCTGAAGGCATCGAGCTCCTTAGGGGAGATGTCTATGCAGGTAAAGGAACGCATGCGTTGCCTTTCGGGTTTGGATGTGGCTGCGCGTCGGCGGCGCGCCTAGGAGCGGTCGCGAAGCTTCTTGGCCGCGCAGAGCGCGCGGTAGAAGGTCTTCTTGACCACGAGGTCGCGGTCGGGGGCCACGTCCACGACGCCGTTCTTCGCGAACTTGGTCTTGAACTCGTTCAGGCCCATGAGCTCGGGCGCGAAGTCGCTGCCGATGCCCATCATGTCGTAGTCGGCGCAGCCCTTGTTTTGGAAGAGGTCGACGCACTCGAAGAGCACGAGCTTGTCGGTCACGTGCTGGCGCATGGTTTCGGAGAGCGACGCCCCGTAGTAGCGCACGGCGCGGGTGCCCGAGATGGTCACGATGGACCACGTGACCACGCGGCCGTCGATGCGGCCGGCGTAGACGCGGCAGTGCTCGGGGCCGAGGATGCGGATCATGTCCTCGTAGTCGGAGCAGGGGGCGGGGACGAAGCCGTCGCGCTCGCCCGTCTCGCGCATGACGTCGTAGTGCTCCTCGAAGGACTGGAGCGCGAGTTCGGTCTCGTCGGCGCAGACGGCGGGGCTCTCGCGCAGCGCCTTGCGGACGTCGCGACGGCCGCGCGGCTTCATGCGGCTGAGGATGTCCTCCTCGGTGCCGCCGGCAAGGTCGATGACCACGGTCTGATTATAGGGGCGGGTGGAGAGCACGGGCTCCACGCTCGCGGGCTCCGAGGCCACGGCGAGGCGGCAGAAGACGACCTTCTTGTCCGTCTTGCGGATATAGGCGGCCAGGGCCTCGAGCGCCTCGGCCTCCAGCGCGTCGTCGCGCTCGACGCACCAGACGGGGCCGTGGGCGCTGCGCAGGTAGTGGTAGCCGTGGGTCTCGTAGTCGAAGAGGCTCAAGAGCGCGATGGTCGCCCCGTCGCGCACGAGCTCCACGCAGCCCCAGGCGCTGCGGCCGGGGATGGTCGCCTGGTAGTCGGCCCAGGCGGAGGTCTGCTCGATGGGGAGGTTCACGCCGAGGCAGGCGGCCTTCTGCTCGAGCTCGGAGATGCTGATCTTGTTGACCTGAATCAAAAGATGCTCCAGTTGGTCGTTATTCACAAACAGATTCATTTTAGGGGCTGCGTGGTGCGTGTCCGCCGCGCCGGGTACACTCTTTAAGAAACCCCCATTGCAGCCGTGAGCGCCCGAAGGAGCCTGCGTGTCCGACGAAGACCGCGACATACGCGCCGACATCGACGCCCTCGATCGCGCGGCCGCCCGCGAACACGTGGCTGAGGCTGCAGACGGCCTCGCGAGCCTCGTGGATCAGGTGGCCAAAGTCCCGACCGAGCCCGGCTGCTACCTCTGGAAAGACGCCTCCGGCACCGTCGTTTACGTGGGCAAGGCCAAAAACCTGCGCGCCCGCCTCAAGCAGTACGTGACGCTCTCTGACGACCGGCAGAAGATCCCCCTTATGATGCAGGTCGTACGCTCCTTCGACTATGTGGTCGTGGGCTCGGAGCACGAGGCGCTCGTGCTCGAGCGCAACCTCATCGCGCAGTACCACCCCTACTTCAACGTGGACTTCAAGGACGACAAGTCCTACCCCTACATCGCCATCACCGAGTCCGACATCTTCCCGGCCATCAAATACACCCGCGAGAAGCACCGCCGCGGCACGCGTTACTTCGGCCCCTACACCGACGCGAAGGCCGCCCGCGAGACCATCGACACGCTGCGAAAGCTCGTGCCCATCTGCACCGCCAACTGCGCGGAATGGAAGCGCGTGAAGCAGCTGCTCGAGCGCGAGCCCGACCAGGCCGCCGTGGCGAACATCGTGCTTGTCGGCAAGTGCCGCCCCTGCTTCGACTACCACGTGGGGCGCGGCCCCGGCGTCTGCTGCGGCGCCATCGACACGGTCGAGTACGCCCGCCATGTGCGCCAGGTCGAGGACTTCTTGCAGGGCAAGAGGAGCGCCATCGTGGGCGAGCTCACCGAGCAGATGGCCGAGGCCGCCGCCGACCTCGACTTCGAGCGCGCGGGCCGGCTCAAGAAGCGCCTGCAGGGGCTCGACGCCTTAGACGTCAAGCAGCAGGTCATGTTCTCGGCCGACGTCAACATGGACCTCATCGGCTTTTACCGGGAGGAGACCATCAGCTGCGCCTGCGTCTTCGTCGTGCGCGAGGGCCGCACGGTCCGCTCGGTCGAGTTCATCCTGGACAAGGGCGCCGACGTGGGCGAAGACGAGCTACAGGAGGGCTTCGTCAAGCGCTACTACGACGAGACGGCCGACATACCGGCCGAGGTGTGCCTCTCCGTCTCGCTGGCCGATGGCGATGTGGTCGCGGGCTGGCTTTCCGAGAAGCGCGGCCACAACGTGCGCCTGCACCGCCCGCAGCGCGGCGAGAAGAAGCGCCTGCTCGACATGGCCGCCGCCAACGCCCGCCACGCCCTCATGCGCTACATGGTGCGCACGGGCTACGCCGACGACCGTACGAACCAGGCCTTGATGCAGCTCGAGAGCGCCCTTGCCCTGGACGCCCCGCCGATGCGCATCGAGTGCTTCGACATCTCGACTCTGCACGGGCACTTCACCGTGGCCTCCATGGTCGTCTTCACGAACGGCCGGCCCGACAAGTCGCAGTATCGCCGCTTCAAGATCCAGACGCCGCTCACCGAGGCGAACGACTTCGTGAGCATGTCCGAGGTGTTGGGGCGGCGCTATGCCCCTGAGCGCATGAGCGACGAGCGCTTCGGCTTACGGCCCGACCTCCTCGTGGTCGACGGCGGAAAACCGCAGCTCACGGCAGCCATGAACCAGCTTGCCGAGCTCGGGCTCGACATCCCGTGCTGCGGCCTTGCCAAGTCCGACGAGGAGGTCTTCGTCCCGTGGGACGAGACGCCCGTCGTGCTGCCGTCGGGCTCGGCCTCGCTCTATCTCATCAAGCAGGTCCGCGACGAGTCGCACCGCTTTGCCATCACCTTCCATCGCGAGCTTCGCGACAAGGCCATGACGCGCTCGGTGCTCGACGACGTGCCGGGCATAGGCCCCAAGCGCAAGCGCCTGCTCATGCGCGAGTTCGGCTCGCTCAAGCGCCTGCGCGAGGCCGATGAGGAGAGAATCGCTGCCATCCCCGGCGTCCCCGCTGAGGTTGCCCACGCCGTCTGGCAAGCGCTCCACGAGCAGGCCGACCTTTAGGTCCCGGAGCGCCCCGGATGTGAACATACATCAAATAATAAATCAAGGCCTTGCGTATGGGCTGCGACATCGAGAAGCGCGGGCCGCTCTGCGCAAGGTGGTTCCTGACGATTGATACCAGTTACAGACCAGTCGTATTAAAACCTTAATACCAGTTAAATGAATGGCACGTATAAATAGATACCAGTGGCTTATCGTCCCGAAGACAACATACGCTTGACACGACGATTTAACAGCGATGTAAACAGCGCTTTGTTGTTTACAGTTAGGTTTGAACCGTGTTTGGGAATCGCCCTAATTTACCGTATGCCGGCAATTGGCCTACCGTTGGGCGCTCTATGAGTGAGAGCGAGGAGCACATATGGGTAGTCTCCAATTCATAGGGGCGGCCGCCTCGGAGCGGTCGCGGGAGGATTCAAACAGGAAGAGGCAAGACATGAAGAAGATCGTGAACTCTGCCGTCACCCGTCGCACGTTCCTCGGTGGCTCCGCCGCCGCGGCGATGCTCGGCCTGGCCGCCTGCGGCGGCTCCGGCAGCTCCAGCTCGAGCTCCAGCTCCAGCAGCTCCAGCTCCACCGGCACCGAGGGCGGCGGCGCGCTGACCGTCGGCTCCGCCTACTCTCCGTCGTCCTATGACCCGGCCAACTGCTCCTCGGCCTTCTGCCTTTCCGCCAACTCCAACGTCATGGAGGGCCTCTACAACATCGACTTCACCAACTACTCCGTGATCTCCGGCCTTGCCGCCGGCGAGCCCACCGAGGTCGACGCCAACACCTATGAGGTCACCCTGCGCGACGGTGCCAAGTTCTCCGATGGCACCGACGTCACCGCTGACGACGTCGTGTTCTCCTTCGGCCGCGCCACCGCCGACGGCGGCATGTACGTGTCGTTTCTCACCATGTTCGACTCCATCGAGAAGAAGGACGACAAGACCGTCACCGTCAAGGTCAACATCCCCAACTTCTCCCTGCTGAAGGAGCGCCTGGCCATCATCAAGGTCATGCCCGCCTCCCTGTCCACCGACGACGCCGCCTCCAAGCCCGTCGGCTCCGGCCCCTGGATGTACAACGAGATGTCCGACACCTACGTCGTCCTCAAGCCCAACCCCAACTACAACGGCGAGTTCCCGGCCAAGGACAACGAGCTTCGCATCGAGTCGCTGTCCGACACCACCGCTCGCACCACGGCCCAGTCCGAGGGCACTACGCTGATCTCCGAGTCCATTCCGCCCGAGTCCATCGACCAGCTCGAGGCCGCCGGCGTCGACGTCGACCAGGTCGAGGGCTTCGGCACCCGCTTCATCATGTTCAACGTCAAGAAGGCCCCCTGGAACGACGTCAAGGTCCGTCAGGCCATCATGTACGCCCTGAACACCGATCAGATGATCACCAACGCCTTCTCCGGCCTGGCCTCCGTTGCCACCAGCTACCTGCCCTCCACCTTCACCAACTACCACAAGGCCTCCGTGGTCTACGAGTACGACGCCGACAAGGCCAAGTCCCTGCTCTCCGAGGCCGGCGTGACCCCGGGCTCCATCGTCCTTCGCACCACCGACAACGCGCAGGTCGTGGCCATGGGCACCCAGGCCCAGCAGGACCTCCAGGCCCTCGGCTTCACCGTCGAGCTGACCTCCGACAAGTCCGCCGCCACCTACGCCGCCATCGATCAGGCCGACGAGTCCTGGGACATCCTCATTGCCCCCGGCGACCCGTCCTGCTTCGGCGGCGACACCGACCTGCTGCTCAACTGGTGGTTCGGCGACAACGTCTGGATGAAGACCCGCTGCGCCTGGAACACCTCCGAGGAGTGG
The DNA here is from genome assembly GCF_963660155.1 of Paratractidigestivibacter sp. Taxonomy (GTDB): domain Bacteria; phylum Actinomycetota; class Coriobacteriia; order Coriobacteriales; family Atopobiaceae; genus Paratractidigestivibacter. The sequence goes on along the minus strand of NZ_CAVKWG010000033.1, from coordinate 21,124 downwards.
AAGACCCTCAACCAGAAGATGTCCGACGCCCTGGCCGCCAGCGCCGCGGACCAGCAGAACCTCTGGAACGAGTGCTTCGACATCCTTGCCGAGAACGTCACCCTCTACCCGGTCCTGCAGGTCATCACCCCGACCGGCTCCTGGCGCTCCAACGCCAGCCCCAAGGGCGAGAAGGTCTCCAGCAACTTCAAGGGCATCGGCACCACCGGCGTCCAGCTTGCCGGCGTGAACACCATCACCGCCTAGTACCTTGTTCCAAAACGTAATCGTATAGGCTCTGAACTGCGATTCGTTTAGCACTCAAACGTGCGGGAGGCCCGAGCGACCGCCAGTTGCTCGGGCCTCCGCTCTATGAAAAGCAACCAATAAACATCATTGGAAAGAGAGGGGAGAGCAAAACGTGAACAATCTCCTTCGTCTCGTCGGAAGGCGCCTGATAGCGCTTCCCATCATGGCCGTGGCCGTGACGTTTCTGATCTTCTTCCTGATGTCCTTCTCGCCGATCGACCCGGCCTACAACGCCCTGGGCGAGGCCGCCACCCCTGAGCAGGTGCAGAAGTACCACGAGGAGTACGGCCTGGACGACCCGTGGCCGGTTCGCTACGTGCGCTACATGGGCGACCTTCTCCACGGCGACCTGGGCACCTACAGCGCCCGCCGCAGCTCCGTGGCCGAGCGCGTGGCAAAGGCCCTGCCCGTCACCATGCAGCTGACCTTCTTCGGCCTGCTCATCGGCGCCGTGGTCTCGTTTTTGCTGGGAATCATCGCGGCCCTGTACCGAGACAGGTGGCCTGACCAGCTGATACGCTTCATATCCATCGCGGGTCTGGCCACGCCGTCGTTTTGGCTGGCAGTGCTGTTGATATTGCTGTTCTCGTCCTACCTGAGGCTGCTTCCAGCCTCCGGCGCGCTGCCCGACCCCCTTACCGACTTCGGCGGCTACATGGCCCGCATGATCATGCCCGCCATCGCCCTTGCCTTCCCGCTCACTGGCCAGATGACGCGCATCGTGCGCACCGCCATGGTCGAGGAGCTCGACAAGGACTACGTGCTCACCGCCAAGGGCTCCGGCCTTCCGCAGAAGGTCATCATCGCCCGCAACGTGCTTCGCAACGCCCTGATCACCCCCGTCACCACCCTGGGCATGAAAATCGGCTACCTCATGGGCGGCGCCGTGGTCATCGAGGTCATCTTCAACCTGCCCGGCATGGGCATGGCAATCCTTGACGGCGTCTCGGGCAACGAGCCCAACCTCGTCATGGGCGTCGTCATTGTGGTCGCGCTGTCCTTCATCGTGATCAACATCGTGGTCGACATGCTGTACCTGCTCATCAACCCTAGGATTAGGAGCGTGTAGCCATGCTGACCGCAAGAAAGGAAGACGCCGAGAAGCTCGAGTCCATGGCCAAGTCCAAGGGTCCCAAGCTCTCCGGCCTCAAGAACATGAAGACCTCCTCCAAGATTGCCCTCGTGGTCTTGCTGGCAGTCGTGCTCGTCTCCGCGCTGGCCTCCGTCATCGCGCCGTTCGATCCCTACGAGATCGGCATGGCGCGCCAGGCACCCGACGCCGTGCACGTCTTTGGCACCGACGACAAGGGACGTGACATTTTGTCGCGTATTCTCTACGGTGGCCGAATCTCGCTGGTCATCGGCTTTGGCGCCACGCTGTTTGCCCTGTTCTTCGGCTCCATCGTGGGCGCCCTTGCCGCCGTCACGCGCAAGGCCGTCTCCGAGTTCATCATGCGCATGCTCGACGTGATCATGTCCGTGCCCGGCATCGCCCTGGCCGCCGTTCTCGTCACGATCCTTGGCAAGTCGATCCCGGCCATCATCTTCTCCATCGGCTTCATGTACACGCCGCAGATCGCCCGCATCGTGCGCGCAAACATCGTCTCCGAGTACGGCGAGGACTACGTGCGCGCGGTCATCGTCTCCGGCGCCCGCGCCCCGTGGATCCTCATCAAGCACGTGCTGCGCAACTGCGCGGCCCCGATCATGGTCTTCACCGTGACCCTCGTGGCAGACGCCATCATCTTCGAGGCCTCGCTGACGTTTCTTTCCGCCGGCATCTCCGAGCCCACGCCCACCTGGGGCAACATCCTGGCGGACGCCCGCGCCGGCGTGCTGTCCGGCCGCTGGTGGCAGGCGCTCTACCCGGGCATCGCCATCATGGTGACCTGCCTTGCCCTGAACATCCTGTCCGAGGGCATCACCGACGCCATGGCCTCCGCCCCCTCCGCGCCCGTGGACGCCGAGAACGCCGAGAGCCGCCGCGAGGCCGACCTTCTCGTTGCCGACCCCGTGCGCGCCTACAAGGAGCAGGCCGATTCCCTCTCCGCGCGCCTGGCCGCCCTTCGCGAGGTGGAGCTCGCCCGTACCGACCGCCGCGTGCCCGACTACTCCGTCGAGCCGCTGCTGCAGGTCAAGAACCTCTCCATTGGCTTTCCGCGCCACGGCGACGTGGCCGTTGTGGACAATGTCAGCTTTGACGTGCGCCCCGGCCAGTGCATGGCCCTGGTGGGCGAGTCCGGCTGCGGCAAGTCCATCACCACCAAGGTGATCATGAACCTGCTGCCGGACACCGCCAAGATCGCCGGCGAGGCCATCTACAAGGGCCAGGACCTGCTCAAGCTCTCGCCCGAGGAGCACCGCAAGCTCCTGGGCACCGAGATTGCCATGGTCTACCAGGACTCGCTTTCCGCCCTCAACCCCTCGATGCTCATCTCCGCGCAGATGAAGCAGCTCACCAGCCGCGGCGGTACCCGCAGCGCCGAGGAGCTGCTGGAGCTCGTGGGCCTGGACCCCAAGCGCACGCTCGAGAGCTACCCGCACGAGCTGTCCGGCGGCCAGTGCCAGCGCGTGGTCATCGCCATGGCGCTGACCCGCGACCCGTCGCTGGTCATCTGCGACGAGCCCACCACCGCCCTTGACGTGACGGTCCAAAAGCAGGTCATCAAGCTGCTGAACGACCTTCAGAAGAAGCTCGGCTTCGCCATGATCTTCGTGTCCCACGACCTGGCGCTTGTGGCCGAGGTCGCAAGTGAGATCACCGTCATGTACGCCGGCCAGGTGGTCGAGTCCGCCCCCACCAAGGAGCTTCTCACCAACCCGGTCCACGAGTACACGCAGGGCCTTCTGGGCTCGGTGCTCTCCATCGAGGCCCACGACGGTAGCCGCCTGCACCAGGTGCCGGGCTCCGTGCCCAGCCCCTCGGACTTCCCCGCGGGCGACCGCTTCGCGCCGCGCTCCAGCCACCCCACGGTGGGCCTGGACGTCCGCCCGGTCCTGAAGCCCGTTCCCGGCGTCGACCACCACTTTGTGGCCGAGATCCCTGACGAGGCCCTAGCCGCCGCTGGCGTGGCCTCCCGACTGGAGGTGAGGTAGATGAGCGAGCAGAACGCCGCGAGCAGCGCTGCCGCCGAGCAGCAGCCCATCATCTTCCTGGACGACATCTCGGTGACGTTCAAGACGCGCACCGGCTCGTTGTTTCGCCCCAACCTCGTGCACGCCATCAACGGCCTGACGCTCAAGCTCATGCCGGGCGAGACCATAGGTCTTGTCGGCGAGTCCGGCTGCGGCAAGTCCACCACGGCAAACGTGATGTGCGGCCTGCAGTCGCCCACGTCCGGCAAGGTCTACTTCAAGGGCGAGGACGTCACCAAGCGCACCGCCGAGCTCCGCAAGAAGATCGGCCGCGTGGTCTCCGTGGTCTTCCAGAACCCGGCCACCGCGCTGAACCCGCGCATGGCCGTCCACGACCAGCTGCTTGACCCGCTGGTGGTCCACTCCGTGGGCTCCGACGACGAGCGCGAGCAGCGCGTGCGCGAGCTCTTTGGCCTGGTGGGGCTTCCCACCTCGGCCATGTACGCGCTTCCCGGCCAGCTCTCCGGCGGCCAGCGCCAGCGCGTGGCCATCGCCCGCGCCCTCTCGCTGCAGCCCGACGTCATCATCGCCGACGAGCCCACGAGCGCCCTGGACGTCTCGGTGCGCGCGCAGATCTTGAACCTTCTGACCGACCTCAAGCACGAGCTCGGCCTGGCCATGGTCTTCATCAGCCACGACATCCAGACCGAGCGCTACATCTCTGACCGCATCATCGTCATGAACCACGGCCAGATCATGGAGCAGGGCCCCGCCCGCCAGGTCTTCGAGGACCCGCAGGACGAGTACACAAAGACGCTGCTTGCGGCGGCGCCCTCGCTTCTGCACCCCAACCTCGGCCAGTAAGCCCGCAACCCCGGCTGGGCGCGTCCTCAGGGGCGCGTCCGGCCAAGAAGAGGTGAGAAACGTGCCATTCTCGGCCACGAGACTCGCGGAGCTAGAGGCATGTCGGGGCAAGAACCCCATCCCGCAGGACTTCGACGAGTTCTGGGCGCTTCGCATGGCCGAGGCCGACGCGCAGCCCCTCGACTTCGAGATCCGTCCCTCCGACGAGATTCCGCAGTTCGACACCTGCAGCTACTACGACCTCTACTTCACCGGCATGGGCGGTGCCCGGCTCTACGCCAAGTACGCCGTGCCGAGAAGTGCGGACGGCGGCCCCGTGCCGCTGGTGCTGCAGTTCCACGGCTACCCGGGCTGCACCCGCTCCTGGGCCGAGCAGTCCAGTTGGCCCGGCCTCGGTTACGCGATCCTCTCGATGGACAACCCCGGGCAGGGCGGTCGCTCCGAGGACGTGGGCGGCTTCAAGGGCACCACGGTCTCCGGCCACCTGGTGGCCGGCGTCGACGGCGGCCCGGAGAACCTCTACTACGTCCGCCTCTACCAGGACCAGCGCATCTTGTGTCGCATCGTGCGCCAGCTCGCGGGCATCGACGCGGGCCGCGTCTTTGTGAACGGCAGCTCGCAGGGCGGCGGCATGGGCCTTGCCTGCTGCGCCCTGAACCCCGACCTCGTGCGGCGCGCCGCCATCCTGTACCCCTTCCTCTCGGACTTCCGCGAGGTGTGGGAGCTTGGTGCCGACGCCATCGCCTACGAGGGCATCCGCTACTATTCGCGCTGGTTTGACGCCGACGGCTCGCGCGCCGACGAGTGGTTTGGCACGCTGGGCTACGTGGACAGCCTGTCATTCGCGCACCTGGTGCGCTGCCCGGTGCTCTTTGGCACGGGGCTTGCCGACGTGGTCTGCCCGCCCGAGACGCAGTTTGCCGTCTACAACGCGCTCTCGTGCCCCAAGCGCCACCTGCTCTTCCCGGGCTTCGGCCACGAGGAGATCCAGGCCTTCGACGACGCGATCATCGGCTTCTTCCAGAAGGAGGGGGACCAGTGATGGCTGACTTCGAGTCCTGGTGGCGCGAGCGCGCCAAAGTCGCCGAGAAGTGCGCGGCCGGTCAGACGCCCTGCCTCTCTGATGTGGGCGTCCAGACCCCCGTGGCCGACTACCGCGAGATGCGCTACGTCTCGCTCGACGGATCTTCGCAGGTGGCCCGCGTGATCGTGCCGCGCGCGGCCGGGCCGCACCCCTGCATCCTGGTGTGGCACGACCTCGACCGCGGCACGCGCGGGTGGTTCCAGCTGTCGCGCTACGTGGCGGCGGGCTATGCCGTCGTGCACCCGGCGTACCGCAGCTGGTCAGGCGACCTCACCGCCGGCTGGCAGGACGGGCCTGAGGGCCTTAAGGTCGCGCGTCTCGTCGAGGATACCCTTGTGGCTTGTGCCCTTGCGCGTGGCCTCAAGGGGGTGGACGGCCAGCGCCTCATGACCCACGGCGAGGGATTTGGGTCGCTCTTTGCCCTGGCTGCCGCCGCGTTTGCGGAGGGCGTCGTCAAGTGCGCCGTTGTCAACGCCATGCCCGCCAAGATCGAGTCCGCGTGGAGGGAAGGCGCCGCCCAGATGGCCTACCAGGGCGTTTGGCGCCACTTCCGCGAGCAGGACCCGTGCGCCGAGCACGCGGCTGAGCTCTTCTCGGCGCTTGCGTACGTGGACGCGGCGGAGTTTGCCGCGCTGCTGCCGGCGTCGTGCGAGCTTCTCGACGGCGTGTGCCTCATGGACGAGGTGGCGCCGCCGGCCACGCAAAGGGCTCTCTTCGACCGCGCCGACTGTAAGAAACAGATCGTCACCTATCCGAAGTTCGGGCACGAGCGCCTGAACGACTTTGAAAACAGGCTTCTCTCCTTCATGCATTTCGGCGAGCGCAGCGCGTGAGCCGCGCATGAGGGCTAGCATCGTCAACGCCCCTTGGGGCAGGCCGGGGGAGAGGCCCCCGGACAGCAGAAAGGTTCTTCTCATGGCTGACAAGTTCCAGATCCACGGCGTGGTTCCCCCCGTCGTCGTCCCCGACACCCCCGACCACGAGCTCGACGTGCCCTCCTTCGAGCGCCTGATCAACCGCATGATCGACGCCGGCGTCGACGGCCTGTTCTTCCTGGGTTCCTCCGGCGAGGTCGTCTTCTCCACCGACGAGCGCCGCCGCCAGGTCATCCAGGAGGCCATCCGTATCGTCGACCACCGCGTGCCCGTGCTCGTGGGCATCATCGACACCGAGACCGACCGCATGGTCGCTCAGGGCAGAATCGCCCAGGAGCTTGGCGCCGATGCGCTCGTGGCCACCTGCCCGTTTTACGCCCTGCAGGGCATGGAGGAGGTCGAGGAGCACTTCCGCATCCTTCACGACGAGCTCGACCTGCCCATCTTTGCCTATGACATTCCCGTGTGCGTGCACACCAAGCTGCCCTGGAAGCTTCTTGCCAAGCTGGGCGCCGAGGGCGTGCTGGCCGGCGTCAAGGACTCTTCCGGCGACGACGTCTCCTTTCGCTATCTGGTGCAGGAAAACGAGAAGCTCGGACATCCGCTGTGCCTTCTCACCGGCCATGAGGTCGTCGTTGACGGCGCCTACCTGGGCGGCGCCGACGGTTCTGTCCCGGGCCTTGCCAACGTCGAGCCCGCGGGCTACGTGCGCATGTGGAAGGCCGCGCAGGCCGGCGACTGGGCCACGGTCAAGGCCGAGCAGGACCGCTTGAACGAGATCTCCCACATCTGGGACGTCACGAGCGGCGTGGTGGGATACGCCGGCGGCGTGGGCGCTTTCAAGACGGCCCTGCACCTCATGGGCGTCTTTGACTCGCCCACGATGCCGCGCCCGGTCAAGGCCATGGAGGGTGCAAATGTCGAGGCCATCCGCAAGGTGCTTGCTGACAACGGTTTGCTGTAAGCGACGATTCGTAACTTGCGGCGGGGCGGCCGTGCGCGGCCCCGCAGCACCTCTCGGAAAGGTTGAGCATGGAAGCCAAGAAGGTCGTTGCCCTGGACATCGGCGGCACAAAGATCGCCTCGGCGCTGGTCACCTTGAGCGATGACGCGGCACCCAAGGTCGAGTTCTTCGAGAAGGTCCCTACCGAGGCGGCCCGCGGCGGCAAGATGGTTCTCGCCAACGCCATCGCGTCTGCCAGGCGCGTGCTCGAGGCGGCCGGCGGCGACGCCTGCGGCATCGGCGTCAGCTCGGCGGGCGTCATCGACCCGGCCACGGGTGATGTCACCTTTGCCAACGAGATCATGCCGGGCTGGGGCGGCACCCATTTGGGCGCCGAGCTCGAGGCCGCCTGCGGCCTTCCCGCGCGCGTTCTCAACGACGTGCACGCCCATGCGCTGGGTGAGGTTCGCTGGGGCGCCGGCCGCGGCAAGGACAGCTGTCTTGTGGTGGCCGTGGGAACCGGTGTGGGCGGTGCCTTTGCGCAGGACGGCCACATCATGCTGGGAGCGCACGGCGAGGCCGGCCACGTGGGCCACATGAGCTGCTCGGACGCCGCCGGCGTGCCGTGCTCCTGCGGGGCCGTGGGCCACATGGAGAGCGTGGCCGCCGGCCCCGGCATCATCGAACGCTACCTCGAGCTGGGCGGCTGCGCCACAGACGAGGACGGTAGCCCCGTTGACGGTGCCGTCATCGACCGTCGCGCCGCGGCGGGGGAGGATGCCGCCATTCAGGCCGAGGCCAGAAGCGGCCACGCCATCGGCGAGGTCCTGGGCAGCCTGACCAACATGCTCGACCCCGACTGCATCATCCTGTCCGGCTCCGTGGCGCAGTGCGGCGATGCCTGGCACAAGGCCATGGAGGCCGGTTGGTCGCAGTCCGTCATGCCGCCCGTGCTCGCGACGCCGATTCTGTCGGGCGACCTCGGGGGAGACGCGCCTCTCGTTGGCGCCGCCGAGCACCTGCGCCGCTCCGCCTACGCAAACTGACAAGACAACGATACGAAGGGACAGTCCCTTCGTATCATCCTAAGGAGAAAAAATGGTCGATCCGCTGATCCAAGGACTCAAGGGCAAGCTCGTGGTGAGCGTCCAGGCCTATCCCGGCGAGCCGCTGCGCCACCCGGAGACCATGGCCCAGATGGCGCGCGCCTGTGAGCTGGGAGGGGCGGCCGCCATTCGCTGCCAGGGCCTCTCCGACATCGCCGCCATCAAGGGCCGCGTCGACGTGCCCGTCATCGGCCTGTGGAAGGAGGGCCACGAGGGCGTCTACATCACGCCCACGCTGCGCCATGCCGTGGCCTGCGTCAACGCCGGCGCCGACGTGGTTGCCATCGACGCTACCGACCGCCCGCGCCCCGACGGCCGCACCTTCGAGCAGACCGTGGCCGAGCTGCGCGAGCAGTGCGAGACGCTCGTGATGGCCGACTGCATGACCATCGAGGACATCCGGCGCGCCGTTGCCTGCGGCTGCGATTTGGTGTCCACCACGCTCAGCCACAACAAGGCCGCCATCGACACCACCATGAACGACGGCCCGGACATCCCGATCCTGCGCCAGGCGCTGGCGGAGTTCCCCGGCTTCCCGGTGATCTGCGAGGGGCACGTGCACACGCCGGCCGACGCCAAGCTCGTCATGGACGAGGGCGCCTGGGCCGTGGTCGTGGGCACGGGCATCACCCACCCCACGAGCCTCACCAGCTGGTTCAAGGCCGCCATTGAGGAATAGGGCCGCGTTTACCCGATTGATTCCCAATCCAGGGGCGGGCCGTTGGCCTGCCCCTCGTTTTATGCGGTCAAAAAGCGATATACTGCGCATATGTGAAAGAAACTGCGTGTTTATGCGCTTCAATTTGGAGGGAATCAAGCATGGCCGATGAGAACGTTTCCGCACCGCTCGATGCCGAGGCTGCGGCGAAGGCCGCCTTCGCCGCCGTGGCAAATCAGGGGTTCCCGAGCGATATCTTCACTGCGCCGCAGCTCAGATGGGCCGTCGTCGGCTGCGGTGTCATTGCCAACCAGATGGCCGAGTCGCTTACCCTCGCGGGCCGGCACCTGCTCGGCGTCCAGAACCGCACCCGTGCCAAGGCCGAGGGCTTCGCGTCGGCGCATGGCGTCGAGCGCGTCTACGGCACGTTCGCCGACCTCTGCGCCGACCCGGACGTAGACGCCGTGTATGTGACCACCCCGCACAATACCCACATCCGCTACCTGCGCGAGGCCCTGGCCGCCGGCAAACACGTGCTCTGCGAGAAGTCCATCACGCTGAACTCCGCCGAGCTCGATTGCGCCCGCGCGCTTGCCCTCGCCAACAATGTCGTGCTCATGGACGCCACCACGATCCTGCATATGCCGCTCTATCAGGTGCTTCTTGCCCGCGCAAAGGCCGGGGAGTTCGGGCGCATGAACTTGGCCCAGGTAAACTTCGGGAGCTTCAAGCCTTATGACCCCAAGAGCCGGTTCTATAACCGCGGCCTCGCCGGCGGGGCCGTGCTCGACATCGGCGTCTACGCGCTCAGCATCATGCGCCTCTTTATGGAGTCGGCGCCGACCGAGGTCGCGAGCCTCGGCAACACCTGCGAGACCGGCGTGGACGTGGCCGGCGGCGCCGTATGCCGCAACCCCGAGGGGCAGATCGGCGTGATCAGCCTTACCCTGCACTCCAAGCAGCCCAAACGCGCCGTTATCAGCTTCGACAAGTGCTACATCGAGGTCGATCAGTACCCGCGCGCCGATACCGCGCGCATCGTGTGGACCGAGGATGGGCGCGTCGAGGAAGTGTCTGCCGGCACCGAGGCGTACGCGCTGTGCTACGAGATGGCCGACCTCGAGCGCGCCGTCGCGGGCGATGCCGAGGCGGCTAGGCTCATCGACTACGCTGCCGACGTTATGAGCGTCATGGACAAGCTGCGCGCCGATTGGGGCGTCGTGTATCCTGAGGAGGAGAAATAATGCTTGCCGACCAGCGGCACTCCCATATTCTCGAGATCGTCAATGCCAACGGATCGGCCACGGTCGTGAATTTGGCTGCTGAACTGGGCATCTCCGAGTCGACTATCCGACGCGACCTCGAGAAGCTCGACGAGGCCGGGCGTCTCACCAAGGTCCACGGCGGCGCCTTGGCCCTCGACCACGAGGGCGTCACGCGCGACGTGCCCATCGCCGAGCGCTCGACTCTGCACACGGCCGAGAAACGCGCCATTGCCGCCGCCGCCGCCCCGCTTGTGGGGCCGCACGACTTCGTCTACCTGGACGCCGGAACCTCCGTCGACGCCCTTATCGACGTCCTCACCGAGAAGCGCGCCCGCTACGCCACCGATTGCGTGAGCCATGCGCTCAAGCTCGCGTCGCGCGGGTTCGACGTCGTCGTTCTCGGCGGCTCGCTCAAGAGCGCGACCGAGGCGCTCGTCGGCCCGGACGCCAACGCGAGCATCTTGCGCTACCACTTCACCTTGGGCTTCTGGGGCACGAACGGCGTCACGGCAGACGACGGCTTCACCACGCCGGACTTCGCCGAGGCCGAGGTCAAGCGTATCTCCATGAGGCAGACCCTCCACCGGTTCGTGCTCGCCGACGCGAGCAAAGTGGGGCGCACGAGCTTCGTCACCTTCGGCGACTTCGAGTCCGCCACGCTCATTACGAGCCCGCTTCCCGCCGGCAGCCCCTACGCCGCCCTCGACAACGTCGAGATCGTCGGCTGACCTGCATTGGGGACAGTCCCTTTTGCAGGTAATGACCTGCAAAAGGGACTGTCCCCAATGCAGGTCACTGCCAATATCAGTCAGTTTCTGTCACTGAATCTACCGCTCACAGCCGATAACCTACCGCTCACCGTCATTTGGAAGATTCTGCGCGAGGCTATTCACAAATGAGCAAAAACGTGCAATAGTTCTCACCAGCAATCAGACAAACGACGTCACGGAGGCCGGCAATGATCTACACCGTCACGTTCAACCCCTCGCTCGACTACATCGTCCGCGTGGACGACATGCGCCTCGGGCAGATCAACCGCACGAGCTACGAGCAGATCCTGCCCGGTGGCAAGGGCATCAACGTCTCCATCGTTCTGGGCAACCTCGGCCACGCCTCCCGCGCCCTCGGCTTCTCTGCGGGCTTCACGGGCATCGCGCTGGAGTCGCTGCTCCAGTCGTCCGGCGTCGACCGCGACCTCGTGCACGTCGCCGAAGGCTTCACGCGCATCAACGCCAAGGTCAAGTCCAACGAGGAGACCGAGCTCAACGGCCAGGGCCCCCGCATAACCGACGCCGACATCGAGAAGCTCTACGTCAAGCTCGACGCGCTTACCGACGGCGACATCCTCGTCATCGCCGGTTCCGTGCCCAACACGCTTCCCGGCGACATGTACGAGCGCATTATGGCCCGCCTCGACGGCCGCGGCGTCCGCATCGTGGTCGATGCTGAGCGCGACCTTCTCACTCGCGTCCTTCCTTACCACCCGTTCCTCGTCAAGCCCAACAACCATGAGCTCGGCGACATCTTCGGCGTCGAGCTCGCGACCCGCGACGAGGTCGTCCCGTACGCCAAGAAGCTCCAGGAGCAGGGCGCGGTCAACGTCCTCGTCTCGATGGCGGGGGAGGGCGGCGTCCTCGTCGACGCCGACGGCGGCGTGCACCAGAGCCCGGCCGCCAGGGGCACCGTGGTCAACTCCGTCGGCGCCGGCGACTCGAGCGTCGCGGGCTTCATCGCCGGATACCTCGAGACGGGCTCCTACGAGACCGCTTTCAAGATGGGCCTCTCCGCAGGCTCCGCAAGTGCCTTCGCAGATCACCTCGCCACGCGTGAGGAGGTTGAGGAGTTGATGTCTCGCGCCTAGGTACGGGCATCGCAAAACAGCGTTTTTGTAGTTCCAAGGAAAGGAGCTCTAAGCATGAAGATCACCGATTTGTTGAGCGCGCAGAGCGTGAAGGTGGGGGCGGCGGCCGCGAGCCAGGCCGACGCCATCGACCAGCTCGTCGCTCTCCACGTCGCCGCCGGTAATGTGACCGACGCTGACGGCTACAAGGCGGGGGTCCTCGCCCGCGAGGCGGAGTTCTCCACCGCCGTGGGCGACGGCATCGCCATCCCACACGCCAAGGTGGCCGCGGTGGCCAAGGCCGGCCTCTCCGCCATGACCGTCCCGGGCGGCGTGGACTGGAGCGCCCCCGATGGCGCCCCTTGCGACCTTATCTTCGCCATCGCCGCCCCCGAGGGCGAGAACAACGTCCACCTCGAGATGCTGGCCAAGCTCTCCGCGCTGCTCATGCACGAGGACTTCGCCAACGCCCTGCGCGCCGCCAAGACGCCTGAGGAGTTCCTTGCCGCCATCGATGCCGCCGAGGCCGGTCGCGACGCCGCCGATGCCGCCAAGGCCGAGGCCGCCGCTGCGCCCAGGACTGCGGACTCCGAGTGGCCCCAGATCCTGGCCATCACCGCCTGCCCGACCGGCATCGCCCACACCTACATGGCCGCCGAGAACCTCGAGAAGAAGGCCGCCGAGATGGGCCTGACGCTCAAGGCCGAGACCCAGGGCTCCGCGGGCGCCAAGAACGTGCTCACCGCCGACGAGATCGCCCACTGCAAGGGCATCGTCATCGCCGCCGACAAGAACGTCGACCTGTCCCGCTTCGACGGCAAGCCCGTCTACACCACGACCGTCTCCGCGGGCATCAACGACCCCGAGAAGCTCATCAACATCGTGATGAACGGCGAGGCGCCGGTCCACCACAACGCCGGCGGCGCCGTTGCCGCCACCGCCAGCGCGGAGCAGGAGTCCACCTGGCACAAGATCTACAAGCACCTCATGAACGGTGTCTCCCACATGCTGCCGTTCGTGATCGGCGGCGGCATCCTGACCGCCATAGCGTTCCTCGTCGACCAGCCGGGCCTGGGTACCAGCTCCTACGGCTCCTCGATCCCGGCCGCGGCCCTGTTCAAGACCATCGGCTCGGAGGCCTTCGGCCTGATGCTGCCGATCCTCGCCGGCTACATCGCGAGCTCCATCGCCGATCGCCCCGGCCTCGCCCCCGGCTTCGTCGGCGGCCTCTTCGCCAAGGCGGGCTATGACTTCGCTTACCTGAGCACGCTCGATTCCTCCGGCCTCATCTCCGGCGGCTTCATCGCCGCGCTCTTCGCCGGCTTCGCCGCAGGCTACCTGACCCTCGGCATCGAGAAGCTCTGCGACAAGCTCCCGAGCTCCCTTGAGGGCATCAAGCCGATGCTCATCTACCCCGTGCTCGGCACCCTTGCCATCGGCGTCGTCATGCTCGCCCTCAACCCGATCTTCGCCGCCATCAACACCGGCCTCAACAGCTTCCTCGCCGGCCTCGGCACGAGCAACATCGTCGTCCTCGGCCTCGTGCTCGGCGGCATGATGTCCATCGACTTCGGCGGCCCCTTCAACAAGGCTGCTTACGTCTTCGGCACCGCTGCTCTCGATCCGAGCTCCGGTCTTGGCACCACCGGCCAGATCATCATGGCCGCCGTCATGGTCGGCGGCATGGTTCCGCCGCTGGTCATCGCCCTTTCCACCACGTTCTTCAAGAATCGCTGGACCAAGGACGATCGCAACGCCGGCCTGGTGAACTACATCATGGGCCTCTCCTTCATCTCCGAGGGCGCCATCCCGTTCGCCGCCGCCGACCCCGCCCACGTCATCCCGTCCTGCATGATCGGCTCCGCCGTCGCAGGCGCCCTCTCCGCGGCCTTCGGCTGCACCAGCCCCGCCCCGCACGGCGGCGCCTGGGTCACCGCCGTCATCGGCAACCCGATCATGTGGCTCGTCGCCTGCATCGTCGGCTCCGTCGTCGGCTGCCTCATCCTTTCCTTCTGGAAGAAGCCCCTCTCTAAGGAGGAGTCCGGCCTCTAAGGCTCAACGGACCTAGGTTTCTTTGCCGCCCGCGCGTCCAATTTGGGGGAGACGCGCGGGCGGCTTTTTGTGCGCGCTGTCGGCTCGGGGCTGTGTCGAGGCGCTCGTGGCGCCCGCGCGCGGTCCTGATGGGCTCCGGACGCCGGCCGCCGGCCCGTAAACCCCGCCGGCCCGGGCGTTTCAGCTGCCGTATACTCAAAATCGTCGTCAACGAAGGGGGAGAAGATGCCGACCGACGCCCAAAAGATGCGCGCCGCCGAGAGCCGCAACCGCGTGCCCGACGTCATCGTGATCACCGGCATGTCCGGCTCGGGCCGCACCCAGGCCCTGCACGTCTTCGAGGACATGGGCTACTTCTGCATCGACAACCTGCCCCCGCGTCTGCTTCTGCAGCTCGCCGAGCTCGTGGGCATCAACTCCGGCGTCGGCCGCCACCTGGCCGTTACCTGCGACCTTCGCAGCCAGGGCCTCTTCGACGAGATCTCGGACTCCATAAAGCAGCTGCGCGAGCACGAGATCACCTGCCAGGTCGTCTTCCTTGACACCTCCGACGACGTCCTCATGCGCCGCTACGACGAGAACCGCCGCCGCCACCCGCTCGCAGTCCCCGGCGAGTCGCTCGCTTCCGCCATCGCGCGCGAGCGCCAGCAGCTCGTGGCCGTCCGCGACGCCTCCGACCTCGTCATCGACACCTCGTCGCTTCCTACCAAGGACCTGCGCGCCCGCCTGCGCCGCGCCTTCTCCGAGCTCACCGACCAGCAGCTCATGGAGGTTTCGGTCTTCTCCTTTGGCTTCAAGCACGGCATGCCTGTCGAGGCCGACCTCATGATCGACGTGCGCTTCTTGCCAAACCCGTTCTACGACCCGCAGATGCGCACCCTCACCGGCAACGACCCCCTCGTCCGCGACTTCGTGCTCCAAAACGACGTGACCCAGAGGTTCCTCGACGCCTGGGAGCGGCTGCTCGACGTGGCCATGCCCGGCTATGTGGCCGAGGGCAAGAGCCGCCTTTCAATCGCCGTCGGCTGCACGGGCGGCCAGCACCGAAGCGTCGCCATCGCTAACGCCACGGCCGATTACCTGCAGCGCAGCGGCTACCGCGTCGCGCTCTCGCACCGCGACCTGGCACTTGCCAACGTGAGGAACAGCTAGCATGTCGTTTACCGCCGAGGTAAAAGACGAGCTCGCCCGCGTTGACGGACCGAACGAGAACGCGCAGCGCGCGCAGCTCTCGGCTATCATGCGCGTCTGCGGCACGCTGAGCTTCCGCGGCCCCGGTCGCTACTCCATCAAAATCGCCACCGAGACGGGCGCTGTCGCGCGCACCGCCATCAAGCTCATTCACAAGCTCTACGATCTCGAGACCTCGCTCACCGTGCGCCGCAGCGTCCTGCACAAGACACGCAACTACCTCATCGAGATCCCCGAGCAAGCCGAGCTCGCCGATGTGCTGGTGGAGCTCGGCATCCTCGCGCCAGGCCAGGGCCTTTCCGCGGGCGTCCCCAGAAACCTCCTCCGCACGCGCTCGGCCATCTCGGCCTTCGTCCGCGGCGCCTTCATGGCGGGCGGCTTCATCGCCGACCCCCGCGGCGAGTTCCACCTGGAGGTCGCCGTCACTGGCGAGGACTTCGCCCGCGAGCTCGTGGCCCTCATCGGCTCCTTCGGCGCGACGGCCCGCCTCAACCACCGCCGCGGCGCCTACGCCATCTACCTTAAGAGTTACGAGGACATCACCGCGCTTCTGCGGGGTATGGGCGCCGAGCGCGTCGCCCGCGTCGTCGAGCTCGCCCGCGCCAAGAAATCCGTCAAAAATGACGTCAACCGCCGCGTCAATGCCGAGATGGCCAACCAGGCGCGCTCCACGGGCGCGGCCGCCGACCAGCTCGAGCTCATCGACGAGGCCGAGCACCTCATCGGCTTCGCCGCGCTGCCGCCGGCCGTCGCCGCCTTCTGCGAGGTCCGCCGCGAGAACCCCGAGCTCAGCCTCGCCGCGCTGGGGGAGGAGATGGACCCGCCCGCCTCGAAGTCGGCCATGTACCACCGACTGCTGCGCCTGCAGAAGCTCGTCGAGGACGCGCGCGGGCAGGGGAGCCCCGCCGACGCGGGCCTGCCCGACTAAACCGCCGCGGGCTGCTAGTTTTTCGGCGAACGCGCATGATTCTGCGCGCAAGCATAATTTTCCGCGCATTTTTGGAAACCCAATTTGCTGACGAACGTATAAACACGGCTGCGTTTGCGGTACACTTTTCGGTGGCATTGTTTGCCAACCGTATACAGGTCCCAAGGGGAGAAGCCCCGCGGACCATGTGAAAGGAGAAGGCATGGCAGTAAAGGTTGCTATTAACGGCTTTGGTCGCATCGGCCGTCTGGCTTTCCGCCAGATGTTCGGTCACGAGGGCTCCGAGATCGTCGCTATCAACGACCTCACCTCTCCGGACATGCTCGCTTACCTGCTGAAGTATGACTCCACGCAGGGCAACTACTCCCGCGACCACGAGGTCGTGGCCGGCGAGGACTCCATCACCGTTGACGGCAAGACCATCAAGATCTACAAGGAGGCCGACGCCAACAACCTGCCTTGGGGCGACCTCGACGTCGACGTCGTGCTCGAGTGCACCGGCTTCTACTGCTCCAAGGACAAGGCCCAGGCCCACATCAACGCTGGCGCCAAGAAGGTCGTCATCTCCGCTCCCGCGGGCAACGACCTCCCGACCATCGTCTTCAACGTCAACCACGAGCAGCTCACCGCTGATGACAACATCATCTCCGCTGCCTCCTGCACCACCAACTGCCTCGCCCCGATGGCCAAGGGCCTGAACGACTTCGCCCCCATCGTCTCCGGCATCATGACCACCATCCACGCCTATACCGGCGACCAGATGCCGCTCGACGGCCCGCAGCGCAAGGGCAACAAGCGTCGTTCCCGCGCCTGCGCCGAGAACATCGTCCCCAACTCCACCGGTGCCGCTAAGGCCATCGGCCTGGTCCTCCCCGAGCTTAACGGCAAGCTCATCGGCGCCGCTCAGCGCGTCCCGACGCCCACCGGCTCCCTCACCAACCTCTACGCCGTCGTCGAGGGCACCGTTACCGTCGACCAGGTCAACGCCGCTATGAAGGCCTACGCTGAGTCCATCCCCGAGACCTTCGGCTACAACGAGGACGAGATCGTCTCCTCCGACATCGTCGGCGAGACCCACGGCTCCATCTTCGACGCCACCCAGACCATGGTCCAGGACCTCGGCAACGGCCAGTCCCTCGTTCAGGTCACCTCTTGGTACGACAACGAGAACTCCTACACCTCTCAGATGGTCCGCACCATCAAGTACTTCGAGAAGTTCGTCGCGTAGTTCTCGCTCCGACCTTAGCTTCACTGGGGCGCGGTCGCAGCTTTCGGGCCGCGTCCGCGCCCCTTTTCTTTTCAATCCTCTACCCAAGGAGTGAGCATGGCTTTTACCAAGAAGACTGTTCGCGACGCTGACGTCGACGGCAAGCGCGTCCTGTGCCGCGTTGACTTCAACGTCCCCATCAAGGACGGCGTTGTGGGCGACACCACCCGCATCTCCGCTGCTCTCCCCACCATCAAGTACCTCGTCGAGCACAACGCCAAGGTCATCCTGATGAGCCACCTTGGCCGTCCCGACGGCACAGGCTTCCAGGCTGAGTTCTCCCTCGAGCCCGTCGCCAAGAAGCTCGCCGAGATGAGCGGCCTCGACGTCAAGTTCGTGGCCGACACCTACGGCGACGAGGCCAAGGCCGCCGTCGAGGCTCTTCAGCCCGGCGAGGTCCTCGTCCTCGAGAACGTCCGCTTCGACAAGCGCGAGAAGAAGAACGACCCCGAGATCGCCAAGACCCTCGCTTCCTACGGCGACATCTTCGTCCTCGACGCCTTCGGCACCGCTCACCGTGCCCAGGGCTCCGTCGTGGGCCCCGCCGCCTACCTGCCCGCCTACGCCGGCTTCCTGCTCGAGAAGGAGGTCGACACCCTCACCGGCATCTTCGCCGACCCCGAGCGCCCCTTCGTCGCCATCGTCGGCGGCTCCAAGGTGTCCTCCAAGATCGGCGTCCTCGATCACCTCATCGACTCCGCCGACACCCTTATCATCGGCGGCGGCATGGCCTACACCTTCTTCCTGGCCAAGGGCTACACCGTCGGCACCTCCCTCAAGGAGGAGGACTGGGTCGAGCGCGCCGGCGAGATGATGAAGAAGGCCGAGGAGAAGGGCGTCAAGATCCTGCTCCCCATCGACAACGTTGTTGCCGACCACTTCGGCGAGGACGCCGAGGGCGAGGTCGTCGACTCCGACAAGATCCCCGATGACCGCATGGGCATGGACATCGGCCCCAAGACCTGCGAGCTCTACGCCGAGGCCATCAAGGGCGCCAAGACCGTCTTCTGGAACGGCCCCATGGGCGTCTTCGAGATGGATCAGTTCGCTGCCGGTACCGAGGCCGTCTGCCGCGCCGTGGCCGACTCCGACTGCACGTCCATCATCGGCGGCGGCGACTCCGTCGCGGCCGTCAACAAGTTCGGCCTGGCCGACAAGATGAGCTGGATCTCCACTGGCGGTGGCGCTTCCATGGAGCTCGTCGAGGGCAAGGCTCTTCCTGGAGTGGAGGCGCTTCTCGATGCGTAAGTTGATGATTGCCGGCAACTGGAAGATGAACAAGACCTACACCGAGGGTGTCGTCCTCGCTCAGGGTCTTGCCGACGAGCTCAAGGGCGCCGACGTCAAGGTAGACGTCGTCGTGTGCCCGCCGACCGTTGACCTCAAGGGTGTCTCCGAGGTCATCGAGCAGTCCGAGGCTCCCTTCGAGCTCGGCGCTCAGAACGTCTATTACGCCGAGTCCGGCGCCTACACCGGCGAGACCGCCCCGAACATGCTCGAGGCCGTCGGCGCCAAGTACTGCATCATCGGCCACTCCGAGCGCCGCGGTTACTTCGGCGAGACCGACGAGGACATCAACAAGAAGGCCAAGATCCTGATGGAGCACGACATCGTGCCGATCAGCTGCTGCGGCGAGCCCCTCGAGATCCGCGAGGCCGGCACCCACGTGCAGTTCGTCGTCGACCAGATCAAGGCCGACACCGAGGGCCTCGAGATCTCCGATCCCTCCAAGTACGTCATCGCCTATGAGCCCATCTGGGCCATCGGCACCGGCAAGACCGCCACGGCCGACGACGCCCAGGAGGTCTGCGGCGCTATCCGCCAGACCCTCGTCGAGGTCTTCGGCGCCGAGACCGCCGATCAGATCCGCGTTCTCTACGGCGGCTCCGCCAAGCCCGAGAACATCGCCGAGCTTGTCGCCAAGCCCGACGTCGACGGCGCCCTCGTGGGCGGCGCTTCCCTCAAGGCCGCCGACTTCGCTTCCATGGTCGTTAAGGCGGGCGAATAGATCTTATGGCGCAGCGTCACCTTCCCGCGATTCTGATCATCATGGACGGGTGCGGCCTGGCCCCCGAAGGCGCGGACAACGCCGTCGCGGCCGCCAACACCCCGTTCATCGATAGTCTCTACGCGAACTACCCGCACACCACCCTCGGCGCTTCCGGCGAGGACGTCGGCCTGCCCGACGGCCAGATGGGCAACTCCGAGGTCGGCCACCTCAACATCGGCGCCGGCCGCATCGTGTTCCAGGAGCTCTCGCGCATCAACAACGCCATCAAGGACGGCTCCATCAACGAGAACGACGTCTTTGTCCGCGCCATGGACGACGTCAAGGCCGAGGGCAAGACCCTGCACCTCATGGGTCTCATGAGCCCCGGCGGCGTCCACTCCCACATGGACCACGTCAAGGCCCTGGTCGAGATGGCCGCGGGGCGCGGCGTGCAGCGCGTGCGCGTCCACGCCTTCATGGACGGCCGTGACGTCGACCCGCAATCCGGCGCCGAGTACGTTGCCGAGTTCTGCGACTTCCTCAAGGAGCTTGGCGAGAAGACCGGCGTCGACGCCCGCGTTGCCACCGTGTCCGGCCGCTACTGGGCCATGGACCGTGACAACCGTTGGGAGCGCATCCAGCGCGCCTATGATGTCATGGTCAACGCCTCCGATGCCGAGGCCTGCCCGGTCGAGGGCATCAAGGCCTACTACGAGAAGGACCCGCGCGGCGACGAGTTCGTCGAGCCCTTCGCGTGCCACAACGAGGGCATCCACGCCGGCGATGCGATGATCTTCTTCAACTTCCGTCCCGACCGCGCCCGTCAGATGACCCGTGTCTTTACCGACGACGCCTTCGACGGCTTCGAGCGCGAGAAGATTGCCCTGTCCCACTTCGTGACGATGACCGAGTACGACCCGACCTTCGACGTCGAGGTGGCCTTCCCCAAGACCTTCCCCGAGAACGTCCTGGCCGACGTCATCGCCCAGAACGGCCTGAAGCAGCTCCACACCGCCGAGACCGAGAAGTACGCCCACGTGACCTTCTTCATGAACGGCGGTATCGAGGAGCCCAAGGAGGGCGAGGAGCGCGTGCTCGTCGCTTCCCCGAAGGTCGCCACCTACGACCTCAAGCCCGAGATGAGCGCCCCCGAGGTCACCGAGAAGCTCGTCGCCGCCATCAACGAGGATCGCGCCGACTTCTACATCGTGAACTTCGCCAACTGCGACATGGTCGGCCACACCGGCGTCTTCGAGGCCGCCGTCAAGGCCGTCGAGGCAACCGACGAGGCCCTCTCCAAGGTTGTCCCCGCCATTCTCGCCAAGGGCGGCTTCGCGCTGATCACCGCCGATCACGGCAACGCCGACCACATGTTCGACGTCGACGCCGACGGCGAGAAGCACCCCTTCACGGCACACACGACCAACCGCGTGCCGTTCATCATCGTGTCCGACAAGGCCAAGCTCACCGGCATCGAGGACGGTCGTCTCTCCGACATCGCCCCCACCATGCTCACCATGGCCGGCCTTGAGCCCTCCGCCGAGATGACGGGCCGCGCGCTCGCCGTCGAGGAGTAGGCTCCCGCACACGCACCGCTAAGGGAGTGGACAAAGGGACAGTCCCTTTGTCCACTCCTTTTTTGTCTGCGCTTTGGGGACAGTCCCCTTTTTGCACACGAACCGTCGCATCAAGCAATTG
>NZ_CAVKWG010000032.1:33035-81809 GCF_963660155.1 Paratractidigestivibacter sp. | reverse complement strand
AACCGCTGCAGAAAGGGGACTGTCCCCAAACCGCTGCAGAAAGGGGACTGTCCCCTTTCTGCAGGTGCTGCCTCCCTCTCCGAGTTTGGAAGGCTTCCGAACTTGCGAGAGCTTCTTGGCAAGAAGAACGCAAGCCATCTACCTGCGGATATAGGATTCTTAACCGTAGTTTGGAAGCCTTCCGAAGTTTGGAAGCCTTCCGAACTCGGAGGGAAGGGCCGGGGAGGCGGGGGCGCGGCGGGGCGGCCCAGAGGCGGGGGCGCGGCGGGGGTGCCTAGAGGCAGGCGTCGGAGATGCGGCGCTTGAGCTCGTCGATGCCCTGGCCGGACTCGGCGGACGTGATGACCATCTGGTCGCGCGGCACGCCCAGCTGCTTGGAAAGAAGCGCCGCCTGCGAGTTCTGCTTGCCGCGGCCGATCTTGTCAGCCTTGGTCAGCGCCACGATGTAGGGGAGCTCGAGCTCCTGCAAAAAGCCGATCATCTGCTGGTCGAGCTTCTGGGCCTCGTGGCGGATGTCGACGAGCGAGATGACCAGGTTAAAGCTGCGCTCGTCCTCGAAGTAGCCGGAGATGAGGTTCGCCCAGCGGTCCTTCTCGGCCTTGGATACCTTGGCGAAGCCGTATCCGGGCAGGTCGACGAAGGTGACACCGTCGACGTCGAAGAAGTTGACGTTGGCCGTCTTGCCAGGCTTCGACGACACCTTGACGAGGTTCTTGCGGCCAAAGAGCTTGTTGAGCAGCGACGACTTGCCCACGTTGGAGCGGCCGACCACGCTGACCTCGGGCTGGCTGGGCTCGGGCAGCTGCGCGATGGTGCCGTAGGAGGCCTCGAAGCGCGCGAGCTGGTAGTTGATGGCGGCCATGCGGGTCCTTTCTTTGCAGGTGACCCGGTCATTTTAGCAGGTCGGGCGCCGTCGCCCGCGATTACTTGCCCTGCGGCACGCGGATCGCGACGTTCAGGTGGAACACGTCGCCCTGTGTGAGCACGTGGACGGTCCCGCCGTACTGCTGCGCCACCATACACATCGACTTTATTCCAAAACCATGGTTTAACTGGTCTTTCTTGCTGGTCTTAGGCAAACCGTCCGGCCCAAACGCAACCTCGCCCGCAAAGTAATTCTCCACGTGCAGAACCGCCATATCGCCCGTCCGCCGCACGACGAGGCTGATGCTGCGGCGCCCCTCGTCCTTCACCTGCCGAACGGCCTCGATGGCGTTGTCCAGCGCGTTCAGCAGCAGCGAATAGAGGTCGCTCGGCCGCATGAACTCGAGCGCTGCCCCGTCCGCGATGCATCCCAGGCCGATCCCCTCGCGGCTGCACGCCAAGCTCTTCTCGCTGATAAGCACGTCGAGCGCCTCGTTGCCGGTGCGCACGCCCGTGTCGTAGACCTTGACCGCCGCGGCCATCTCCTCAACCACGCCGGGCGGCAGCTTCGACGCCTCGCCCAGGTCGCGGATCATGTGCTTGATGTCGTGGCACTTAACGTTGATGGCTTCGATGGTGTCGCGACTCACCTGGTACTGCGTCCGCTCGTCCTCCATGATCTGCTCGAGCGTGGCCGCCTCCTGCTGCACGCGCTTTTTGTAGAGGGCCTCGTACTCGAAGGCCAGGACGCCGACGCACAGCAATGTGTGCGTAAGGCGGCACACCACGATGACCTCGGAGGAGGGGCTGTATGCATCCAACGATTTGATGGTGGCGTCGAACCCGATGACGGCCAAGATCACCACGGCCATCATGGGCAGCATGACCTTATCCTCGACCATGCCGAGGCCGTTGCGCCGGATTTTTCTAATGAGCACCAGGTAAACGATGATGTAGACCACAAGGTAGGGCGCCGCCAGGTGCAGGATGGTGCCTATCGGCTCCGGCAGGTCGATGGGGAAGATCTCCGCGACGAGCGGCCATGATCCGCTGGCCAGGTTCTGCATCGTGTAGCCCGCCGTCGTGCAAAAGAGCGCCGTCCAGATGCTGCAGCGGAAGAAGAATAAGGTCATTCCCAAGGTCGCCACGAGCGAGCAGGCAAAGATGGCGGTGGTCCCCATCAGGTTCCCGTTGCCCGACATCGTCAGGGGAACAAGCGCCGACATCGCAAGAACCCAAGCGATAAACGCGCAGGCCCCGGTAGCGACGCGCTGGGCAGGTCGTTGGCGAAGCGGCAGCGAGGATGCGAAGAGCGCCGTGGCGACCAGGATCTGCGCGCAGGTGACCGAGGCGTACAGCAGCTCCGTGGTGTTCATCAGATGCTCCCGCCCAGGTAATCGGCAAAGGTCTCGAGCGCGGCTTTCTTTTTGGCGCGGCTCGCGTAGAGGGTGTCGCCGTTGTCCATGAGCAGCGTTCCGGACTGCATGGCGCGGATGTGGTCCATGTTGACGATGCAGCCGCTGGATATGCGCAGGAAAGCCCCGCCGAGCTCCTCCTCGAGCGCGGAAAGCGAGCCGCGCACGCGCAGGGGCTCATCGCCCTTGTCGCCCACCAACCGGTAGATAAGGTCGTGGGCCTGCGTCTCCACGTAGACGATCTCGGCGCAGGGCACCACGCGCACGCCGCCGCGGGTGGTCACGGTCACGTGCTCGCGCCGGTTGCGGGCAATGGCGCGCATGGCCTTGTCCATGCGCATGCTGAAGTGGTAATAGCTCACGGGCTTCACGATGAAGTCCAGCGCGTCCACCTGATACCCGTGCACCGCATACTGCGCGAGGTTGGTCACAAAGATGAGCGGGACCGTGGGGTCGTAGGTGCGCAGGAGCTCGGCGGCCTCCATGCCGTTGATTCCCGGCAGGTCGATGTCCATGAACACAAGGTCATAGCTCCGATGCGACTTGATCAGCGGTATGGCCGTGGCGTGCCTCGTGACGCTGAACTCGATTTTCCGCTCGGCGCCGTAGCGCTTTATGAGCGCGGTCAGGTCGTCTGCTGCGCGGTCGTCATCCTCGATCATCATGACCTGGTACATGGTTCCCCCTTCTCCATATCCACATAGTACCTGCGAAAACGTCGTGGCTGCGCGTCGTTTAGGTGCTCGGAGCCGCCGACCCGCTCGCGTTTGCCGGGTGCCATCGCCGTCAATCCGAGTACCGATTCGGGCAACTCGCATCGGTTTTAAGGAAGCGGGCCTACCTTCAGGACAAGGTTTTCGGCGCCAGGCCCCGACCCGCGGGGCCGCGCCCGGGAGAAGGGAAGAACTATGCGGGGAATCAAGAAAGAGGTCTGGAAGGGCCTTGCCGCCATCGCGCTCGCGGTGCTCACGCTCACGCTGATGGCCTCGCCCGTCGCCGAGTCCTACGCCGGCAAGATCAACACCGCGCTGGGCATCAGTACCACACGCATCGTGAACCAGTAAGGGGGAAGACGCATGCTCAACAACGTTTCTAGGCGCGGCTTCCTCAAGGCGATGGGCTTCGGCGGCGCCTCCGCGGCCGCCTTGGCTACCGCGGCGCCCACCGCGGCTCTTGCCGACAACACTGCGTCCACCGATGCCTCGCTCTACCGCTTCGAGGGCGAGTACGGCTGCGACATCATGAGCCAGGACAAGCTCCAGGAGCTCGAGAACGACTGCGCCGAGCAGGGCGCCTATGAGGTGGCCAACGGCCTCGTCCTGCTGCGCAACGAGAACGGCGCGCTCCCGCTGGCCGCGGGCTCCAAGGTCACGCTGCTCGGCCAGAACTCCATCGAGTCCACCATCGAGGAGGAAGCTTCCGGCGGCTTCGGCGGCCCGGCGAAGAAGAGCGGCCCGTTCTACAGCTACCACTCCGGCGGCGACTCCACCAAGGGCGCCCTCATCTCGACGGTCACCTACCTTGAGGCCATGAAGGGCGTCTACGAGGTCAACCAGACCCTGGTGGATGCCTATCAGACCAGCGGCTATAAGCGCGTGAAGTCCACCGACGAGCCTGAGGTCGGCGAGGCGCCCTCGAGCTTCTACACCGACGAGATCAAGGCCAGCTGGGCCTCCGACTACAACGACGCCGCCATCGTCATGCTGACCCGCCAGGGCTCCGAGGACTGCGACCTGCTCCTCAAGGACCCCACCGGCGTCTCGTTCATGGCCCTGCACCAGGAGGAGAAGGACCTTCTTTCCATGGTCAAGGAGCAGAAGGAGGCCGGCGTCTTCAAGCGCGTCGTCGTCCTTATCAACTCCAGCTGGGCCATCGAGATCGGCGATTTGCCCGATTACGGCGTCGACGCCGTCCTGTGGGTCGGCGCGCCCGGCGCCACCGGCTTCAAGGGCGTGGCCCAGGTCCTGACCGGCGAGGTCAACCCCTCCGGCCACCTTGTGGACACCTTTGCCAAGAACTCGTTGTCCGCCCCCGCCATCACCTATGCCCAGGAGAACACCCCCACCTGGAAGAACCTCGACGCGGTACTGGAAGGTTGCAAGGACACCGACAAGTTCGTGAGCTACTACCTGGTCTACGCCGAGAACATCTACGTGGGCTACAAGTACTACGAGACCCGCTACGAGGACTCCGTCCTCGGCCAGGGCAACGCCGCGAGCGTCGCCGGTTCCTCCACGGGCAGCGCCTGGAGCTACACCGACGAGATCGCCTACCCCTTCGGCTACGGCCTCTCCTACACCGACTTCGAGCAGAAGCTCGACGGCGTGACATTCGACTCCGCCTCCGACGCGTATAAGGTCTCCGTCACCGTTACCAACAAGGGCACCGTGGCCGGCCGCTCCGTCGTCCAGGTCTATGCGCAGACCCCCTACGGCGACTACGAGAAGACCAACAAGGTGGAGAAGTCCGCCGTCCAGCTCGTGGGCTTCGGAAAGACCGCCGAGCTCCAGGCCGGCGCCTCCGAAACCGTTGAGGTCGAGGTCGAGAAGTACCTTCTTGCCAGCTACGACTACACCAAAGCCAAGAGCTACATCCTCTCTGCGGGCGACTACTACTTGGCCGTCGGCGACGACTCCCACGACGCCCTGAACAACATCCTGGCCGCCAAGGGCGCTTCGGGCATGGTCGACGTCCTGGGCAAGGCCGCCGAGGGCAACAAGGACAAGGTCTACACCTGGAACGAGGCCTCTCTCGACGCCACGACCTATGCAAAGTCCCGCTACTCCGACACTACCGTGACCAACCAGTTCGACGACTGCGACATCAACACGCTGGGCTGCGAGACCGTGACCTACCTCTCGCGCAGCGATTGGGACGCCACCTTCCCGGTGGAGCAGATCGCCATCACCGCCACCGCAGACATGATCTCCGATCTTGACGGCTACACCTATGAGGTGCCTGCCGACGCCCCGGCCGTGTCCGACTTTACGCAGGGTGTCGACGCCGGCCTCACCTTCGCCGACATGTATGGCGTGGATTACGACGATGACGGCACCTGGGACTCCTTCCTGAACCAGCTCACCGTCGAGGAGATGGCCTCCATCATGCCGGACAACAACGGCTCCATCGCCCTCGACAACATCGCCATGCCCGCTTCTTACCGCGGCGACGATATGGACCAGCTCGAGCAGGTTCACTTTAAGCTGACCGACCAGTCCGGCTTCCTGTGGCCCTCCATCATGCTGTCGGCCGCCACGTTCGACCGCGAGGAGATCGCCCGCCGCGCCGCCCTTACCGCCAATGAGGCCTTCTTCATGGGCTGCAACGAGATCTGGACCGGTGGCCCGAACATTCACCGCACCCCGTTCAATGGGCGCGCGACCGCTTATTACTCCGAGGACGGCCAGGTCGGCTACTTCGTGGCAAAGATTCAGTCCGAGGAGTGCCAGAAGCGCGGCATCATCTTCGGCCTCAAGCACTTCTGCCTCAACGACCAGGAAGCCCACCGCGAGTCGGCGGCTACCTTCTGCAACGAGCAGGCTATCCGCGAGCAGTACATGCGCGCTTTTGAGGGTGCCTACGCGAAGGGCGGTTGCCAGGGCATGATGACCGCCTTCAACCGCATGGGCACCACCTACTGCGGCCACTGCAAGGAGCTTCTCACCAATGTGCTGCGCGAGGAGTGGGGCGCCCACGTCACGGTCTGCTCCGACGCCGTTGTCGGCTCCGACTACAAGAAGCACTATTCCGAGGACATCGCGGCGGGCATGACCTACTGGTGCTGGGACACCGCCGGCTTCGGTGCCGCCTCAGAGGGCGCGAGCAACCTTTCCAAGGACGTTATCCCGCAGATGATCGAGGCGGGCGACGGCTACATGCTCAAGCTCCTGCGCCAGGCGACGAAGGACCACGTCTACTGCGAGGTCAACTCGATTATGGTCAACGGCCTTGCCGCCGGCGCCACGATCGAGCACATCACCCCGTGGTGGGAGAACGCGCTGACCGGTGCCAAGGTCGGCTCCGGTATTCTGGCCGCCGGCTTCCTGGGCCTCTACCTGGCCAAGGGATACGTGTGGGATAAGGACGGGGAGGGCGTCCAGGCGGATGCCCAGTCCCAGAAGGGAGGCGAGTAGCATGAAGAAAAGCGCTGCTAGCATCCTCAGCCTCGTGACCGTGGCTCTTCTTGCCGTAATCGCCGTGGTGTATGCCGTCAACGGCACCGCCGTCAACAACTTCAACGGCGCCGTGGTGGGCTACATCGCCGCCGCCGCCGTGTGCATGGCCGTCTACGCGTTTGTGGACGTCAAGTATGCTGACGTTGCCAACCTGGTCGCGGTGCCCTTCACCGTGGCCGCGATGGCGCAGGTGCTCATCAACGGCATCAACACCTTTGCCGACGTGTTCTCCGGCATCACCATGTTCAACTCCCAGGGTGGCGTCGAGTGGATCATCGCGATCGCGGTGCTTCTCGCCGTGGCCATGCTGGCCGAGATCGTCTCCTGCTTTATGAGCAGGGAGCCCAAGCGCGCCTAGCGTTTCAGTCCTTCCTCTTCCCCCTGGAACGCGCGCGCACGCCCCGCCGGTCTCCCCTTGGGCCGGCGGGGCTTCTTATTTGCGGCTCTATCAAGGAGCTGCAGGTAAAGTTGCTTAAAATATCGAAATGCAAGCACTTGGTTTTCTCGGCAATAAGGGCGCGCCTGCCGCAGACAAGTCGGCTGACGATCAAAAATAGGGCATCTGTGGGCGCGGGGCTTCCCAAGCGCCCTTATGGAGGAACGTATGAAATCCCAAGTGTTCAATCCCTACCTTCCCGAGTGGGAGTATGTGCCCGATGGGGAGCCCCACGTCTTCGGCGACCGCGTCTACGTGTACGGGTCCCACGACCGCTTCGGCGCCAAGATGTTCTGCGTCGACGACTACGTGTGCTGGTCCGCCCCGGTGGACGACCTCTCCGACTGGCGCTACGAGGGGGTCATCTACCGGCGCAACCAGGACCCGAAGAACCGCCTGGGCCTGAGGCTGCTCTTTGCCCCGGACGCCGTGCAGGGGACCGACGGGCGCTACTACCTCTTCTACGCCTTCGACTTCATGGGCATCATGGGCGTGGCGGTGTGCGACGAGCCTGCCGGCGCCTATGAGTTCCTTGGGCACGTGAGCTGGCCGGACGGGACGCCGTACGGCAAGCGCGCGGGCGACGGGCTTCCCTTCGACCCCGGCGTGCTCGTGGACGACGACGGCCGGGTGTGGCTCTACACGGGCTTCGCCACGCCGGTTCCCGCGCTCGCCACAGGGCTCCATCGCTGCGCCTCGGAGGGCGGCTACGTGCTCGAGCTCGAGCCGGACATGACGACCATCCGCGGCGAGCAGCGCCTTCTCTTTCCCAAGGTGGGGCCGGGGAGCTTTGAAGACCACGCGTTCTTTGAGGCGAGCTCCATCAGGAAGCACGGCGACACCTACGTGTTCGTCTACAGCTCCGAGCACAACCACGAGCTCTGCTACGCCACCTCTAAGCGCCCGGACGGAGGCTTCGCGTACGGCGGGACGCTCGTTTCGCTGGGCGACGTGGGGCTTGATGGTCGCGAGGGCGAGAAGGACGCCGTCAACTACCTGGGCAACACCCACGGCGGCCTTCTGAGGCTGGGGGAGGGGGCCGACGAGCGGTGGTACGTGTTCTATCACCGCCAGACGAACCGCTCGTCGTATGCGCGCCAGGCCTGCGCGGAGCGCCTCGAGGGCAACCCGGTGAGCGGTTTTTCGCAGGCGCGGGTCACGAGCTGCGGGCTCAACGGCGGGCCCCTCGTGGGGCAGGGGACGTACTCGGCGCGCATCGCGTGCGTTCTGCGCTCGGGTGAGGGTGTGGGCCGCGTCGACGGCTCCTTCCCGCGCGTGAGGCTCGCCCGCCACCCGTACTTCACGCAGGAGGGGCGCGGCAAGGACGCGCGCCAATACATCGCCAACCTGCGCGACGGAGCGGTGGTCGGCTTCAGGGACTTCGACCTCTCGGGCCTCTCGCACGTGAGCCTGACGGTGCGCGGCAAGGGCCAGGGCGGGTTCGCCGTTGCCACTGACGAGGACTTCTGGTCCGTCCTGGGAACGGTTGACGTTCTCGATGCCGGCGGCGAGTGGAAAAAGTTCGAGGGCGACGTCGGCTCGGCGGGGGAGTGCGAGGCGCTCTACCTCCGCGCCGTGGGGGACGTGCGGTTCGATCTGCTCGAGGTCGAGCTCTCGTAGCGGCGGGGGCGCGGCGCGCGGCGGCGCGCACGGGTGCTACGCCGATGGGGCGGCGCGTTTCCAGCCGCCAAAACCGAGCAAGCATCTCTCGCCTGTGCGCCTCTTGCCAAGAAAACCGCAGGTAAACTGCCCTAAAAATCAGAAGCAGAAATAGCGCCTGTCCGGCTTTGCGGCACAGGAAGAAGAACACTGAGGTGGAACACGTCGTCGACCGCGCGCGTTACCAGCGATCCGCCCGCTGTCTCCACGATCATGCGCATGCTGCGAACGCCGTAGCCGTGATTGAGTGAGTCGCCCTTGCGCGAGAGGGGCAGCCCCTCGGATCCGAACTGCACGTTGCCGTCGAAGTAGTTCTCGACGTGGATGCTCACCATGTCGCCGACCCGCTTCACCGTGAGACCGATGCTGCGGAGCTCGGGATTGTCCAGGCGCTCGACGGCCTCGATGGCGTTGTCCAGGGCATTTCCAAACAGCGAGTAGAGGTCGGCTGCCGGCATAAAGTCCAGCGCCGCCCCATCGACAATGCACCCCAGCGTGATGCTTTTGCCGTCGCAGTACAGGCTCTTCTCGGTAAGGATGGTGTCCAGGGCGTCGTTTCCGCTCTTTACCACGGAGTCGTAGACGTCGACCTCGTGGGAGAGGTCGTCGAGCACGCGGCTGTCCACGCCTTGCGCACCATTGGCCAAGGTGCGGATCTGGTGGCGCAGGTCGTGCGCCTTGCGGTTGATGGCCTCGATGTTCTCGCGGCTCATCTCGTACTGGCGCGCCTCGGTTGCGCGCAGGCGCTCGATGGCGGCCACGCTCAGCTGCAGCTTGCGGTTGTAGACGATTTCGAACACCGAATACATTACATAGACGCATAGCAGCAGGTAGATATAGGTGAGCGCGTGCGAGTCGTAGCTCGGAAGACCGCGCTCGGAAACGGTCGAGTCCTTGACGGCCAGGTCGAGCACCATGTTCACCGATACGGTAAGCGCCGCGGTAAGGACCATCACGGGGTCGTCGATTTGCAGCAGGCCGTCCTTCTCCACGCGCTTGACCAAGAGCAGGTAGGCCAAGCCGTATACCACGGCGGCCACGAGCCAGTACTTAAGCGACTCTTCCAAAAAAGGGGGCGGGAAGGAACTGGGCGGCCAGAGCTCGGTCACCGTGCGGTGCGCCGCGGTCGAGAGGTTCTCCAGCGAGTAGGCCATCGAGCAGCAGAAGACCGATGTCCAGATGGGGCATTCGTACACGAGCCGATGCGCCAGCGTGACCAAGGCCAGCTCACCGACGAAGGTGAGCACGGCCGTGACGAGCGAAAGATCGCTCGTTAAATCAGGGTAGACGGAAAAACCGAGGTAGATGCAGGCGGCGGCGAGTCCCGCAAAGGCAATAAGAACCGCGCCGGCGCGCTGCCCGTAGTTATCTCGGTGCGGCAACCTTCGCGAGAAGAGCCAGGCTGCGAGCACGAGCTTGGCCACGCTGTAGGCGGCGGTGACGTAGTTGTTAAAGGTCATCTGCGTCCCTCTCGCTAGATGCTGCCGCTGAGAAACGCCGTTATGGTGTCCACCGTCTCGCGCTTCTTTGAGCGGCTAATGGGCAGCGTGTCCCCATTGCTCGTGACGCAGTCACACCCGCGCACCTGCCTCACGTGGTTCATGTTGATCAGGCAGCTGTTCGAGATGCGAACGAAGGGCCCGCCCGCCACCTCCTGCTCGAAGGCGGAAAGGCTGCCGTAGATCTCCAAGGGCTGTTCCTTGCCGACCAAGTGGTAGTACAGGTCGTGTTGCCGCACTTCGACGTACTCGATTTCTTCCAGCGACAGCACGCGTATCCCGCTGCGGGTGTTGAGGACTATCGAGCGCCCGGCGTTGCGGCGGATATGACGCATCGCCTTGTCCATGCGCATGCGGAAGTTGCCGTAGGTCACGGGCTTCACAATGAAGTCGAGCGCATCGACCTCGTAGCCGCGCACGGCGTACTTTGCCAGGTTGGTCACAAAGATGATAGGCGTCTCGCCATCATAGGTGCGCATGAGCTGCGCAGCTTCCATGCCGTTTATTCCCGGCATCTGAATATCCATGAATACCAGGTCAAAGCTCTGTTTGCTGGTTTCGAATTGCAGGGCGCTGGAGAATTCGGTCGCCTGGATCTCGCAGCCGTTCTCCTTGCCATAGCGGGCAAGAAACTCCGACAGCGCCATCGCCGCGTCGTGCTCGTCCTCGACAATCGCGATCTTGAACATAATCGTCTCCTTTTCGTGCCCATATTAGCAACCTCTGTCGCGCAACGCATGCCGCCACCGCGCGGTCCTTTCGCGGCGCGGCCGTGCAATTTGTGCGGCAAAATCGACCAACCGCGAGGAGGCGCCGCCGCGCAGGTCGCGTCCCGGCTTAATAGAAGCCAAGGAAATGAGGGCAATAGACCCTCATCGAGGGAAGCGAAAGGAAATCAAATGAGCAATGTTTCGCGCAGGGGCTTCCTTGCCGGCTCAGCTCTGACCGCGGGCCTGGTGGGCCTTGCCGGTTGTAGCTCGAGCGGCACCGCGAGCTCCGATCCGCTGGCCGCGCCGTCGGCGGATAAGTACCCAATCGATCCCGACAAGGAGGGCACCGCCGCCAAGTGGACCTCCGAGGAGCTGCGCGCCGGTTGGACCAAGGTTACCAACGAGGACGGCGGCGCCACCCTGGGCGTCATGGACACCGCCAAGATCATCCAGGTCAACGGCTATGCCTTCCGCGACATGGACGGTGACGGCAAGCTCAGCCTCTTCGAGGACTGGCGCCAGTCTAACGAGGACCGTGCCAAGGCCCTGGCCGACACCCTTACCGCCGACGAAATCCTGCCGCTGATGTTCCACGACGGCTTCACCAGCACCGCGGTTCCTCTCGACGACGCCACCACCGAGAAGCTCGGCGAGGGCCTCCGCGCCGGCGTCTCCCGCGCATCGGCCAACGCCGACACCTACGCCAGCGCCGTCAGCTGGATCAACGCCATCCAGGAGTGGTGCGAGAAGAACGACGCGCACGGCGTCCCGTACATGAACTCCACCGACCCCTACCAGCTCTACGACATCCCCGACAACCACTGCCTGGTGTCCTCCTTTGAGCCCGAGCTCTGGAAGAAGTCCGGCCGCTACACCGGCCGCGGCTGGCGTGCCGGCGGTGCCCGCGTGAACCTTGGCCCGCAGGTCGACATCGGCACCAACATCGTCTGGACCCGTCTGGGCGGCTCCATTTGCGAGGACCCCGCGGCCAACCGCGACCTCACCAAGTACTTCGGTGGCGGCATGCAGTCCACCTGGGGCGACGACGACTGCACCGACGACAAGGGTTGGGGCACCGACTCGGTTGCCATCATGCTCAAGCACTACGTGGGCGCCGGCGCCGTCGAGGGCGGCCGCAACGACCACAACGACGCCGGCAAGTACGACGTCTTCCCGGGCGACAACTTCAACGCCCACCTGATCCCGTTCTTGGACGGCGGCCTACACCTTGAGTCCAAGACCGAGAAGATGTCCTCCGTCATGCCCAACTACGGTATCGCCTACACCGACGACGAGTCCCTTGGCCCCATCTGGGGTGGCGCCTACAACGCCCGCAACATCGGCATTCTGCGCAACGCCGGCTGGGACGGCATGGTGACCACCGACTGGCAGATCCTGCGCCCCACCGATTTCGGCGACCGTGCCCACGGCGTTAAGGACATGACCGAGGCCCAGCGCTTTGAGAAGCTGCTTGAGGCCACCGTCGACCAGATCGGCGGCGACTGGGCGGTCGAGATCGCCAAGGAGGGCTACGCTCTCTACGAGAAGGACTACGGCACTGACGAGGCCCTTGCCCGCGTCCGTGAGTCCGCGCGCCACATCTTCACCGTCATGAACCAGGTCCAGCTCTTTGACAACCCCTACACCGACCCCTCCGAGGCCAAGACGATCCTTTCTGACGAGAAGGCCATGGAGTTTGGCCAGGAGTGCTCCAACAAGTCCATCGTCATGCTGAAGAATGCCGGCAACGTCATCTCCAAGTCCGGCATCTCGGGCAAGCCCAAGTGCTACATCCCGCAGAAGTTCACCGGCGCAAGCATGTTTGGCGGCGGCACCGCGGGCTTCTCGCTGGCCGTCGACGAGGAGGTCGCAAACGAGCTCTTCGAGGTCGTGACCGATACCGTGGGCGAGCCCACCGGCACCGCCACCGCGGGCTTCGGCGAGACCGAGGCCTCCTCTGACCCCGTCTACCAGGAGAGCGACTGCACGCGCGCCACGGCCGATCAGCTGGCTGACTGCCAGTACGCCGTGCTCCTCATCTCCTCGCCCGACACGGGCGCCGGCGAGGGCGGCGGCACTGGAATCTTCGGCGCTGCCTCCGAGGACACCCCGGCCGACCAGAAGTACGTGCCCATCTCGCTGCAGTACCGCCCCTACACCGCCACCACGGCCCGCGACCCCTCGCTTGCCGGCGACATCGTGGACGGCGTGAAGGAGAACCGCAGCTACAACGGCAAGTCCGTCACCGCCTCCAACGAGAGCGACCTTGAACTGGTGCTCAATACGCGCGCCGCGCTGCCCGAGGGCGCCAAGCTGATCGTCATCGTCGAGGCCACCAACAACGCTCAGTGCTTCCACGAGTTCGAGTCCGTGGCCGACGTCATCCTGTGGTCCTGGGCCAGCTCCGGCCGCAGCTTTGGCAAGGCCTATGGCCGCATCCTGTCCGGCGAGGTCGAGCCCAGCGCCCTTCTCCCGTGCCAGATGCCCGCCGGCATGGAGGCCGTTGAGGCTTCCCTCGAGGACGTCCCGCGCGACGTGGAGTGCTACGTGGACTCCGAGGGCAACACCTACGAGTTCGGCTATGGCCTCAACTGGAGCGGCGTCATCGACGACGAGCGCACCAAGCAGTACAAGGCCGCCCCGCTGACCCAGCCCGAGACCGAGGTCAAGCCCGGCGATTGGAAGAAGGCCTAAGCCCTTCACGCGCCACCGAATAGCGCCAACCTTGGCACCACGCGCCGCCCCGCCTCTTCCCCGGGGTGGCGTTTTCTGTTTGCTGCCGAGCAGCAGCGGTTGTCAAAATCGGGCAAATGCGCGTCCTGTGCACTCGTTACTGCCGCCCGTCGCCGCCGAGAAGCGCGTTGAGGTAGAAGACCCCGTTGCGGGCCCCCATGTGCAGCGTGCCGCCGTTGCGGGCCACGATACACTGCATCGACCTCGTGCCGAAGCCGTGGTTCATGCGATCGCGCTTGGTGGTCAGCGGCAGCCCGTCCTTAAAGCGCGGCGCCTCGGCGCAGTAGTTCTCGACGCTCATGGCGCACATCTTGCCGCGGCGCTCCACGTTGAGCGTGATGGTCCGGTGCTCCGGGTCGCCGATCTTGCGCGTGGCCTCGATGGCGTTGTCCAGCGCGTTGCCAAAGAGCGAGTAGATGTCCGAGGGCGTCATGAAGTCGAGTGCGGACCCGTCGGCGATGCACGAGAGCACGATGCCCTCGTTGGAGCACGCGAGGCTCTTCTCGGTAAGGATGGTGTCCAGTGCGTCGTTGCCCGTCTGCACCACCGAGTCGTACACGTTGACCTCGTGCGCGATGTCCGCGAGCACGTCTTTGTCCACGACCTCGCCCTTATCGGCGAGGTGCCGGATTTGGTGGCGGATGTCGTGGCACTTGATGTTGATGGCCTCGATGTTCTCGCGCGAGAGCGTGTACTGGCGCTCGCGCTCGGCGAGCAGGCGCTCGGTCGCGTCCTTCTCGTCGCTCATGCGGCGCGCGTAGAGGATCTCGTACTCGGCAAACAGGACGAACACGCACAGCAGCGGGTGGACAAGGCGCAGCAGGACGAGGTGAGTGTACTTGACGCCGTCCCACACGAGCCCCTTGATGATGATGTCGAACCCGATGATCACGAAGACGACCACGGCGAACATGAGCAGCATCGACTTGTCCTCGACGTTTGCTAGCCGGTTGTGGTCGATGCGCCGCGCGAGCAAGAAATACCCAGCGACGCAGATCGCGAGCGGAACGCCGTATTGCGCGATGGTCTGGAACGGCTCGGGGAGGGTCCCGCTCGCGCGGTGCGACAAGACGATGGAGAGCAGCACCTCGAGGCCGCTGCCGAGGTTCTGCAGCGTGTAGCCGGCCGTTGCGCAAAAGAGCGCCTGCCACGGGCTCACGTCGTACACGTACAGCACGATGCCCACGTACACGGCAAGAAGCGCGCTGAAGACGACGAACGACTGCAGCTCGTCGAGCCCGGTCACGATGCCCGTCGCAACAGGCCCCACGGTGCCCGCGAGCAGCAGCGCGAAGGCGATGACCGCCCGACGCGGGGTATCGTTGCGGTGAGGAAAGCGGTGCGCGAGCATGGCGATGGGGATCGTCAGTGTGACCGCGATCTGGATGGCCCAGCCGGCATTCATAAGCTGCTTGAACGGGTTGAAGTCCACGAACATTATCGACGGCCGCCCAGGTAGTCGGTCACCTTGTCGATGACGTCGCGCCTGTGCGTGCGCGAGATGCGCAGGCACTCGCCGTCGCTCATCTGCAGCTCGGAGTTGCGCAGGAACGCGATCTGGTCCATATTGGCGAGGCAGCTCTTGGACACGCGGACCACGGGTGCGTCGGCGAGCTCTTCTTCGAGCTTTACCAGCGAGCCGCGGGTGTCGAGCGGCTCCTCTCCCACGATATGGTACGTGAGCGTGTGTTTCATGACCTCGATGAAGGTGATCTGGCGAAGCGGGACCACGCGGATGCCGCTGTCGGTGGGGATGGTCAGCGTGCGGCCGGCGTTTTGCGCGACGGCGCGCAGCGCACGGTCGAGCGCGAGCGAGAGGTTGCCGTACGTCGCCGGCTTGACGATAAAGCCGCAGGCGCCGACCTCGTAGCCCTTAACGGCGTACTTGGCGAGATTCGTTACAAAGATGATGGGAATCTGGTCGTCATAGGTGCGCAGCAGCCCCGCCGCCTCCATGCCGTCGATCCCTGGCATCTGGATGTCGAGCAGGCAAAGGTCGTAGCGGCTCTTGTCGGAGAGCATGTCCATGGCGCTTGCTCGCCACGTGGTCTTGAACTCGACCTCATGCGCCTGACCGTAGCGTCGTAGCAGGTCAGTGAGGCGCTGGGCCTCGTCTGCCTCGTCCTCGACGATGAGCGTGCGATACATCTAAATCCCCCTTTGCGCGCTTGCGGCGCCGCCATGCAACTTGTGCCGCCTGAGCTGCACAATAGGTTACCTCATGACACATTAGGTCTAGTATTTGCCGTCCACCGCTAAATTATGCCGCTTGCGGGCACCGTTCACTGGACGTTCAGTACTTTCGTGTCGACCTCCCGGGGCTTTATGACAAATGTCACAGGCGCGTTAAAGCGCTGTCATACCTTATTAACATGCAAGCGATGGTCTGTGCCTGTGGACCGCAGCGATACGGCAAGGCCAACGGGAAAAGCCCCAAATGGGGGACGAGAACCCCTCGCGACCTGCGGCGGGTTCAAAAGGGAGAAAGAAGGACAGCATGAAGAAGCAACTTGCTATCGGCGCGGCTCTGGCCGTCGCTCTCAGCATGCCCCTCGTGGCATGCGGCGGCTCCTCCACCAGCACCTCCAGCACCACCAGCTCCACCACGTCCAGCTCCACGAGCTCCAGCAGCTCCAGTTTTGACGCCAACAGCTACTACGTTGGCCAGTGGCGCGGCGCCGTTGCCATCACCGGCACCTCCGTCTACGGCACCACCGGTGGCTCCGAGCAGATGCTCGACGTCATCTTTGCTGAGGACGGCACCGTCTCCATCGAGCCCCTTGAGGCCCATGCCGACCTTCTGACCGACAAGGGCACCTGGGAGGGCACCGAGGACGAGGTCACCCTGCACATGACCAAGGGCGACATTGTTCTTAAGGCCAACGGCAAGAACGCCCTCGAGGGTACTGCCTCCGACTTCGACATCGCTGATTTCGAGACCATCAACTTCGATTTCTACGGCTAGGCCGGACGCCGCTTAGGCGGCGTCCGTTTGCGCTGAGTGGGAGGGTGGTCGCAAATAGGACGGCCGCCCTCCGGGAAGAGCACTCTATTAGAACGGAGAAGGAAATGAAGAACGTTTCTCGTCGTGGGTTCATCGCCGGTTCCGCGCTGACCGCGGGCCTGATTGGCCTGGCTGGCTGCAGCAACTCCGGCAGCAGCTCCAGCAGCGACACCACCAAGGGCTCGGGCTACAAGGAGACCGACTCCGGTAACGGCTATACCGTCGTCGACAACGGTGCCAACGGCAAGCAGCTTTCCTACTCGCCTGCGTCTGGTCTTAAGCTCATCGAGAAGGACGGCTACGCGTTCAAGGACTTCGAGGGCACGGGCGAGCTCGTCCCCTACGAGGACTGGCGCCTTACCGCCGAGGAGCGCGCCGAGGATCTTGCCTCCCGCGTCACCATCGACCAAATCTGCGGCCTCATGTGCTTCTCTGGCCACCAAGCCTCCATCGAGGACGACTGCTCGGTCACCGACACCCAGAAGGAGTTCCTCGACGGCGGCGTGCGCGCCGTCCTGAACGCCGCCTCCGGCTTCCCCGCCTACAAGCAGGCCACCTGGGCCAACGCCATGCAGGCCTACGCCGAGAGCTCCAGCAACAAGATCCCCATCAACTTCTCGTCCGACCCGCGCCAGGGCAAGAACTGCACCAACTGGCCTGACAACCTGGGCCTGGCCGCCTCCTTCGACCCCGAGGTCTCCAAGGAGGCCGGCGCCGGCATTGCTCGCGACATGCGCGAGATGGGCATCACCATGTACCTTGGCCCGCAGACCGACGTTGCCACCGACCCGCGTTGGGCCCGTTACTCCAGCACCTTCGGCGTTGACCCGGCCCTGTCTCGCGACATGGTCCGTGCCCACATCGACGGCCTGCAGTCCACGCTCGACGACTCCGACAACGACCAGGGCTGGGGCACTGGCTCGCTTCTGGCCATGGTCAAGCACTGGCCGGCCGAGGGCGCTGGCGAGGGCGGCCGCGAGGGCCACACCGACGGCGGCAAGTTCGCCGTCTACCCCAAGAAGAACTTCGATGCCCTGACCATCCCGTTCGTCGACGGTGCCTTCAAGCTTGACGGCAAGACCGGCAGCGCCGCGTCCATCATGACCTCCTACACCATCGCCTTCGACGAGGACATGGAGTACGGCGAGCTCGTCGGTTCCGGCTTCTCCGCCTACAAGGTCAAGGAGCTTCTCCGCGAGAAGTACGGCTTTGAGGGCTCTGCCTGCACCGACTGGGCCGTTCTGGAGAACGCCGAGGATCCCGAGGTCTTTGCCTGGACCAGCTGGGGTCTTGAGGACAACTCCAAGTGGTCCCCGGTCACGCGTGCCGCCAAGGCCGTCGAGGTCGGCGTCGACCAGATGGGTGGCTGCAACGACACCACCGTTCTGAAGGACGCCTACGAGTCCCTGAAGTCCGCCCAGGGCGAGGACAAGGCCAACGAGATTTTCCGTAAGTCCGCCAAGCGCCTGCTTCTTGGCTACTTCAACTGCGGCCTATTCGAGGATCCCTACGTTGACCCCGCCAACGCCAAGGCCGACCTCGACAAGGGCGACGAGGATGCCGCCGCCAAGGCCTTTGCGGCCCAGGTCAAGGGCATCGTCATGCTCAAGAACCACGGCGGTGTGATTAAGGCCGCCTCCGGCTCCGACAAGCCCAAGATCTACATGCCGATGACCTTCACCCCCGCCGGTGAGACCTGCTCCGGCATGGGCGCCAGCAAGTGGTCCGCCACCGACGCCACCTGCGAGCTTCCGATGTCCACCAAGACCGTCGGAAAGTATTTCGAGCTGGTCACCGACACCTTGGCTGACACCCTCACCGGCCCGGCAAACGAGAAGACCGGTGAGGCCACTCCGGCCGAGGCCGACCTCACCCGCGTGACCGCTGCCGACATCGCCGACGTCGACGCCGTCGTGGTGATCGCTGATCCCCCGACCAACGCCAACAGCCGTCGCGGCAAGGACAAGGACGGCAACTTCATCCCGCTGTCCTGCCAGTACCGCCCCTACACCGCCGATGGCGCCAACGTCCGCCAGACCTCTATCGCCGGCGACCCGGCAGACGGCACCAAGTGGGCCGAGCACGACACCACCAAGGGCGTTGAGATCGAGAACCGCAGCTACTACGGCCGCACCTCGATGATGACCAACGAGAACATGCTTGACCAGATCCTCTCCGCGGCCGCTCTGGCCGAGGAGGCCGGCAAGCCCTGCATCGTGGTCCTCAACTCCCAGAACCCGATGTGCGTCCACGAGTTCGAGTCCAAGGTTGACGCCATACTTATGTCCATGTCCAACTGCCCCGAGGCAGCTCTTGACATCATCGCCGGCAAGGACGAGCCCTCCGGCCTGCTTCCGCTGCAGATGCCCAAGGACATGAACGCCGTCGAGGCCCACTCCGAGGATACGCCGCGCGACATCGAGCCCTACACCGACGTCGATGGCAACTCGTACGACTTCGGCTTCGGCCTGAACTACGGCGGCGTCATCTCCGACGACCGCACCAAGAAGTATTGCGTCGACGCCCTTACCACCCCCAGCGCTTAAAGGGACGCTCTAGCAAGTCTTTGGCGTCGCGCTTGCACTGCCACGCACCTCAGGCCCGCCTGCTGCCACTCGCGGCGGCAGGCGGGCCTCAACCTTAGAACCAGAAAGGAATTCCCATGGCTGATACCAAGCCCAAGAAGACCGTTACCCGTCGTGGTTTTGTTGCCAACACCGCCGTCTCCGCCGGCCTTCTCGGCGTCACCGCGGTCGCCAACATCGCCACCGACAAGTTCCGCTCGTTGCTCGACCACTACCTGGGCGGCCGTCCGTCAACCGTCGAGGTCATTGCCGGCTCCGAGAACTGGGATACCAACTACTACGACGCCCAGTACCGCGGCCGCACGCAGGCCACCAACGCCGCCAACGAGATGGTCGGCCAGATCCTGGGCGAGGGCGCGGTCCTGCTCAAGAACGACGGCGCGCTGCCGCTGGCCTCTGGCTCTGAGATCAGCCTGCTTGGTCGTTACGCCGCAGATCCCATCTACGGCGGCGCCGGCTCCGGCACCGTTGATGCCTCTTCCTGCGTGAACCTGCACGACGGCATCGCCGCCGCTGGTCTTAACATCAACGAGACCGCCTTCGAGTTCATCAACGGCGCCTACTCAAACTACCCCAAGGCCGACATCACGATGGACAACCCGTCCACCGCTTGCTACTACATCGGTGAGATTCCCTGGAGTGCCTACAGCTCCGAGGCCCAGTCTTCCATTGCCGGCACCACCGCCGTCGTCGTGATCGGCCGTGGCGGCGGCGAGGGCGGCGACCTCTCGCGCGACCTTATCGGCGACCTCAACTCCGGCGTCTCCACGACCTTTACCGCCAACGACGAGACTGCAAACTACGTTGAGGGGCAGCACGAGCTGGAGCTTACCGTTGAGGAGAAGTCGGTCCTGGCTGCCGCCAAGGCCAGCTGCGACAAGGTCGTGGTGCTGATCAACGCCTCCACCTCCATGGAGCTTGGCCCGCTGATGAGCGGCGAGTACGAGGTCAACGCCATCCTGCACATTGGCTCTCTTGGCGCCACCGGCGCAAACGGCGTCGGCAAGCTGCTGACTGGCGAGTACAACCCCTCCGGCCGCACCACCGACATCTGGGCCGCCGACTTCACCGCCGACCCGACCTTCGGCAACTTTGGCGGCAAGCGCTACAACGACGTCTCGGACTACTACACCTCCAACGCCAACGGCACCGTATCTGATGGCACCGCCTACTTTGTTGAGTACAAGGAAGGCGTGTACATGGGCTACCGCTACTATGAGACCGCTGCCGTGGAGGCCGAGGCCGGCAACTACGACGGCTTCAACTACGACGAGGCCGTCGTGTTCCCGTTCGGCTACGGCCTGTCCTACACGACCTTCGAGCAGAGGCTCGACTCCGTGGGCTGCGACGGCGAGACCGTGAGCGTCACCGTGACCGTCACCAACACCGGCGCCGTTGCCGGCAAGGACGTCGTGGAGATCTACTACAGCGCGCCCTACACCGCAGGTGGCTTGGAGAAGCCCGCCGTGGTTCTCGGTGGCTTTGCCAAGACCCAGGAGCTTGCCGCTGGCGCCTCCGAGACCGTCGAGATCGAGTTCCCCTTGCGTCAGATGGCCTCTTGGGACTCCTCCAAGGGTGCCTGGGTGCTGGACGCCGGCGAGTACGAGATCAGCCTGCGCACCGACTCCCACACGGTCGTGGACTCGGGCTTTGTCACCGCTGACGCCAAAACCTACGACACCGACGACGTCACCGGCACTAAGCTTGAGAACCAGTTCTCCGACCTCACCGAGTACATGGAGAAGAACTGCACGGTGATGTCTCGCTCCGACTTCAAGGGCACCTTCCCGGAGGCCGCCCAGGACAAGGACGCCGGCGACTGCGGCATCGAGTTCAAGGAGTACGACTACACCGAGCACGAGGACTCCAGCGCCACCATGCCCACCAGCGGTGCCGCCAACGGCCTGCAGCTCATCGACCTGCGCGGCAAGGACTACGATGATGAGATGTGGGACACCCTGCTTGACCAGGTGAGCGTCAGCGAGATGACCACCATGCTCAACGACTGTGCCTACAACACCGGCGCCATCGAGTCCGTGGGCAAGCCCGAGACCGCCGAGCCCGACGGCCCGGCCGGCTTCACGTCGCTGACCGGCCCCACCGGCAACTGCGCGTACTGCTCCGAGGTCATCATGGCCCAGACCTGGAACACCGAGCTCATGGGCGAGATGGGCAAGATGGTGGGCCAGGAGGCCCTGGCCTCCGGCTACAACGGCTGGTACGCCCCGGCGTGCAACACTCACCGCAGCCCGTTTGCCGGCCGTAACTTTGAGTACTACTCCGAGGACCCGATCCTGGGCGGCAAGATTGCCGCTGCCGTCGTGGCCGGCGCCGCCTCCAACGGCTGCTACGCCATGGTGAAGCACTTTGCCCTCAACGATCAGGAGTCTTACCGCGTCCAGCACGTGGCCACCTGGGCCACCGAGCAGACCGCCCGCGAGATCTACCTGCGTCAGTTCGAGATTCCGGTCAAGGAGGCCAAGACGGAGATCAAGTACATCTCCGACGACAAGGGCACCATGACCACCAAGCAGATCAACGCCTGCACCGGCATTATGAGCTCCTTCAACTACGTGGGCACCGAGTGGTCCGGCGGTCGCCGCAGCCTGTGCACCAACGTCCTGCGCAACGAGTGGGGCTTCAGGGGCTGCGTCATCACCGACTTTAACCTCTATGGCTACATGGACAAGAACGCGGCCCTCTACGGCGGCACTGACCTCGAGCTCACCTACTCCGCCATGACCGGCGAGTTCAAGGGCACCGACAGCGCCACCGTGGTCAATCAGCTGCGCGAGGCCACGCACCACACGCTCTATACCGTGGCCAACTCCAACGCGATGCAGGGCATGGCCCCCGGCTCCAAGATCACCTACGGCACCGCGCCTTGGCAGATGGGCGTCTGGGGCGGCAGCGCCGTCCTGGTGGCGCTCGCGGGCTTCTTCGGGTGGCGCGCGTATCGCACGAACAAGCTGCTCAAGGAACAGACGGCCGAGAAGGGCGACGAGGCTGCGGATAAGACTCCGACGGCGTAAGGCACCGGCGGCGGCCGCGCCAGTCGGCAGTCGTGCTGGGTGGCGGCCCGCAGATTGATTCGCGGCGCGCGGCGAGGGGCTTTCGAGCTTTTCGCCGCGCGCCGGTGTTTTTGCGCGCGGTATCTCGGCCGCCCTGTCGCGTACACTGATTGAGAAAGGTGGCGAAAAAAGCGCGATGATCCGGGAGTTCTGCGCGGAGAACGTCGAGCACGTGCCGGCGGCGCTGGCCGCGGGCGCGGGGCGCGTCGAGCTCTGCGATAACCTGGCCCGCGGCGGCACGACGCCGAGCGGCGGCGTCATTCGCGAGGCGGTTGGGCTCTGTCACTCGAATAACGCGCAGGTCATGTGCATGATTCGCCCGCGCGGCGGGTCGTTTGGGTACACGGGCTCCGAGGCGCGGATCATGGCCGATGACCTTGCGATCGCAGCTGACCTGGGCGTCGACGGCGTTGTTTTCGGTTGCCTGCGCGATTGCGGCCTCGACCGCGAGTTGACCTCGCGGCTCATGGGGCTCGCGCGCGAGCGGGGGCTTCTCACCACGTTCCACATGGCGTTCGATGAGCTCGCGGTTGGCGAGGCGCTTGACGCCGTCGACTGGCTGGCCGAGCTGGGGATGGACCGCATCCTTACCCACGGCGGGCCCGCGGGCACGCCCATCGAGGAGAACCTCGACCGCCTGCGCATTTACGTCGAGCGGGCCGCGGGGCGCATCAAGATTCTGCCCGGCGGGGGCATTACCTGGGAAAACGCCGATACCGTGGCGTCTGCTCTGGGCGTCGACGAGGTTCACGGCACGCGCATCGTGAGGCTCGGCTGATGGCGCGGCGCGGCGCGGCCTCTCGACCTGCCGCATCGGGGGTATTGTGGTATCCGACAGTTTCCGAGAGCTGCACGATGCCACAATCGACCAGTTCCAGGCCATTGAGCTGGTCGGGCTTCTTGGCGTGCGCATCAAATAGGGGGTATTCATGATCGACGCGAACGCTTCGCTGGAAGAGATTCAGCGCATCTTTGCGAACGACCGCTTCGCCACGGAGGCCACCGGCTGCCGCGTGGTCGAGGCGGCGCCGGGGCACGGCGTGTGCGAGTTCGACATCGAGGGGCGCCACATCAACGAGAAGGGCGGCGTGATGGGCGGCGCCATCTTTACGCTGGCCGATTTCGCCATCGCCATCGCGGCCAACGTGGGGGAGGAGCCGACCGTCTCGGTCGCGTGCTCCATCCAGTAC
Source organism: Paratractidigestivibacter sp. (assembly GCF_963660155.1). Classification (GTDB taxonomy): domain Bacteria; phylum Actinomycetota; class Coriobacteriia; order Coriobacteriales; family Atopobiaceae; genus Paratractidigestivibacter. Next base: position 58,468 of record NZ_CAVKWG010000032.1, on the reverse strand, counting down.
ATGAGCGCCGCGCACGGCAAGCGTCTCATCGCAACCGCCGATGCGGACAAAAACGGCCGCAGCCTGGGTTTTTACAACTGTCTTGTGACCGACGAGCTCGGCACGCCTGTGGCCCGCGTCACCGGAACCTGCATGCATACCCGGCCGAAGCAAGATTAGAGCGCGGCGAGGTGCTCCGGAAGGCCGTCGACGAGGGGCTCGACGTAGGCGCGCAACGCTTCGGTCACGTTGAGGCCGTCCTCGCAGATCCACTCGCGCGGCACGGCCTTGACCTGGTTGGCCACCTCGAGCACGTCCACGAGCGCATACTCCACGGAATAGGGGTCGCTGGATGTGCGCGTGAGGGAGCACATCTTGACGGACTCGCCTGCCATGGCCGCGCGAACGCCAACGCGCCCCAGCTCAAAGGCCTCGTCGAGGTCAACCTTGCTGGCAAGGTGGCTCGCGCAGCGCTGCAGCGTGGAGAGCTCAACGGCGCGTGTCTTCACGCCGAGGCGCCCGCCGACGAGGCTCGCCAAGTAGCGGCTCGGGCCGGAGAGCTGCGCCAGGTGGCCGAACTCGTCGACTTTGGTGCCGGCGGCCACTGTCTTCTCGGCAATAAGGTGCCCATCTGCCTCTCGTAGGCCCTCCGACATGGCGATAACCACGGTGTTCTGACGCTCGAGCAGCTCGCCCATGCGTTCTACCAGCGCGTCTTCGTTAAAGGTGACCTCGGGCAGCAGCACCAGGTCGGGCTCGGCGAGGCACGCCGAGCCGGCGAGCCAGCCGGCGTCGCGGCCCATGATCTCGACGAAGAGCACGTTCTTGAGGTCGTACACGTCGGCGTCCAGCATGAGCTCGGAGGTCGCGGTGGCCACGAACTTGGCGGCGCTGCCGTAGCCCGGCGTGTGATCGATGCCCACGAGGTCGTTGTCGATGGTCTTGGGTACGCCGATGAAGCGGATGGGGGAGTCGACGCGCGCGCCCCAGGCGCCCAGCTTGGCGATGGTGTCCATCGAGTCGTTGCCGCCGATGTAGAGCACGGCGTCCATCCCCGCGGCCTCGAACTTGGCGAAGGCGTCGGTGTAGAAGGCCTCGGTGCCGGCGGCGTCCAGCGCCGGCAGCTTGAAGCGGCAGCTGCCGAGCCAGCTCGACGGCGTGTGTCGCAGGAGCTCGATGGCCGCGTCGTCGGGCAAGGCGGCCGCTAGATCGACCGTTTGCCCAGCTAGGAAGCCCTGGATGCCGTGGCGCATGCCGATGACCTCGACGCCCGCCTCGCGCGCGCCGGCGACGACGCCCGCCAGGCTCGAGTTGATGGCGGCGGTGGGCCCGCCCGACTGTCCGACCAGGATGCGCTTAACGTCTGCCATGGGGTTCCTTTCTCGCAAGTGCTTGCCTGCACAAGAATACCGCCGCCGGCGCGGGGCCGACGGCGGCAATCGAGTCGCTGATGCTATGTCCAGCTACGCGCCGGCCTTACGCCAGGTTGTAGAAGGCGGCCTTCTGCAGGTACTCGGCGGAGCCGCCCAGGGCGTCCTCGATGCGGAGGAGCTGGTTGTACTTGGCCACGCGGTCGGTGCGGGCGGGGGCGCCGGTCTTGATCTGGCCGGCGTTGGTGGCAACGGCCAGGTCGGCGATGGTGGTGTCTTCGGTCTCGCCGGAGCGGTGAGAGACGACGGCGGTGTAGCCGGCGCGCTTGGCCATCTCGATGGCGTCGAGGGTCTCGGTCAGGCTGCCGATCTGGTTCACCTTGATGAGGATGGCGTTGGCGGCGCCGGACTCGATGCCTTTCTTCAGGCGCTCGGTGTTGGTGACGAAGAGGTCGTCGCCCACGAGCTGGACCTTGCCGCCGATGCGCTCGGTGAGCTTCTTCCAGCCCTCCCAGTCCTCCTCGGCCAGGCCGTCCTCGATGGAGATGATCGGGTAGCGAGAAACGAGGTCCTCCCAGTAGTCGACCATCTGGTCGGAGGTGAGGGTGCGGCCCTCGCCCTTGAGCTCGTACATGCCGGTCTCCTTGTTGTAGCACTCGGAGGTTGCCGGATCCATGGCGAACATGAAGTCGACGCCCGGCTCGAAGCCGGCGGCCTTGACGGCCTCCATCAGGTAGACGAAGGGCTCGTCGTTGGTCTTGAGGTCGGGGGCGAAGCCGCCCTCGTCGCCGACGCCGGTGGAGAGGCCGGCCTTCTTCAGGGTGTCCTTGAGGGTGTGGTAGACCTGGGTGCACCAGCGAAGGGCGGTCTTGAAGTCAGGGGCGCCGACGGGCATGATCATGAACTCCTGGAAGTCCACGTTGTTGTCGGCGTGCACGCCGCCGTTCAGGATGTTCATCATCGGGACGGGCAGGGTGTGGGCGTTGGGGCCGCCGAGGTAGGCGTAGAGGGGCAGGCCCGCGGAATCGGCGGCGGCGCGGGCGATGGCCAGCGAGCAGCCGAGGATGGCGTTGGCGCCGAAGTTGCCCTTGTTGGGGGTGCCGTCGGCGGCAATCATGGCCTCGTCGCAGGCGCGCTGGTCGGTGGCCTCCATGCCGACGAGCAGGTCGGCGAGCTCGGCGTTGACGTGGCCGACGGCCTTCTCGACGCCCTTGCCCATGTAACGGTCCTTGTCGCCGTCGCGCAGCTCAACGGCCTCGAACTCGCCGGTGGAAGCGCCGGAGGGGACGATGGCGCGGCCGAAGGAGCCGTCCTCGAGCGTGACCTCGACCTCGACGGTCGGGTTGCCGCGGGAGTCCAGGACCTCGCGACCGTAAACCTCAACAATGCGTGCCATATGGCATCCTTTCTGTAGGGCTGTGTTAGCCATGCCTAACTTGCCTCAGAAAAGTATACCCAACCTAACTTACATAGGACAGAGAATGTGGCCGCAATTTGCGCGAACATGCCATTTCGTGCAGGTCTGTCCCAAAACCGCTGCAGAAAGGGGACTGTCCCCTTTTGGTAGGGGTGAACCCGTCGCCCGGTGCAGGTGGGGTGGGGGTTACATGTCTTCGAGGCGGCCGTGGCGCTCGTAGCGGGTGGTGCGGGCGATGCGGTTCTCGTCGTCGACGAAGACCACGCGGGGCTGCCAAGCGTCGGCCTCGGCCTCGTCCATCTGGCAGTAGCACATGATGATGACCTTGTCGCCAACGCTGACCAGGTGGGCCGCGGCGCCGTTGAGGCAGATCATGCCGCTGCCGCGCTCGCCGGCGATCACGTAGGTCTCGAGGCGCTTGCCATTGTTCACGTCTGCGACCTGCACCTTTTCGTACTCGCGGATGCCCGCGGCGTCCATGAGGTCCTCGTCGATGGTGATGGAACCCACGTAATCGAGCTCCGCCTGGACGACGGTGGCGCGGTGGATCTTGCCCTTGAGCATGTTGAGGATCATGTGGTGCTGGCTTTCGTTCGGCCGCGGCGCGGCGGTGCTACAACGACGCTATACGGTACAACACCTCGGTGAGCTGGCGGTATACCTCGCTCGCATCTCCAGAAAGACAGCTCAGATGGGCGTCGATGGTGGCCTTATCGCCGCGGGCCGCGGGGCCGGTAAGAGAGGCACGGGTACCCGCGGCCGCGATGTGCTCGGCGTTGCCAAGGAAGAGCGGCGCCAAGGCCGCTTGCGCATCGTTAGGCGCAAATCCGCAGGTCACGAGCTCGTCGGCGGCCATTTGGTAGAGCCCGACCACCAAGTTCGACGCCATGACGGCGGCGGCGTGGTAGCGGGGCTTCTCGCTTGCGGCGATGTGCGCCACATGGTTGCCGCAGCTGGCGAGAAGCGCCTCGACGGCGGCGGTGGCCGCGGCGTCTCCCTCCAGCGTGAACCAGGCGCGCGAAAGCTCCTGCCAGCAGTCAAAGCGGCTGCTCACGGCGTAGAGCGGGTGCGCGGAGCAGACGGAGGCGCCGGCCTCGCGAAGGGGTGCCAGCACATCGGATGACAAGGCGCCGGAGCAGTGGGCGAAGACTTTGCCGTCGGCGTTGTCGCCCAAGGTCGCAGCCGGCTTCGCCGCGACCTCTGCGAGCTGCCCGTCCGGCGTGGTGATAAACACGACGTCCGATGCGGCTACGAGCTTGGCCTCGTCGCTGTACGCCTGCCCGCCTGCAAAATCCGCGGCCTCCTGCGCGTGGCTCGGCGTCCGCGAGAAGAAGCCGGCAAGCTCGGCGCCGCCTTCCCGCAGGTAGCGGGCGAGCGAGCATCCGACCTTGCCGGCCCCGATGAATCCGACCCTGGTCACGGTGCCTACGCAGCGGCGCCGGGCTCGTAGATAAAGTTGTCGATCAGGCGGGTCTTGCCCACGTAGACGGCCATGGCGCACAGCACCGGGGCGTCCTCGATGCGCTCGACCTGCTCGATGCTGTCGAAGTCGACCATCTTGACGTAGTCGATCTTGGCGAGCGGCTCGGCCTCGATGATCGCGCGCATGGCGTCGAGCACGGTCGCGGCGTCGCGCTCGCCGTCCTCGACCATCTTCTGGCCGGCAAAGACCGCGCGAGAAAGGCACAGCGCCGCGGTGCGCTCTTCGGGCGAGAGGTAGGTGTTGCGCGAGCTCTTGGCCAGGCCGTCCTCCTCGCGGATGATCGGGCAGCCCACGATCTCAATCCCGAAGTTGAGGTCGCGGACCATGCGGCGGATGACGGCCAGCTGCTGGGCATCCTTCTGGCCGAAGTAGGCGCGGTCGGGGGTCACGATGTTGAAGAGCTTGCCGACCACGGTGCAGACGCCGCGGAAGTGGATCGGGCGCGTGAGGCCGCAGAGCTCGTGGGTGAGAGCGTCCATGTTGATGTAGGTGCAGGCGTCGGGCGCGTACATCTCGGAGGGCTCGGGGTGGAAGACCAGCGCGGCGCCGGCCTCCTCGCAGAGCTTGCAGTCGCGGTCGAAGTCACGCGGGTAGCTCTCCAGGTCCTCGTTGGGACCGAACTGCGTGGGGTTCACAAAGTCGGAGACGACGACGCGGTCGTTCTCGGCAGCGGCGCGCACGATGAGGCTCTTGTGGCCCTCGTGCAGGTAGCCCATGGTGGGGACGAGACCGACGGTCAGGCCCTCGCGCTTCCAGGCGCGGACCTGCTCGCGGACCTCGGCGACGGTAGTTGCGGTCTGCATTTGCTGCTCCTTTACGGTTGAGCGGATTGTGCGATGGACGGCGTGCGGCGTGCGATGGACGGCCTACTCGGCGCGCAGCTGGTCGATGACCTCGGCGTCGAGGTCCTTGTAGCTCTCTGCGGCGGCCGGGAAGTCGCCGGACTGGATGGCGTCGTCGTAGGCGTGGAAGGCGTCGACGATGGTCTCGCCGAGGCTCGCGAAGCGGCGGACCATCTTTGGCTTGAAGCCGCCGGCGGTCATGCCGAGCATGTCCTGGACCACGAGCACCTGGCCGTCGCAGCCGTTGCCGGCGCCGATGCCGATGGTGAACGCGCTGGTCAGGCGCTCGGTGATGAGCGTGGCGAGGTTCGAGGGCACGCACTCCAACACGATGCAGAAGGCTCCCGCGGCCTCGATGGCCAGGGCGTCCTCCACGAGCTGGCGGGCGGTCTCGACGGAGCGGCCCTGTACCTTGAAGCCGCCGAAGGCGTTGACGGACTGCGGGGTGAGGCCGAGGTGGCCGACCACGGGGATGCCCGCCTCGACCATGGCGCGGATCTGCTCAACGCAGCGCACGCCGCCCTCAAGCTTGACGGCCTGGGCACGCCCCTCCTTCATGAGGCGGCCGGCGTTCTCCAGCGCCGTCGCCAAATCCTGCTGATAGCTCATGAACGGCATGTCCGCCACGACGAAGGTGTTATCCGTCGCGCGCGTGACGCAGCGCGTGTGGTGGACCATGTCGTCCATGGTCACGGGCAGGGTGGAGTCGTAGCCCATCATGGTCATTCCCAGCGAGTCGCCCACGAGGATCATGTCGATGCCAGCGGCCTCGGTCAGCGCGGCCATGGTGTAGTCGTAGGAGGTTACCATCGTGACCTTGCGGCCCTCGTCAACCTTCTGCTTGAGGGTGAGGACGGTGTTCTTTGCCATGTGGCCAGCTCAGTCCCTTCTTGGCTAAGAAGCCCGCCGGGACATGAGCCGGGCGGGCAACTGCGGATTTTCTTGCCTAGTGTAGCGCGTCGCGGCGCGCATGTGCCCGGGCCTGCGGTTTTCCTACGTGCGCGTCACATGTTGCCGAGCGGCGTCACATGTTGCCGAGCAAGAAGTCCTTGACCACGCAGGGGACCTCGCGCAAAAGGTTGTTTGGCAGGTACCACGGGTCGGAAGGGGCGTCGATGCCGCAGGCGCCCGTAAGGCCTTGGCGCGCAGCGATGCGGCAGGAGCGGAATGCGTGGAAGTTATTGGTCACGATGCCGACGCGGTCGGCGGGGGAGGCCAGGAGCCCGCGCGAGAAGCGGAGGTTCTCAACGGTCGAGCGCGAGCGGTCCTCAAGCACGATGCGGGAAGCGTCGATGCCTTGTTCACGCAGGTAAGAGGCCATGCAAGCGGCTTCTGTGGTCGGCTCGTTGCCACCTTGGCCGCCCGAGACGATGCAGCGCGTGCGCGGGTTTTGGCGCAGGTAGTCGGCCGCGGTGTCGAGGCGATAGCGCAGTACGTTGCTCGGCGTGCCGTCCGGACGGACCTGCGCCCCGAGGACGATGATCTCTTCGAGGTCTGCGGGCGGCGCGGCCGCGGCGTGCGTCATGATGACGGCATCGACGCTGAGGAAGAGCACGACCGCTGCGGCAGCAACGGCGGTCGCAGCGGCTCTTATCGCGAAGGGCAGCGCGGCCCACGCACCCGTCTGCACGGCGAGCCCGGCGCCCGCGATTGCGCCGCCGAGCACGTACCACACGACGAAGAAGAGCGTTCCCGAACCAACGAGCATGATTGAGACCCCGTAAGCTGCGCAAACGGCTCCGAGCCCTATGAGCACGTATCCCACGCGGACTCCTTTCGCGTGTCAGCTCCGACATTGCCCCGACTCGCCGTCCATTATGCTGCGCAACCGGGGCGATTTGCGCGCGATCGGCTTGCCGCGCCCGTCCGTTCGACTTGGCAGCACGGGGATCCGATACAAACTTCGTCGAGTGCGCACCTAAATTTGACCCGCGGCGCTACACACCCGAATTCGGCGCCGTTTTCCCTGCATTTTGAGCCCCAAGCCGCAGCTGTATGGAGCCGTGTCGAATTAAGGTGCGCATTCGGCCGAGTTTGTGATCGCGGAGCATGAAAAACCCGGCCGCGCGGGGTGCGCGACCGGGTTATCGGGCCGATTCGGGGCGCTTTACGCGGCCTCGGCGTCCAAGGTCTCGCGGATAGCGAGGATGAACTCGCGCGTGCCCAGCGTGGTGGGGTTCTCGAGCGAGGTGATGCGCGCCAGGTCGCCCGTCATCTTGCCGGCCTCGATGGTGTGGATCGTGGCGGCCTCCAGGCGGTTGGCAAAGTCCACGAGCTCCGGGGTCTCGTCGAGCTCGCCGCGCTTGCGCAGGGCGCCCGTCCAGGCAAAGATCGTGGCCACGGAGTTGGTGCTCGTTGGCTCGCCCTTGAGGTGCTTGTAGTAGTGGCGCTGCACGGTGCCGTGGGCGGCCTCGTACTCGTAGTAGCCATGGGGGCTCACCAGCACGGACGTCATCATGGCCAGGCTGCCGAAGGCGGAGGAGAGCATGTCGCTCATGACGTCGCCGTCGTAGTTCTTGCAGGCCCAGATGAATCCGCCCTCGGCCTTCATGATGCGGGCCACGGCGTCGTCGATCAGCGTGTAGAAGTACTCGATGCCGGCCGCCTCGAACTTCTCGCGGTACTCGGCCTCGTACATGTCCGCAAAGACGTCCTTGAAGCGGTGGTCGTACTTCTTGGAGATGGTGTCCTTGGTGGCAAACCAAAGGTCCTGCTTGGTGGAAAGCGCGTACTCAAAGCAGCTGCAGGCAAAGCTCTCGATGGAGTCGTCCAGGTTGTGCTGGCCCTGGACCACGCCGGCGCCGGTGAAGTCGTGCACGAGCTCGCGGGTCTCGGTGCCGTCGGCGGCGGTGTAGACGAGCTCCACCTTGCCGGGGCCGGGGATGCGCATTTCGGCGTTCTTGTAGACGTCGCCGTAGGCGTGGCGGGCGATGGTGATGGGCTTCTTCCAGCAGCTGACCACCGGGTCGATGCCCTTGACCACGATGGGGGCGCGGAAGACCGTGCCGTCGAGCATGGCGCGGATGGTGCCGTTGGGGCTCTTCCACATCTGCTTCAGGCTGTACTCCTCCACGCGCGCGGCGTTGGGGGTGATGGTGGCGCACTTGACGGCCACGCCCAGGCGCTTGGTGGCCTCGGCAGAGTCGATGGTGACCTGGTCGTCGGTCTTGTCGCGGTACTCGAGGCCGAGGTCGTAGTACTCGGTCTGGAGGTCAACGTACGGGCAGATGAGCTCGTCCTTGATGATCTGCCAGATGATGCGGGTCATCTCGTCGCCGTCCATCTCGACCAGAGGGGTCTTCATCGCGATCTTGGTCATGTGCGCCTCCCAGGGCTGCGTTTTGCCAGTTGGGTGGCACTTTACCACGAGGCGAGAGGCGCGCGGCGAGTGTTAGCGCACTTGAGACACGCTGGATACAGAGCGGGGGCGCGGCGGGTTGCGGCGCCGGCGGGTTGCGGCGGGGCGACGCCGGTGTTACCTGAGCGCGGCCAGGACCTCGCCGATGTCGGCGTTTATGCAGATGGACTGGGGCTCGATTTCGCGCGGTGCCAGGGCCTCGCCTGCGTTGATGCAGGCGTAGGTGGCCTTGGGGTTTTTGGCCGTCATCTGCCAGAACGGGTACTTGATGATGCCCGGCGTGTTGTAGCCCACGCCCAGCTCCAGGTAGACGGTGCGAAGTCCGGCACGAGTCCGCAGGAAGTTGCTGTAGCGCTCGGCCGCCTGGTGCCAGCCCTCGTCCTCCACGAAGGTATCGTCCGCGCGCAGGTTGGTGGTCGCAGGCGCCCCGCAGTTGGGGCAGGTGGGCAGAAGCGCCGTGGGGATGCGCATGCCCTGCTGCTGCTCGACCATTTGGCGAATGGCACGGGAGTTGCCCCAAGTCTTGTTGCAACAGGGGCGGCTGCACTGGAACAGGCCGTAGTCACCCTGCGTATAGAAGAGGCGCTTCTTGTCGAAGCCGGCCTTCTGGAAGCAGTGGTCGACGTTGGTGGTCAGGACAAAGTAGTCCTTCTTGCCAACAATTCGCAGCAGGTCATCGTATACGGGCTTGGGCGCGTCTATGTAACGATTGATGTTGATGTAGCGGCTCCAGTAGGCCCAGTGCTCCTCGAGGGTGGCAAAGGGGTAGAAGCCGCCGGAGTACATGTCGGCAAAGTGGTAGCGGGCGATGAAGTCGGCGAAGTTGGCCTCAAAGCGCTGGCCGTCGTAGGTGAAGCCGGCCGACGTGGAAAGGCCGGAGCCCGCCCCTACGACCACGACCTCGGTGGTGTCCAGGGCCTTGAGGAGCCTATCGATCGAGGTTTGCGCCTCCGAGGAGCTCGGCGTAGATTTCGCGGTCAAGATCCTTGAAAACATTGAAGACCACCTTCTTCACGCTGGTCGGGGTTTGCATAAACTCTTGTACGGACGCGACGGCAATCCGCGCGGCCTCGCGGTTGGGGAAGCAGAACTCGCCTGTAGAGATGCAACAGAACGCGATGCTGGTCAGACCATGCGCTGCGGCCAGTTCCAAGCACGAGCGGTAGCAGCTGGCAAGAAGCTCGCGGTCGCGTGGCGTCACGTTACCGCGCACGATGGGGCCCACCGTGTGGATGACGTGGGCCGCCGGCAGGTTGAACCCCGGGGTTATCTTTGCCCGGCCCGTGGGCTCGGGGTGGCCCTGCTTTGCCATGACCTCCGCGCACGCCTGGCGCAGCTGGATGCCCGCGAAGGTGTGGATGGCGTTGTCGATGCAGCGGTGGTTGGGCACAAAGCAGCCGCACATCCCGCTGTTGGCGGCGTTCACGATGGCGTCCGCGCGCAGCGTCGTGATGTCGCCCTGCCAGAGGTAGAGCTGGCCGCCCGCGGGCCCGGCTGCGGCGATCGGCGTAAGGTCCTCCACGTCCGTGATGCCGTGCCCTGCGGTCTCTTCTCGCAGGTAGGTGTCCTGCACGGCGAGAAACTCAGCGCTTGCGGGCGTGGCCTCTCGCATGTTCATCAGCGCGCGGAGCAGCAGCCGCTGGTCGTCTGCGCCCGAGGGCACGACGGCCCCGCGATACTCCGGCCGCTCACCCAACAACTCGCGGATGAGCAGCTGTCGCCTCTCTGATTGCCTCATCTCTTCTCCTTGCAGTGGACAAAGGGACAGTCCCTTTGTCCACTCCTCAAAACAGCGGAAGCTGGTGTGCGAGGTAGCTCTCCTGATGCGCGTCGCGAACGATGTCGCCTGGCTGAATGTGCCCGATGAGCAGCGGCGATGCGGGGTCGTGCAGCCGCAGGTTGCGGGCAACGACGCGCTGGTCGTAGTTGGCGTAGCAGTACGCGCAGCCGTGGGGGCACGTGTTGTAGGTGCCCACGTCCGCGCCGAGCAGGCAGTCGCACATCGCGCGCGGCGAGCGCTTGGAGCACGGGATGTCGAGTCGGATGTCGCAGGCTTGCTCGAGAACCTCGCGGGTCATGCAGCCGTTTACGTCGACGCCGCACTCGGCAAGCGAGGCGTCCTCGCAGCAAAGGCGGATCCGAATGCCGTGCGCAGCCCCAATCCGGGCGAACTCGGTGGCAAGAAATCGCTGCTCAGCGGGTCTGACGGCCCGAGCCTCGGGGAAGTTGCGACGCGTCTTCTCGTAGAGGTCGATAAAGCTCACGACACAGAACGCCACGCGCCCGCCGAGCTCCGCCGCCATCCGCTCGAAGGCGCGCAGGTGGTGTTCGGCGGTGTAGCGCTCGGACAGAAACACGGGGTCGTAGCGCCACCCGACACGGCGCGGCCCAACGATGCCGGAAAGTTGCCGGATTGATGCCAACACGGCGGCTTTGTCCGGCACATTCGGCTCGATTTCCGCTCCGTAGGACGTGCAAGTCACGAACCAGAACTGCCGGAAGGCATCAAACTCGCCGAGGCGGGGCAGCATGGGCGCCGGGTTCTTCGTGCAAAAGCAGATCACGTCGACTACCTGCGGGTCCAGCACGTAACGGGTGACGAGCTCCGGGCGATACGGGTTTCTTGCCATCACATAACCCTCGGCGACGCGGCGGCAGAACCACTCGCTGAAGTACGCCGGAATGTCCGTCCGGCAACCCGTGTTCAGAATCACCCCGGCTCCTCTCGCTTCGCGCTGGCCAAATGGACAAAAGGCAGTCCCCTCGTCTTATTACATAGGACGAGGGGACTTCCCCCTGTCTTATTTTGAGCCGTTTAGCACATGATGGCGTCGTCGGCGGTAAAGGCGTCGAGCGAGCCGGCCTTGACCTGGATGCAGACGAAGGTGATGCCGGAGTCGGCGGCGGCGCTGAACTGGCGCTTGGCGGCGGGGGAGACGCGCAGCCAGTCGCCGGCGACAAGCTCGACCTTCTCGCCGTCGATCGTGGCGAAGCCGGCGCCCTCGAGGATGCCGTAGATCTCCTCGTTGTTCTTGTGGGCGTGGACGAAGGGAACGCCCGCGCCGGCGGGGAGCTTGTTGATGCTGATCTCGGCGCCGGTGAGGCCGAGCGCCTCGTGCAGCTCGACGCGGCCCTCGTTGCCCTCGTTGGTCTTTGTGTAGTTTGCCATGGTGATTCCTCTCCTCTTTGTGTTTACGCGTGGACAAAGGGACTGTCCCTTTGTCCACAACCTATTGAATCGCGGCAGCTCGTGGGTGCCAAGAAGGCACTAATCTATTACCTAGTTACCTTTTGGTGACCACCTCTGCCTGCAAGGCATTCGATTTTGAGTGCTACAGTCTGTTGCAATGCGCATCCCTAGGCAGCGGCGCGCTCGCCCTTCTCGCCCATGCGCTCGCCCTTCTCGCTGCGCCTTCTCTCCACGGCGTGTACCACGTTGAGAAGGACCAGGCCTAGAAGGCTTGCGGTCACGCTGGCCGCGAGAATGGCGCACTTGGCTGCCAGCTGCTCGGTGCCGTACTCAAACGAGAGGCCCGAGATCAGGATGCACATGGTGAAGCCCACGCCGCCAAGGACGCCCACGCAGAGCATCTGCCCCCACGTGGAGCCCTCGGGAAGCGGCGAGAAGCCCACGCCCACCAGCGTGGCCGTCACGGCAAGGATGCCCAGCGGCTTTCCCAGCACCAGGCCGAAGAAGACGCCCTGGGCCACCGGATCGCCAATGATGCTCAGCGGGTCCACCCCAACGACGCGCAGCTGAGCGTTGGCGAAGGCGAACAGCGGCAGGATCAAGAAGTTAACCGGCACGGAGATGGCGCCCTCCACGCGCTGCAGCGGCGGGGTCACGCGGTGCATGATGTTCTCCACGCGCCGCGCCGTCTTGGTGAGGCCGTGCTGGCCCAGGATGTGCATCTCTGGGTCGTAAGCGTCGTCCATCTCGCCGCTCCGCTCGGCGAGCCACTCCTGGACATTCCCGAGCTTGATGTCGCTCTTGACGGGCAGGAAGAAGGCGAGAATGACGCCGGCCAGCGTGGCGTGGACGCCGGAGTTCAGCATGCAGGCCCACAGCACGACGCCCACCAGCAGGTACCAGCGCGCGTGGTAGACCTGCAGGCGGTTCAACGCCCACAGCACGGCGACGCAGGCGGCAGACGCCACGAGCCACGGCACGGAGGGCGTCTGGCCGTAGAACAGGGCGATCACGATGATGCCCAGAAGGTCGTCGGCGATGGCGAGCGTCGAGAAGAATACCCTGGCCGCGGGCGCGACCTTGTCTCCCGCAAGCGACATGATGCCCAACGCGAAGGCGATGTCGGTGGCGATGGGCACGGCCCAGCCGCCCGTGGCGCCGCCCCAGTTGAAGAGCGTGTAGATCAGGGCCGGCGCCGTTACGCCGCCGCAGGCCGCAAGGATGGGCATCAGCGCCTGGCGCGGGTTGGTGAGCGCGCCCGCCGTCAGCTCGAACTTGAGCTCGATGCCCACGGAGAGGAAGAAGATCGCCATCAGGAAGTCGTTGATGAAGGCCTCGATGGTGATGGAGGCCACAAACGGGCCCACCGTAATGGCCAAGGGCTGCTCCAAAAACTCGCGCACGGGGTAGTAGGCGTCGGTGTTTGCCACCACGACGGCCACCACGGCGGCAAGCACCATGACGGCCGCCGCGATGGTCCCGCTCTCAAAGATCCATGCAAGGCCGCGCCTGCGCGCACAACGCTTTGCCACTGCGGGCACTGCTACAATACTTGATAGAGCTGGCATGTTGCTCATAATTCCTCCAGGCAATCATGATCATGGTCTGCCAAGTAGGTATAGGCGTTTTCCTGCGATAACGCAGCGAGAAGGTCGATATAAGACTATCTGGTTTCACGCCCACCGCCAGATTGTTTCTCTTGGTTACGACACGTTAACTATCGTTACGGCACATTTTCGGCACCAGTCGTTGTCTTTTGGGTGTGTCAAGTTGATTTGGGCGAGCGAGACCGCTTTGACCGCGAACGGACATTCTCGCGTTCCGACCGACGACGCGCGACGCCGGCGGCGCCCAAGGACTGTAGGCCGCACCAAAGGAGGCAACATGTTCAGCTCCGCTGACGTTACCTGGACGCTCGTCGGGGCGTTCCTCGTGTATTTCATGCAGGCGGGCTTCGCGCTGTGCGAGGCCGGCCTCACCCGTGCCAAGAACACGGGCAACATCCTGATGAAGAACCTCATGGACTTCTGCATCGGAACCCCGTGCTACTGGCTCGTGGGCTTTGGCATCATGTTCGGCGGCACGGGCGCCCTTATCGGCAGCTTTGACCCGTTCATCCAGGGCAGCTACGACTTCGGCACCCTGCCCACCTGGGTCTACGCCATCTTCCAGACGGTCTTTTGCGCCACCGCGGCCACGATCGTCTCCGGCTCCATGGCCGAGCGCACCAACTTCAAGGCCTACGTGCTGTACTCCGCGATGATCAGCCTTGTTGTCTACCCGATCTCCGGCCACTGGATCTGGGGCGGCGGCTGGCTCTCCCAGCTGGGCTTCCATGACTTTGCCGGCTCCACGGCCGTCCACTTCGTCGGCGGCGTGACCGCGTGCCTGGGCGCCGCCCTTCTCGGTCCGCGCATCGGCAAGTACGGCAAGGACGGCAAGCCGCGCGCCATTCTCGGCCACAACATGACCGCCATGGCCCTGGGCGTCTTCATCCTGTGGTTCTGCTGGTTTGGCTTCAACGGCGGCTCCACCGTCTCCATGACCGGCGACGACACCATGGCCAACGCCGGCCTGGTGGTTTTCAACACCAACCTTGCGGCCGCCATGGCCACCCTCGCGGCCATGATCTTCACCTGGTGCCGCTACGGCAAGCCCGACGTGTCCCTTACCTTCAACGCCTCCCTTGCCGGCCTCGTTGCCATCACTGCCGGCTGCGACGTCATGGACCCCTTTGGCGCCGCCATCACCGGCACCATTGCCGGCGTCCTGGTGATCCTGTCCGTCGAGTTCTTTGACAACGTGGCCAAGATCGACGATCCCGTCGGCGCCATCTCCGTCCACGGTGTCTGCGGCTGCTTCGGCACCCTGTGCGTGGGCCTTTTTGCCACCGACGGCGGCCTGTTCTACGGCGGCGGCGTCGAGAAGCTCGGCATCCAGGCGCTCGGCCTTCTTAGCGTTGCCGCCTGGGTCCTGGTGACGATGTTCATCGTCTTCAAGGTCATCGACAAGCTCGTCGGCCTGCGCGTCCCCGAAGAGATCGAGATCGACGGCCTGGATTTCGCCGAGCACGGCCTGCCCACCGCCTACTCCGGCTTTGCCATCTCCGACCCCACCTACGCCAACCTGGAGGCCGTGAACCCCTACGAGGGCACCGACCTGGGCGAGGACAATATCGACCGAGCCTCCGAGGCCAAGGTCAACGCCGCCGTCCCCGTGGTTACCGCGTCAGTTACCGCCGGCATGCACAACATCAGCGTGTGCTGCAAGGCCTCCAAGCTCGAGGAGCTCAAGGTGGCCCTCAACAAGGCAGGCATCACCGGCATGACCGTCTCGCAGGTCACCGGCTACGGCCTGCAGAAGGGCGCCGGCGAGAAGTACCGCGGCGTCGAGGTCGACGCGCGACTGCTCCCCAAGGTCAAGGTGGAGATCGTCGTCGGCAACATCCCGTACGAGAAGATCGTCGACGTCATCAAGCGCGTCCTGTATACGGGCCACATCGGCGACGGCAAGATCTTCGTCTACGGCGTCGAGAAGGTCGTGAAGGTTCGCACTGGCGAGGAAGACCTGCTCGCCCTGACCGACGAGGCCGAGTAGCGACTCGAACTCGGCCCAATCACGTCACGAATAACCGCCCGGGAGCGATCCCGGGCGGCTTCTCGTGGCGCTCGCGGGCGCCGGGCGCCCCTACGCGGGCGGGTTCTCGGCGATGTAGCGCTCCAAAATGTCCGCCATTTGCTGCACGAGGCGCGGGCAGGGACGCGTCTCGTAGTACTCGACCTAATCGCGCACCAGGACCTGAACGATCTCGCCGATATACATCGTGTGGAAGTCGCGCTCGGGATAGTTGTATTCGACGAGGCCCGCGTCCGCGAAGCCCTCCTCCACGAGGTCTTGCGCATAGAGCTTGCGGCACACGAGCACGACGTCCGCCTCGGCAAAATACACGGTGCCGTCCTCGAAGACCGGGGTGAGGCCGGCCGCGGCTACCTTATCTCCGTCGCGGCCCGAATGGCTCCCGAGGTAGCCGAGGGCCCCGCGCTCCTCGCGCCCGAAGTGCGAGAGCGTGAAGAACTCCTCGCGGTCCATGAACTTCTTTGTGTGGCGGCTCGGGCGCACGAAGCATGTCGCCGTGGGCAGGCGGTTCGTGTGGCTCCCGCATCCCCAGACGGAGCCGAGATGGCCCCAGGCAACGGTCATCGCGTTGTAGCCGAGCTCCTCGTTGCCGGCGGCGAGCGCCATCCAGTCCTCCGAGAACGCCGTCAGGGGGTTCAGCGGACAGTTGCGTACATCGATCTCTCTCAAGTGGGGTCCTTTCTTAACGTGCGGGCAATGACTTGCTGCTGTTACGTAGGTCAGACTTGCCCCTTAGGCGACAATAGTCAAAACAGAGAATACGACGAGCGTCACAACCATGTGAAGCGATATAAAGGCAGAAAACCCGGCGTCCTTCTCATCACGGGTGAGCGGTTCGAGCGCTCAACGTTAAAGTTGAAGCCGATGTTGAATAAAATGCAGGTCACGATAGGTGCTGTGGCCGTGAAAGCAGCGTTCGTATAGAGCGTGTAGGCGCCGATGTGCTCGAGCGCTCGACCTCCTTGCGGTCTGCGGGTGGACAAAGGGACTGTCCCTTTGTCCACCATTCAATCGAAAGCATGAACACCAGCCAAGAAGACACTAATCTATTACCTAGTTACCATTCGGTGACCACATCTGCCTGCAAAGCATTCGATTCTGAGTGCTACACTCTGTTGCAATGTAGGACGTAAGCGAAAGGGCTGCCCATGCTCACCAAAGAAGAACTGCCCGCCTGCCCCGTGGCCACTACGGTCCAGCTCATCGGCAGCAAGTGGAAGCTGCTCATCCTGCGCAACCTGATGATGCGCCCCTGGCGCTTCAACGAGCTGCGCCGTGACCTTGAGGGCATCAGCCAGAAGGTCCTGACCGACAGCCTGCGCTCGCTTGAGGCGGACGGCCTGGTCACGCGCACGGTCTACCCCGAGGTGCCGCCGCGCGTGGAGTACGCCCTGTCCGAGCTGGGCGAGACCATGCGCCCCATCATGAAGTCGCTCGAGGACTGGGGCAACTTCTACAAGTCGACGCGCGCCTAGGAGCCGGCGTTCGAGGGCTGTTTGGAGGCTTCGCAACACAAACTTCGCCGAGTGTGCACCTTAATTTGGATTCACTCGGTATACAGCCAGTTTTTGCCACGTTTTCCCAGTTTCGCCCGGCCAAAATCCTGCTTGTATGGCGGCAGTCCGAATTAAGGTGCACACTCGACGAAGTTTGTGCGCCGCCGCCCGCATAAGGTGGGGACAACCCGCGGTTGGGCCCGTCTCGAGTGCCATTTGCCCGTGCGTCAGGCGGCGGACACGCGCATCCTTTAACCGAAAGGGTTGTATTCCGCAAACTACAACGGCTTACCAGCTGTTAGGCTCTATGGAAATTGGTTTTGCGCCTGGGGAGGCGCGACCACAATGGAGAGGAGCCGCTATGGCCGAGTTCGAGAACACGCTGCCGCGCACCTTCGAGGAGTTCAATGAGCAGCGAAAGGCGTCGTTTATCCGCGTCAAGGATTTCAAACAGGCGGGCAACCGGCTCGTCGGCGTTCTGTGCAGCTACACGCCCATGGAGATCATCGACGCTGCGGGCGCCTCGGCCGTGGGCCTGTGCGGCACCTCCGACGAGGTCATTCCTGACGCCGAGAAGGTCCTGCCGGCAAACCTCTGCCCGCTCATCAAGTCGACCTACGGCTTCGCCTACTCGCAGAAGTGCCCGTTCACGTACTTCTCGGACCTGATCATCGGCGAGACCACCTGCGACGGCAAGAAGAAGATGTACGAGCTGCTCGCCGACCTGAAGCCGGTGCACATCCTGCACCTGCCGCAGGGCCGCGAGCGCGCTTACGAGCGCGAGGGTTGGCGCGAGGAGTGCCGCCTGCTCAAGGAGCGCCTCGAGGAGCTCTACAGCATCACCATTTCCGACGACGACCTGCGCGCGGCCGTGCGTCGTCGCAACCGCCTGCGCGAGGCGCAGCTCAGCATGTTCGAGCTGCAGGCTCAGCAGCCGCCGGCGATGGGCGGCGTCGAGCTCATGAGCACGATGTTTGCGGGCACGTTCAACTTCAACGTGGACAGCTTCGCCACGCAGATCGAGGACACCGTTGCCGCGCGCAAGGCCGCCTATGACGCGGGCGAGCGCCCCATCTCGGCCGACGCCAGGCGCATCCTCATCACCGGGTGCCCCGTGGGCGGCGTCATCAACAAGATCGGCCGTACCATCGAGGCCAACGGCGGCACCGTGGTCTGCATGGACGACTGCTCCGGCGAGCGCACCGCGCGCATGATGATCGACGAGGACGCCGACGACATCCTGGGTGCCATCGCCGACCGCTACCTGAGCATCAACTGCTCCGTCATGACCCCCAACGAGGGCCGCATGGAGAACACCCTGGCCATGTGCGAGAAGTATCACGTCGACGGCGTCGTTGAGAGCGTGCTCACCGCGTGCCACACCTTCAACGTGGAGAGCGCCAAGATGCAGGCGGCCGTCGAGGGCGCGGGCATTCCGTACATGAAGGTCGAGACGGACTACAGCGCCGGCGACCAGGGGCAGATCGATACCCGTATCGCGGCATTCATAGAGACCCTTTAGGAGGGGAATGTGCCTGCTTACGGCATCGGCATAGACATCGGGTCGACGGCGACGAAGGTCGCGGTGCTGGGCGGGGGCGGCGAGGTCGCGGCGCTCGAGGTGATGCCCACGGGGTTCTCGAGCGTGGACGCGGCCGAGCGCGCGCGGGCGGCGGTCGCTGCCGCCGGCGTGGACGTCGCGGCCGATGACGTGCGCGTTGTTGCCACGGGCTACGGCCGCGTGGCCGTTCCCTACGCCGACAAGGTCGTGACCGAGATCACCTGCCACGGCGTGGGCGCGGCGCGGCTGTTTGGCCCCGAGGGCACCGTGGTCGACGTTGGCGGACAGGACACCAAGGTCATCCAGCTGCGAGCCGGCCGCGTGGCCAAGTTCGCCATGAACGACAAATGCGCCGCAGGTACCGGCCGCTTTTTGGAGGTAATGGCCGATAAACTCGGCGTCTCGCAGGAAGAGCTCTCCCGCCTTGCCGCGGCAGGGGAGGGCGTCACCATCTCCAGCATGTGCACGGTCTTCGCCGAGTCCGAGGTTATCAGCCTCGTGGGGCGCGGAGAGACGCGCGAGAACATCGCCCATGGCATCATCGAGAGCGTGGTCTCGCGCGTGGCGGCGCTGGCCGGCCAAGGCGCCGGCGAGCCGTTCTTCCTCACGGGCGGGCTTTGCGAGAACGGCTATTTCGTGGAGCGGCTCGGGGTTAAGCTTGGGTCGAGTGTGACGACCTGCTCCGAGGCGCGCTTTGCCGGTGCCTTGGGTGCGGCCGAGAAAGCCCTGCAGCTCGCGTAGCTGCGCATTTATGGATTGGAGGAGCGCAAGATGGACATGACGGGCGTCAAATTGACCGAGCTCGTGGAGGCAGCCGGCTGCGCGGCCAAGCTCGCGCCGGGCTATCTCTCGCAGGTGCTCGCCGACCTGCCGCGCGTGGACGACCCGCGCCTGCTCGTGGGCTTCGACGCCTCCGACGACGCCTACGTGTACGACCTCGGCGACGGCCGGGGACTCGTCGGAACGACGGACTTCTTCCCGCCGATGGTGGACGACCCGTTCCTGTTTGGGCAGGTAGCGGCCGCAAATGCGCTCTCCGACGTGTGGGCGATGGGCGGGCGGCCTGCGCTCGCGCTGAACCTGCTGTGCTTCCCCAACTGCCTAGGGATCGAGATCGCGGGGCAGATCCTGGCCGGCGGCGCCGACAAGTGCCGCGAGGCCGGCGTCATCGTGGCGGGCGGGCACTCCATCAACGACCACGAGCCCAAGTTCGGCCTGGCCGTCACGGGGTTCGTGCCGCTCGACCGCATGCTTGCCAACGCCGGGGCGCGCGAGGGCGACGCGCTCGTGCTCACCAAGGCGCTCGGTACGGGCATCCTGACCACGGCGTATAAGGCCCAGCTCCTGGACGAGGCCGGGGTCAAGGTGGCCACCGACTCGATGATCACGCTGAACAAGTACGGCGCGGAGGCGCTCGACGGCCTCGATGTCCACGCGGCCACCGACGTGACAGGCTTCTCGCTCATGGGCCACAGCTGCGAGATGGCCGAGGCGAGCGGCGTGACGCTTCAGATCCGTGCCGCCGAAGTGCCCGTGATGGCCCGCGCGCGCGAGATGGCGCAGATGGGGCTTATCCCCGCGGGCGCCTATCGCAACCGCGATTTCTTCGGCCCGCGCGTCGAGATGGGCGGCGACGTGCCGCTCGACCTCGCTGACGTGCTCTTCGACCCTCAGACGTCGGGTGGCCTGCTCGTGGCGCTGCCGCAGGTGGACGCCGAGACGTACGTGGGCAGGCTGCGGGAGCTCGGCCAGCCGGCGGCGATCGTCGGGCGGGCGGCAGAGCGCGAAGCCGGCGGCTGCTCCGTCAGCGTTACCGTGTAGCTGCGGTTTATTCATTCTTGCCAACAAATGCTCCGAGAAAGGAAGCTTGCCATGTCCGAGAACAAGATCGTGGTCGACGCCCGCGGCGACGCGTGCCCCATCCCCGTCGTCAAGACCCTGAAGGCGCTGGGCACCCTCGGCGGCCCCGGTGAGGTCGAGACCATCGTTGACAACAAGATCGCCGTCGAGAACCTGACCCGCATGGCCGGCTCCAAGGGCTGCGCCAGCGCCTCTGAGCAGACCGGTGAGAAGGAGTGGCACGTCGTGACCACCGCCACCGCCGCCGTCGAGGTGGCCGCCGGCGAGCCCGAGGCCGCCGAGTGCTACGTGCCGGCCGCCAAGAACGTCGTGATCCAGGTGGCGAGCGACGCCATGGGCACGGGTGACGACGAGCTCGGCCACAAGCTGATCAAGGGCTTCATCTTCTCGCTGACCCAGCTCGATGAGCTGCCGGCCACGATGCTCTTCTACAACGGCGGCGCGCGTCTGACCTGCGAGGGGTCCGCGTCGCTCGAGGACCTGAAGAACCTGGCCGACGCCGGCGTCGAGATCCTGACCTGCGGTACCTGCCTCGACCACTACGGCCTCAGCGAGAAGCTCGCCGTGGGCGAGGTCACGAACATGTACGTGATCGCGCAGAAGCTCATCGGCGCCTCGGTCGTCGTGAGGCCGTAGTGCCCAGGGTTCGCAAGCCGGCGCTCGTGGTCACGTTCCCGACCACGGCGGCGGCGATGGCGTGCGAGGAGCTGTGCGGCAAGGAGGACCTGCCGGGGCGCATGATTCCCGTACCGGGCGAGATTTCCGCAGGTTGTGGGCTTGCGTGGAAGGCGGCGCCCGAGGATCGCGGGGTGCTCGAGGCGGCGCTCGCCGCGGCGGGCGTGCCCTGCGAGGCCCTCTCCGTCATCGACATGCTCGAGTTCGTCCGCTAACTCGGCAGGTCTGTCCCCAAAGCGCAGCGGTTTGGGGACTGTCCCCAAATGGTAGTGGAACGTGCCGTCCGGAGGTGTTGTCCGGTGAAGGAGGGCGACGTGATCTATTTGGACAACGCGGCGACGACGATGCGCAAGCCGCAGCAGGTCATCGACGCCGTGGTCGCGGCCATGGGCTCGCTCGGCAACGCTGGGCGCGGGGCCGGCGCGGGCGCGATGGGGGCGGCGCGCGTTGTTCACGAGTGCCGCGAGCGCACGGCGGTGCTTCTCGGCTGCCCGCGGGCCGACCACGTCGCCTTTGCCCCCAACTCGACGGCCGCCCTCAACTGCGCCATTAACGGCTTGGTGGGGAAGGGCGACCGCGTCGTCACAACGGTTCTTGAGCACAACTCGGTGCTGCGCCCGCTGAACCGCCTGGCCGCCGAGAAGGGCGTGATCGTCGAGCATGCCGGTTGCGACGGATTGGGCCGCCTCGACATGGCGGAGCTCGAGCGCCTTGTTGCCCCCGGCACGCGAGCCGTCGTGGTCACGGGCGCCTCGAACGTGACGGGCAACGCCGTGGACATCTCGGCCGTGGCAAGAATCGCTCATGCGGCGGGCGCCCTCGTCATCGTGGACGCGTCGCAAATAGCCGGCGTCCTGCCCATCGATATGGCCGCGCATGGCCTGGACGTCGTGTGCTTTACCGGCCACAAGGCGCTCATGGGCCCGCAGGGAACGGGCGGCTTAGCCGTGGCCGAGGGCATCGACGTGCGCCCGTGGAACGTGGGCGGTACCGGCGTTCACAGCTTCGACGCCATGCAGCCCGAGGGTTGGCCCACGCGTCTGGAGGCCGGCACGCTGAACGGGCATGGGTTCGCGGGGCTTTGCGCCGGGCTTGCGTTTATTGAGGAAAACGGGGGAGTTACGGCTATGGGCGCTCACGAGGAGTCGCTGGCTCGGCGCTTCTACGAGGGTGTTCGCGGCATCGAGGGCGTGACGGTCTACGGCGATTGGCCCGCGCATCCCGCCGGAGCCTCCCGTCCGGGCATCGTCGCGCTGAACATCGAGGGGCTCGCTTCGGCGGAGGTCTCCGACATGCTCATGCAGGGCTGGGGCATCGCGACGCGCCCCGGGGCCCACTGCGCGCCCCTTATGCATGAGGCGCTCGGCACGCGTGAGCAGGGCGTTGTTCGTTTCTCGACATCGTGGTTCACCACCGAGGCCGAGATCGACGCGGCCATCGACGCCGTGCGCGAGCTTGCCGCATAAGACGAAAGGGCAGCCCTTTAGCGATCAAAGGGACTGCCCCGCTTGTCCGCTAAGGGACTGTCTCTTCTGTCCGCCAAGGGCCCTCTGTCTTATGCTATTTGGCTGCCTCGGTGAGCCAGGAGGGCTGCTCGCAGCTCACCACGCGGGCGCAGATGTAGGCGTCGCGCGCGCTCGGTGTGGCGATGACCTGCGGTTTTCCGTTCTCATCGGCCACAATGGCGCAAATCTTGCCATCGACGGGCAAAAGTCCGACCACGCGGTCGTTCACGGCGTCGTAGGCAAGCGTGGCGAGGCGCGGGTTGCGGATGGCCTGTTGCATGACGCGGCGCAGCGAGCCCGTGATCTCGCTCGCGCCGCGACGCAGGTCATCGAGGGTGGCGGAGCTGCCGGCGCCCGCCTTGGGCTGCACGAACTGCGGCAGGTACGTGGCGGGCTGCCCCTTCGTGTTCGTCGAGAAGCACGTGAGCTCCCACTGGATATCGCCGTCGTGCGGCTCGAGGATGGCCGCGATGGTCTCGCAGCCGCTGGTAAGAAGCCCCGTGTCGAAGGCCGCGCTGGAGCCGTCGTCGGCCATCGAGAGCTTTCCCTGGCGCGCCACGCGGCGGAAGGTCATGGCCAGGTACTCGCGCAGGACCTTGCGGTCCTCTCCCCAATCCTCGGGCGCGGCAAGCTCGGAGAGCTCCTCCAGCAACTTGTCCCACGAGCCGAGGACGGCGAACTGCGCGAGCTCGTCCTCGGGGCTCACGGTACCCTTGAGCTGGTCTTCGTTTGCGAACGCGGCCCACGGGCCGGGCGTTTTGTGCTCAAGCGAGCCCATGCCGACCTCTTCGGGGGAGTCGGCGTGGATGCGCGCGAGGGCCCAGCGCTTTCCGGCGACGGTCTTTGCGCGGCGGCGAAGCGTGGCCGTGGCGGCCGAGCCGTCCTTGCGGCGGAAGCGCAACGGGAAGCTCACCTCGCTGCGGGTCCCCTCGAGCATGCCCGTGGAGCGGGCGATGCGGAAGTCCTCCTCGAGCATGGCCACGGGGTCGACGTCGATGGGGAGCACCTGGTAGAGGGCCGAGAGGGGCTCGTCGGAGACGTAGACGTCGGCGTAGAAGTCCTGCGGCAGGTCATTCGCGGGGCGCGCCGGCTTGATCTCGCGCGCGGGGAGGGTGGCGATGGCGGTGGATTCAGGCTCCGGCCCCGGTTCGTCGACGGGGTCCGGGGCGTAGGTGATGGTCAGGTGGATGGAGGGCTCCGGCGTCGTGGGGGCGCTGCCGAGAGCGTCGGCGTTTTGCCCTTCCGCTCCGCGCTCGTCGCTTTGTTCCTCGCTCGCTTCGCGAGTCGCGTCGGGCAAGTCACCGTCGCTCTCGGGAGCGCTCTCGTCGCTGGAGGCGCTAGGGGCAGGGTTTGTTGGTGATTGGGGCGCGTCGGCTGGGGTTGAGGGAGGTTCGGTTGTGTCGACCTCGGGTCCATGCTGCGGCTCGATCTCGGGCGCAGACTCCGGCGTCGGCTCCGGCTCAGCCACGGGCTCCGGCGTCGGCTCGGCCACGGGCTCTGGCGTCGGCGCGGGCACAGGCTCCGGCTGCGGCACAGGCCCCGACTCAGCCGCAGGCTCCGGCTCCGGCGCCGGCTCGACCTTCGGCTCGATGTGCTTGGGGCGGACGGGTTTGATGTTCTTGCCGCCGCGCTTCTGCTTCCACGGCTTGCCGTTTGCGGCCTTCTCGCTGCCGTCGGACTTGCCGGCGCGGGCGAGGGCCTGGTCGTAGGCCTCGTTGGCCACGACGGTCACAAAGACGGCGTTCTTCTTGAAGACGGTGAGCTTGACGCATTCGTCGAGCGCCTCGAACATCGAGCGCGCGTCGTCGAAGCCGAGGTCGGTGGGGGCGAGACCGTCGGCGGCGAGCACGTCTGCCGCGCGATCGAGGGCGGTCTGCTTGCCGATGCCCAGCTCGCGGGCAAAGAGTCGGTACAGATAGAGTCGGTGGCCGGGCTTTATTTGAGGCATGTCGGGGCCTTTCTGCAAAGTTTCGAACATCTACCTTACTACCCAATCACGCTCGGCGGGAGCACGGGCCGGGCCGGGGCCGCGAGTGGCATACTGTTTAGAGGTGTTTTGCTTGACGCTCGGATGGATTCGGGGGAGCTATGAAAGCTGGCAAGATTCTGGGAGCGGCGGCCATCGTGGCGGGTTCTGCCGCCGCGGCATGTGCCGCCACCTGCGCCGCATTGGCCCCGCGCCGCGGCAACCCCGTCCTCGATCAGCAGTGGCGCGAGATCGCCCGCTATCGCTACGCGCACCGCGGCCTCCACGGCGAGGGGGCGCCCGAGAATTCCGTCGCGGCGTTTCTGCGCGCCCGGGACCACGGCTTCGGCGTCGAGCTGGACGTGCACCTCACGGCGGACGGCGAGCTGGCCGTAATCCACGACTCCGAGATCGAGCGCATGTGCGGGTATGCCGGCGTGGTCGAGGAGATGACCATGGCCGAGCTGCGCGAATGCCGCCTTGCGGGCACCGATGAGCAAATCCCGACCTTCGATGAGGCCCTTGCGGTCTACGAGTGCGACCCGACGGGCGAGACGGAGCTGCCGGCTCCCGTGATCGTCGAGCTCAAGACCCGCGGCAAAAACGCGGCCGCGCTCTGCGAGAAGGCGATGGCCTGCCTCGACAACCACCTCGTGCGTTACTGCGTCGAGAGCTTCGACCCCCGCGTGCTCGTGTGGCTGCGCCGCCACCGCCCCGAGGTCATGCGCGGGCAGCTCGCGCAGAACTTCCTTGAGGAAGACTGGCGGCCCTTCCACCAGCGTATCGGCGGGACGGTGCTTCTTGGCAACGCGGCGACGAGGCCGGACTTCGTGGCGTATAGGTTCTGCGACCGCGAGGGCGCGCCCGTGCGCATTTCGTGCGGCCTGCTCGGCGCACATCTCGTCGAGTGGACGATCTGCAGCGCCGAGGACCTCGCGCGCTGCGAGGCCGAGGGCGCGGTGCCCATCTTCGAGGGCTTCTTGCCCGCATAACGCCGCGCCGCGTCCCAAAAACGCGCCATCCAGTAACCGCCTCTCTTGGTGAAGCCCCAAACTCGCGGCATCCAGCAACCGCGGCAAGAGAAGAGCCCCAAAA
>NZ_CAVKWG010000032.1:0-32947 GCF_963660155.1 Paratractidigestivibacter sp. | reverse complement strand
CATCCAGCAACCGAGTATTGCTGGATGGCGCGTTTTTGGGGCTGCGGATGCCCCTGCGTTGCTGGATGACGCGTTTTTAGGGCTCGGCTGTGCCTCGAGCGTCCGTGACCGCACTACAGCGTGATGCCGCGGCTCCAATCGCCGTCGTCCTTGGCCGCGCGGTTGCGTAGGTTCTGGATGGTGCCCTGCATGCCGTGCGGCGCATAGGTGTCGAAGCTCGACAAATCGTCGGGGATGTAGGCCGAGAGGCTCATCTCTGCGGTTTGCACGGGGTTCGACGGCGGCGGCCCCGGCACCGCGATATAGGCGTTGACCAGCGCACCTTGCGCGCCGAGCCGCTCCTCGTACTCGCTCATCGGGTCGCGTGGCCGCTCGCCTCGCGCATCGCGGCTCTGCCACGTGAGCTCGTAGCCCGCGAGCGGTACCTGCGTCAGCGCGAAGTCGAAGAGCGGCTGCGAGTCCGTCCGAAGCCACACCTCGCCGCCGTCGCAAAGTACGCGTCGGTAGTCCATGAGGCGCTCAAGGTTGACGAGCCGGCCCTTCGAATCCTTCTTGCGGGGGAACGGCGTGGGGAAGTTGAGGTAAATAACGCCCAGCTCATCAGGGTTAAACATCTCGCGGATGCGCATGCCGGTGCCGGGCACGAAGATCACGTTGGGAAGTCCCGACTCAAAGCCGCGCTGCGCCGCGTACGCGATGCAGATTGGCTCGGAATCCATGCCAATGAACAGCACGTCGGGCTCGCGGCGCGCGGCCTCTACGGTAAAGGAGCCCTTGCCGCACCCGAGGTCGAGCCGCACCTCGTGGAACGCCTCGCCGCCCGCCGGCGCGCATGCCTCGGCCCACCGCCCCGGCCACGAGTACGGGTCCGCCTCGATGTAGTCGCGGTACCTCTCGATCCGCTCCTCCAACACAAAATTCTTAGGTAGCCGAGCATGTAAGCCGTGCAACTCTTTCCCCCTGTTTCTTTAATTGCGCCTGCGAGAAAGGCGCGCGCCTTAGCTTCACGCGCAGTTCCGCACGAGCCCGAGGCCACTTAATGTGGCCTCGGTGCGAGCAGGACTGTTTGAGCATGAAGCTAAGGCGCGCGCCCAAACCCGAGCAGGTGTATTTAGTCCTGCTCCTCCTGGATCTTCTGGAACGTGGCCATCAGCGGCGGCACCATCTGCTTCTTGCGCGAGACGACGCCCGGCAGCACGGCCATGCCGTCCTTGACCTCGGCGCCCCAGGCGCGCTTGATGACGTCCTCGGCTCCCTCGCCGAAGTAGAGCAGCTCGGTCGTGGAGGTCTTTACGTCGGTGAACATGTAGAAGACCATGGGGAGTTCCTCCTCGGCCGCGGCCTCGGCGAGGTAGGGCCCGACGAGCTTCTCGGCAGCCTTGCGGGAGTTCTCGGTCATGAAGCTGCCCTGGCCCACGCCGAACTTGACGTTGCCGCGCGAGAACACCTTGAAGTCCTGGTGGAAGACCTCGTCGGCGGTGCGGCCGGTGAGGTCGGCGCCGGCCTCGAACATGGCGTCGGAGTAGGTGGGGATGTCCTCGCCGCAGATCTTGGCGAGGGCCTCGCCGGCGTTGACGTCCATCGAGGTGCAGGTGGGGGAGCGGAAGGCCAGCGTGTCGGACATGATGGCCGACAGCATGAGGCCGGCGATGTCCTTGGGAATCTCGAGGCCGTTCTCCTTGAACATCTGGTAGATGATGGTGCTCGTGCAGCCCACGGGCATGTTGCGGAAGAGGGCAGGCGCCTCGGTCTCGATGGAGCCGATGCGGTGGTGGTCGATGATCTCCATGATCTCGGCCTGCTCGAGGCCCTCGACCGCCTGGCTCTTCTCGTTGTGGTCAACGAGGATGACGTGCTTCTTCTTTGCGGTGAGCAGGCTCGGGGTGCTGACGAGGCCCACGAACTTGCTGTCCTCGTCGATGACGGGGAAGAAGCGGTGGCGCGAGCTGGCGATGGTCTTCTTGGCGTCGTCGACGGCGGTGTTGATGCTGAACTTGATGGTCGACTTCTCGGAGATCATCTTGGCGCGCACGGGGGTGGACATGCAGATCAGGCGCGCGGCGGCGTAGGTGTCGTACGGGGTTGCGATGATGGCGCAGCCGTTGGCCTCAGCCGACTCCTTGACCTGGTTGGACACGGAGGCGCCGCAGCAGACGACGATGCAGCTGGCCTTGGCGCCCACGGCGAACTGCTGGGTTTCGTAGCGGTTGGTGACGAGTACAAGGTCGCCGGCCTTGATGGTGTCCTCCATCATCTCGGGGGTGGTGCCCACGCGCAGGCTGCCGGACTCGATGCGGGCCTCGGGGTCGCCGAGGACCATCTCGCCGTTGAGAGTGCTCACGATGTTGGAGAGCTTGGTCTTGGAGTTGCCGAGAACCTCGATGTCGAAGATGTCGAGGTTGGCGTTGGCGATGTCCTTGGTGGCGATGAGGCCGAGCAGGTTGTCGTCGCCGTCGGTGATGGGCAGCGTGTCAGTCTTGGTCTCGCGCATGACGTTCCAGGCCTCGAAGAGGCTGGTCTCGGCGTCGATGCCGTCCTGCTTCTGGACCTCGGTGTCCTTGATCTGCGGGGTCACGGTGGTGATCAGCGAGGGCTCGGAGAAGCCGAAGTGCTTGAGGGCGAAGGCCGTCTCGCGGTTGACGGAGCCGGCGCGGCGGGCCTCGTAGATGGTGGTGTGCTCTACCTTGTTCTTGAGGTAGGCGTAGGCGATCGCCGAGCAGATGCTGTCGGTGTCGGGGTTGAGGTGGCCAATGACGTTGACCTTGCGGATTGCCTCAGGCATGCGTTCCTCCCTGTGCGCGTGTGGTTGCGTAACCCCTGTATTTTGCCACGTTTTGCCTGCTCAATAAGAAACACACGTCAACCGGCGGTTAAGAGCTGCCGTGCGGCCAGGGCGGGGCGAGCCAGCACCAGGAGCTCATCGTCATGGAGCAACCGCTGGAGATCGCCGCGACCGTTACCATTCCGCACGCCACGCAGCAGTACGTCAACCCTGACTACGGCTCCATGCAGTTCGAGGACACGCAGAAGGGGCTTCTCGCTTTCGGCGACCTGGCGCTTGCCGCCGAGCTCAAGACCTGGGAGATGTTTCAGCCGCCAATCACGGCCGTCAGCTCCGAGTACAAGGTTGAGACCGCCTTCGAATAGGCGGTTCTTCTTGCTACTTGGAAACCCCGAGTTTGATTGCATACTTAGCGCGCTTTGGCCCGCGAGCCTCGCCCGCCTGCGATTTGGGGACAGACACCTTTTTGCACACGCATCGCGCCTGCGATTTGGGGACAGACACCTTTTTGCACACGGGTTCCGCCTGCGATTTGGGGACAGACACCTTTTTGCACACGCATCGCGACCGCAAGCTCGATGCCGAATCTTTGGGCCATTTCGCCGATGCCGAGGTTCGCGTGCAAAAAGGTGTCTGTCCCCAAACCGCAGGCAGTCGGGGCTTTTGCGCCCTAAACGCGGCTGTTGACGGCCAGCTCGACGCACTTGTAGGCGCCGTCGTAGATGCCGATGCGGTTGGCATCCTCGATGCGGTCGCACATGGTCGCGATAAGCCCGCGGTCGGCCTGGAAGGAGTCGAGCATGGCCAGGACCTCGGCGGTGTCGTCGATCTCGTAGGTGCCGTCGCCGACCTCGGCCGCGCGGATGGCGCCCCAGGCCTCGTGGCCGCCCACGCGGTGGATCATGAGCTTGGGCACGGGATAGAAACTGAACTCGGAAGGCTTGGTCACGAGCACGTCGGAGGCGCGCATCAGCAGGTTTGAGCTGTACACGGCGGCGAAGATGTCGTCGTGGCAGAAGGCGTGGACGCCCTCGACGTCCTTGGTGAGCGCCTTCTGAGCAAACGCGCTGGCCTCCGCAAAGTCGTCAAAGTGGAGCTGCGCCGCTATGGACAGGCCGTTCACCTTGCGCGTGAGCTCCTTCCAAACCTTGCGGTGGTCGCCCACGTTTACAAAGAGCACGGCCTCGCCGCGGCGTACGTAGGGGAGGAGCTTCTGGCAGATGGCGCAGAAGAGCTCCGACTGGGCGCCCGCGCCGCCAACGGACAGCAGGTAGCGCACGGGGCCGCCGCCCGTCGCGCGCGCGCGGCGCGCGGCGCAGTCGGCCTCGATGTTGGCCACGAGCTCGTGGTCGATGTAGTGACCCGTGTAGGCGATCGCGTCGTCGGGCATGGGCTTCAGCGCGTGGCCCGGCCACATGCCGCGCAGCTCCTTGTAGCCCAAATAGGCTCCGGGGGTCTGCACGGCGTGGATGGAGCCCTCGGCCAGGTGAAGCGCCATGGGCCAGTTGTCGGGGATGGCGTTGACCACGTGCGTCATGCCGGCGTGGACCGCGGCCTGGCTCGGCCACGCGTGCGTGCCGATGTAGGGGGTGTCCTGCGGGATGTCGCGGAAGAGCGGCACCAGGAGCTCGGCGTTCTTCTGGTCGCCCGCGTTGTAGGAGAGCTTGCGGAAGCCCTCGGAGTTCAGCGGCTCCCACACCACGGCGTTAAAGGGCGGCACGGCCTGCGACATGCGCGAACCCATGGAATAGAGCTTGTTCTGGTACGCGATGACCTTGGAGCCGGTGGACTCCGAGAAGCTCGCGAGGTCCAGCCAGTAGGGGGTGTAGCCCATGGCGCGCGCGGCGCTGGCCATGGCCATACTGATGCGGTAGTGGCCAAAGCCCATGCGGATGTTGCCCACGATGAGGGGCTTGCCGGCCGCGCCCTCGACGGCGCGCGGGGTGGTCACGTCGGCGGGGTGCGCCGCGGCGTCGGCAAGAAGGTCGAGCGCGGGCGCCGCCTCGCCGCCGGCCGCCATGGCGAGGCTCCTCACGCCGAGGGGCCCTCCGATGGCGGGCGTGTCGGTGGCCCTCAGGTGGTAGACGGCGTTGGTGTCGTCGCCGAACTTCTTGAGGAAGCCCTCCTTGCCGCGGCATGCCTTCTCGTAGACCTTCGGGTCCTGCTCGTTGCCAAAGACGCTTGCCGCTCGATCGTGGCCGTCTGCCATGGTTTCCTCCTTGACGTGACCTCTGTTGGGTGATAGGCTGACTATCAATCTGATAGACAGACTATCACCCAACAAGGAGACGTTCAAGTGGCAACTTCGGCCAAGGGCACAAAGCGGGACGGCGCGGCGGCAGCCGAGAAGGCCATCGACCTCGACGCGCTCGCCCCCCGCGACGAGGCCGTCGTCGCCTGCGCGGCCGACGTGTTTCTCGCGCGTCCCATCGCGGAGGTCAAGATGACCGACGTTGCCGAGGCCGCGGGGGTGGGCGTGGCCACGCTCTACCGGCGCTTCTCCACAAAGACCGACCTGGCCGTCCTTTCGGCCACGCTCCTGTGGCGCCGCTTCAACGAGCAGATCCACACTTTGGTGGAGTCCGACGGGTTCCTTGCCCTGGGCGGCCTCGACCGCCTGGAGGCGTTGCTCGCGAGCTACCGGGACGCCTACCTGGCCCACGCCGAGTTCATGCGCTTTCTGGACGAGCTCGACCACCTGCTGCTGGCGGAGGGCGCCGGCGCGGCCCGCCTCGCAGTCTACGGCGCCGAGGTCGACTCGTTCTACCTGATCTTCGACGACGCTTACCTGCTGGGGCGCATGGACGGCTCCATCACGCGCGAGGTCGACTTCCCGGTCTTCTACCACGCGCTCGCGCACGCGCTCACGAGCGTGGCGCAGAAGCTCGCGCGCGGCGCCGTTATCCCCTCGGACGACTTTGCGGCAGCAGGCGCCGCCGCGGAGCTCGATGTTCTGATCAACATGGCCAAGTGCACGTTGTCGAACCACGTCTGAGCTGCGGTTCGTTTGATTTCGTAAGAAGCGCCCGCCGCGCGCGGGACGCACAAGAAGGAGGGTTTCGATGGGTAAGACCAAGGCCGTCCGCTCTGGCATCGAGCGGAACCTGCGCCTCTTCGCCGTGGGCCAGCTGGGCTGGGCCATCCTTTCCGGCATCATCAGCAACTGGCTGGTCTACTACTACATGCCGAGCGAGTCCATGCTCTCGCAGGGCATGAAAATCTTTATTACCCAGGGCGTTGTGTTCGCGGGGCTCACGGTCATCGGCGTGATCACCGCGTGCGGACGCCTGCTCGACGGCTTCATCGACCCCTTCATCGCGTCGAAGTCCGACTCCTGCAAGAGCCCCCTTGGCCGCCGCATCCCGTTCATGCGCTTCGCGGCCGTGCCGTTTGGCCTGATGACGCTTGTCGTGTTCATCTCGCCCGTTGACGGCGAGTCGCCGGTGAACAACATCGCGCTCTTCGTGAGCCTGATGCTCTTCTACATCACGCTGTCGCTCTACTGCACGCCGTTCAACGCCCTGATCCCGGAGCTCGGCCGCAGCCAAGAGGACCGCATCAACCTTTCAACCTACATCTCCGTCACGTACTTCATCGGCACGGCGATGGCCTACCTCGTCACCGCCATCGACGGCCTGCTCGAGCCCGCGCTCGGCGCCGTCTGGTCCTTCCGCGCAACGGTCGGAATCTTGGCGCTCGTCGCCATAATCTGCATGCTCGTGCCCGCCTTCGGCATTGACGAGAAGACCGCCTGCGGCGAGGCCGTGCCCTCCTCCACGCCCATGGGCGAGTCCGTGGTGCGCACCTTCAAGAACCGCGATTTCCAGGTCTTCGAGCTCTCCGACGTCCTGTACTGGGTCTCCATCACCATGTTCCAGACGGGCCTTCCGTACTACATCACCGAGCTTATGGGCTTTGACGACTCCATGACCTTCATCTTCTTTGCCCTGATGACCGTGGTGTCGCTCGTGTTCTACGCGCCGGTCAACGTCATGGCCAAGCGCCTCGGCAAGAAGAAGCTCGTGGTCTTCGCGTTCTTCTTCTTCTGCGTGGCCTTCGCGGTGACGTCCGCCTGCGGCCAGTTCGGCATTCCCGCCATGGTCTGGGGCGTCCTTGTCGCCGTGCTCGCGGCCATCCCGATGGCCGTCCTGGGCATCCTTCCGCAGGCGGTTCTCGCCGACATCGCCGAGGCCGACGCCATCGAGGCCGGAGAGCACCGCGAGGGCATGTTCTACGCGGCCCGTACCTTCTCCATGACGCTCGGCCAGACTCTCGCCATGATCCTGTTTACCTCCATCTCGACTATGGGCCAGACGGGCTACCGCGCCACCGCCCTTGTGGCCACGGCGTTTTGCCTGGTGGCGGCCGTTGTCTTTGCCCGCTACCGCGAGGACCGCGTGCTGGGCACCATCGCCGCCGCGCCCGCGCCCGGCGAGTCCGGCAAGAAGGAAGGCGAGTAAGCGATGTACCCGAAGATCTCCCTCAGTATCCAGTTCGAGGCCGACGGCGAGAAGCGCCGCGTGGACGTGGACGCCTCCGGCGACGCCTGGCCGGCCCAGAACGTGCGCGAGCTCAACTTGGTGACGCGCCGCCGCGGTTCGTCGTGGCTCGTCGAGGTCACGCCGGAGCGAAGCGTCACGGTGCAGGGCATCCGCGCCGCGATGGCCTGCGACGTGCGGGGCGCCGACGCCATCTACCTCAACGGCTACGAGTCCTGGACCGACAGCTTCGAGCGCTCGCCGTGGGCGGCCATGCCGGGCCTCGCGCGCGTGCCGCGCCCCCTCGTAAAGAAGTACCAGCTCGATTGGAGCGGCGATTACCGCTTTACCCGCGAGGACCCGCTGCCGGGCCATCAGCACGGCTTCGGCTACGGCTACCTGCGCTATGGCAGCCAAGTGCTGCTATTCGGGTCGCTCAACGAGGACGACGGCTTCACGACCATTCGCGAGGACGCCGCGCGCGGACGTGTCACATTCGAGAAAGAGCCGCCGGCGTGCCCGCTTGAGGCGGGCAACACCCGCGAGCTCATGGGGCTTTGGGTCGACGCGGGCGCGCTCGAGGACATGGTTGGCGCATGGCTTGCCGCGGCGGGCACCCAGGCCCTGCCCGCGAACAAGGTCATCGGCTATACGAGCTGGTATAGGCACTACAACAACATCGACTGGGGATTGCTGCAGGGCGACCTCGATGCGCTCGCGGCCGTGGTCGGGCAGGTTCCCCACGAGGGCGCCGACGTGCTCTTCCAGGTGGACGACGGCTACGCGAAGGTGGGGGACTGGATGCGCCCCGACACCAAGACGTTCCCGCAGGGCATGGCGCCTCTTGCCGACGCGGCGCACGAGAAGGGGATGCTCGCGGGGCTTTGGATGGCGCCCTTTATCTGCGAGAAGGAGTCGGCGCTCGCAGAGGAGCACCCCGATTGGATCCTCGGCGCGCCCGGCGCCGAGGGCGCGACCTTCAACTGGTCGGGGGCGCTCGTGCTCGATCTGCTTAAGCCCGAGGTGCGCGAATACGTGGCGGAGTGCCTGCGCACGGCTACTTCCGAGTGGGGCTTTGACCTGCTTAAACTCGATTTCCTCTTTGCCGCCTGCATGGTGGCGCGGGCAGGCCGGAACCGCGGCGAGCTCATGGCCGACGCCATCGCGCTCATCCGCGAGTCCGTGGCGCCGGGCACGCGCCTTTTGCTCTGCGGCGTACCGCTGACGAGCGCCTTCGGCAAGTGCGAGTACTGCCGCGTGGGTTGCGACGTGGGCCTCGACTGGGACGACAAGCCGCACATGCGCCTGCTTCACCGCGAGCGCGTGAGCACCAAGATGAGCCTAGCCGACGCCCGCGGCCGCGCACACTTGGACGGCCGCGCCTTCGGCTGCGACCCGGACGTCTTTTTCCTGCGGGACGACGTCGAGCTTACCGACGCGCAGCGCGCCCAAATGCTCGGCACCGACGTCAAGAGCGGGCATGTGCTCCTCACCTCGGACGACATGGGCGCCTGGGACGCCGCCCAGCTCGCCCAGTACCACGCTTTGGTAAAGGAATTCCTCCGCTCGTAAATCCCCTAAAAGTGGACAAAGGGATAGCCCCTTTGTCCACTCCGTTCGTAGCCGCTTTGCGCTGGCCATGGGGCAGCTGAGCGCCTAAAGCGCCTCAACTCGGGGTGTTTCCCGGTCGTCGACCACGAAAGACCCGTCATTTATCTCAGCGAGATGGTCGTTGAGCCTTGCCAGCAGCTCCAGCATGCGGGGCTTGTTCGTCTGCTCGCGCTCCTCGTCGAACCAACACGCCTGGTCGTGCGGAGGCGAACATCTCGCCCGTGGTGAGCATCTCCAAAGTTCGAGCGGAGAAAGGGAGCCATTCTGCGCTCCGGGCGTTCATTTATGGATTGGAGCCGATCCGTTGTTCGGCTCAACAATCTCGAAATCTTCCGGTGGATACAGGTGGTCTTCCTCGCTGTCGTCTATGATTCGGTACCAATCCTTCTCGATGGACAATACGTCCTAGATCTTGTTGTGCGTAAGCTCCAAGAAGGATGTCTCGCCTCTGTACCTTACTTTCATCAAGGTTGCCACTTTACCCGCTCAAATAAAGAAGGGCCGCAGCTTTGCGGCTGCCGGCCCCTCGGGTGTTACAGGTGAAGTACGCGGTCGCGAATCTCCTCGGTGCGGCCCTGGTTCCAGAACTGCGTGCCGATGTATCCGCAGGTGCGCCGCGCGACGTTGAGCTTGGACTGGTCGCGGTTGCCGCAGTGCGGGCACTCCCAAACGAGCTTGCCGTCGTCCTCGACGATTTGGATCTCGCCGTCGAAGCCGCAGACCTGGCAATAATCGCTCTTTGTGTTGAGCTCGGCGTACATGATGTTCTCGTAGATGTAGCGCAGCACCGAGATCACAGCCTCGAGGTTGTCCTGCATGTTGGGCACCTCGATGTAAGAGATGGCGCCGCCCGGCGAGAGGCGCTGGAACTCGCTCTCGAACTTAAGCTTGGTGAAGGCGTCGATCTTCTCGGTAACGTGCACGTGGTAGCTGTTGGTGATGTAGCCCTTGTCGGTGATGCCCGGCACCACGCCGAAGCGCTTCTGCAGGCACTTGGCGAACTTGTAGGTGGTGGACTCCAGCGGCGTGCCGTACAGCGAGTAGTCGATGTTCTCGGCGTCCTTCCATTCGGCGCACTTGTCGTTCATCTTCTGCATGACGGCAAGGGCGAACGGCGTGGCCTCGCGGTCGGTGTGGCTGTGGCCGGTCATGGCCTTGACGCACTCGTAGAGACCCGCGTAGCCGAGGCTGATCGTGGAGTAGCCGCCGTAGAGCAAAGGATCGATCGGGGTGTCCTTGGGCAGGCGGGCCAGCGCGCCGTATTGCCACAGGATCGGCGCGGCGTCGGAGAGCGTGCCGAGTAGGCGATCGTGGCGGGCGCGCAGGGCCTTGTGGCAGAGCTCGAGGCGCTCCTCGAAGATCTCCCAGAACTTGTTCATGTCGCGGCCGGCCGAGAGCGCCACGTCGGGCAGGTTGATGGTGACGACGCCCTGGTTGAAGCGGCCGTAATACTTGGGGCGGCCCGGCTCGTAGTTCTTGGCGCGTGCCACGTTGCCGTAGCCGTTGCCCGAGCGGTCCGGGGTAAGGAAGCTGCGGCAGCCCATGCAGGTGTAGACGTCGCCGTTGCCGGTCGTCTCGCCGAGCGAGAGCTTGTACTCGCGCATCTTCTTCTCGGAGATGTAGTCGGGGACCATGCGCTTGGCCGTGCACTTTGCGGCGAGCTTGGTGAGGTAGAAGTACTCGCCGGACTCGTCGACGTTGTCCTCCTCGAGCACGTAGATGAGCTTGGGGAAGGCGGGCGTGATCCACACGCCGGCCTCGTTCTTGACGCCTTGGTGGCGCTGGCGCAGCATCTCCTCGATGCAGAGGGCGAGGTCGGCCTTCTCCTGGGCGTTGCGCGCCTCGTTGAGGTACATGAACACGGTGATGAACGGTGCCTGGCCGTTGGTGGTCATGAGGGTGACGACTTGGTACTGGATGGTCTGGACGCCGCGGGCGACCTCCTCGCGCAGGCGCTTCTCCACGATGGTGTCGATGGCCTCCTCACCGGGGTGCGCGTCGATGGCCTCCATCTCGGCAAAGACCTGGCGGCGGATTTTCTTGCGGGAGACGTCCACGAAGGGCGCGAGGTGCGTCAGCGAGATGGACTGGCCGCCGTACTGGCAAGAGGCGACCTGGGCGATGATCTGCGTGGCGATGTTGCAGGCGGTGGAGAAGGAGTGCGGGCGTTCGATGAGGGTGCCCGAGATCACGGTGCCGTTCTGCAACATGTCGTCGAGGTTGATGAGGTCGCAGTTGTGCATGTGCTGCGCGAAGTAGTCGGCGTCGTGGAAGTGGATGACGCCCTCCTGGTGCGCCTGCACCACGTCGGCAGGAAGAAGCTCGCGCATGGCCAGGTCCTTGGAGACCTCGCCGGCCATGTAGTCGCGCTGCACGGAGACGACGGTGGGGTTCTTGTTGGAGTTCTCCTGCTTGACTTCCTCGTTGTTGCACTCGATGAGCGACAAGATCTTGTCGTCGGTGGTGTTCTTCTGGCGCTTCTGGGCCTGCACGTAGCGATAAATGATGTAGTGGCGTGCCACCTCGAAGTGGTCGAGGGCCATGAGCTGGTCCTCGACGAGGTCCTGGACCTCCTCGACCGTGACGGTGTGGCCGGAGTTCATGCACTCGTCGGCCACGTTAAGCGCCGCGAACTTGATGCTGCGCTCGCTCAGGCGGTCCTCCTCGGAGACCTCGAGGTTGGCGGCTGCGATGGCGTTCTCGATCTTCTGTACATCGAAAACTACCTCTGATCCGTTGCGCTTGATGATCTTCACGGGTGCCTCTTTTCGAAAAAATTGGCGCGTCTGCTGGCGCGCCGCGTTATACGCTCGTTTTTCTCGAGAACAACTATGGCACAACCTATTGTGTTTAGGGTGTTTAGATGGCCCAAGATATTGTGAAAATGGGGGCTTGACATTGGTAAGACGCTGGAGGCGCGGCGAGTTCGTGCAGGCAGATATGGCGCGATGGGTCAAAAACGGTCCTAACTTTTTTGGCGGATTCGAACAAGCGATGGAGAGCAGGTGAACCGAGTGTTGAGGTGCCGCCGACGAGCGGCCTTGCGCCCCCAAGTCTGTCCCCAAACCGCTGCGGAAAGGGGACTGTCCCCAAACCGCTGCGGAAAGGGGACTGTCCCCAAACGGCAGGCGCGGGGGCGTCGCGCCGCGGGTGTACAGTTAGAGGGCTGATGGCACGAACCCACGATGATTGGAGCGGCATGGAACTTTCGAAGCGTCTCGACCTCTTTGGTGCCGAGGTGTTCGCCGCGTTGAACGAGAAGCGCCGCGCCCTGGAGGCCGCCGGCCGCACCGTCTACGACCTCTCGGTCGGCACGCCCGATTTCAAGCCGATGCCGCACCTCATGGAGGCACTGGCCGTCTCGGCCGCGAACACCGACAACTGGAAGTACTCGCTGCACGACAAAGACGAGCTGCTCGACGCCGTGGGCGCTTATTACCGGGACCGCTACGGCGTGGCGGGCATCGGGCGCGACCAGATCATGAGCTGCCGCGGCACCCAGGAGGGGATGCTGTGGGCCCTCGAGGCGCTCGTCGACCCCGGCGAGACGGTGCTCGTTCCCGACCCCTGCTACCCCGTCTTCCAGAACGCGACGCTGCTCGCGGGTGCTAAGTGCGCCTATTATCCGCTCACGGCCGAGCACGACTTCCTCCCGTACGTCGAGGGCATCGACCCTGAGGTGGCCGACGCCGCGAAGGCCATGATCGTCTCGCTGCCGGCGAACCCCGTGGGCTCCGTGGGCACACCCGAGGTCTACGCGCGGATCATTGAGTTCGCGCGCGCCCACGACCTCGTGGTCATCCACGACAACGCCTATTCCGATATCGTCTTCGACGGCCCCGCCGGCGGCAGCTTCCTCGGCTACCCTGGCGCCGCCGAGGTGGGCGTCGAGTTCCTGTCGCTCTCCAAGAGCTTCAACGTGACGGGCATGCGCCTCAGCTTCCTCGTCGGCCGCGCGGACATCGTGGCCGCCGCAAAGAAGCTCCGCGGCCAGGTCGACTTCGGCATGTTCTACCCCGAGCAGGACGTGGCCATCGCCGCGCTCACCGGCCCGCGCGAGGAGGTCGAGCGCCAGCGCATGCAGTACCAGGAACGCCGCGACGCCCTCTGCGACGGCCTCGAGGAGCTCGGCTGGGAGCGCCCGAACGCCCACGGCTCCATGTTCGTGTGGGCGCGCCTGCCGCACGGCCGCATGGACTCGATGGACTTCGCCCTCGAGCTCATGGAGAAGGCGGGCGTCATCGTCACGCCGGGCGCGAGCTTCGGCCCTTCGGGCGAGGGCTTCTGCCGCATGGCGCTCGTGCTGTGCCCCGAGAAGATCCGCGAGGCCGTGGCCGCCATCGCCGCGGCCGGAATGTAAGGGAGAGGATATGCCCATGACCTGCAAAGACATGACTCGTCGCGAGTTTCTTGCCGGCGCCGCGGGCGCGGCCGCTCTCGTGCTCGGCGGCTGCGGCTCGTCAGCTTCCGGCGACTCCGCGGCGAGCGATTCGGCGGCTTCCGGCTCCTCGGCGTCCACCGGCGCCGTGAGCGAGGTCTCCTCCGACGACCCCTACGCCACCGGCACCCACCACGCGACCATCGAGGTCGAGAACTATGGCGCCATCGAGGTCGCGCTCAACGCCAACGTGGCGCCTATCACCGTGGCCAACTTCTGCAAGCTCGCGGGCGAGAGCTTCTACGACGGCCTCACCTTCCACCGCATCATTAAGGACTTCATGATCCAGGGCGGCGACCCCAAGGGCGACGGCACGGGCGGCTCCGACCAGACCATCAAGGGCGAGTTCTCGCAAAACGGCGTGACGAACCCCATCAGTCACGTGCGCGGCACCATCAGCATGGCCCGCTCGAACGCCTACGACTCCGCGAGCTCGCAGTTCTTCATCATGCACAAGACCACGACGTCGCTCGACGGCCAGTACGCGGCCTTCGGCAACGTGACCTCGGGCATGGAGGTCGTCGACGCCATAGCCGAGAACACCCCGGTGCAGGATTCCAACGGCACCGTGGCCGCCGCCGACCAGCCCAAGATCACCAAGATCAGAGTCGTCGACTAGCGCGCCCCGACGCGCGCGGTTGCTCTCAAGAAGGCGCCCGCCGAAGGCCTCGACGGCTTTTCGGCGGGCGCCCCGCTTTAACGTATTAGTTTGACACTTTGAAAAACTGGTAAACCTACTAATACGGACACTTATGTGCAATACCTAATCGCCGAACGGTGCCACATGCCTGTTTATGTGCTATAATACGAATCGGCGAAAGGAGCGCGCATGTATGAAATCGGCGAGTATGTCGTTCATCCGGGGCAAGGTGTCTGCAGGGTGGAGGATGTGAGCGCCGGTCCTGACGCTACCTACAAGCTGCTCCCGATGGGGCAGCGCCACGCCATCCACATCAGTTATCCCGTGGCCAGCGAGTCCCGCCTGCGCCCGGTGCTCTCGGCCGACGAGGCGCGCCAGATCATCGAGGGTTACCCGCAGATCGAGCTCGACGACTTTACCGAGCGCAACAACTCGCTCGAGGAGCAGCACTTCAAGCAAGAGATCCGCAACGGCACCTGCTACGACGCCGTCCGTGTGGTCAAGACCTTTAAGTGGCGCATCGCGCAGATCCAGGGCCGCAACAAGAAGGCGCCCGTGGCCTACGAGCGCATCCTCAAGCAGGCTCGCGATCGCTCGACGCAGGAGCTCTGCTGCGCGCTCGGCTGCTCCGCCGAGGACGTCGAGGCGCTTTTTGCCGCTGCCGAGGGCGCGGACCTCTCCGAGAACTAAACCTCGGCCGCGTCGGCGGCCGCATTGCTTCTGAGCAAAAAAACGCGCAGGTGGTCGGCGGTGAGCGAGCGTCGACCCACTACTGCCGTATACATGACGTTTACGTGTCCGCGCGTTACGTTTTGGCTCCATTTGCGCAGTTAAGACACCTGTCGGGCATCTCTCCTATAGAATCAAAGCCCAACTAACGCCTTCTATCGAGGAGAACACATGCCGACTTCCGATGCCGCCTCCAGCAACCGCGCCATCATCACCGTCCTGGGCAGCGACCGCCCGGGCATCGTCGCCTCCGTTACCGGTGCCCTTGCCGAGCGCGAGGCCAACATCCTCGACATCTCCCAGACCATTCTCCAGGGCATCTTTACCATGACGATGCTCGTCGAGCTCGGCGAGGGCGCCGAGTTCGCGGAGCTCAAGGCCAAGCTCGACGAGCTTGCCGAGTCCCTCGGCGTGCAGATCAACCTGCAGCGCGAGGAGGTCTTCCGCTTCATGTACCGCCTCTAGGTCAGCCCCGGCATAGCGGTGACGCGGCGGCCCAGTTGCCGCCGCTTTGCGCTACGTCATTTTCGCAAGGAGGTTCAGCGCCTATGGCACTTGTCCCCAATAAGAAGGGTGGGACCCGCCCCATCCTCTCGGCCCTCGAGACCTCGGCCATGACCCACGTAGCCGACGCCTACCCCATGCCCTCCGTCGCGCTCGGCCGCCCGTCCGTGTCCGATCGCCTGTACATGGGCTACGAGGACATCGACGTTGTTCCCCCTGAGCTCTATACCAAGCTCGACGTTAAGCGCGGCTTGCGCAACGCGGACGGTTCAGGCGTGCTGGTGGGCTTGACCACCATCTCGAACGTGCACGGCTACAACAAGACACCCGAGGGCGTGGTGCCCGACGAGGGCGACCTGATCTATCGCGGCTACCACATCGCGGAGCTTATCGACAACGCGCAGGCCGAGGACCGCTTCGGCTACGAGGAGTGCGCCTACCTGCTCATGACGGGCTCGCTGCCCACGCAGCCGCAGCTCGACGACTTCCGTGCGCGCATCGACTCGCGCCGTCAGCTCCCCGAGGGCTTCCTGCATATCTTCCCGCGCACCACGTACAGCCAGAACATCATGAACGTCCTGCAGCGCGCGACCCTGCTGCTCTACTCCTTCGACCCGACGCCGGACGACACGTCGGCCACCCACGAGATCGACGTCGCGCTCTCGCTGCTCGGCCGCTGGCCGCGCACGGCCGCGGTGGCCCACGAGGCGGCCGTCGCCTCCGCCACGGGCACGAAGCTGCGCGTCCCGCCCGCGCGCGAGGGTTTCTCGATGGCCGAGACGCTGCTCGACGTGCTGCGCGGCGACCAGGGCTTCACGCACGATGAGGCCATGCTGCTCGACGTCATGCTCATGCTGCACGCGGAGCACGGCGGCGGCAACAACTCCACCTTTACGACGCGCGTGCTGTCCTCGTCGGGCACCGATGCCTACTCCGCCTACGCGGCGGCCATCGGCTCGCTGAAGGGGCCCAAGCACGGCGGCGCGAACGCCAAGGTCACGGCCATGGTCGAGGACGCGGCCGAGGGGATCTCCGATTGGTCGAGCGAGGACCAGGTGGCCGACTACCTCACGCACATCGTCAACGGGCAGGCTTTCGACGGCAGCGGCCTCATTTACGGCCTGGGCCATGCGGTCTACACGCTCTCCGACCCGCGTGCCGTCATTATCAAGAAGTACGCGCGCAAGCTCGCCGAGGCCAAGGGCCGCACCGACAAGTTGCAGCTGCTCGAGAACATCGAGA
This sequence comes from Paratractidigestivibacter sp., assembly GCF_963660155.1. Lineage (GTDB taxonomy): Bacteria > Actinomycetota > Coriobacteriia > Coriobacteriales > Atopobiaceae > Paratractidigestivibacter. The sequence goes on along the minus strand of NZ_CAVKWG010000032.1, from coordinate 16,523 downwards.
AGCTCGGGCCCGAGGTCATGCGCGACGTCAAGGGCACAAAGAAGCCCCTGTGCGCGAACATCGACCTGTACACCGGCTTCGTGTACTCCATGCTGGGTATTCCTGCCGATATGTACACGGCCCTCTTTGCCATGGCGCGTCTTGCCGGCTGGTGCGCGCACCGCATGGAGGAGCTCTACGGCGCAGGGCGCATCATCCGTCCCGCGTACAACTCGGTCCTGAACGACGTGACCTACGTCCCGATGAAGGACCGCCGCTAACCTCCGAGTCCCGCGGCCACGCCCACCAACATCGGGTGACAGGTTCGTTGTGCAGCACGAAATGACAGGTTCGCCTGCGCATGGTGACAGGTTCGTTGTGCAGCACGACGAACCTGTCATTTTGTGCAGGCGCGGGGAACCTGTCGCCCGGTGCGGGTGCGAGTTGTTGAGCTTTTGCGAATAAGTTAGCCAAGGTTGCCGTGGCAACCCCGTGCGCGAGTTTGTCTTAGCAAACTTATAGAGAAGACGATTCGCGTGTTCAGGAAGCTGGCAAGAGCATGGAGCTCAAGGACGAGGAAATCATCAAGGTGCTCGCGGGGTCACCGGTGTTCCGGGGCGTGCCGCAAGACCACATCAAGGACGTGATTGTCGAGCTGGGGTGTTCTACCTGCAGTTTTGCAGGCCAGGACTTCGTTGCCCACGCTGGAGACGCCCTGCGCAAATACCCGGTGCTCATCGCCGGCTTGGTCGAGGCGCGCCTGCCCAAGGCCGATGGGGGATACACCATCGTCGGGCGTTTCGGCCCGGGTGAATCGTTTGCCGAGGCCGTTCCCACCACGCTGCGCGTCTCTCCCGTGGACATCTTCTGCGTGGAGGAATCCTTCGTCGCCTACATCCCGGCGGCGCGGCTCGAGGCAAGCGATAACAACGACTGCCTGCGCGTGCGCGCGAACATCATGTCTGAGATGTCCAAGAAAATCTCCGAGCTTTCCTACAAGCTCACGTTATTTGCCGAGCCGCGTCTGCGCAACCGGCTGCTCATGTACCTGCAGTCGCAGGACGAGCAGGGCAACGGAGAAATCACATTGCAGTACAACCGCAAGGAACTCGCCAGTTACCTGGGCGTTAATGATAAAGCGCTCTCGCGCGAGCTTCGGCGCATGCAAGATGAGGGCGTGATCGAAGTAAGCGGCAAGCACGTCCGCATCAACTCAAATAAGCAAGAGACCTGATGTTAAATCGAGAGGATTCGCCATGATCGACCCGACCAAGACCATGCACCAGATCGCGACCGAGGACCCCAAGTTCGCGGAGTTCCTCGTCTCCAAGGGCTTCCCGTTCTCGGTGAACAACCCGATCACCAAGCTCGTCACGTTCAACGACGTCGCCAAGCTGAAGAAGCTGGACCGCGACGCCTTCCTGACCGAGTACGAGGCCTGGTCCGCCGCCTGCAAATAGGGGACAGTCCCCAAACCGCTGCACTTTGGGGACAGTCCCCTTTTTGCAGGTATGTGAGAGGAACACATCGTGAGATACACCGTTGGCATCGACGCGGGCGCGAGCTCGGTGAAGGTGGTGGCCGTCGCCGACGCAGGCGAGAAGGACGCGGCCCCCGACCTCTTGTGGAGCCGCCGCGCCCCGCATCACGGAAACGCCGCCGCGCAGGCGCGCGAGCTTCTTGCCGCCATGGCCGCTGACCTCGGCATCGTTGGCTGCGAGGGCGTCTGCGTCACAGGCTCTGCCGCCGAGTCCTTGATCGAGGTCTCGCCTGACCTGCCCGCGTTGGAGGACGTGCCAGCCATCGCCAGCGGAGCGGCGGCGCTCTCCCCGCACGCCCGCTCAGTCATCGCCATCGGCGGGCAAAACGCCTGCTACATCCATGGGATCGGCGCGGGCGAGGTGCCGCAGTTCTCCATGAACGAGAGCTGCGCCTCGGGCACGGGCTCCTTCTTTGAGGACCAGATGACGCGCCTCGGCCTCTCCATCGAGGACTACTCCGACCTGGTCAGCGGCGCCAAGGAGGTGCCGCGCATCTCCGGCCGCTGCTCGGTCTTTGCAAAGACGGACATCATCCACCGACAGCAGGAGGGCGCGCCGGTGCGCGACATCCTGCTGGGCCTGTGCTTCGCCATGGTCAAGAGTTTCAAGGCTCTCATCGTGCGCGGGCTTCCCGTGGAGGCGCCGGTGGTGCTCGCGGGCGGCGTGTCGCTCAACGCCGGCGTGGTCCGGGCGGTCCGCGAGGTCTTTGGCCTTGCCGAGGGCGACCTTATCTGCGACGAGCAGGCCCTCTTTGCGCAGGCAACCGGCGCGGCGCTCCATGCCCGGGGCGCCGAGAAGGCCGCGGACCTGGAGGGGCTTCTCGCCGCGCTCGCCGACGCGGGCACCGACGCCGCCCGGGCATCCGCCGCGGACGCCTTGCCGCGTCTGGCGCCCCTTCCCAACGGCGGCTACGTAGTCACCGAGGGCTTTCTTGCCACCCCGCGCGAGCTCTGGGAGCCCGCAGCCGACGGCCGCGTCCACGCCACCTTGGGCATCGACGTGGGCTCCACCTCCACGAACCTCGTGCTTCTGGACCGCCGGGGCCGCCTTCTGGACGCCCAGTATCTGCGCACCGCTGGCGACGCCCGCAACGCCGTCCGTGAGGGGCTGGCCTCCCTGGGCGAGCGCCTGGGCGACACCGTGGCCGTGGACGCTGTGGTCACCACCGGCTCCGGCCGCGGCCTCATGGCAAAGTTCGTGGGCGCAGACGCCGCTGTGGACGAGATCACATGCCAAGCCGCCGGCGCCGCGCACGCGGACCCGCAGGTAGATACCGTCTTTGAGATCGGCGGCCAGGACTCCAAGTACATCTCGCTCTCCGATGGCGCCGTCGTGGACTTCCAGATGAACAAGGTCTGCGCCGCGGGCACGGGCTCGTTCATTGAGGAGCAGGCCGCGCGCCTGGGCATCCCGATTGCCGACTACGGTGAGCTGGCGCTTTCGGCTGCCGCGCCCATCGACCTCGGCGAGCGCTGCACCGTCTTTGTGGAGACGGCCATCAACGCCGCGCTTGCCGCCGGCGCCTCCAAGGCCGACGTGGCAGCCGGCCTGGCCCTTTCCATCGTGCGCAACTACCTGCACCGCGTTGTGGGCGCAAAGCCCGTGGGCAGCCACATCGTGCTGCAGGGCGGCGTGGCCTACAACCCGGCCATCGTGGAGGCCTTCCGCGCCTTTTGGGGCGACGTCATTACCGTGAGCCCCTACTTTGCCGTCTCGGGCGCTGCGGGCGCGGCGCTCATGGCCGGCGAGAAGGCCACCGAACCCGGCTTTTCCGGCACGGCCTTCAAGGGCTTTGACCTGGCCGGCTCCGGTCGCACGGCGCCCGAGGTGGACCAGGCGCAGGTGGCCTTGAACCGCGCCTTCTACGCCCGCACCGAGGAGCTCTTCCTCAAGGGCTACGACGGCTCGCGCGACCCCGTAAAGAAGACCGTGGGCATCCCGCGCTGCCTCATGCTGCACCGCCTCTTCCCGCTGGCCAACCAGTTCTTCTCGCAGCTCGGCTACAACGTGGTCCTGAGCCCGGACACCAACGAAGAGATCGTGGCCCTCGCGCAGGAGCACGCGCGCGGCGAGACGTGCTACCCCGTTAAGCTCATCTACGGCCACATGGCGTGGCTCGCGCAGCAGCAGGTTGACTACGTCTTTATGCCGAGTGTCCACACCATCCGGCATGCGTCCTCCAACGTGGCGCACAACTACGCCTGCGTGTACATGCAGACGGCGCCTCGCCTGGTGGCAGACGACCTGGGCCTTGAGCAGCGCGGCATTGAGCTTCTGAACCCCATGCTGGACATGGACTTCGGCCAGGAGGCCATGGCAGGCGCCATGCTCGGGCTGGGCACACAGCTCGGCCACACGCCGCAAGAAACCGCCGTGGCCATGATGGCCGGCGGCTTTGCCGTAACGGAGTTCGGCCAAGAGATGGAGCGCCTGGGCGACGAGCTCCTCGACTCCCTTGCCCCCGACGAGCGCGTCCTTGTGCTCATCACTCGCAACTACGGCATCGCCGACAGCGCCCTCAACATGGGCATCCCGGACATCCTGCTCGACCACGGCCAGAAGGTCATCAGCCTCTCTCAGCTGCACGGCGGCCACGACATCGACGTCTCCGCCGACCATCCGGGCATCTGCTGGCCCTTCGGCCAGCACATCGTTACCGGCGCCAAGCTCGTGCGCCGCGACCCGCGCCTGTTTGCGGTCTACCTCACCAACCACGGCTGCGGGCCGGACACCATGATGGACAAGCTCTTTGCGGAGGAGATGGGCGAGAAGCCCTACTTGGCCATCGAGTGCGACGAGCACTTCAGCCGCGTGGGCGTGATCACGCGCGTGGAGGCGTTCCTGAACGCGCTCTCGCATCTCTCGGTCGAGGACGCGGTGCGCGTGAGCTCGCCTGAGGGCATGCCGGCCGCGTCGCCGGTCATCGGGCCGGACGGCCACGACTGCTCCGCGTGCTGCGGCTGCGGCGATGGGGCCGCGGCCGGATTCGAGCCCGCGCCCACTCCGGCCCCCGGCTCCATGGCGCTCTCGCTGATCCCCGAGGGGGGAGAGGTGCCCCAGGCAGGCGACGCCGCCCGCGTTGTGGTGCCCGCCGTGGGCGCCTATGGCGAGCTTATCGCCGCGGCCCTGCGCGCCCGCGGCCTCGACGCGCGGACGGCCCCGCTTGACGCCGCGGCCCTCGACGCCGGCCGCGTGGCCACCTCCACCAAGGAGTACTGCTCGTTCACCGCGCTTCTCGGCATGTCGCTGCTCGAGGCGCAAAAGGCCGCAAACGACGGAGTTGACCTGCATTTGGTTCTTCCCGCAACGCGCGGCGCCGAGGCGGACAACCAGTTTGAGCGCGCCATTCGCGCGATTCTGCGCGCCCGCGGCTTCGGAGCCGTGAAGATTTGGGCCCCACGCTTTGAGACGCTGCCGTGGGAGCTCGAGCGCCTCTATGGCGAGGGCGCCGCCGAGCGCTTCTTCGACCTTCTCGTCGAGGGCGACGTTGCGACGGCGACGGCCGACGCCACGAGCGCTCCTGTGGACGCTCGCCGTCTTGCCCTTGTGGGCGAGTGGCCGCTCGTCTATGGCGATGGACTCACGGGCGGCATCTGGCGCCTGGCCCGCGAGCGCGGCTGCCGCGTGGTGCGCATGCCGCTCTCCGAGTGGTTCTGGATGCTGTGGAACGACGAGCTGGTGGAGGACCGCACGTACGGCTCGCATGCGGCCGCCGTCGGCATGCCGTGGGAGAGCTCCGTGCACGCGCACGACCACGCCGACGCGCCCGACCCTAACGACATCCCGGCCGCCGAGCTCGACCGCCGTGCCGCGCTTCTCGACGCCCTCAAGGCCAAGATGGTCGTCGCAGGCAAGAAGATCGGCGCCGTGGTAGGCGCGGACGCCAATCCCTTCGCCGCGAATGCTGCCCAGCTCACGGCCGAGGCCGACCGCCTGCTGCCGCGCTTTGCGGGGGGCAACGCGCGCTACCGCATCGCCAAGCAAATCACGGAGTCGCGCCGCAGCGCGGGCGTGGTCACGGCCGCCTCGCTCTACGAGAACGCGGACACCATGATTCGCCTCAAGGAGGACTCGCCGGCCTTCGCGCCCGCGGCTCCTGTGCTGCACCTCAACTTCGACGGCGCCCTCGACGCGGGCATCGCCGAGAAACTATCATCGTTTCTGTACTACGTCTAAGTGGACAAAGGGACAGTCCCTTTGTCCACTCCCCAACAGAGAGGACCCATCATGGAGCTCATCAAGAACGTCGAGAAGGAAACCGTCTTTAACCTGGCCGCGGCCGTTCCCGCCGAGGCCGGCAAGGTCAACAGCCTCACGCTTTCCCAGATGCCGGGCGCCAAGGTGACGCTTTTTGCCATCGACGCTGACGAGGGCATGAGCAGCCACGCGGCCGGCGGCGACGCCATGGTGAACGTGCTCGAGGGCACGGGCGAGATCACCATCAACGGCGTGGCGCACGAGGTCCACGCCGGCGAGACCGTGGTCATTCCCGCGGGCGCACCGCACGCCGTGCGTGGCGTCACCGCCTTCAAGATGCTGCTCGTCGTCATTCTCCCTGCGTAGGAGGCGGGCGATGCCGTTTCGCAACCTGCCGACCGAGGCCGCGGCGCCCTTGGCCTCGCTTATCGACGCGCGCCCCGGCCAGGTCTCCAGCATGGCGCTCACGCGCCTAGGTGACCCTATCGGCGCCACGCTTCTGGCTTTCTCGGAGGGGGAGAGCGTCTCCGAGGAGCGCTACCCCGGCGACACCCTGTACTACCTGGTGGAGGGCGCGGCGCAGATTCGCTTTGCGGACCACAGCGTCGCGATGACCACAGGCGACGTCTTACGCGTCCCCGCCGACGTGGAGCACGCCGTGGAGCCCACCTGCGCCACCAAGCTGTTGCAGATCTGCTTCGTCTGAGTGCCTAAAGCTTGGGATATGCGACGTGTGCACTATGCCAACGTCGCATATCTTCAGGTTTAGCAGCGCCCACATCCCCTCGCGTGCGAAAACGGGGCCCGCCTGCAGGTCGTAGACGGGCCCCAAGTCGCATCGGTCAGGCCGCACGCGGATGTTGCCTTCTCGTTTGAGGCCCATCACACTGCTGCGCTATCTGCTCTCGGGCTTCCTTGCGCCATTTGCGGCCTTGAATTTGTCGTGGACCGATCCGGGCGCGTTGGCCATTCGATGCAATGGGGTAATTGGGCCGAGGCCGCTCTTCTCGCAATGCCGGTGCGCGTATGAGAGGAGGCGGGTCAGATGCGTCTTCTCTCGCACAAGAAAGCCCTGATCGCGGCCGCGGTTCTCGCCGTGGCGGTGGTCCTCCTCGTGACGGTGCAAAACCTGCCGGCTCTGATGTTTGGCTGCGAGGACCTCGGGGACCTCACCTCGGCGACCGCCCTTGACCAGGGTGGCGTCGCGGCCAGGACGCTCTCCGCCTTCGAGCTGGAGGAGTTCCAGTCCCTGGTCGGAAACCTCGCTCCTCGCGGCCCCCGGATGTCCTCGCGCACGGGCTCCGACTACGCCGGATACCGCTCGGAGATGTTCGAGCTGTGCCTCTCCTCGGGCAAGAACGTCACCTTGGGCGTGGGCAACGACTTCGTCGAGCTTTCAGACCATGGCTATTGGCGCGTCGACTCCGACGCTGCCTACGCGCCTTCCCAGTTCTACTTCGAGCAGCTCAAGTCGTAGCGCTGCCCAACCCACTGACCGGTAACGTGTCGCGGTACCGCCAATCCGGCGAGAGCGGTACCGCGACTCCGGCCTGATCGGAACCGGCCTTACTCGCCCCTTGGCCTGTTCTCCGCGAGCCGCTTGCGCATATTGGGCCCGTCGATGTCCAGGTAGCGGCAGGCCGAAGCCACCCTCCCGAGGATGGAGTCGGCGATGGGCTCGCCCTCGATGCGCGGGTACCATTCGTTGAGCTCGAGCTGGCTGGCTATGAGCGTCGCCCTCCTGCCCTCCCGCGCCTCCCTGATTCCGCGGTGGAGCGGGCCTTGCTTTGCATAGGGCGTCGGCGCCGTGCTGTGTCGCGCGGGTAAGAGCGCTTCGGCAGCTGGGGGCGTTGAGGTTCTGCGTGCAATTGGGCGGGTTCTCACCGGATAAGGTTCTGCCGGGCAATCCGAGCCTTGTCGCACGATGACGTCTCACGAAAAGCGCGGTCGTTTTATGGCCGACCTTGGGAGCGGAGCGAGCGCCTGATGACGAAGTGCGGCTAGAAGTCCCCAAGCGCTGATTTCGCACCCAAACGAGGGATGGCCACCTAAAAATTTCATGTGAGCACAGAAAGCCCCGATTTCGCTATGAAACCAGAGTTCGATGTAACTTTTGAGGTGCCAAAACTTACATCAGTCACTTTCGATCGCCTTATCTATCTCTTCGAGAGGAACGGGAGCCGATGCCTTGATTTCCGCCATGTCGAGATGCGAGATCAAGTTCTTGGCGCGTTCGCCTGAGTGGTATGCCTTGTTCGGCGCCGCTTTCCTATAGAGCTTCTTGAGCTTCGTTTTCCCCTTGTTGCCTGGCGGAACCTGCGTCTCGGGTGGCAGCTTTAGGAAGGCAAGGACACCAGGCAGGTCGCACAATATCACATCCTCGATATCGGCTCCTGCCGCCATGTCGACTACCTTTCGTGCTGATGGAGCAATGCTCTTGCGCAGCATTGCCCAGTCTCCCTCGTGGAACTTCGTGATATCGCTGTTGTACTCATCGGTGTCGTAACAAAGGAAGACCGTCCAGGCAATCCCCGGGTTTTCTTTGACGCACGCCCTGTCGAACCAAGTGGCCGAGTTCGTCATCTGCGTGACAGAGTTCACACTCGCCATCATGACGACTATATCGCCGCTCACCGACATTACGGTGTAGCGGTCCTCTTGCGTGTCGAGATTCTTCTTGAGGACGAAGCCCCTGCTCGCGCACAGTTGCGAGAGATATTCGAGGTAGAAAACCTTTTCTGTCGCTCCCTCCATTATGAACGCCAGGCCGCGGCACGTTTCGTTTCCGTTCACGTCAGTCCTCAAGGAGGTCACGGAGCACCCGGGCACCGTCCCCGTCGCCCGACATCAGGGAGAAGAGGTACTCCCCGAGGCCGAACCCGTGGTTGTACGCGGTGGCGACGGCTCCCTTGACTTTTGATGGACGCATCCTCCTGAAGGACGCGACACCGTCTTCGTTTGGAGCGCCGATATAGACCTTTTCCGGCTTGAGGTACTGAATGAGGTAGGGAGAGTGGCTTGTGAGTAGCAGCGAGGTGTCTGCCACGCTCTCGTTCAGAATTTCGAGGAGGTCTTGCGTCATGCGGGGGTGGATGCTCGTCTCGACCTCCTCGATGCCGATGCCGCCCGCGCCCTTGGCTCCGGCAATCATCACGTTGGCGATAAGCCAGATGATGCGCTTCGTGCCGGTGGACATGTACGAGACGTCGACCGGCTGGTTGACGTGCGAGCTCTTAATCATCAAACGGTAGAGCTCGTCCTTTATCCTAAAAGGTATGCTCGTGTCTGCGTCGGCCGCGCCGAGCATCTTAACAAGCCTGCTGTGCTCCTCGGGGTTGATGGCATAGGAGACGGCCGAGATGTCCTCAAACTCAGGGAATAGCGTGTACACGGCGGCCTGAAACTCTTCGTACCTTTCTGGGTTGGCTTTGCTCAGATGAAATAGTGAGCGCGACAGGTCCTCATCGTCGAACATAACGAACGAGTCGTCAGGGTGCTGCACCTTGAGTTCCAGCGGCGCCGAGCGGAAGCGGCTGTCGGTGTCTAGCGAGTCACATATGTCGAAGGATGCCGTTAGGATGGACCTGATGGCCCCGTTAATGTCGATGTCCTCTATCGCGGTGAGCACATCGATTGCAAGTTTTGTGCCGTCGAGACTTATCGAGCGGAACGAACGCGTGTCGTGGCTTTTCTTGTATTTCCCCTCGGCGCGCTTGAGGTAGTTTGTCCAGGGGCCGCGCTCCCGCGAGCTGATCTCTATGGTTTCGCCGGTTATCCTGCAGCCCTCGCCGTCGTCGCGCAGCCAGGCAAACGAGAATCCATAGCGTACAAAGCGGTACTCGCCGAGAGTCGGGTCGTCGAGCGTGATGGAGAAGCGGAAGTCGTCGTTGGCAAGCCTGGGATTGAGCGGCATGCAGCCTAATGCTCGCATCATCGACTCGCGCTGGCGGCTGCTCGACCTCATGAACTCGAAGCCGAAATCGATGGCTTGTAGAAGGTTTGATTTGCCGTAGTTGTTTGGCGAGACGATGGCGCTTATTCCGCCGAGCTCGATAGCGGTCTGCGCAACGTTGCGGAAGCCCGAGACCGTAACACTCAACAGTTTCATAGTCGCACTCCTTTCAGATGTAAGAAAGTATTGCACTGAAATGGCTTGACTACAATATCTAGTAAGTAGTAGATTCCGCAGTGCAAAATTAATTACCACCAAGCCTTCAAAGCTAACCAAGCTAAGCTTCAGGAAGCTACAAGGCTGAACGATGAGGCCATGGCAACGCTGCCGAGGACCATTTTCCCTATGTCTTCGTGAGGCTTGTTCAGGAGGGACGGTATGGTTGTTATTGTTGACACAAATTTAGCGCGGAACGAGAATTCCTATGAATGGCTCTTGGGGTATCGAGATAAGCTTGAGGGGATTTCCAGCTTGGCGAATCTTCTGATTCCTGAGGTCGTAATTGACGAGATCGTTGCTCAAAAGCACTTGGCATTTGAGAAAGAGGTTGCCCAGCTTAAGCGCAGCGGCGTTCTTAAGCTAACCGACTTCTTGGCATCGAAGCTCGATGCTCTTTCTTTTGACGCTGTTGAGGCCGAGATTAGGAATGACAAGTCGATTGATTACGACGTTCTTCCTCTCCCGCCTGCCGATTATGTTTTCCCGTGGCTATATAAGCGGGCGATTTCTCATAGCGCGCCATTTGAGGAGAAGAGTGACAAGGGCTTCAAAGACGCGTGCATCGTCGCGTCGATTGAGTACTACCTCGAGCAGCGTCAGGGCGACGAGGACGTTTTGTTGTGTACTGATGACAAGCGGATGGCCTCGTATTTCAATGGTAGCGAGATTGTTCGCGTAGAGGATGACCTTGACAAAGCCAAAGCCATTCTGTCGCCAACTCAGGCGCCGAAACCCGTCCTATTGGGGGCGCCGCCGGTTCCCGACCTTGGGGGACAAGCGTCGGTCGTTGACTCGGCGGCAATCGACTCGTTGGTCTGCGAACTTAAGAACTCCCCTTCTTTCCAGGTGTCACATAGGATCGTGGGGAAGCTCTCCGAGAAATCACAGGCGATCAATGAACGGCAGGAGCTTGAGATTCTGAGCGCTGCAATGCTTAACAAACAGGTCTTTTGGATTTTGAGAGACGATGATGTATGCGACTTCATCAAGCCCATATTCCTGAGGCGAAAAGATGACCTGACTGATAATGACTACAGGCGTTTTATCGATTGCTTCGACCTTCTGGACGAGAGGGAGGACGAACGCGGAGAGCCTTTCTTTACCGAAAGGGAGAGACATGATTTCCGCGCGTTAGTTGACGCAGTTGAAGGTCATGTGCGTACAAAGACCTTTGACGCGGCCATCGAGAACGACCCTCAAGCGCTATTGGCCAAGCTCAACGGGCTGATAGATTCCCATCGCCTAGACGATTCGCTTTCAAGCGTTAAGCCGCTGGCGGGAATTCTCATCGACGGCTACGTTGACGTTAAGCCGGGGCCTATTCCTATGAGCGTGGTGACCGGTTTCAGGGATATGCTTGCCGAAGCGAGCCCCCGGAAGCGCGAGGCGATCGCGCTGAACCTTACGGCGCATATGAGGGACATCGAGATCGAGGACGAAATTCCCTTCTAGCGTGGCGTGGATTTAGCTTGAGCGATTTGGTCGGGGCGAGTCCGGCCTATTCTGTAATGTGGGGCGGTCCGGCGGGTTTTGCAACGCGACTGGGGGCGCCGCGGCGGGCTGTAGCGTTGAGGCCTCGCGTCCAGTGGGGCCAATCTATCTATCGGTAGTTGATTTTGCGCAAATCGTGCAAAATCAACTACACTAATGGTGCCATTAGGGTAGAGGAGGACGCATGCTGCTTGAATTTGCCATCAGTAACTACAAGTCCTTCGTTGACGAGGCGGTGCTGTCCATGGTGCCGGCCCCGAAGCAGAAAGGGCTCAGTTATAGCATCCATACCGAGAAAATCGGTGGCAAGAACGTTAAGGGGCTTAGCTGCGCCGTGATTTACGGCCCCAATGCATCGGGCAAGACGACGCTCATTGGCGCTATGGATACGCTCAAGGCGGTCGTTTCCCGTGGCAACATTTGCGATGCGCCGCCTGCGGCCAATAAGAACCGCGCATCAAGTCAGCTGTCGCTCATTCCCAACTCCTCCTCATCGCGGCCGGGCCCCGTTCGATTCAGAATCAAGTTCGTTGAGGGTGGCAGCGTGTACGAGTACCTGCTTGAAGCAGACCTCGGCTCTTTTGCGGACGACGACTACGATAGGGAGGTCCTCGAGGAGTCCCTCTCGGTGAACGGTGCCCCGGTCTTCTGCCGAAAGCCGGATTCGATTGAGCTGAATATTCAGCCAATAAAAGACAGGCTTGCTGCGGGGCTAGAGGGGAAGGTTGACGCCGTCGTCGACTTGGCGGTCAACCTGTCCCCGACCGACCTGTTCCTCACGGGCGTGTTTAAGACGTTTGTTAGCCCCCCTGTTGCGAGCGAGGTCCTGTCCTGGTTCGACAGAAAGCTGCTCACCGTTTACCACGCCGACAGGGTCCGCGTGTTGTATCGGCCGGCAAAAATGGCAACAAGCACTCCTTACATAGAGGGTGCCGTGAACGAGGCCGCGCAAGCGTTTGGCATCAGCTCTAATGCCGTTGGCTACATGATTCCCGAGGGCGAATCCGAGCCAAGGCTCTTCTCGCTGTTCGAGGGGGATGGCGTAAGGGGCCGCGTGCTGCCGGCCGAGGACTACGAGTCTTACGGAACTCTCAGGTTCGTCGACATTTTCCCGCTGGTTGCCCGGGCCATCGTAACCGGCGCGACCTTGGTCGTCGACGAGTTCGACGCCTCCATTCATCCCATGGCGCTCATGAGCATTCTGAGCGTATTTCATAACGACGAAATCAACACGAAGGGGGCGCAGCTCATCTTTGACACCCACAACCCGGTGTTCCTAAACGGCAATGTGCTGCGGCGCGATGAAATCAAGTTTGTCGAGCGCGACCTCGGGACCGGCAACAGCCAGCACTACTCCCTTTCCGATTTTGGCACTTCGGGACCTGGCGGCGTGCGTCAGGGCAAGGACTATATGAAGGGGTACTTCCTCGATAGGTACGGTGCCATTAGCGACATCGATTTCACGCCGATATTCGAGCGCATCGTCGAGGGCAGGGGGGATGCGCACAATGGCAAGTAGGAAGATGAACGCTCGTTATTACTTTACGGTGGAAGGCGAGACGGAGAAGTGGTATCTGGAGTGGCTGCGCGACGCGATTAATGCGGACCCGCGAGCCAAGGTTAAGGTGGTGTGCAGTCCAAAAGTTCAGAAGAACCCGCTGAAGTGGGCAAAGGCAAACACAAACCTCGACAAGAACGCAAAGGTCTTTCACGTATTCGATTTCGAGGACGAGGAGCCCGTGCACACCAAGGCGTTCAGGGACACGCTGGAGAGCATGAAAAAGGCGGGGCAGCTGGGGCGAGGCTTCAAGTACGTCAATGCATACAGTAATTTGACCTTTGAACTTTGGATGGTGTTACATAAGGCAACTTGTCCCCCACTCATGCAAAGAAAGCAATACCTAGGGCGCATCAACGATCTCTACGGCGAGCATTTTGAGGGCCTGCATGAGTACAAAACTGAGTCGAATTTCAAGAGAGTGCTCGGCAAGCTCACCGTTGACGACGTGATGGCGGCAGTCGAGCGTGCAGAGACGCTGGCAAGACGGGCAAAGGAATCTTGTTTTCGCAGGGAGAGCCACTGCGGCTACCAATACTATCTCGACAATCCCGTAACCGAGCTTTGGGTCCCAGTTAAACAGATGCTCACCGAAAGCGGGCTGCTCGATTCCTGAAGTGCGGTGGGAGCCGTGGCCGTCACTGGGATAACCCAATACATCGAGCGGTGCCGTCAAAAACCTTTCGCACAAGTGTTAATTTGAAATACAGCACATGCTGGAAGCATATTGCCTCAGAATAACGAAACCGAGAAATTCAGACGGGGATTCCTGGGACCGAGGGATGAGCAGGGTTTGAATAGGGAGAACGAGAAGATAGACGTAAGGGGCGCGGCTAGCTCTGCGCCCGCTCAGGATGCTCCGATTCGCGTTGCTCAGGTCATGGGCAAGATGCTCGGTGGCGGTGTCGAGACTGTCGTTATGAACTACTATCGCCACATCGACCGCAGTAAAGTGCAGTTCGACTTCTTGGTCGACGCAGACTCGACGCTTGTCCCGCGTGAGGAAATCGAAGACATGGGGGGGGGAGATCTTTGAGATTCCTCCCTACCAGCACGTATTTGCATATCAACGAGAACTACGGCGACTTTTTGAGCGGGAAAGCTGGAGAATAGTCCATAGCCACATAAACGCGTTATCCGCGTTCTCCCTACGCGCCGCCAAGAAGGCCGACGTTCCTGTGCGCATCGCCCACAGCCATTCGACGGCTGGCAAGGGCGAGCCGATTAAGAACGCCATAAAGGCTATTCTCAGGATGCAGGCCAACCGATATCCGACGCACCGCGCCGCTTGTACCGAGCATGCCGCTAAGTGGTTGTTTGGCAAGGGGGCCGATTACAGACTCGTTCGAAACTCCATCGAACTTGGGCGGTACTCATTCAACGCCAGCGAGCGTGAAAAGTGCCGCGGAGAGCTCGGGCTTTCTGACTCCACCTTTGCGGTGGGTCATGTCGGTCGATTGACTACGCAGAAGAACCAATCCTTTCTTGTCGATGCCTTTGCGGAGCTGCTGAAGGTCCGCCCCGATAGCGTACTTTTGCTCGTGGGCGACGGCGCTGATCGGAAGAAGACCGCGTCCCGCGCGAGAGAGCTGGGAATTGCCGATAAGGTGAGACTGCTTGGGCAGAGGGATGATGCCTGGAGACTTTACCAGGCATTCGACGTATTCGCCTTGCCGAGCATCTACGAGGGGCTCGGCATGGTTGCCGTCGAGGCACAGGCCGCGTCCCTTCCCTGTGTGTGCTCCACGGAGGTTCCCGACGATGTTGATCTCACCACGGGGTGTAGTCACATTGAACTTGCCGAGGGCCCCGGTCGCTGGGCTACCGCCCTTCTGGAAGCTTCGACAGCCCCTTCTCGTGGGCTCAGCTCCTCGGATGCCTCCGGACTCAAGGCCTATGACATCGAGGCATCGGCTGTTGAACTCGGCGATTGGTACATAAAGCTTTACGAGGGCGCGGTGAAACAATGACTACAAAGGTGGCTATCGCTTCTTGCCACGATAAGTACAACTATGGAAGCCTTTTGCAGGCCTATGCGACTGAGAAGGCCATAGAGCGACTGGGCTGCGATGTTATCACCATTGACAAGCGTGGCCTGGGTAAGGTGATTGGCGCAGGCAGGCGGAAGTACTATAAGGAGAACCTGTTTAATCTGAGCATGTACAAGGCGAAGCTTGGGTTCGTTAAGCATCGCGTGAAGCATCTTACCGACCGCGACTTTGGCGAGAAGATGGCGGAGAGGAATAATGCGTTCGCCTCGTTCGCCGAGCGGGAGTTCTCCTTGTCCCCCCGTTTCTCCACCTTTGAGGAGCTTGGCGAGTACTGTGCCGATTTCAACTCTGTCGTCGTTGGCAGCGACCAGCTCTGGTTGCCCGTTAATATTGCAGGCGACTATTTCACCCTCTCCTTTGTCCCCGAGGGGGTCAGAAAGGTGGCCTATGCCACCAGCTTTGGCGTGTCAACCCTGAACGACGTCTATCTTGCGAGAGCTGCAGAGTTCCTGGCCACGTTCTCGGCTATCTCAGTGAGAGAGATCACCGGCGCATCCCTAGTAAAGCGCGCGGGACGCGATGCAGATGTCGTCTGCGACCCAACTATGCTCCTTTGCAAAGATGAGTGGGGTGCGTTGACGCGGGGTAGCTGTGCCGTTCCCCCTGAGCCTTATGTGTTCTGCTATTTTCTGGGTAAGAATGCCTGGAACCGTGATTGTGCCAAAAGGCTTGCCAAGCTGACCGGTTGCAAGGTTCTTGCAATTAGCCATCTTGACGAGTACGTGGGCTATGACGATGACTTTGCTGATGTCCAGCCCTACGATATCGATCCGTTCCAGTGGGTCGAGCTGCTTGCTAATGCTCGCTACGTTTGCACTGACTCGTTCCACGCCAGCGTGTTCTCGTGCCTATTTGAGAAGCAGTTCTTTACATTCAGGAGGCATGAGGGCATGGGCACTCAGTCTACCAACTCGCGCCTGGACACCCTGCTGGGCAAGATGGGGCTCTTGGGACGTCTCTGCGAATCCGAGGCGGATTTCGACCAGATTGCAGAAGACAAGATCGATTTTATTAACACGCGTAAGCTGCTTTCGGATTACCGTGCGGAATCGCTCGATTGGCTCCGGCGCGCCCTGGAGGCTGATGCGAGTTGAGGCACGTCAGCCTAGATAGGAAGATCGATTGCTGCGGCTGCTCCGCCTGCTCGAACGTCTGCCCAATTGACGCTATAAAGATGACGTCTGATAAGGAAGGCTGCGAGTACCCCCGCGTTGACGAGTCCGTCTGCATCGACTGCGGTAAATGCGTTAAAGCATGTCCTATCGCTTCTCGCAAGGACGAGGTGGCCATTGAGCAAGAGGCCTTCCTAGTCCAGCATAAAGACACTGATGTTCTGCGCGAGAGTACCTCCGGCGGAGCCTTCACGGCGATCGCACAACAAGTGATTTCTGCTGGTGGAGTCGTCTATGGCCACGGCTATGAGCCGGATGCGGGAGACGGTGAGGTGCGCTGCTTCGGAGTTGAAGAGGTCTCTGACTTATCGTTATTCAGGAACAGCAAGTATGTGCAGAGTAAGGTCGGCCTTGCATTTAGGG
>NZ_CAVKWG010000031.1:0-30244 GCF_963660155.1 Paratractidigestivibacter sp. | reverse complement strand
CAGAACGACACTGCGCCAAAACCGTGTCGGTGAACTACCTGGTGAACATGGTGTTGGATTACCAGTCAGAACGACACTGCGCCAAAACCGCTGACATGGGCAAGCCCGACTGGGACAAGTTGGATTACCAGTCAGAACGACACTGCGCCAAAACACCCCGGAGTCATCGCCTCGTAGTCGCGCAGTTGGATTACCAGTCAGAACGACACTGCGCCAAAACTCAGCTTGTTACAGGAGTCTGGGCCGAACGGTTGGATTACCAGTCAGAACGACACTGCGCCAAAACGAGGAGAGCATCGGCGCCGTGTACCAGAAGGTTGGATTACCAGTCAGAACGACACTGCGCCAAAACTCCAAGGCGGGCAAGAGCTTCGCGCTCATGTTGGATTACCAGTCAGAACGACACTGCGCCAAAACTACCCCCGAGGAGCTTGAGCAGGGCGGCGCGTTGGATTACCAGTCAGAACGACACTGCGCCAAAACCGAGCCTGTCTTCAACGCCCGGGCGCTCAGTTGGATTACCAGTCAGAACGACACTGCGCCAAAACAGAGCTGGTGCACGAGTGGCAGGCCACCTAGTTGGATTACCAGTCAGAACGACACTGCGCCAAAACACCCATCGAGATAACGGAGAGGAGCGAAGAGTTGGATTACCAGTCAGAACGACACTGCGCCAAAACAAATGGGCGGCCGCACCACCATGCTTCAAGTTGGATTACCAGTCAGAACGACACTGCGCCAAAACACACGTACCTGCCGTCGACCCACGCCGGCGGTTGGATTACCAGTCAGAACGACACTGCGCCAAAACAGCGCCTGCTGTGCACCGAGCTGTGCGCGCGTTGGATTACCAGTCAGAACGACACTGCGCCAAAACTGGGGTAGGTAGAGAGACTACAGATAGTAGTTGGATTACCAGTCAGAACGACACTGCGCCAAAACCGTTGGCCCAAAATCCCCACTGCAAAGAGACGGCCGAACCGACTGGGTAGAACTATCTATGACTCAAGAAAATACTGGTCAACAACCCT
Organism: Paratractidigestivibacter sp.; assembly: GCF_963660155.1. Taxonomy (GTDB): domain Bacteria; phylum Actinomycetota; class Coriobacteriia; order Coriobacteriales; family Atopobiaceae; genus Paratractidigestivibacter. The sequence goes on along the minus strand of NZ_CAVKWG010000031.1, from coordinate 29,213 downwards.
TTTCGACTCATACTCAAAGACGCGCTCATCCTGCACGTTCTCAAGCAACAGCACCAACAAACCCGAATAAAAAATGTGCTCGTAAAGCACCGAAATCTCCTTTTCGGTCAGAAAAGTTTTGAGATTTATGAACAGGATTACCTTCTTGAGGTCGGCGTCAAGGGCCATCGACACGAAATCTATGAGGCTGTCAAGGAGCGAGTCTTGCTGGCTGCGATCAACGCCGAAGCCAAAAACTTTAATGAACTTACGCACGTCCCATTCTAAGTCAAAGCCATAGCCCGCATGCATCGAGAGCCCCAGGGATGCAATACCCGAAGAGATACTGCGAGCGGCGGCGTCGATACTCCCTCTCAAATCCTCGTCTTCGAGAAGTATCTTCTCGAATCTCTTCATCACCTCGCCGGCCAGAGCCTTATCGCCCCACGGGAGCGACAGAGGACTTTCCACCGCAAGGAACGACCCCGAAGATCGCACTTCCTCGTCACCTTCCCACAGGCTATAGGGCTCTATAGCGCATTCACCCTCACCAGAGATGAGGGAAGTGCAGATTCGAGTGAACAGCGCCTGGTTCTCGACCTGCAGGACCGTCGCTTGGCCCGGCGCGATCTCGACCGGTTTCTCGAGCCCGTAGAAAACGAGCCTCATAGAACCAGCAGCTCCTCCATGGTATCGACCTCGTCGTACGACTCGCGGTCTCCCGTGATGTATTCCATCGTCGCAAACTGACTCTCGGTGACGCGCAGCACTTGGACAAGCCCCGCGGGCGGGCGGTTCTTGCGCAGGCGCGCCACGGCCGCTCCCGCAGCCCCGTCGTTGATGACCAACTTAGCGTACACGGATTCCTGCAGCATAAGGTAGCCGTCCTTGGTAAGGAACTTCCGAAACAGCCGGTAGTCCTTGCGCTGCTTGGCAGTTCCGTTCGGCAAATCGAAAAAGACCATGAGCCTCATGTAGCGAACCCTCTGCTCCCCACTCATACGATATCGAACGGCTCTATCTCCTCGACGGAGAGCCGTCTCGCCAGGGCACTTAAGCAATCCTGCACGTAGAGCGAGATGACGGAGCTTACCTTATAGGAGCCGTCGCGGTACGAGACGGTGTGGTTCAGCACGTCCACCAGCAGCCTCCTGTCTGTCTTCGTAAAATCAGCGTCGACGTTGTCGAACACCACCCGGTCAACGATCGGCCTGAACGGTTCCATAAGGTCGCAGCTCAAGTTGAACTGGTTGTACTCGTTTCTGTGGCAAATCCCACTAGCGGTCAGGTAACCACGCGCGACAATCTCACGACTCACGGCCGACAAAATGACCGCGTATCCGTAATTCAGGGCAGCGTTGACAGAGCAGTCGATATCCCGGCTGAAGCCCGAGCCGAACAGCGCCGGAAAATATAGTCGCGCCGCCGCCCCTTCGCGATTCGTTGTGTCTCCTGAACGGACCTCGGAAGCCATCGTCTCGAGCTGCGCGGCGGCCTCGTGCCTATCGCGCAGCCCGAGCAAACGGGCCTGATGGCAAATCTTGTCCTTCGTCACCCTCTGCCACACGCGTTTCTTAGCAGGTTCCGACCAACCGGCTTGCTCGGCAATGCGCTTGCTCACGTTATGGGCGCCGTAGAGCGGCAGATACTGCCCTACGGGGTTCGCCTTCTCATCTGAGATGACGAGCGATATCTTCGCCTTAGCAAGCTCAGACATCAGGTATGCGCTCACAAAGGACTGCGTGGATTGAAGCGTAATCGAAGAGATCTCCGACAGGTGCACCTTGACCACGGCGTCTTCCTTGCGCACGACAAGATAGCCGCCCTGGTAGGTGCACTTGCATGGACTCTCGATAAGGACATTCCTAAAGCCCAATGCGGATCCTCTTCTCGAACATGCCCGTCACGGACTGATCGATAACTGCAAAGTTATTTGGGACTTTATTACGAGCAGGACGAAGCCTACCGGCACTCTTTGGGCCGCCGGCGCACGCCATGTTCACTGGAACCGCTTTGGGACCGCCCCTAAACAACAATAGGATACCGTCAACAAGCCTCTTCTTATCATCGTCAGAGAGTGCCTTAAAAGCATCCTGGACTTGTCCAAAATCAATCGATGAAGCGAGGGGTGATTTTTTCGCTCTCATGGCGGCACGACAAATGGAGCCCATGGCATTATCGGCCCTGTCGGCGTTGCCATCGACAAATTCTTTTATCTGAGCGGCCTCATCAAGAGAAAAGGAAAGCTGAACTGCATTTTTCATTTCTTCCTCAGCGCTGAGGAAGTACCGCTTGCCATCAATCTCAATCAACTGGTAGCAATAAAGATGCGGCACAACTATTTGCAGCAGTTTCCTGCCCGCATCCGCAGCCAACTTATTCGCATAAAACTCCAATGCCGACTCGCCTTTGTCCTTCAAATATATCGGCATGCCCGCAAGCTTCAGAGTCGTCTTGCCCTTAGCGTCAGCCTCTTCATAGACAAAGAAATAGGCGTAGTTTTTACTTGTAAAGCCGCCGTATGCATTCGAATTTAGCCCGCGCTTAAGCTCGATTAGAGACTTCGCTGGGCCCTTTGGCGAAACAGGGTTTGCGTTCCAGAAAGCGCCCGCGCGCTCAAAGGGCATACGCGTGATGTAGCACTGACGACAGTTGAGAACCTTTCGAATACTCTCGACCTCACTCTCGGGATCCCAAAAAATCTCGCCAGTCTCCCTATCAACAATAGTGCGACCGACAAACCTATTGATGAAGTAGCCAGCAGAACCAGGCATCGTATGTGTCTTCTTGAATTCCTCGGACTCCTCGCGCACGTACTTCTTAATCACGTGAGACAGAGCAATCGGGTTGTCATAGGCATTCGGATAGAAACGCTGGATAAAGAGGCCGATGCGACAAGCCAGATATGCATCGTGGGCATGGTGGAAGTCGTTGGCCTCTCGACACTTTACAAGCCCTTCGCGCTCACGGAGGTTATGCGAAAGGCTGGCCTTCACCGGCACGATATTCGCTTCAGGATATCGTGCCCGCAGCAGTGACTGGATGAGTTTAACCATCTGGCTTGTCTCCACAAGCTGACGGGCAACAAACCCCTTCATCGTCTTTTCATCAATATGCGAGCGCAATAGGTTATTGAATTTCTTATCACCAATGAGCTTGGCTTCGTGGAGTTCACGCCAATAAGAGCTCATCTTTATGCGAATAGACGGATCAATCAGTAGCTCGTCCGTCTTGCGCTGGTTCTCCTCGCGATAGACGAGCGCTTTGTTCTCTAGGCTGTCGTCTTTGACGTAGGCCCGCGGAATGATGTGGTCGACCTCGTAAAGGCCCGAGTCCGAAAGCTGGTTGATGTCAATCCTACGCTTAGAGTAAAGGCACTTACCTCGCTGCATAAAGTAAAGGGTCAGACGTTCGTCCATATCCTTGGGCGAAGCAGCACAGATCTCTTTCCAAATCTCTGGGTCATCCTTCTTGAATGCCTCGAGCGCATTCTTCAGCTCGTCGTAGCGGCGCTTAGTCCTCTTGCCTTTTGACTTCGAATCCTCGTCACGAGCGACCTCAACGAAGATGTTCTTGGGAGCATGCCCAGCAATCTTTGAAATCTCATCCACAATACGAATTGCCTGATTAATACCTCTTCGATTCGCCGGAGATCCAGGCAACTCGTTGACGCCGAGAGCACCCGCATTCTCCCTGAAGTAGGCAGCGTTGAAGTCGTCAACGCGCTTCTGAAACCCGAGGTCCTCGTCACGGAGCGCCTCCATAAGAACGAGCGCACGCCCCTTCCGAGAGCTCGAGTTGGGGTCGCCCTCGCGCAGGACATCCATAATTGACTTCTTGCCGGCTTCGGTATCGACTTTGAGCCCCGTGAGGAATCGTTCCGAAAGCTTGCCCCAGCCGGAGAATCGCTTGTTGCAGATCTTTTTGATCTGCAAAGCGTTGAGGGGGCCGCCCACGGCCTCACCATACTTCTTCTCAATGCGTTGCTTAAGGATTCTGCGGTCCTCAAAGAGGGTATTCCAGTGAATGATCTCCTCAACCATCAGGATGTCGCACTCGTCGAGCTCTCTCACATCGAAGATCTTTTTGGCGAAAAAGCGGTAGGAGGCGAGGCTCGACTCGAGCCCATTGGCACCCTGGCCTCCCCTGACCTGCGGGGTTACCATCGTGCCCTCTTCTTTTAACCAGTTTTGGATGTCCTTGTAGCTGACAGAGGCCTTCCTATAGAAGAGGTCATGAATGATGCCCTCGCGCTGAGCGGCATCAAGTCTATGCTCGTGGTCACCGCCATCCTCGCAGATTTTAAGGCCATTGAGCTCGTTCAACACACAGAACTCTTCGTAGAGAAGCGAGCATTTCGGCAATACGTCCTCACCCTGTAGGTAGGTGCAGTTGCCGGTCATGCGCTTGATGAACTTCTCCGCGCTTGCGTCCTTGTCGATGATTTCCTCCCAGTTCCAAGGCGTGATGCGAGCATCTTCCATGCCGGGCTTGCGCTCGGACCAAGCAAAGCGCCGCTTACCGCGAGCATCAACGGCGGCGTGTTTGGTCGAGAGCGGGCCGACGTAGTAAGGGATGCGGAAGGAGACCAGGGATTCGATCTTGTCTTTCTCCTCTAGCAGGAAGGGGTAGAAACGGCCCTGGCTCTCAAGAATCGCATCTAGTTCCTCGAAATGCAGCTGATAGAAGATGCTGCCATTGTCGCTGGTCTTGAGTCTGCGCAGAAAACGCTGCTGCTCGAATTCAGCCATCATCTTGATGTAGCGCTCATCCTCAGTAGCAGCTGTCGAGCCAAGCTCTTTCTTAACGTAAGCGGCAAAGTTTTCGTAGCTCATCTTCGAATGGGACAAGTTGTAGAGGGTATAACCCTTGGCCTTGGAGACGTCGTACTCATCCGTGCCGGGGTACGTGTCGCCGCGGAAGAACTCCTTGTACTTCTCCTTAGGCAGATAGTCTTTAACAAGCTGCTGGAGTACGTCTAAATCATCTCCATACTTCTTGTACTTGGCAATCATGCCGTAAGAGATAGTCTGGCCAGGCGCATAGGAGAGCAAGCCCTGAAGGAGATAGGCGGAATAGACCGCACAGAGCTTGTCGAAAAGCTCCACGCCATCGTCGGGCAGCACCTCATGGAGGGTCTCGACGTCCTCGTCGTTGGAAAGGTAAATCGAGGTCTTCTCGGCAGCCAGCTCACCAAAGACGTTCCTGAACTCGGTCTTGAGTCCAACCATGGCACCTGACAGCGCAGCATTGAACCTCTTGCTGCCGGATGCATCGTCTTCAAGCTCGACCTTGATTAGCTTGACGATTTCCTCCCTCTTCTTTAAGGGAGATTCTTCAGCCTCAAAAGCCTCAACAATCTTCGAGATGTCGTTATCGGAGACTTTCTGCATGGAGGCCTCATGCGCATCGCACCACTCCTTGAGCGCAATGAAAAAGTCCTTCAGTGCGTCATCGGGCTTTGCGGTCTTTGCAGAAAGGCTCTTCTGATCCTGACGCAGGAAATTTCCGCGGTGCTTAACGATGTTGTGAGCGGCGAGATAAATGAGGCGTACGTCAGCCTTCTCGTCAGTTTCCATCAACCAGGCACGCAGGTGATAGATGGTCGGGAATTTCTCGTAGTAGTCCTTCTCCGTAAAGTCGGAGTCGTTAAAGAGTGGCCAGCAATAGTCAAAGACCTCTCCCCTGTCCTCCTTCAGCAAGCGAGACTGACGCAGGCGAAAGAAAAACTCAGGGTCGACCTCCTTGACTTCGTCCTCGAAGAATCCTTGCAGAAAGTTGAGGCGCCAGCGCCTACGGATGTAACGGCGTCGTTGACCTCGATAAGTCCTGGCCGTGGCGGCAGTCTCAGCGCTATCGAACAGGCGGCTACCCCAAGTAGGCTGCTTCTTGAAGTGGAGGAGCTTGCCATCTTCATCCGTTACCGCCCAGCCAACAGAACCGGTGCCCAAATCTAGACCAACGCTGAAGTCATCGGAGAAATTCCTGAGATTCATAGCGAGCTTCCTTTCGCTGGGTGCTACAGTTGCGATGTCACCGATTACCAGTCGGAACGACACTGCGAGTCAAAATACGGCCCGGCCTAGCCGGATCAGCCAAAAATGTCTCCCGTAAGGGCGACGCCCCGTAGGTGGGCACTTCTGACTCGTTCGGGCCCCTCATACGAGGGGCCCGTTTTTGTTTCTACCACCTCGGCCGCATCGAAACATTAGCCATTCGTTAAGGCCCTAGAACTTTTCGAGGAGCGCGTGGCCACGCACTTATGGGCGGCAAGACCGTCTTGTCGCGGCCTTCTCGCCCACGTTGATTGAGCTAGCTATTCACATCATCCGCTTTAGCGTGAACGATTACATCAATCTGAGGCGACGTCCCCCCGCCCCGCAACCCCCTACCGGAACAGCCGCCCGACCTTCTCCTCGTCGCGGCCCGCGAGCCAAAACGTCACGTTGACCTCGGGGTCGGCGATCGGGACGCAGGCGCGGTCCTCGCCGATGCTGCGGTAGCGGCTCGCCAGCGACACGTCGGTCGTAAAGCACGGCAGCGACGACGTGCGGATCAGCTCCGTGAGTGAGAAGCTATCGTCCTGCACGAGGAATCGCGACGCCGGCAGCCCGTCGCGCACGATGCGGTTCCAGAACCCGAGGTCGCTGCCGAGCAGGAAGTTGAACCCATTGAGGTCGGCGAGCGCCACGCTCTCGCGGCCCGCGAGCGGGTGGTCGCTGCGCACGCAGAGCTGCAGGTGCTCGTCGAGCAGGCGGCGCGAGAGCGGGGCCTGCGCCGCGTCCGGGCGATAAGGGAGCACCGCGACGTCGCAGGCGCCGTCCGCGAGCGTCGCCTCGACCCCGAGCGTGTCCCGCACGCACGAGGTCACGCTCATGCCGGGATACAGGCGCGAGAGCATCGGGAGCAGCTCCCACAGCGGCGCCGGCGCGCACGAGGCCACGTTGATGATCGTGAGGCCGCGCTCGAACTCCTGCACCTCGGCCACGGCGGACGCGGCCTCGCGCAGAACGCGCCGGGCGCTCTCGACGGCCACGCGCCCCGTCTCGCTCAGCGTCGCGCGGTTGCCGTCGCGATCAAACAGCGCGGCGCCGAAGCCCTCCTCGACGCGGGCCATGGCACGCGTGACCGTCGGCGTGGACACAAAGAAACGCCTCGCCACCTTCGAGAACGACCCCAGCTCCTCGAAGGCCACGAGCTGCTCCAAATCATCCAGTTCAAGGTTTGCCATTACCCAACCGCCCTTCACGCTACGGCCGCAACCGTGTTTCAGAATTTGAAACGCTGCTTGCAAAAAGCGTAGCTCTAACGGTGCTTCTTGCCACCTAAAGTAACAAATAAGCGGTCGGAGCGTTTCTGTGGCCGTAAAGCAACCGTAAAGGAGAAGCCATGCAGTACGCCACCCTCAACAATGACGTCAAGATGCCGGTCCTCGGCCTCGGCACCTTTATGCTCGCGCCCGACGACGCCCAGGCTGCCGTCACGTTCGCGCTGGTCAACGGCTACGAGCTCATCGACACCGCCAACGCCTACGTCAACGAGAAGGCCGTCGGCCGCGGAATCTTGGCCTCCGGCCGCGCCCGCGAGGAGGTCTTCCTCGAGACCAAGCTCTGGCCGTGCTTCTACGAGTCCAAAACCGCCGTCGACGAGACCCTCGCCCGCCTCGGCACCGACTACGCGGACCTTATGATCCTGCACCAGCCCGCCGCCGACTACATCCACGGCTACCAGAAGCTCGAGGCCGCCTACAAGGCCGGAAAGCTCCGCGCCATCGGCATCTCGAACTTCAATGCTGCCGAGGTGGAGGAGGTCGTCGAGAAGTGCGAAGTCGTTCCGGCCGTCGTCCAGGTCGAGTGCCACCCCTACTTCCCGCAGACCGAGCTGCGCCGCACCCTCGCCAAGCACGGCATCGCGCTGCAGGCGTGGTATCCGCTGGGCGGCCGCGGCAACGCGAGCATCATGGAGGAGGCCGTTATCGCGGAGCTCGCCGCCAAGCACGGCAAATCCGCCGCGCAGGTCATCATGCGCTGGCACGTGCAGATGGGCAACATCGTGATCCCCGGCTCCAAGACCGAGGCGCACATCCTGGACAACCTCGACATCTTCGACTTCGATCTTACAGGCGACGACATGGCGGCCATCGCCACGCTCGACCGCGGCGACTCGATCTATCACCGCACCGACGAGCAGCTCGCGAAGTTCGCCGCCTTCGTGCCCGACGTCGACGGCCAGAAGTAGCACCTGCAAAAGGGACTGTCCCCTTTGCAGGTCCGCGCTTGGAAGGATGCGAATGAACACCAGGATTTTGGGCAAATCGGGCATCGAGGTCTCGCCCGTGGGCATGGGCTGCATGGGCCTTACGCACGCGAGCGGCGACCCAATGAACGACGCGGACGCCGTACACGTAATCCGCGAGGCCCGCGAGATGGGCTATACCCTCTTTGACACCGCCGAATGCTACATCGGCGAACGCGCGGACGGCAGCATCGCGCACAACGAGGACGTTGTGGGGGCGGCGCTCGAGGGACACCGCGACGAAGTCGTCATCGCGACGAAGTTCGGGGTTGCCCACACGGCGGGCCGGGGGCTCGTCATGGACTCGAGCGCCGCGACCGTGCGCGCGTCGATCGAGATGAGCCTCCGCCGCCTTCGCACCGATCACGTCGACCTCTATTACCAGCACCGCATCGACCCGAAAGTCGAGCCCGAGGAGGTCGCCGAGACCGTGGCCGCCCTGATCGCCGAGGGCAAGGTGCGCGCCTGGGGCATCTCCGAGACCGACGAGGGCTACCTGCGCCGCGCGAACGCCGTCTGCCCGGTGGCCGTCGTACAAAACCGTTACTCGATGATGGCGCGCTGGCACGAGCCGCTGTTTGCCGCCCTCGAGGAGCTCGACGTAGCGCTTGTTGCATTCTCGCCGATGGCAAACGGGTTTCTTACCGGAGTTTATTCGTCGAAGACGCAGTTCGAGGGCAGGCAGGACTTCCGCACCGGCATGCCGCAATACACCGGCGCCGGCGAGAAGGCCGCGGCGCCGCTGACCGCGCTCGTGGCCGAGCTCGCGGCTGCTCACGACGCTACGCCGGCGCAAATCTCGCTCGCGTGGATGCTCTGCAAGAAGCCATGGATCGTGCCCATACCCGGCAGCCGCAAGGTCGAGCGGCTGCGCGAGAACCTGGACGCGGCAAACGTCGCGCTTAGCGCCGAGGAGGTGGCCTGTGTCGACGCGCTTCTCGACACGCTGGAGCTCCCCGTGTTCGGCGGCCACGCAGCGGCAAACTAGGACGAAATAAGGCGAAGGGACCGTCTCTTCGCCTTATTTTTTACGAGAAGAACATGCGGTTGTGCAGCACGTGGAGCATGATCGGCGCCATCGCGACGCCAACGAGAATGCCCAGCGGACGCGGGCCGCGCTTACCCTTAGCCATCACTCGCCTCCCTGGCTGCCCGCGAAGCGGGCCTCGGGCTTCATTCCCTCGGGAATCGCGCTGGAAATACAGGGTCAGGAACGTCGCTTACGCGTTGGTCTTGGCCTCGTCGTACAGGCCAAGAGACACCGCTCGGTCGAGCATGGCGCTCTTCTGCTCGGCGATCCACTCGGACTCCTCCCCCGCCTTAAAGGGGGTTCACGATGTTCTCATTCTCGTAAACGAGCTGCACGTCGGAGGTCTCGTACGAGATCTCCGTCGGTTCCGGCAAGGTGATAACCACGGTCGACCCTTCGAGCGTCGGCACGATGCCCGTAAGGCCGAAGCCCGCGTTGGTCTGCCCGTCGAACTGCAGGATGCAGGTCGCGCCGGTGAAGGGCAGCGTGATCTTGGGGTGACCGAGAGCAGCCAGGGTGTTCTAGTCGTGGATGGAGACGGAATCGATGCAGTGGTACTTGGCCGTGATCGGCGTGTACGCCTTCTCCATGCTCTAGTTGAGCACCTCGAGACCGATGGTCGTCTAGCCCTGGCCCGACCCGTCGCCGCACGAGAGCCACAGCCGATAGCCGCCCAGGGCAAGGGCAGCGCCGGCCACAAGGGTCAAGACAGTGCATAGAGCACGGCGCATGGCAATCCTATCGTTTGGGAAATGCGGATGTAGGGCAACGCTAGCACACGGCCGGCGCCCGAGAGCCCCTAGCGCACCGACGCACAAAGGGAGATTTACGAATACGGCCCCCGCAAGCACGCGCAAACCACAGGACACCGCGTCTTGAGCCGGTAATTATACGTTCGTTCAGTTTTTCGATGGTTAAATTAGAAACGGCGAGTATAAGGACCCGAATTCGACCGCGTTTGCCCATTTGATAAGGTGTCGCTACTCGAAGATTTTGATTTAACCATCGAAAAACTGAACGAGTATCGTGAAGCGAGCCGATATACAAGAAAACAGGTCGGAACGATGTTCCGACCTGTGAATTTACTGGTGGCGGGGAAGGGAGTCGAACCCCTGACACGGGGATTTTCAGTCCCCTGCTCTACCAACTGAGCTACCCAGCCGTTTGTGTGCGGGAATTACTATAACAAACTCTGCGACCATCGCAACCGACTTTTTTGAGAAAATCCGTCCGATTCGAAAAAAGCCAGCCGCGGGAGCGACTGGCTTCTTCATGCAATGGAGCCGGCAATCGGACTCGAACCGATGACCCCCGCTTTACGAGAGCGGTGCTCTACCAACTGAGCTATGCCGGCGTGCAGAAGTAGATGTTACGGGAACACAGCTCGCATTTCAAGCCCCGAATTTAACGGCGTCGACTCTCCTACAGCAGGTGCAGCACGCCGCGCACAAGGCGCTCGAAGTCTTCGGCGTGCTGCTCGGCCTCGGCCACGACGCTTTGGTGGTCGATGTCGGCGGCGCCGGCCTCGTTGGTGGCCAGCGTGAGCCCCAGAACGTTCATCTCGAGCGCCTTGGCCATGATGGCCTCGCAGACCGTGCTCATGCCGGCGTACGAGACGCCGAGCAGGCGCAGCATGTTCGTCTCGGCCGGCGTCTCGAAAGAGGGGCCGAGCATGCCCGCGTACACGCCCTCCTCAACGGAGATGCCCAGGTCGTCGGCCACACCGCGCGCAAGGGTGCGCAGGTAGGGCGAAAAGACGTCGTTCATATCGACGAACGGCGTGTCCACGTCGCGGATCTCGGACCACTCGGCCAGCGGGTTTCGGCCAGTCAGGTTGATCTGGTCGGTGAGGATGCCCAGGCCCTTATTGGCGTTGCCGGGCACGCAGCCCGTGGCGCAGGCGAAGATGATGTCGCGGCAGCCGAGCCTGTGTGCGTGGCGCACGAGGACGGTAACCTCGGCGGCGGTGTAGCCCTGGTAGAGGTGGATGCGCCCGGGGTACACGACCACGGGTACCCCGTCCACGGTGCCGACAATGGCCTCGAAGCTATGCCCCTGGATGGGCGCGGCGGCGGCCGGGAAGCCTTCGATGTCGTGGTAATCGATGCGGCGCACCGGCTTGACGAGGCTCTTCAGGTGCCCCAGGCCCGTCCCCAGAACGATGGCGACGGGGTGCTCGACGGACGGCTTGCAGGACGCGACGGTGTCTTCGGTGACCACGCAGATCCCCTCCTCCTTGAGTAGGCGGGCGCAAACGCCCATGCCTGCGGTAAGCGTTGACGTGTAGGTTCCATCGTAGACCAGCCCGACGCCGCACGACGGGCTTTTTGCCTTCAACACGGCGAGCGGCGCATCTGCGGCTTTAACTGCGGCGCATTCGTGCGCCGCGCCGCGGCGGAACGTCTCGGTCACGTCCGTCCCGTCGGCAAGAAGCACGCGCCCGGCCCGCTGCTCGGCGGGCGGCCGCGGCACAAAAAGCCCCGCGGCCCTCTCGGGGCACACGGGGCAGGGCTCGCATTTGCTCGCCAGCTCGAGGACCTCGGCGCGCGGCTTGGCGGAGCCGTCGTAGCGGACAGCCTCGCCGAGCAGGCATGCGCTGAAGGCGACCCTCATCCTAACTTCGGCCTAGACGTTCAGGCCGCCGAGGCTGAGGCTCACGTTGGAGAGGATGGAGTTGCAGTACTCGCTCCACGCGGTCGTCGACTCGGAGTACGCGGTGCTGTAGTCGGAGTAGGCCACGTAGTAAGCGGCCTGGGCAGCGGCGTAAGTGGCGGAGTCGTTCGTGATCTCGTAGGTGGACAGGGCGGCGTAGTAGTCGCCGTCGGTGCGCGCCCAGGTGTTGTTGGCGGAGTCCCACTCGTCGCCGGCGAGGCCGATGATGTAGCTTGCGTACTCGGCGGTCGGGGTATCGGTGGCGTCCTCGGCGGGCTCGGTCGGGGCGACCGGCTGGTCGGGCAGGTCGACGTCGACCTTCTCGTCGCGCAGCTTGCTCATGACGCAGGAGTCCATGATCATCTCCTTGGCAACGTCCTCGTCGACGCTGTAGGTGCTCGCGATGGTGGAGAAGTCGCTGGAGCCGAACTTCTCCTCGGCGTAGGAGCTGACCTCGTCGTCGGAGGCGGTGATGCCCATGTTCTCGGCAGCGGTCACGACGGCAGCGGTGCGGGCGTAGGTCACGATGTCGGTGGCGGCGGGCACGTCGTAGGTGCCGTCGTCATTAGCGACGCTCTCGAGGGTGCCGCTCTGCGTAAGGACGTCGCGCGCCGTGATCTGGTAGGACTTGCCGTTGTAGGAATAAGTGGCCACGACGGTGTCGATCTGGTCGGAGGTCAGCACGGTCTTGCCGCCGAGCGAGACGGACTTGGCGCCGAAGGCGAAGGCGCCGACGACAAGGCCGATGACCAGGGCGGCAACGGCGACGCCAATGAAAACGGGAAGCTTGACGGTCTGCTGGGCCGTGGGCTTCTCGTCGCCGGCGTCGGTGGCAGCAACAACGGCGGTGGCGGTGTCGGCCACGTCCTCAGCCCCAACCTCGGCAGCTTCCTCGGCAGCCCGCTCAGCCTCGGCAGCGGCGTCCTCGGCAGCGTCCGTGGCCTGCTCGACGGCCTCGGCCGCGAGGTCCTCGGCCTTCTCGCTGTCGAACGTATCCTTCAAATCAGACATATCTCTCCCCCATTCGCGGGTTTATACACAAATCCTGTTAATTTTACCGCAGGCGGCGCGACGGATCCTCATGTCCGCCACGCCGCTGCGCCTGGTGACCACAGCCCTGCACGGTTGCTGAAGGACGGTCTTACTTGCAGGCCTCGACAATCTGCTGCGAGAAGGTCTTGACGTAGCCCGAACCGTTGTCGGCATCAAACGAGACGCGCTCCGAAAGCGCGGCCTTGGTCGCCTTGGAGGCCTTGCCGCGCGCGAGCTCGAGCAGCGCCGAGAGCATATCGCGGTACTCGGCGTCGCCGTGGTAGCACTGGATGGCTTCGTCGAGCAGCGGCCAGGCGGCGTCGGAGCGCTTGGCGCTCGTAGCGCCGTAGCGGCACAGGAAGATGAACGCGGCGAGGCGCACCGTGGCGGAATCGTCGTCGAAGAGCGACTCCTCGGCGCCCTCGAAGGCACCGGCGAGCTTATCGGCGTGGCCTGCGCAGAGCTCGGTCAGGCCCGTGAGAATCTCCCAGCGGGTCTGCGCCTCGGGGCGCTCGAGCGTGGCGATGAGCTCGTCCATGTGGCCGACGAGAAGGGCGGGGTTGGTCTTCGCCACGGCCGCGAGCTTGTGCGCGACCTCCTGGCGGCGGCGTCGGCCGGAGCCCTGGAGTTCGGTGATGAGCGCGGCTATGCTTGCAGCGCTGGAGGAATCCTCAGCCATTAACGGGACCTCTTTCTAACTAAATACATAAATCTACGTGCAGTTTATTTTGCTTTGTATGCAAGTGTCGGCAAGATGCGCCCGACGATATTCGTCACTTCTTGTCGCCGTCGCGCGCGACGGGCTCCTCAACACTCATGAGCTCAACCTCGCGCCCCTCCTTGCGGGCGCGGCGCGCGGCTTCGGCAGCCTCGGGGTCCTCCGAGCGGCGGACGTGGTCCTTGTTGACGCGGAAGGCGCGGTCGACCTTCTTCCAGGGGCCCACGGACTCGCCGAAGCCCATCTTGAGGCCGGCGATCGTGCCCGCCATGACTCCGAAGACGAGCACGACGAGCATGAAGAGCCCCGTGAGGCAGACGAGCGCCGTGGCGAGGGCGCCCGCGCCGAGGACGATAAGGTTCCAGCGCCAATAATCGCCGCGCGTCACGCAGCGCTTGGAGAGGATGTCGCCCGCGCCCACGCCGGCATAGATGCCGAAGAGCAGCAGGAACAGCGCGAGGACGGCGCCGACGAACCCCATGTCCACGCGCTACGCCTCCTCGTGGCAGCAGCAGTGGCCCTCGCCGTCGCCGTGGCCGCCGCAGCACTCGTGGTCCTCGCCGTGGCCGTGGCCGCCACAGCCGCAGCCGCCCTCGCCGTCGCAGCCCTCGCCGCAGCCGCAGCCGGCATCGAGAAGCGACCAGTCGAGACCGGCCGCCACGGCGTCGCCCTCCTCTGCGTAGAGCAGCGTGAGGGCCTGTCCGCCCATGCGCTTGCCGCCGATCTGGCACAGGGTGTCGAAGAGCGTGAAGGCCGTCTCGGCGCCGGGGAGCGCAAGCTCGGCGTCCTGCGCGGCGCTCACGGCGAGCGCGATGTCCTTGCGCAGGTGCTCGGCCATAAAGCCGGGCTTGTAGTCGCCGGCGATCGACTTGGGCGCGTAGCTCTCGGCCGCGCCGGAGCGGCCGGTGCCGCTCATGATGAGCTCGAGCACCTGCTCGGCGTCGAGGTGGCCGAGCTCGGCCAGCGCGAGCGCGTCGGCGTACCCGATGATGCAGGACGCGAGGCTCACCTGGTTGCACAGCTTGGCCGTCTGGCCCGCGCCGGGCTGGTCGAAGTAGAAGAACTTCTTGCCGAAGGTCTGCAGGACCGGGAGCACCGGCGCGACGGTGGCCTCGGTGGCGCCCATGATCAGCGTGAGGGTGCCCGCCTCGGCGCCGGTCTGCCCGCCCGTGACGGGGCAGTCGAAGGCGTGGACATCGACGACCTCGGAGGCGTCGTGGATGTCGCGCGCGAGCTCGGGGGAGCTCGTGGTGAGGTCGATGAGGTAGGCGCCCTTCTTGGCGGCGCGCAGGATGCCGTCGGAGGCCAGGTAGACGTCCTCGACGTCGGTCGGATAGCCGACCATGGTAAAGACCACGTCGGCGCCCTTGGCCGCGGCGGCGGGACTGTCGGCCCAGTGGGCACCGCGGGCGATAAGCCCCTCGGCCTTCTCCTTGGTGCGGTTGTAAACGGTAAGGTCGTAGCCGGCGTCGAGGATGTGGCCGCAGATGGCCGAGCCCATGATTCCGGTGCCGATGAACGCGACCTTCGTGGTGTGCGTAGTGCTCAAGTGTTGCCTTTCTGACGTGCTCTTTATTGCGCGAAAACGGAAAGGGCGCAAACCCTTTCCGTCATGGATTGCCAAACGAGACGAAGGGCGGGGCCCCTTCGCGTCACTTTCCGCGGACCTTGCGGGCGAGACGGTCGGCCAGCGAGAGGTTCTCGCGGCGATCCTTGCCCCAGAAGACGCAGGCGACCATGCCCGGGCCCACGTGCGCGCCGATGACGGGCGAGACGGAGCTGAAGATGATGGGCATGTCGGAGCATCCGGGCTCGCGGCGAAGCTGGTCGGCGAGCCATTGGGCGTCCTTGTCGGCGTCGGCCGAGACGATGGCCACGGGCAGCGGGGTGCCGCCGAGGTCCTCGTCGTCGAGGCGGTTGGCCTTGAAGTCGGCGACGATGGCGCGCAGGGCCTTCTTGCGGCCGCGGCACATGCCGTTTAAGGTAAGGGCGCCCTTGAGGTCGTAGGAGAGCTCGGGCTTGATGTCGAGCTTGCCGCCGACGGTCGCGGCCGCCGGCGGGATGCGGCCGCCGCGCGCGAGGGCGTCGAAGTTCTCCAGCGTGAAGTAGCCCTGGATGTAGTAGCGCGCCTCCTCGGCCCACTCGGCGAGCTCCTTGGCCGAAAGGCCGTTGCCCGCCTGGTGCACCGCCTCGATGGCAAGAAGCTCGGCCGCGGCGGAGGGGCAGAGGTTGTCGACCACGTAGAGCTCGAAGTCGGGGTGGCTCTCGCGCAGCATCTCGGCCGCTTGGCGGGCCGCCTCGATGGAGGACGAGAGGCCGCGCGTGAAGGACAGGTAGACCGTGGGGACGCCCTTTTTGGCCGCGGCCTCGAAGACCTCGAGGTACTGGCCGGGCGTGACCGCCGACGTGGTGGCCGTGGAGCCCTGGCGCATGCGCTCGTAGAAGTCGTGCGGCGACATGGACTGCCAGAAATCGTCGGTGTGCTCCTCGCCGTCCATAACGAACGAGAAGCTCACGACGTCGACGCCGAGCGAGCGCACGACCTCGGGCGAGAAGTCGGCGCAGGAGTCCACGATGATGTTGACGTTGGGCTGCGCGTGATAAGCGCGGCCCAGGCGCGCAGCTTCCTGCGACGCCTGGGCATTGGAATTACTGATCTCGGTGTCCCCCTCGGGGGCGGTGGGTTCGCTCAAAAGCTGCCTTCCCTACTCTATGTTCTCCTCGATTTTGGGTTTGATGATACCGTACCCGCCGTTCTTGCGGTGGTAGATAACGTTGATAAGACCCGTGGTGGCGTTGGTGAACACATAAAAATCGTGTCCGATGAGGTCGGTCTGGACGAGGGCCTCCTCCTCGGTCATGGGCACGAGGTCGATGACCTTCTCGCGCACGAGCTGGTCGTCCTCGTCCTCGCCCTCGGCGGGCTCAATGAGGGCGGCGAGGTCCTCGGCGGAGACGGGCGCGGCGTGCTTGACGTGGGCGTGCTGGCGGCGGTCGACGACGCGGGTCTTGTACTTGCGCAGCTGGCGGGTGGCCTTCTCGGCAGCCTCGTCGATGGCGGAGTACATGTCGTCGGAGACGGCCACGACGCGCACGACGTTGTCGCGGACAAAGACGGTGACCTCGCAGACCTTGCTCTCGGGGTTGGAGGGGTTCTTGTCGACGCGAAGGACGACGTCGCAGCTCATCGGTGAGATGTCGAATACCTTGAGGGCGTTGCCGACCTTCTCGTCGACGTGATCGCGCAGGGCGTCGGAAACGGTGACCTTGCGGCCGGAGATCTTGATGTCTACCATACGTTCCTCCTAACGGTTGGGTCCCCGCGCCCGGGGGCGGGGCCGCCGATCGGGCGCGTTACGTTTCTCTTACCCCAATCGACGGGGAACAACGCGCGCGGCGGGGGCGAATTTGCCCGGCGGCGTGCTTTGTCGGCGAGCGCGGCGATATGCGGCGGGACACGGGGCTACGAGCGCCCCGAATCCCCGGCATCCAGTAATTGCGGGGCGGCGAGCGCCCCGAAACGGCGGCATCCAGTAATAAGCGGTTACTGGATAGCGCGTTTTTGGGGCGCGGGACGGGGCGGCGTTGCTGGACGGCGCGTTTTCGGGGCGAGGCAAGAAGAGGCGCCCCGATGCCGCTGGCAACAGGGCGCCTCTTGGCGTTATACGAAGAAGTCGGCGGACTACTGCGCGGCGGAATCGCTCGCCGTCGTCGCGACGGAGCCGGCCGTCGTCGCAGCAGAACCGGCCTCGGAGGTCACGGCCGCGGCATTGATGTCCTGGATCATGGAAGCACTGGTCAGAGTGCCCACGCTGTTGGCCCAACGGGACTTGATGACGTCGAGCTGCCCGTTGCCCTGAACCGCCGTGACGGCGATCTGCACGGCAGACGAGAGACCCGCCTTGGAGCTGCTCACGGCCACGCCGAGCGAGACCGGGGTGTCGAGCGTGCCCAAAAGCCCGATGCCCTGGTAGTCCGAGGCGAGGTAGCTGCCGGCGTACGCATCGCAGACGACGGCGTCGATGGTGCCGGCAGCAAGGGCGCTCATGGAGTCGTTGATGCTCGTGAAGGTCTGCTCGACGATGTCCAGGTTGGTGTTGGAGAGCGTGCGCTCCGAGACAGAACCGGGCTGGACGCCGACCGTCTTGCCGACGAGATCGGCGGCCGCGAGCTGGCCCTCAGAGCCGCGCGCGAAGACGCCTACGGCGGACTCGGCGTAGGCACCGACGACGCTGACACCGGTCGTGGAGGCGGCGTCGGAGCTGGATACGCCCATCACGACGTCGCACTGGGTGCCGGTGGCGGAGGCCGACGAAACGGTCACGAACTCGACGTCGAGGCCGAGCTGGTCGGCCACGGCGTAGGCGAACTCGACGTCGATGCCCGCGTGGCTGCCGTCGGTCTTGGTCGAGAGCAAAGGTGTGGTGTTCGAGGGCAGAAGCCCGACCGTGAGGTAGCCGGCCTCGATGAGCTCGGAGGAATCGACGGGGGACGTGCGGGAGGCACGGATCGAGGCCCTGGCGTCGGCGACCGAGGTCTTGACGACACCCATGAAGGACAAATCGATGTCCGGCAGGTTCACAGGGCCGATAGAGCAGCCGGCAAGGGTCGCGGCGAGCAGTCCGGCGGCGACGGCTTTGGGGACTCGGTTGATGTTGTTGCGCTTCATGGGCTCGGTTCCCAGTCTCTTCTTCTTTCCGTTCCAACAATGTCTTGCCCAGCTGACCTGGTCTTTGACCCCACACTCGCGCACCGGGGCCTTCGCTTTGGGCGCCGCGGCGCCCGCCACTTGAAGCCCTCTCGCCCGCGAGGCCGTATGCCTCATAAGGTATGACGGGCGGTGCGACTTACTTCTAGGACGAACCATGATCGCTCGGACGCGCACGCCCGGGCTTACGTGGACCCCTTCGGCCTCGTCTACCTTGGGCTAAGAACGGCGAGCCGTCCCGCAACCACAGACCTGAGCAAGACGATGGAATTATATACGCAGGCAGGCGATTGGCGACGCAAACGCTCGGGCTTTACGCGAGCTGCAACGATTTTGCGGTAAAGCGATAAAGGAAACTTAGCGCGAGTTTGCGCGGGCGGGACCGGCCGGCGGCGTTGAGTTGCGGGCGCGAGGCGGCAGGGCGTCCGGCGCGGGTGCCCTACCAGACGCGGACAAGCGAGCAGGCAGTGACAGGCTCGGCCCCGCGGGCAAGAAGGACGCGCGCCGCCTCGCGCACGGTGGCGCCCGTGGTCACGACGTCGTCGACGAGCAGAAGGCGCAGGCCCGCCACGTTGTCCACGACGCGGAAGGTGCCTGCTAGATTCTCCGCGCGGCCCGTGCGGCCAAGCCCGCGCTGGTCAGAGGCTTTTTCTCGGGCGAGCACGTCGGCGAGCGGCAAGCCGAGCATGCGCGCGAGCTCACGTGCGGTGAGCTCCATGTGGTCGTATCCGCGCCGCTCGTAGGCCTCGGCGGTGGCGGGGACGAAGCAGACGGCATCGATGGCCCCGGCATCGAAGCGGGGCCGCCCGTCGAGCGCGGACCAGAAGCTCGCCTCCTCGAGCGCGGTGAGGATAGCCACCGCGTTAACGGGAGCGAGCCGCAGCTCGTGATAGTCCTTGAGGCAGGTCGCCATGCGAGGGGCCGCGCCGGTGAAGCCGAGGGCGCAGACCATGGAGCGGGTCTCCCAGTCGGCCTCGCAACCGGTGCAGGTAAGGTCGCCGTAGGCGGCGCCGCACACGGGGCAGGCGCGGCGCTGCTCAATCCATGGCAGCTCGGAGCGGCACTCGTCGCAGATGAGCTCGCCCGGCATCTCGCAGCCGACGCAACGGGTGGGGGCGATGAGCTCGAGCGCCGCGTCCGCGAGCTTCTTGCGAAAACCGGCCATGCGCCCCCCTCTTGCCGCCGAATGCGTGTGAAGTGGGGAAATGGTAGCACCTCAGGACCGCCGGCCGGCCGTACAACTACGCTTCGGGCCAGCCAGCCGAAAAACTGGGGATGGCGGCAGTTTTTTGCGGAACGTCCGAGTATCCCGCACTTTGCGACCAACAAAACCGCAGGTAAATAAGTTGCTCGAAATTCGGCTACTCGGATCGCACGCGAAAAACTGCCGCCACCCCGGTTTTTTTTGCGCGAAAGCCCGTGCCGAGCCTCGCGAATGGCGCCCAGCGCCGCCAAAAAGGCTAGTACACCTGCGCGACGAAGGGGCACAGTGCCGGCTTCGCCATCTTCATGCACTGATGCCCCAGCGGGATGCCGAGGATCGTCACGTAGCAGATGATGCCGGCAAAAAGCCAGCCTATGGCCGTCATCCAGCCCCCGATACAGATCCAAATCAGGTTGCCGATAAATGCCATGGCGTCTCCTTAGCAGGCGCGGGCAGGCTCGCCTGACGGCATGCCGAACAGCGCGCAGGCGTTGCGCCAAAGCGAGCGGTAGGTGTTCTCGGGCGTCTCGACGCCGGCCTCGGCCCTAACGCGCGCCACGAGCTCGGCGACGAAGGCGACCATGGCCGGCTCGCACTCCTCGCCGCGCAGGGGCACCGGCGCCATAAAGGGGCAGTCGGTTTCGGTAATGATGTAGCGCTCGGGCGTGAGGACAAGCGCTTTGCGGATATCGTCGGAGCGCGAGAACGTGGCCGCGCCGCCGTAGGCAATATGGCAGCCGAGCTGCTTGAAGTCCTCCATCACATGAACGCTCGAGGTAAAGCAGTGCAGGTCGCAGCCGGCGGCGGGCACACCCTCCTCGCGCAGGATATCGGCAGCCAGGCGATGCGCCGTGCAGCCGGAGTCGCCCGCGGCGTCGCGGATATGGAGCTCGACCGGCAGGTTAAGCTCGTGGGCAAGGCGAAGCTGCCGGCGGAAGGCGTCGATCTGGACCGCCGCGTCCACCTCGTTGTAGGGACCGAAGTCGAGGCCGATCTCGCCGACACCCACGGCGCGGGGGCTCGCCAGCAGCTCGCGGGTCAGGGCCTCGGCGGCCTCGTCGTAGTCCGCGGCGCCGTAGGGGTGGCTGCCCACGACGATATGCACGTTGTCGAGTAGGTCCGGCACGCCCCAACCTTCGAACGCCGGCGAAACAAAGCCCTGCTCAGCAGCCTCATCGAGGCACATATGGGCAATCTCCACGTGTGTGTCGAGAAAGTCGAGGAGCTCCGTGGCGCTCCCCCACTTGCGCGGGAACTCGCCGGCCGGGTCAATGGGCACGACGAGCATGCGCACGCCCACGAGCGCCGCGCGCGCGAGGGCGAGCGCCGGGTCGTGCAGCTTAAGGCTGCCCAGGTGGCCGTGCGTATCGGCGAGAGGTGCCAGCGGCACGGGCACCGGGCAGGGGCGGCCTTTGGAGTCGTGGAAAAGCTCGCCGTCGGCGAGCGTCAGGTGGTCGAGCACTTTAAGGCCGGACATTGGCTCCTTCTTTCTGAGAGGACCTGCAAAAGGGACAGTCCCTTTTGCAGGTCAGCGATCGAGGGCGGCGGCGAGGCGAATGAAGTCGGCGGTGGAAAGGGTCTCCGCACGGGCCGTGGGGCTGATGCCGGTGGCCGCAAAGGCCGCGTCCAGCGCGTCCTTCTCGTAGCCGTTGGCGCCCATGGAGTTGCGGATGGTCTTGCGGCGCTGCGCGAAGGCGGCGTCGATAACGGTCGTCACGTCGGCAGCGGCCAGCCCCTCCGGCAGCGGCTCTCCCCCGCGCTCGATGCGCACGACGGCCGAGTCCACGTGCGGCGCCGGCATGAAGCAGCGCGGCGGCACCTCGAAGCGGCCGGTCACGTGACCGTAGAGGCCGAGCTTTGCCGTGTAGCCGCCGTAGGTCTTGTTGCCGGGCGTGGCGCTGATGCGGTCGGCGACCTCCTTCTGCACCATGACCACAGCGCGCTGGAGGGCTGGCATGGTCTGGAAGAACTGCAGGATGATAGTGGCCGCCACGTTGTAGGGCAGGTTGGCGACAAAGACCGTGGGTGCGGCGCCGGTGGCCTCGGCCACCTGCTCGGGGCCAACCTTAAGGGCGTCGCCCATGATGAAGACGAAGTTCTCGTGCTCGACGGAGTGCGACCACAGGACCTGCTCGAGCTCCGGGTCGGCCTCGATGGAGGTGACCTGCGCGGCCTCCTGGAGAAGCGCCAGCGTGAGGGTGCCGATGCCGGGGCCGACCTCAAGGACGCGCTCGTCGGGCGAGATCTGCGCGAGCCCGCAGATGCGCTCGATGATGTGGTTGTCGATGAGGAAGTTCTGGCCGAGGCGGTGCTTGGTGGCAAGGCCGAAGGCCTCGAGAAGCTCCCTGGTCGCCGTAGCCGAGGCCAAAGGGGATGTGGTCATGCGCGTCCGTTCTGCGGCGCCCGAACGGCGCCTATTTCCTTGGGATTTATTGCGGCCATTATAGCAAGCGACCTCGCAGGGAGTAGTCCCTGCGGGGCCGAGATGGCAAGCAGTGATGTGTCGGCTCTTTTGCGCGTCACCCTGCAAAGAGCCGACACATCACCTACCTGATTCTTGCGCAAACGGGTAGCATACCGCCCGCTCCAACCGCTAGAGTGAAGCCACGTCTTGGGGAGACACGCCATGCAGGCACAGGCCGCGGCGCCAAGCCCTACCTCACCTCCGACGCGCCCGCCCTGCGCGTGACGGCAAACCTCATCAGCGCCTATGCCAGCCTCTCGTTGGGCCGCACGGCGCCTGCCCGCAAGTGCCTGCAGCGCCCGATCGACGACGCCGAGTCCGCCGCGCCGGACGAGCTTCTCCCCGCCTTCGGCGCGTGCGTGCCCTCCACGCTGCTGCACCTTTCGGCCTATCGGACCCAAAGCCTCGGCGACATCTTTGCCCAGCTGCCCGAGGGGCTGCGCCTGTGCACCTGCCACATGCCGGCACACCGCCACCACCTGGACGGCAACTACGAGCGCTCGGTCGGCATCATTCACGGCGCGCAGGCCATGGCGGGCTTTGCCTACGTGATTCCCGGCATCTACCTGGGCATCATGGAGTCCATCGACCTCATGGCGCTCAAGCGCATCGACGAGGCCAAGTCCGTGTTCATGCGCACGCGCCAGATCGCCCTGCCCGACGGCCTTATCGAGGGCTTCGGCGAGCATCACGGGCTTCTCAGCGGACTTATCGAGGCGTGCCTCAAGCGCGACTACCCCGAGGACTACCGGCGCGCGATCGACATCACCCACCGCTTCAGCAGCGGCTGGCGTCGCTTGCACGGGCCCATCACCGAGAAGGACGTGGCCGACAACCTCACCACCACGGAGTTCTCCGTGGCCATGCTCATCAACCGTGGCTGGACCAACCATGAGGTCGCGCAGCTTCTGGGCGTCAGCGAGAACACCATCAAGTACCACCTGACGCACGCCTACGAGAAGCTGCACATTCGCGGCCGCAAGGAGCTTGGGCAGTACATGCTGCGCTAGGCGCTTGCCGCGCCACCTTCGCCAGGCGACGAAGCGTCACCAAAGGAAAAGGCCCTGGTCGCTTGGCCGGGGCCTCATTGCTTTGGGTTCGCAGCGAGAAGGGCTTCTCGACTACTTCTTGTCCGCGGCCAGGCGCGGGAAGAGGGCGTCGCCCTTGGTCACGGGGACGTCTCCCGCAAGGCCGCCCCACTCGCAGACGGCGGCGAGGTCGTCGGTTGTCTCCTCGCCCTCAAGCGACATGCGGCGGAAGACCTCGGCCGAGGTCTCGGGCATGAAGGGCGCAAAGAGGTGCGCGCTGATGCGGATGGACTCCAGCAGGTTCACGATGATGTCACGCAGCTCCTCGGCGCGGGCCTCGTCCTTGGCCACGGCCCAGGGCGCGGTGTCCTCGATGTAGTGGTTGGCGGCGTGGACGAGCTCCATCACCACGTCCTTGGCGCCCGCGTAGTCCATGACGTCCATGCAGGCGGCGTAGCGCGCCTCGATGCCCTGGGCGATCTCGCGCAGCGGGTTGTCCTTCTCGGCCCAGCCGTCGGCCAGCGCCGGGGTCTTGCCGTCGAAGTACTTGGCGCTCATGTTGAGCGAGCGGGAGACCAGGTTGCCCCAGCTGTTTGCCAGGTCGGCGTTGTAGACCTGCTCCATGCGGTCGAAGCTGATGGCGGAGTCCTTGCCGTGAGACACGTCGGTCATGAAGTAGTAGCGGTAGCCCTCGACGCCCATGAGGTCGATGACATCCTGCGGCGCGATGGCGTTGCCGCGGGACTTGGACATCTTCTCGGCCTCGCCGGTCTCGGAGTTGCGCACGGTGAGGAAGCCGTGGGCAAAGACGTGCTCGGGCAGGGCCTCGCCGATGGCCATGAGCATGGCCGGCCAGATGACGCAGTGGAAGCGGATGATATCCTTGCCCACCACGTGGTACTGGGCGGGCCAGCGCTTGGCGAACTCGGCGCGGGAGGCCTCGTCGTCCAGGCTGTAGCCCACGGCGGTCATGTAGTTGAGAAGCGCGTCGAACCAGACGTAGGTCACGTGGCCGTCGTCGAAGGGCACGGGGATGCCCCAGTCAAAGCTCGTGCGGGAGACGGACAGGTCGGTGAGACCGCCCTCGACGAAGGTGCGCACCTCGTTCATGCGGAAGTCGGGCTGGACGAAGTCGGGGTGCTCGTCATAGAAGGCAAGCAGCTTGTCCTGGAAGGCGGAGAGCTTGAAGAAGTAGGACTCCTCCTGGACGCGCTCCAGCGGACGGCCGCAGTCGGGGCACAGGTGCTGGCCCTGGGTCTCGTGCTCCTCGTCGGACTTCTTGACCTGGTTCTCGGTGAAGTAGGTCTCCTCGGGGACACAGTACCAACCGTCGTAGCTGCCCTTATACAGGTAGCCGGACTCGTTCATGCGGTCCCAGAGGTACTGGACGGCGTGGTGCTGGCGGGGCTCGGTGGTGCGGATGAAGTCGTCGTTGGAGATCTCGATCTTCTCCCAGAGGTCGCGGAAAAGCGGGGCCTGCGAGTCGCACCAGGCCTGCGGGGTGTCGAAGCCGTGGTCGGCGGCGGCCTCGGCGACCTTCTCGCCGTGCTCGTCCATGCCGGTCAGGAACTTGACGTCGTAGCCGGCGGCGCGACGGTAGCGGGCCTGGACGTCGCAGAGCATGGTGCAGTAGGCGGTGCCCAGGTGGGGGGCGGCGTTGACGTAGTAGATGGGGGTCGTGATGTAGAACGACGGCTTGGTGATGTTTGCCACTGGAGCTCTCCTCATGACGGATGGATGGCAGTCATAACCTGTTGATTGTACGCCGAAGCGACCGGCCTGCGGTTTGGGGACAGTCCCCTTTTTGCACACAAACGAAGGCTACAGCCTCGCCGCCGACCCATTGAGCGAATTACTCGAAGCCGCGTTTCGTGTGCAAAAAGGGGGCTGTCCCCAAACCGCAAGCAATTGCCGCGGCCCTCGCGCCCCGATTTCGCGCCATCCAGCAATTGCCGCGGCCCTCGCGCCCCGATTTTGCGCCATCCAGCAATTATCCGCTACTGGATGGCGCCGATTCGGGGCTCTCGGCCGCCGCCCGTTACTGGATGGCGCGAATCCGGGGCTCGCGTCGCGACGCGGCAAGAGAAACGCCCCGCCGGGAGGGACGGCAGGGCGTAGCTGGGGGTATTCCGGAGAGGTTGGGGCGTTCAGCGACCCGCGGCATGGCAAGAGCGCGGGCCGCCGAACACGAGGCACGGCCGGCAGCGCAGGCCCTACCCTGCTAGATGGCGAGCCCGGCCTCGTAGCCCTCGCGGCTGGCGACGAGGGCGTTGCCGGCCTTGACGGCGCAGCCGACGACCTGCACGTTATCGCAGTGCTTGCGCGCGGCCTCCTCGAGCGGGTTGTACGCCTTGTAGCCGAAGGCCGAGATGACGGTGGCGGCGGGCAGCATGTGCTCAGCGCCCTCATCATCCTTGTAGACGACGCCGAAGCCCATGTTGTCGCCCTGCTCGGCAGCACCAGACCAGCTCGCCACGGCACCGTCGACCTCGACGCCGGTCTCCACGCGCTGAACGGTGGCGTTGACCACGGACTTCACGCCGCTCGCGGCCATCATGTCCATAAAGGACTCGCGGGTGATGGGCATCATGTCCAGGCAGAGGGCGCCGCGCATCTCCACCACGGTGACGTCGTCGCGGTACTGGGCCACGAAGTCGGCCGTCTCGGCACCGACCTCGCCGCCGCCGCAGACCACCACGGGGCCGGGCTTGACGGCGACCTTGCCAAGAAGCACGTCCTCGGCATAGACAGCGTTCTCCAGGCCCTCGATGGGAAGTGCCAGCGGCTTGGCGCCGGTGGCGATGACCACGGCGTCGGGCGCGAAGGCCTCGATGGCGGCCTCGTCGACCTCGGCGTTCAGGTGCATGGGCACCTCAAGCTGCTCGAGGCTCTCGCGCAGGGTGCTCACGTAGTTGGAGAGCTCGCCCTTGCCCACAGGGTAGGCGGCGGAACGGAACTGGCCGCCGAGCGACTCCTGCGCCTCGAAGACCTCGACCTTGTGGCCGCGCTTGGCCGCGGTCTCGGCAGCAGTGAGGCCGGCGGGGCCGCCGCCGATGACCATGACCTTCTTGGGCTCGGCGACGGGCGCCATGTCGTTCTCGCACTCGCGGCCGACGCGCGGGTTCACGAGGCAGGTGATGTTCTCGTCGACATAGAGGGAGAACTCGCAGCCTTGCAGGCACCCGATGCACTGGCGGATGTCGCAGGTGCGGCCGGTCTTGGCCTTCGCGGGCAGGTAGGGATCGGAAAGCGAGCCGCGGCCCATGGCCACGGCGTCGGCCACGCCCATCTCGAGCAGGGCGTCGGCCATCGCGGGGTCGTTCACGCGGTTGGAGAGGATGACCGGGATGCTCACGGCCTCCTTGATCTTCTCGACGCGGTCCATGTTGAGCGCGTGGTCGGAGAACATCGGGGCGATGACCTGGTCGTTCGCGCGGCTGGCGTACATGCCGTTGGAGGCGTTGATGCCGTCGAAGCCCACGGCCTCCATGTGACGGGCGAGCACGATGCTCTCGGCGATGGTGCGGCCGCCCGGCACGAGGTCGTCGGTGTTGATGCGGGCGATGATCGGGAAGTCGTCGCCGCAGTTCTCGCGCATGGCGGCGAGGATCTCGTCGACGATGCGGACGCGGTTCTCGAAGCAGCCGCCGTAGCAGTCCACGCGACGGTTCACGGCCGGCGAGAGGAACTCGGCCAGCAGGTAGCCGTGGGCGCAGTGGAGCTCGACGCCGTCGAAGCCGGCCTTCTTGGCGCGGCCGGCGGCGGCGCCGAAGTCGGCCACGAGCTGGTGGATCTCGTCGACGCTCATCTCCTGCGCGAGGCTCTGGCAGGCCGGGCAGGTGGTGGAGCTGGGGGCGAGGACCTGCAGGCCGCAGCTCGCCTGCGGCATGACCTGGCGGCCCGGGTGATACATCTGGCAGAAGATCTTGGAGCCGTGGGCGTGGACGGCGTCGCAGAGCTCGACGTTGCCCGCGACCTGGTCGTCGTTCCAAAGGCCCGGGATGCGCGTGTAGCCCTTGCGGCCCTTCTGCACGCAATAGTCCTCGGTGATGAGCAGGCCCCAGCCGCCCTTGGCCTTCTCCTCCATGTACTTGAGGTAGCGCCCGGTGATGGTGCCCTCGTCGTTGCAGTAGTTGGTGACCATGGCCGGGACCACGAGGCGGTTCGGGATCTCGCAGTTACCGATGCTGAACGGGCTGAACAGCGTGTCGAATTTCATGTTTCTCTCCTTTGCCATGCCGCGCGCGGGCCCCTCCCGGCGCACGATCCATTACCCGGTTGGATATGTTCAAGGTGGGGGCAGCCCCCAGGTCAAGCCGGTCGCAAACAACTCGCGGGAGCCGCTTCCCCACCCGTGAAACCGCCTACTCGGTAAGCGCCAGGGCGATCTTCTGGCAGATAGGCATGAATATCACGATCACCACGTAGCCGCTGGCGATGAGGTAAGGCAGCGCATGAGGCCACACCACAAACAGCAGGTCACCCACAGCAACGAATTGGCAAAAGAAGCTGATGCAGGTAATTAGCACCACGGCGCCCACAGCGCTAGATATCAGATGGCCGAGAAGGGCGTTTTTAATGCCCAGCGCAGCCACCAGTTTCTGGCCCCACATGGGGGCGGGAATGAAATCGCAGATAAGGTAGCCCACGCCCATGCTTACGATGAAGCTCTGGGCAAACATCAGCGGCGTAAGGTTACCCGACAGCAGAAGACCCACCAGCACCAGTACGATTCCCAAAAACACGTTGATAAGAAAGTTGATGATCTTCCCCGTCCAAGATTTATCGAGCATATACGTCCTCTCCCTAAACACGGCAAGGCCCTCCCCTGCCCTACAATGCAGATATGCTCAAGTTGGGGGCTACACCCCGGTCAAGGGGCAATTTTGCGACGTTGCGCCGTAAGGAGGGAACATGCGCTGCACGCAGAAGGAAATGAGGGAAAAGCTCGGCATCAGCCGCGACACGCTGCGCTTTTACGAGCAGAAGGGTATTATCGAACCCGAGGTCGACCCGCAAAACGGCTATCGCTACTACGACGATTGGCAGGTCAACCTGCTGTGGGACTGCAAGCAGTACCAGGCCATGGGCTTCTCGCTGGCCGAGGTGCTCGAGATCTTGAAGAGCGACACGATGGACGACCTCTGCGCGCGCGTCGAGCGGCGAAGCGAGGAGGTCGTGGACGAGATTCGCCGCAAGGAACTCGAGCTCACGTGTTTGCGCACCCGCGCGGCCGAGATGCGCCGCGCCGAGCGCTCACTCGGGCTCTTCGAGCTCATCGACTTCGCGGGCCGTGTCTACGTGCCCATCCGCGAGGATCACGGCTTCCGGGAGGGAGTCGGCGCCGAGGCAGTGGCGTTCTCCAACGCGCACTTCTCGGTATCGGAGCCGCTGCTGTGGTTTCCCGAAGCAGGCCGCGACCACTTCTTCTGGGGCTACGCGTGCACGCCGGCGACGTACCGGGCGCTGGGGGCGCCCGAGGCCGAGTGGATCGTGCGCATCGAAGCCGCGACGGCGCTCTCCACGTGGGTCGACGCCGGCGAGCGATGGAACGTGGGGCTCTCGCTCTTCGAGGGGCTGCTTGACGAGGCCCGTTCGCGCGGGCTCGAGCCCCGCCACGAGATCTGCGCCGATCTCGTGGCCCGAGCGCACGGCGCCGACGGCTATCATCGCTATTTGCACGCCTACCTGCCGCTTGTTTAGCAAGGCGAATGGGCGGCAGCTCGGCTTTCGGCCCGGCAGAGCCCGCGTTGCCTGTACGGCCCAAGGGCCTGGGCCCGGCACGGGTGTCACAAAATCGAAGTTGACGGTCGTTTTACAAGCGACGGCGAAATAGCCAGGTTTTTGACGAGGCCCCTACCTGCGGTTTCGTGAGGCGCGTCGTGTGGCATACTCGCGAGGAACGCGAAGATCGACCGTCAACCTCCATTTTCTGGCAGCGGACGGTCCTTACTGGTCGGTAATGGGGGTTGTCTCGGGCCATTTGAAGGGTTTTGCGTCCCCAGTTTGAGAGCCATCGCGCATAACCCTCGATTCGAGGAGATTTTCGAGGCTTCGTGAGTTCGTGTGGGTAGGGAGAGTCACGCCGTCGCCCTGCCCGGCA